>NC_008593.1:1910790-2547720 GCF_000014125.1 Clostridium novyi NT | reverse complement strand
TATTTATTCATATTAACGTTTGTTAATTTTTAATTTATTGGTTCTTGTTGATAAATTAAATTTACTTTTTGTTATCCTAATTATTATACACATGTGAATAATTTTATTATATTTGTCAACAAATTATAATAGAACACGTACTTATTGTTGATAACTTGTTAATACTTAAATTTTACATATTTAATTTTTATTAAAAAATTATTTTTTGATAGACTGGAGGTCAAAAAATGAATGCCCAATTGAAACAACTATGGACGAAAACTTTAAATATCATAAAAGGGGAACTCACTGAAGTTAGTTTTAATACCTGGATAAAAAGTATTTCTCCTATATCAATGAATGAAAATACAATAAAATTAGAAGTTCCCAATGATTTTACAAGAGGCATTCTTGAAAGTAGATATAAAGATCTTATAATAAATGCAATAAAACTTATAACTTCTAAAAAATATAACATAGAATTTTCAATAACATCAGAAGAAATTTTTAATAATCAGCAACTTAAACCTAAGTCGTCCAATGATAATATAGTGGTTAATGATGAGATGACATCTATCTTAAACCCTAAATATACATTTGATTCATTTGTAATAGGTAATAGTAATAGATTTGCTCATGCCGCATCTTTAGCTGTTGCAGAATCTCCAGCTAAAGCATACAATCCTCTTTTCATATATGGAGGAGTTGGACTTGGTAAAACTCACTTAATGCATGCTATTGGTCACTATATACTTCAAAATACACCTAATGCAAAGGTTGTATATGTTTCTTCTGAAAAATTTACTAATGAGCTTATAAACTCTATAAAAGACGATAAAAATGAAGAATTTAGAAATAAATATAGAAATGTAGATGTACTTCTTATAGATGATATTCAATTTATTGCTGGAAAAGAAAGAACTCAAGAAGAATTTTTTCATACTTTCAATGCTCTTTATGAAGCTGACAAGCAAATAATTCTATCTAGTGATAGACCACCAAAAGAAATACCTACATTAGAGGATAGACTTCGTTCTAGATTTGAGTGGGGACTTATCGCTGATATCCAAGCCCCTGATTTTGAAACAAGAATTGCCATACTAAAAAAGAAGGCAGATGTAGAAAATCTTGATATACCAAACGAAGTTATGGTATACATTGCAACTAAAATAAAATCAAATATCAGAGAACTTGAAGGCGCATTAATAAGAATTGTTGCGTACTCTTCTCTAACAAACAGAGAAATTAGCGTAGATCTTGCAGCAGAAGCTCTAAAAGATATAATATCAAGCGAACAAAATAAACAAATTACAATAGAGCTAATACAAGATATCGTATGTAATTACTTTAACTTAAAAATTCAAGAACTTAAATCTTCTAGAAGAACTAGAAACATAGCATTTCCAAGACAAATTGCCATGTATTTAAGTAGAAAACTTACTGATATGTCTCTCCCTAAAATAGGAGAAGAATTTGGAGGACGTGATCACACAACTGTAATTCACGCCTACGAAAAAATTTCTAACATCTTAAAGAAAGATGAGTCTTTAAGAAACGTTATTGATGATTTAAACAAGAAGATAACTAACAATTAACATATGTTTATAATATACACTTAATATTATGTGGATAAAATAAAAATATACATTGACTGTTTATTATTGTGGATAAATGTTAAGTTTTTTGATCAATTTATCCACAATAATTTTTCCACTAATTTTGGCTATTCTATTAGCTTTGAATAGGTTATCCACATATCAACAGTCCCTATTACTATTACTACTATATAAATATATCTATTCTATCTATTTATAATCAAAATTTTAATTGTGGATAAAGGAGGTACACAACTATGAAATTTACATGTGCTAAAAACAAATTACAAGAAGCAATATCAATAGCACAAAAAGCTGTAACTGGAAAATCACCTATGCCTATATTACAAGGAATACATTTATCTGCTAAAGATAATGAACTTACTTTAATTGGATCTGATATAGACCTTAGCATAGAAACTAAAATAGAAGCGGAGGTTGAAGAAGAAGGTACAATAGTTGTTGATTCTAAGATATTCGGAGAAATAATAAGAAAACTTCCTAATAGTTCAGTAAAAATCAACACTACAGATAATAATTCTATTGAAATATTCTGTGAAAAATCTAAGTTTGATTTAATTCATATGGATGCAGATGAATTTCCAGGCTTACCTAGAATAAATGAAAATATGATTTTCAGTATACCTGAAAAAGTATTAAAAAATATGATTAAAGGTACTATATTTGCTATAGCTCAAGATGAAACAAGACCTATTCTTACAGGAATATTGTTTGAAGTTAGAGATGAAAAACTGAACTTAGTTGCACTAGATGGATATAGATTAGCACTTAGAAGTAACGAAATTAACAATGAAAACACTATAAGTGCGGTAATTCCAGGAAAAACATTTAGTGAAGTTTCTAAAATACTGAGTGAAGATGAAAAAAATGTAAATATAACTTTTACTCCTAACCATATTCTTTTTAATCTAGGAGAAACTAAGGTTATATCTAGACTTTTAGAAGGAGAATTTATAAAATATAATTCTATAATTCCAGAAGAATACAAGTTAAAAGTAACAGCTAAAAGATCTGAATTATTGAATTGTATTGAAAGAGCATCTTTAATGGGAAAAGACGGAAACACGAATCTTGTAAAATTCGACATTAAAGATGACAATCTAATTATCACTTCTAATTCTCAATTGGGAAAGGTTAGAGAAGAACTAAATATCATTTTGCAAGGTGACGAACTTCAAATTGCATTTAATTCAAAATACCTAATTGATGTGCTTAAAATTCTAGAAGATGATGAAATAATAATGGAATTTGATAGTAGCGTAAGTCCTTGTGTTATCAAGAGTAAAGAAGAAAAAGCATACACTTACTTAGTTTTACCAGTAAGACTTTTAAATGCGTAAATGTTTGTTTATGAAAAATAAGTTGGAGGATTGTATATGCAAGAAATAAAAATAAGTACAGAGTTCATAAAGTTAGATGCTTTCTTAAAATGGTCGGGAATTGCAACTATGGGTTCAGAAGCAAAATTCTATATTCAAAATGATGAAGTTATAGTAAACGGAGAAGTGGAAAATAGAAGAGGAAGAAAGCTAGTACCAGGTGACATAGTAGAATTTAACGGAGACGCATATAAAATTATTTAATATTTAAACTTAGTTAAGATATGAGTTATATGGTATAATTACAACAGGTGTTGTTATGTATATTAAAAATTTAGAGTTAATTAATTTTAGAAACTATGAAATATTATCTTTAAAACTTCATAGTGGCATAAATGTCTTTATAGGAGATAATGCCCAAGGAAAAACAAATATTCTTGAAAGTATATATTATTGTAGTATAGGCAAATCTCATAGAACCAATAAGGATAAAGAACTTATAAAGTGGGGGGCTAGGGATGCCTATATAAGCGTTTATATTAGTAAAGAAAGGCTAGATAAGAAGATAGACATTAAAATATTCAAAGAAGGTAAAAAAGGCGTTAGGGTTAATTCTATAAAATTAAAGACTATCTCAGATCTTATAGGTGTTTTTAACGTTGTAATGTTTTCCCCAGAAGATTTAAAAATTGTGAAAGAATCACCTTCCTATAGACGAAAATTTTTAGATATTGAACTCAGTAAATTGAACAAAAAATATTACTATAGTTTAGTAAGATATAATAAAGTTTTGAATGAGAGGAATACTATTCTTAGAAAATGGAACTCTAACACAGAAGTTACTGAAGTTTACGATCATCAATTAAGTAAATATGGAAGTTATATAATAAAAGAGAGGCTTAAATACATAGAATCTTTAAGCATTAGGGGAAATAAAATTCATAAAGATATAACTTCACAAAAGGAAAATATAGAATTTAAATATATAACGTCTATTAAAGATTTAAACAACATTCAAAATGACTTTTATAATTTATTAAGAGAAAATGTAAAAAAAGATTTTGAAAAGGGAAGTACTTCATTTGGTCCACATAGAGATGATTTTGCAGTAAATATAAATAATACAGATACTAGAACTTTTGGGTCTCAAGGTCAACAAAGGACAGCAGTATTAACTATAAAACTTGCATCATTAGAGATCATAAAAGAACAAACAGGTGAATATCCTGTTCTTTTACTAGATGACGTTCTTTCTGAATTAGATATAAATAGGCAAAAGTATATTCTTAATTCAATAAGAGAATTTCAAACAATTATAACAGGAACGGGTTTAATTGATATTAGGGAATATTTAGATGATCATGTGAAGTTATTTAAGGTTACAAATGGAACAGTTAATCAATAATCGTCTAAGGAGGATAACTTATGTTTTTGCATTTAGGAGAAAATGTAGTAGTTCCATTAAAAGATATAATTGGTATATTCGATCTAGAGGCTACAATGTATAGTTCAGACACTATACAATTTTTAAGAATGGCTGAAGAAGATGGTTTTGTTGAAAGGATAACAAAAGAAAATCCGAAATCTTTTGTTGTTGCTGAAGTTAACAAGAAAAGTAAAATATACTTATCACCTATATCTTCTTCTACCTTAACAAAGAGAACTGAAAATATGTTCTATGAACCTAAAGAATAAGTTAGGAGGACATTCATGGAGAACAAACAAGTATATGATGAATCGCAAATACAAGTACTTGAAGGATTAGAGGCTGTTAGAAAAAGACCAGGGATGTATATTGGAACAACAGGAATAAGAGGGCTACACCACTTAGTTTACGAAATTGTAGACAATAGTATAGATGAGGCCTTAGCTGGTTTTTGTCAAAACATAGAAGTGTTAATACATAAAGATAATTGCATAACAGTAAAAGATGATGGTAGGGGTATGCCTGTAGGTATTCATCCTAAAATGAAAAAGCCAACAGTTGAAGTTATTATGACTGTGCTTCATGCTGGTGGTAAATTTGGTGGAGGCGGATACAAAGTATCTGGAGGTCTTCACGGTGTTGGTGCTTCAGTTGTTAATGCTCTATCAAAAGAGTGTAATGTTGAAGTAAGAAGAGACGGACATATATGGAGTCAAAACTATAAAAAGGGTAAAGTTGTTAGTGAACTTACCATTGTTGGGGATACAGATGAGCATGGAACATCTGTTTATTTTAAGCCTGATGATGAAATTTTTGAAGAAGTGGAATTTGATTATTCTACATTAGCTCAAAGATTAAGAGAGTTAGCATTTTTAAACAAAGGAATAAAGATTATATTAGTTGACGAAAGAGAAGGAAACGAAAGAAGAGATGAGTTTCACTATGAAGGTGGAATAAAATCATTTGTTTCTTTCCTAAACAGAAATAAACAAACTCTTCATGCAGAACCTATATATGTAGAGGGTAACAAAGATGATTATTTAGTTGAAGTTGGATTACAATACAATGATACATACAATGAAAATATTTTTTCCTTTGCAAATAACATAGATACAGTTGAAGGTGGAACTCACTTAGCTGGATTTAAAACAGCACTTACAAGAGTGTTAAATGATTATGCAAGAAGATATGGATTCTTAAAGGAAAACGATAAAAACTTATCAGGTGATGATACAAGAGAAGGTCTTACTGCAGTAATTTCAGTAAAGCTTACAGATCCTCAATTTGAAGGACAAACAAAAACAAAGCTTGGAAATACTGAAGTTAGAGGAATTGTTGATTCAATAGTATCTGAAAGAGTTAGCATATTCCTAGAAGAAAATCCTGATACAGCAAAAATCGTTATTGAAAAATCATTAACAGCAGCAAGAGCAAGAGAAGCTGCTAAAAAAGCAAGAGAACTTACTAGAAGAAAAAGTGTGCTTGAAAGTACATCACTACCAGGTAAACTTGCAGATTGCTCTTCTAAAGACCCATCAGAATGTGAAATTTATTTAGTCGAAGGAGATTCTGCGGGTGGTTCTGCAAAGCAAGGAAGAGATAGAAGATTCCAAGCTATTTTACCATTAAGAGGTAAAATAATGAACGTAGAAAAGCAAAGACTTGATAAAATATTAAATTCAGATCAAATAAGAGCCATGATTACAGCTTTTGGAGCAGGTATTGGCAAAGATTTTGATATAGAAAAAATAAGATATCACAGAATTATAATAATGACCGATGCCGATGTAGATGGAGCTCACATAGCAACACTACTACTAACATTCTTTTATAGATACATGAGAGAACTAGTTGATGGCGGTCATGTATATATTGCGCAACCACCTTTATATCAAGTTAAGAAGGGTAAGAGTGTTAATTACGCTTATTCAGACAATGAACTTCAAGAAGTTTTAGCACAAATTGGTGGAAAAGATAAGAATACAGAAATTCAAAGATATAAGGGTCTTGGAGAAATGGATGCTGGTCAATTGTGGGATACTACAATGAATCCAGAACACAGAACATTAGTTAAAGTTACTATAGACGACGCTATGAGGGCTGATGAAGTATTTACAATTTTAATGGGTGACAAAGTAGAGCCAAGACGTGAATTCATAGAAGAAAATGCTAAAAAAGTTGTTAACTTAGATATATAAGGTTAGTAAAGAGGTGTTAAGATGAACAACGAAGGTAATATTATACCAGTAGACATAAGTAAGGAAATGCAAAGAAGTTATATAGATTACGCTATGAGTGTTATTGTTGGTCGTGCACTTCCAGACGTAAGAGATGGATTAAAACCAGTTCATAGAAGAATTTTATATTCAATGCATGAACTTGGATTAACTCCTGAGAAAGGATATAGGAAATCTGCCAGAATAGTCGGTGACGTTTTAGGTAAATATCACCCACACGGTGATACTGCTGTATATGACGCTTTAGTTAGAATGGCTCAAGATTTTTCTATTAGATATACTCTTGTAGACGGTCATGGAAACTTTGGTTCTGTAGACGGAGACGGAGCAGCTGCAATGAGATATACAGAAGCTAAGATGACTAAAGTTACTCTTGAGCTTCTACGCGATATAAACAAGAACACAGTAGACTTTATACCTAACTTTGATGGAGAAGAAAAAGAACCTTCAGTTCTTCCATCTAGATTTCCTAACTTACTTGTAAATGGATCTTCAGGTATAGCAGTTGGTATGGCAACAAATATACCACCTCACAACTTAACTGAAGTTATAAATGGTATAAGTAAATATATCGATAATCCAGACATTTCAGTTGCTGAACTTATGGCAGAAATAAAGGGACCAGATTTTCCTACAGCAGGAATTATAGTTGGAAAATCAGGTATAAAAAGAGCTTACGAAACTGGTCGTGGAAAAGTTGTTATTAGATCAAAAGCTGAAATAGAAGAAGATGAAAAAGGAAAATCAAGAATAGTTGTAACTGAGATACCTTACCAAGTAAATAAAGCTAGACTTATTGAAAGCATAGCAAATTTAGTTAAGGATAAGAGGATAAATGGAATTTCAGACCTTAGAGATGAATCAGACAGACAAGGTATGAGAATTGTAATAGAACTAAAGAGAGACGCAAATGCTAATGTTGTGTTAAATCAATTATATAAACACACTAAAATGCAAGATAGCTTTGGAATAATAATGCTAGCACTTGTTAATGGTGAACCAAGGGTATTAAGTTTAAAAGAAGTTTTAAAACATTATATAAAATTCCAAGAAGAAGTTATAACAAGAAGAACTCAATTTGACCTAGATAAAGCACTTGCAAGAGCTCACATATTAGAAGGTCTTAGAATAGCACTTGATCACATTGATGAAGTTATAAAATTAATACGTAGTTCTAAGACAACAGCTGAGGCAAGAGAAGGTCTTATGAGCAAATTTAATCTTTCTGAAAAACAAGCAAATGCAATACTTGATATGAAACTTCAAAGACTTACAGGTCTTGAAAGAGAAAAAATCGAAGAAGAGTATGCAAAACTTATGGAAAGCATTAAATACTTTAGAGAAATACTTTCAAACAAAGATTTATTATTAAAAATAATAAAAGATGAGTTAAATGAAATTAAAATTAAATATGGTGATGAGAGAAGAACAGAAATTGTTCATGGCGACGGAAATGACATAGATATAGAAGATCTAATAGAAGAAAAAGACGTTGTTATAACTCTAACTCATGCTGGATACATAAAAAGACTTCCTGTTGAGACATATAGCGCTCAAAGAAGGGGTGGTAGAGGTATTCAAGCAATGACAACTAAAGAAGATGATTTTGTTGAACATATAATAACTTCATCAACTCATGATAATATATTATTCTTTAGTAATAGGGGAAGGGTATACAAACTTAAAGCTTATCAAATACCTGAAGCTGGCAGAACAGCTAAGGGAATGAATTTAATAAACCTACTTCCTTTAGAGAAAAATGAAAAAATACAAAATGTAATATACCTAAAAGAATTTAAACCAGATAGATACTTAATCATGGGAACTAAGAATGGTTTAATAAAGAAAACTTCACTTGATCAATATTCATCTATTAGAAAAAATGGATTAAATGCTATTAATCTAAGAGAAAATGATGAACTTATAAGTGTTAGGGTAACTACTGGAGATTGCAATATAATTTATGCTACTAAAAATGGTTATGCAATAAAATTTGATGAAAATGATGCAAGACCAATGGGTAGAAATGCAACAGGAGTTAAAGCTATTACCTTAAGAGATGATGATGAAGTTGTAAGTATGGAAGTTGCATCAGATGAAAGAGATCTTTTAGTTGTAAGTGAAAATGGATATGGTAAGAGAACTCCAATTAAAGAATACACACTTCAAAAAAGAGGTGGAAAAGGGGTTATAACTTATAAAATATCTGAAAAAACAGGACTTCTTATTGGTGCAAGATCTGTTGAGGATGAAGATGAATTAATGCTTATAAATGACAGTGGTATAGCTATAAGAATAAATGTTTCTGATATATCAGTTACTAGCAGAAATGCTATGGGAGTTACTTTAATGAGAACTGTAGAAGAAGAAAAAGTAGTTACTATGGCTAAAGTTAATATAACTGAAGAAGAGATGGAAGAAGGTTCTAATGATTCACAACAAATAGCTCAAGATGAGTTAGAAGAAAACAATAGTGAAATTAATCAACAGGTTGATGAGGAAATAAACGAATAATTGTTAATAAAAATGAATTTAAAAGTGACTTTGCTTAAAAGCAAGGTCACTTTTTTATAGTTTTTTAATATACATAACCAGGAGTGTCAATATGATATATTTAGAGAAATTTAGTGTTAATAAAAGAAAATAGAATATAATTTATTATAATAAAACATAATATATTTACGTTAAATTAATTATTTTGATAAGATATCACTTGTCGTTAAGTGATTGCGACAAAAGAAGTCACAAAAAACTTTGAAAAAAGTGTTGACAAGAAAAATTAGTTATGATAAACTAAGGAAGTCGTCGAGAGATGGCGAAAGAAAATGGTCTTTGAAAATTAAACAGAATATAGGTAATAAACCAGTCAATAAATTTGAGTAAGATTAAACTTTTAAATTGAGAGTTTGATCCTGGCTCAGGACGAACGCTGGCGGCGTGCCTAACACATGCAAGTCGAGCGATGAAGCTTCCTTCGGGAAGTGGATTAGCGGCGGACGGGTGAGTAACACGTGGGTAACCTGCCTCAAAGAGTGGGATAGCCTCCCGAAAGGGAGATTAATACCGCATAACATTATTTTACGGCATCGTAAAATAATCAAAGGAGCAATCCGCTTTGAGATGGACCCGCGGCGCATTAGCTAGTTGGTGAGGTAACGGCTCACCAAGGCAACGATGCGTAGCCGACCTGAGAGGGTGATCGGCCACATTGGAACTGAGACACGGTCCAGACTCCTACGGGAGGCAGCAGTGGGGAATATTGCGCAATGGGGGAAACCCTGACGCAGCAACGCCGCGTGAGTGATGAAGGTTTTCGGATCGTAAAACTCTGTCATTAGGGACGATAATGACGGTACCTAATGAGGAAGCCACGGCTAACTACGTGCCAGCAGCCGCGGTAATACGTAGGTGGCAAGCGTTGTCCGGATTTACTGGGCGTAAAGAGTATGTAGGTGGGCATTTAAGTCAGATGTGAAATTCCCGGGCTTAACCTGGGAGCTGCATTTGATACTGGGTGTCTAGAGTGCAGGAGAGGAAAGTGGAATTCCTAGTGTAGCGGTGAAATGCGTAGAGATTAGGAAGAACACCAGTGGCGAAGGCGACTTTCTGGACTGTAACTGACACTGAGATACGAAAGCGTGGGTAGCAAACAGGATTAGATACCCTGGTAGTCCACGCCGTAAACGATGAATACTAGGTGTCGGGGGGTACCACCCTCGGTGCCGCAGCAAACGCATTAAGTATTCCGCCTGGGGAGTACGGTCGCAAGATTAAAACTCAAAGGAATTGACGGGGACCCGCACAAGCAGCGGAGCATGTGGTTTAATTCGAAGCAACGCGAAGAACCTTACCTAGACTTGACATCTCCTGAATTACTCGTAACTGAGGAAGTCCCTTCGGGGACAGGAAGACAGGTGGTGCATGGTTGTCGTCAGCTCGTGTCGTGAGATGTTGGGTTAAGTCCCGCAACGAGCGCAACCCTTATTGTTAGTTGCTACTATTAAGTTAAGCACTCTAACGAGACTGCCGCGGTTAACGTGGAGGAAGGTGGGGATGACGTCAAATCATCATGCCCCTTATGTCTAGGGCTACACACGTGCTACAATGGCTGGTACAACGAGCAGCAATCCCGCGAGGGGGAGCAAAACTTGAAAGCCAGTCCCAGTTCGGATTGTAGGCTGAAACTCGCCTACATGAAGTTGGAGTTGCTAGTAATCGCGAATCAGCATGTCGCGGTGAATACGTTCCCGGGTCTTGTACACACCGCCCGTCACACCATGAGAGCCGGTAACACCCGAAGCCCGTGAGGTAACCGTAAGGAGCCAGCGGTCGAAGGTGGGATTGGTGATTGGGGTGAAGTCGTAACAAGGTAGCCGTAGGAGAACCTGCGGCTGGATCACCTCCTTTCTAGGGAGAATGGAAGCAAAGCTTCCAGACTGGAAACCTGATTCTGTTTAATTTTGAAAGACTAAGTCTTTCAAGAAATTGTTCTTTGAAAATTGCACAGTGATAAAGAAACGAATTAATAAGATTAGAAATAATCTAAACCTAGACACTAATGAAAATTAGTAGATGATGATAGATCAAGCTACAAAGGGCGCACGGTGAATGCCCTGGCACTAGGAGCCGATGAAGGACGCGATAAGCTGCGATAAGCTACATGTAGGCGCACATAGCCTGTGATATGTAGATTTCCGAATGGGGAAACCCATCTAGCTTTGCTAGATACTGTATACTGAATACATAGGTATATGGAGGTACACCTGGGGAACTGAAACATCTAAGTACCCAGAGGAAGAGAAAGAAAATTCGATTCCCTAAGTAGCGGCGAGCGAAAGGGGAAGAGCCCAAACCAGGAACTTGTTCCTGGGGTTGCGGATAGATCACAACGCTTTGATTTCTTTAGTTGAAGAGAGCTGGAAGGCTCCGCCATAGAAGGTAATAGCCCTGTAAGCGAAAAGGAAAGAAAAGTAGATCTACTCCAGAGTACCACGAGACACGTGAAACCTTGTGGGAAGCTGGGAGGACCATCTCCCAAGGCTAAATACTACCTAGTGACCGATAGTGAAGCAGTACCGTGAGGGAAAGGTGAAAAGAACCCCGGGAGGGGAGTGAAATAGAATCTGAAACCGTGTGCCTACAATCGGTCGGAGCACATTAAAGTGTGACGGCGTACTTTTTGTAGAACGGGCCAGCGAGTTACGATGTGCAGCAAGGTTAAGCACTTATGGTGTGGAGCCGAAGGGAAACCGAGTCTGAACAGGGCAACTAGTTGCATATTGTAGACCCGAAACCGGGTGACCTATCCATGGCCAGGATGAAGCGGAAGTAAAATTCCGTGGAGGTCCGAACCACGTTGGCGTTGAAAAGCCATGGGATGAGCTGTGGATAGCGGAGAAATTCCAATCGAACTCGGAGATAGCTGGTTCTCCTCGAAATAGCTTTAGGGCTAGCGTCGGGTAATTAAGTAGTGGAGGTAGAGCACTGAATGGGCTAGGGGCTGACAACAGTTACTGAACCCTATCAAACTCCGAATGCCATATACTTGTACCCCGGCAGTCAGACTACGAATGATAAGATCCGTGGTCAAAAGGGAAACAGCCCAGACCATCAGCTAAGGTCCCAAAGTGTAAGTTAAGTGGGAAAGGATGTGGGATTTCTAAGACAACTAGGATGTTGGCTTAGAAGCAGCCACTCATTTAAAGAGTGCGTAATAGCTCACTAGTCGAGAGATCCTGCGCCGAAGATGTAACGGGGCTCAAACTTACCACCGAAGCTATGGATGTATACTTTGTATACGTGGTAGAGGAGCTTTCTGTACAGGTTGAAGCCATACCGTAAGGAGTGGTGGACAGTACAGAAGTGAGAATGCTGGCATAAGTAGCGAAAAACAAGTGAGAATCTTGTTGACCGAATATCTAAGGTTTCCTGGGGAAGGCTCGTCCTCCCAGGGTTAGTCGGGACCTAAGCCAAGGCCGAAAGGCGTAGGTGATGGACAACTGGTTGATATTCCAGTACCACCATAATGCGTTTGACAAATGGGATGACGCAGGAGGATAGGATGTGCGCACTATTGGATGTGCGTCTAAGCACTTAGGGTGTTAAGTAGGTAAATCCGCTTAACATTAAGCCTGAGGTGTGATGGGGAGTCATTTTTGACGAAGTATCTGATTCCACGCTGCCAAGAAAAGTCTCTATGGAGCAAAATGGTGCCCGTACCGCAAACCGACACAGGTAGATGAGGAGAGAATCCTAAGGTCGTCGGAAGAATTACTGCTAAGGAACTCGGCAAATTGACCCCGTAACTTAGGGAGAAGGGGTGCCTACGAGAGTAGGCCGCAGTGAATAGGCTCAAGCAACTGTTTATCAAAAACACAGGTCTCTGCTAAAGCGTAAGCTGATGTATAGGGGCTGACGCCTGCCCGGTGCTGGAAGGTTAAGGGGAATAGTTAGCGTAAGCGAAGCTATGAACTTAAGCCCCAGTAAACGGCGGCCGTAACTATAACGGTCCTAAGGTAGCGAAATTCCTTGTCGGGTAAGTTCCGACCCGCACGAATGGCGTAATGATTTGAGCACTGTCTCGGCAGTAAATCCGGTGAAATTGTAGTGCAAGTGAAGATGCTTGCTACCCGCGGTTGGACGGAAAGACCCCGTAGAGCTTTACTGTAGCTTAGCATTGAATTTCGGTATTGTCTGTACAGGATAGGTGGGAGACTTAGAAGCCAGGGCGTCAGCTTTGGTGGAGTCATCCTTGGGATACCACCCTGATAGTACTGGAATTCTAACTGGAGGCCATGAATCTGGTCACAGGACATTGCTAGGTGGGCAGTTTGACTGGGGCGGTCGCCTCCTAAAAGGTAACGGAGGCGCCCAAAGGTTCCCTCAGCGCGGTCGGAAATCGCGCGTAGAGTGCAAAGGCAGAAGGGAGCCTGACTGCGACACATACAGGTGGAGCAGGGACGAAAGTCGGGCTTAGTGATCCGGTGGTTCTGTATGGAAGGGCCATCGCTCAACGGATAAAAGCTACCTCGGGGATAACAGGCTGATCTCCCCCAAGAGTCCACATCGACGGGGAGGTTTGGCACCTCGATGTCGGCTCGTCGCATCCTGGGGCTGTAGTCGGTCCCAAGGGTTGGGCTGTTCGCCCATTAAAGCGGCACGCGAGCTGGGTTCAGAACGTCGTGAGACAGTTCGGTCCCTATCCGCCGTGGGCGTAGGAAATTTGAGAGGAGCTGTCCTTAGTACGAGAGGACCGGGATGGACCAACCTCTGGTGCACCAGTTGTTCCGCCAGGAGCACAGCTGGGTAGCTATGTTGGGAAGGGATAAACGCTGAAAGCATCTAAGCGTGAAGCCCACCTCAAGATTAGATTTCCCATAGCGTAAGCTAGTAAGACCCCTGAAAGACTATCAGGTTGATAGGTTGGAGGTGTAAGTACAGTAATGTATTCAGCTGACCAATACTAATAGGTCGAGGGCTTGATCAAATAATTATTATCGCTGTGCAATTTTGAAAGAATAATTCAAAGATTCTTTTAAAATTGTCAACAACAATATAGATTTTATCTGGTGGTAATGGCTTGAAGGTAACACCCGTTCCCATACCGAACACGAAGGTTAAGCTTCAAAGCGCCGATGGTACTGCACTGGAGACGGTGTGGAAGAGTAGGTCGTCGCCAGGTAATGGATCTTTAGCTCAGTTGGTTAGAGCAACCGGCTCATAACCGGTAGGTCCGGGGTTCGAGTCCCTGAAGGTCCACCATTTGGGGGTATAGCTCAGTTGGGAGAGCACCTGCCTTGCACGCAGGGGGTCAAGAGTTCGAATCTCTTTATCTCCACCAAATTAAAAGAGTAGTCAAATATGACTACTCTTTTTTCGTTTGTTCAAATTTATTTAAGTATAGTATAATTTAATTAAGTATATTATAAGGAAGGCAAATATATTATGATTCAGAGAGTAAAACAATTTTATATGGCTATTACATGTAAAATAACTGATGAGGATAAAAAATTTATAGAAACATATTTAAATAAAAATGAAAAAGAAGTGTTTTATAAACTATCAGTAAGTGAGCAATGCCACTGTGTTAGAGTTGCAAAAGATATTAAGAATTGTATGTCTAATAAAACTAATCATTTAAAATATCAACTTTCTAAAGAAGAACTAATTAAAGTTGCATTGCTTCATGACATAGGAAAAATAAACTGTAATTTAAATGTCTTTGAAAAATCTATACTTGTGTTATTAAATAAATTTACAAAAGGAAAATTAAAAAAATTTAATAATATAAAAAAAGTAGATGTTTATTATAATCACGGCATTATGGGAAAAAACATCTTAAATAAAATGCAATATAGTGAAAGATTTTTGTATTTAGTTAAAAACCACCATAATAATGATATAATAGAAGATATGGAATTAGATATGATAAAAAAATGTGACGATAGAAATTAAGGTGGTGAAATAAGTGGATTCAGAAAAAAGAAGACAACACATAAAGGAAATGCTAAATAATAATATTGAGCCTAAAAAAGGTCAAGACATTGCGAGTGAGCTTGGTGTAACAAGGCAAGTTATAGTAAAGGATATAGCAATATTAAGAGCTACAGGTATGAATATAATAGCAACTCCCCAAGGATATGTTATACCTAAATCTCAAAATAATACTATAGAAAAGATAATTGCAGTACATCATGAAAGAGAAGATATAGATGAAGAGATGCAATGTATTGTAAAGTATGGTGGCATTATAAAAGACGTTATTGTGGAACATCCATTCTATGGAGAAATAAAGGCTATGATGATGGTTAAAAACCTATATGATGTTCAAAAGTTTATAAAAAATCTAAATAGCAATAAGGCACAACCTTTATTAGCACTTACTAAAGGAGTTCATTTACATACAATTGAAGTTGATAAAAAAGAAAATATGGATAAAATCATTGAGGAATTGAGTAGCAAGGGGTTTATAATTAAATAACAAGAGGAGGAATTGAATGAGAAAGAACAAGGTACTTATTGGATTATTTTTTTGTATTGCATTAACAGTAATTTTTTTAAAAAAAATTGTTAATGTAATAATTAATATTAAATGGTTTAGGGAAGTTGGATACTTATCTGTATATTTAAAAAGATTTACTTCTGTAATTTCACTATTTATATTAGTATTTTTAATATGTTTTGTAGCTATTAAAACTTATTGTAGAAGTATAAAGAAAAATTTAAGTAAAAATGAATCTTTTATAGATGTGGATATAGAGTCAAAATCTAAAGGGAAAAAGATTATTAATGCTTTAACTTTAATTATATCTTTATTTATAGCTTTAAATTTTTCATTAGGATATTGGGATAAGATATTAGAGTTTATGAATAGTTCTAAGTTTAATGTGAAAGATCCTATTTTCAATATGGATATATCATTTTTTATATTTAAACTGCCATTAATAGAATCAATTTATAACAGTCTATTATCATTATTAATACTTTTAGCTGTTATTACTGTTATTGTATATATGTTTTTAAATATTAAAGATAGGGTTACTTTAGGACACAAAATAGACAGAAATTTTATAAATATCAATAATTTTAAAAGTGGAATCACTAAATTTGCAGGAAAACAACTAGCTATCTTAGGTGCCTTACTTTTATTATGTATATCAGTAGGATATTTAATAAAGGCTTGGAATTTGTCATATTCCCCAAGAGGGGTTGCCTTTGGGGCAAGTTATACTGACACTAAGATAACATTAAAATTTTATATAGCAATATCTATAGTATCTATAATTTCATCCATAATTGTAGCCTTTAGTATATTAAAATCAAAAGTTAAACCAATTATTTCATGTGTTATTTTAATAGCTGTACTGGTAATTTCAGAAAGAGTAGTATCTGGTGCGTGGCAAATGTTAGTTGTTAAATCTAATGAAAGACGTCTTGAAACACCTTTTATAGAATATAACATGAAGTACACTAAAAAGGCTTTTGGAATTGCAAACGTAAAGGAACAGCTATACCCATTAACTAATGTTCTTAATAAGAAATCTTTAGAGAATAATAAAGAAACAATAAACAATATAAAAATAAATTCAGTTGGTCAGGCCTTAGAATTTTATAATCAAGTTGAAAGTAAGAAGAATTATTATATCTTTAATGACATTGATATAGATAGATATAAGATAAATGGAAAATATAATCAAGTGTTTATAGCTCCTAGAGAAATAGATTATGAAAAGCTACAAGAGAAGGCAAATACATGGCAAAATAAGCATTTAACATATACTCATGGATATGGGGTTGTTATGAGCAAGGTTAATTCTGTAACAGCTGAGGGAAAACCTGATTTTGTAATAAAAGATATGCCGCTTGTAAATACCTCTGGAGTTGAAATAAAGGACCCTAGAATTTATTATGGTGAAAAAACTAATGAATATGCAATAGTAAACACTAAATTAAATGAAATGGATTATTTAAAAGATAGTGGAGAAAATGCAACAAAAAATTATGATGGAGATTCAGGAATAAAAATGTCTTTTATTAATAGAATATTATTTGCTATTAATAAGGGGGATATGAAGTTCTTATTATCAAGCGACATAACAAGTGATAGCAGAATTTTAATGAATAGAAACATAGTAAATAGAGTTAAAAAAATAGCTCCATTTTTAAAGTATGATAATAATCCTTATATAGTTATAAATAACGGGAAATTATATTGGGTAATAGATGCTTATACTGTATCAAATGCATATCCTTTCTCAGAACCTATAGGAGATATTAATTACATGAGAAATTCTGTTAAAGTAATAATTGATGCAGTAAATGGAACAACTAATTTTTATATTATAGATAAAAACGACCCTATTATATCTACTTATTCTAAAATATTTCCTGGGTTATTTAAAAATGAAAGCGAAATAAAAGAAGGATTTAGAGAACATTTTAAATATCCACAAGATTATTTTGCTATTCAGTGTAAAGCTATGGAAAGATACCATGTTAAAAATTCAGGCACATTTTTCTCAGGACAAAACGTATGGGATGTTGCAAAGACACAGAAAGATATAGATGGAAAAAAATCAGTAAATGAAGCATCTTATTTAATTATGAAATTACCTGGTGAAAAGAATGAAGAGATGATTTTACTTCAATACTTTAATCAATATCAAAGGGAAAATATGATAGCTTTATTTGGAGCTAGAATGGATAATTCCAACTATGGAAACCTAGTATTATATAAATTCCCAACAACTAAGAGTGAAACTGTAAATAGCCCTATTTTGTTTAAGCAAAAGATTAAGCAAGACACTACAATATCAAAGGAACTTTCACTTTGGGATGCTAAAGGTTCTCAGGTTCAATTTGGGGATACAATGATAATACCTATTGATAATTCTCTTCTTTATGTAGAACCTCTTTATTTAAGAGCAGATTCAGAGAGAAGTATTCCAGAGATGAAAAGGGTAATTGTAGCTTACGGAGATAAGTTAATTCTAGCAGAAAATATAGAAAAGGCACTATCACAGTTATTTGATTATGATAAAAAAAATGATGCTAAAGAAGAGGTAATTTTAAATAAAAAAGAGAGCGTTCCAGATGAGTTAAAAGACGCTAAAGAATTATATGAAAAAGCTATTGAAGCACAGAAACAGGGAAACTGGGCAGAATATGGAGAAAATATAAAGCGACTTGGTGATATTTTAAACAAATTAAACCATCCAAAATAAGTAAAAACAAAGAAAAATATAGTAGATACAAGGAAAAAGTATACGGTTATATACATAAACCGTATACTTTTTATGCGTTTAAGAAACAATTTATAGAAAAATTTTTGGTCTAATGTTAAAATTATATTAAAGAAGGTTTTAGAAAGGAAATCGATATGAAAACTAAAAATTGTTTATATATTGATAATGAAAAACTGAGATTAAAAAAAACATTTATATTTATAAAAGAAGCTGCAATGGAAACTTTAAATGAAGATGGTAAAATTATAGTAATTACGGATAATTCGTTTTTTTATGAAATTAAAGATGCTTTTGAAGATGAAATGAAGAGTTTAATTGAAAATATATATGCTGGAAATATATTTCTTGAGATGTGCAATAATTATGAAATGTATTCTGAACATTTATTAAACTTGGTTGATAGTATTTACAATGTTGACCAGAACATACTTATTATATGGAATTTAGATAATGTTAAACAAGATAAAGTTGTTAGTAAGTTTAGCAATTTAATGTTACATTTTGAGAATAGGAATATAAGAAATTTAGTATACATAAAAAACAAAAAGTATGATTTTGATACATTTTATAAGTTTTCTAATAGTTTTGATGAAATGGTTATATATAACAATAATAAAGAACTTGTATTTAATAAAAAAGAAGAGTTCTATAAAGCTATAAACTTTATATGTTCTTATAGTGAACTTAAATATCAAAATGAGAATTTACTTTTTTTCAATAATCTTATGACTAATATTCCTATGAATTATCATAAAGATGATTTTCAAGAAAATATAATGAGTAAATTAATAGAACTGTGGAATTTGAGTTTTTGTTGTATGTATGTATCAAGTAGAGAGCATGAAAATCTCATAGCTTTAGAGAATTATTATGGTATTACTAAAGAACATAAGTACTATTTAGTTAATGATGAAGATATAATAGCTTTTCAAATTAATACAAATAATAAAATAAAGAAAATAAAAAGTAGCTTATACATAAATGTAAATGATATAAATAATAAAAATGTTAGAGAAAAATTTTTAAAACTTTCTATTAAGGAAATGATAGGGGTTTATGTTCAATACCATAATTATGTTGAAGGTGTAATTTGGATAGGAAAATATAATAACTCAGAAGGCAGTATAAAAAAAGAGTTAGATTACATAGAATCAATTTGTAAAACAGTATTTTCATTAATGCAAGAACAGACGAAGTTTTTTAATCTTAGAAGTAAGTTTATTGAAAATGAAAAACTTAAAAATATGGGGGAAATGGCAGCAGGCATAGCTCATGATATAAATAATATTTTAACTCCTATTATAGGGTCTGTGGAATTATTAAAAGATAGATATGAAGATGATAAGGTAATTTCTAAACAATTAAAGGTAATAGAAATGTGTACTTATGATGTTACAAATATAATTAGTAAATTAAAGAAGTTAACTGTAAGTTACAACAGTGATGATGTTATAGATGTATTTAATGTGAATGAGGTTATTTTAGATGCCATTGCATTAACTAAGAATAAGTGGTTAAATGAAAGTATACTAGATGGTGTAAAAATTAACATATTTACTAATTTGGATTCAAAAGAAAGAATTCAAGGAAATATAACTGAAATAAGAGAAGTTATTATAAACATAATAAGCAATGCTGTAGATGCAATAAAGAAGGACGGTCAAATCAGAATTTCTACAGTAGATGAGAATGGTTTTGTTGTAATGGAAATAGAGGACAATGGTATAGGAATAAATGAAGGTATAGAAAAAAGAATATTCCAGCCATTCTTCACAACTAAAGGGAAAAAAGGTTCGGGTCTAGGACTTAGTATTGCACATAAAATAATACAATCTATTGGTGGGAATATTAGTTGTAAAAGTGCTGAAAACAAGGGTACTAAGTTTATAATAAAAATGCCTATATGTAATATAAAGAAGATAGAAGAAAACAAGGTTTCTAAAAAAGTTTGTGATAGTTTTTCTAAGAATGTACTTGTAATTGATGATAATAAAGATGTACGTAACGTTTTATTTCAAATAATAAAATCTGTTACACAGTGTAAGGTTAGAACTTGTGATGTTAATAGTCTTCAAGATGTTGAAATGGAACTCGCTAGAAGAAAATACGATATTGTTATTTGTGATTTTTCTATGCCAAACATAAATGGACTTGAGGTTGCAAGGAAAGTAAAGGAACTTGATAAAAATATATATTTTTGTTTAATGACTGGGTGGATAGGCAATTTGAATGAGGAAAAAATGATTTTTGTTGATGAAATTTTAAGTAAACCACTTACAAGAGACGTAATTGAAAACTTATTTATTAGGTATGAAAATACATATTCACTTAGTTAGTTTCTTTTGCTTAGGAGGAATATTTATGGATTATGATGTACTTATTTTAGGTGGAGGGCTAATTGGTTGTGCTGTTGCCTATGAACTATCAAAGTATAGTTTAAATATAGCACTTATTGAAAAAGATTATGATATAGCTGATGATGTGGCTCTAGTAAACTCATCAATTATTTTTGATGGTATACAAACTAAAGATAACATAATGTCTAAGCTTGAATATATGGGAATGAATATGATTAAGGATTTAGCTAAGAAATTTGATATTCCCTATAAAAGTGTAGGTTCTCTTATAATCGCTAAAAACGAAAAAGAAGAAAAAGAAGTAAATGAAATTTATAATAAGGCAATAGAAAATGGAATTCCTAATATTCATATGTTACAAAAGGATGAAATAAAAAAGCTTGAACCAAATTTAAATATAAATGCTACAAAGGCTGTATATTCTAAAAACACAGGAGTTATATGTCCATATGATCTTGCTATAGCTTATGGAGAAATAGCTTTTGATAATGGAGTATCTTTTAAGTTAGAAGAGATAGTTGAAGATATAAAGCCTACAAATAAAGGATTTAAAGTCGTTACAAATAAAAATAAATTTACATGTAGAATGGTTATAAACACTACTCCGGAGGATTATAATTTTGATGAGTTTTCGGAGAAGAAATGCAAGCATAAAGGGTATTTAAAGTACTTCTTAATAGAAGGAACTCCGGATAGTAAGCTTAATAATATAATTTTTACTAGAAGGGGAGGAAGTAATGAAATAATTCACACTTACCCTACAGTGCAAGGCAATTATATAGTTTCAGTAAATACAGAGAATAATATTACTTATAGTGAATGTTATAATATTGTTAGTAAACTTATAAAAAATATAAAGCCTGTTGATGTTAACACTTTTTATAATTCACATTTTTATAATGACCTTATAATGATTGATGATAGTTTGGTTGATAAGGGATATATAAAAATTTCAGGGAAAAATTATGCGGAAGTTACTATGACCGCTTCAATTTCAAGAATAATTTGCGAGACTGTAGAGAATAATCTAAAATGTAAGTTAAAGAAAGACTTTAATGATAAAGTTAGAGAAACTTATAAATTTAAAGATATGACAAATGGAGAAAGAAATAATTTAATAAAAGTAGATAAAAACTATGGTAAAATTATATGTGCATGTAACATGGTAACTGAAGGTGAGATTGTGGATGCTATAAGAAGACCTTTAGGTGCTAGAACTGTTGAAGGAATAAAAAGAAGGACGGGTGCAGGAGCAGGTACATGTAATGGTGCTCATTGTTTAAATAAAATAGTATCAATTTTAGCTAGAGAAACTAACAAAAGCATGACTGATATAGTTAAGGATTCAAAAAATTCTAAGATATTATTAAACAGAATAAAAGAGTTTGATGATATGTAATAGGTTGGTGTTAATAGTGTGTGTGGCTAAAAAAATATTTACTTCTGTAGTAAGAATAAAAGGTTCAAAACGTAATGTTGTTCCAGTGAGAAGTAGCGCTCCAATAAGTAAAGATCTTTTAATTGAATGTTCAAAGGCATTAAGTAGAATACACGTTGGAGTACCAATAAAATCTGGAGATATTATATGCAGAAATATTTTAAATACTGGTGTTGATATAATTTGCACAAGAAGCATATGTAGTTAGATTTTTATAAAAAGTCTTTTTATGTAAATAATTTATTGACATTTACAAATATTATACTTATAATTAATTAAAAATTGATATTTAAACCATTGAAGAGAATAGTAGCAATATATTTTAGTTTTAGAGAGTGAATGGGTGGTGCAAATTCATACTAAAAGTTTTGTGAATCCAACTCTGAGGGATTGTGATAAACAATACGGTAAAACCGTTAATATTTAAAGTGGGTTTATTTATAAACCAATTAGGGTGGCAACGCGGAGTCCTTTCGTCCCTACATTAATGTGTAGAGAAGGGCTCCTTTTTTGTGTCATTATATATAATAATACTAGATTTAATGAGGAGGAAATTCATATATGTTAGATTTAAAAAGAATAAGAAACAATCCAGAAGAAATCAAACAAATAATGCAAAACAGAGGAGAAGATTTTGATAATAAATTAATTGATGATGTTGTTGCATTAGATGAAAGAAGAAGACAAATATTAGTTGAGGTTGAACAATTAAAGAGTAAAAGAAATAGCGAATCATCTCAAATTGGTAAGCTTAAAAAAGAAGGAAAAGATACAAGTGCTATAATGGCAGATATGAAAAAGCTTTCTGATGACATTAAAGCATTTGATGTAGAGCTTAATGAAGTAGATGAAAAAATAAAATATATAATGCTTAGAATTCCAAACATTCCAAACCCAAATGTACCAGATGGAGAAACTGATGAAGACAATATAGAAATTAGAAAATGGGGAGAACCAACAAAATTTGATTTTGAATCAAAGGCTCACTGGGATATTGGAACAGACCTTGATATTCTTGATTTCGAAAGAGGCGGAAAAATAGCTGGTTCAAGATTTACAGTTTATAAAGGATTAGGTGCAAGACTTGAAAGAGCTATTATAAACTACTTCTTAGATATGCACACAATAGATCATGGATATACAGAAATACTTCCACCATACATGGTAAATAGAGATAGTATGACTGGTACAGGACAACTTCCTAAATTTGAAGAAGATGCATTTAAAGTAGAAAACAACGGATACTTTTTAATTCCTACAGCTGAAGTTCCTGTAACAAACATGTATAGAAATGAAATATTAAATGGAGATGACCTTCCAATAAAACACGCTGCATATAGTGCATGCTTTAGAGCTGAAGCAGGTTCTGCAGGAAGAGATACAAGAGGACTTGTACGTCAACATCAATTTAACAAAGTTGAACTTGTTAAGTTTGTTAAACCAGAACAATCATATGATGAACTTGAAAAATTAACAAATGACGCAGAAGATGTATTAAAGGGACTTGGATTACCTTATAGAGTAGTTAGAATATGTAAAGGTGATTTAGGATTTACAGCAGCTCTTAAATACGATATAGAAGTTTGGATGCCAAGTTACAATAGATATGTAGAAATATCAAGTTGTAGTAACTTTGAAGATTTCCAAGCAAGACGTGCAAATATAAGATATAAAGAAAATGGAAAAGGAAAACCAGAATTTATTCATACTTTAAATGGATCTGGTGTTGCAATAGGAAGAACTGTTGCTGCTATCCTTGAAAATTATCAAAATGAAGATGGAACAGTAACAATTCCTGAAGCTTTAAGACCTTATATGAGAAATTTAGACGTTATAAAATAAATTTTTAAAAAGTAGTTGACAGTGTGACGATATGTTGTTATAATATATATCGTCGCAGCATGGAGAGATGGTCGAGTTGGTTTAAGGCACCGGTCTTGAAAACCGGCGTGCGTGAAAGCGCACCTAGGGTTCGAATCCCTATCTCTCCGCCATTAAAAAAATAATAAGAAGTTATTGACAAACTTGTATATATATATTATAATATACAAGGAAATACGGAGAGATGGTCGAGTTGGTTTAAGGCACCGGTCTTGAAAACCGGCGTACGTGAGAGCGTACCTAGGGTTCGAATCCCTATCTCTCCGCCATTAATTTTATTACAATGTAGGACTTGGAGAAATACTCAAGAGGCCGAAGAGGCGCCCCTGCTAAGGGCGTAGGTCGGGTAACCGGCGCGAGGGTTCAAATCCCTCTTTCTCCGCCATAACACTCAATATCATATTGAGTGTTTTTTAATGGTGTATAATTCCCATGCAGCATAGGGGCTATAGGTGCATAAACTTAATCTGCAGTAATAGTTTAATGTTTGATTTTTGGTAGTTCCTATGTTAAAATATATATAGATATGCGTGAGTAGCTCAGTTGGATAGAGTAGCTGGCTACGAACCAGTTGGTCGGGGGTTCAAATCCTCTCTCACGCACCACAAGCTCAGTAATCACAATGGTTACTGGGTTTTTTATTTTATATATTAGTGAATTTTACCCCGTTTTTTACCCCTTATAGCTTTTACATATAAAAAAAAGAGGGTTATTTTACCCCCACATTAACGTATAAAGTATCTAGTTTACTTACAGCCTTTTCTTTTAAACTATCCAATACATGAGTATAAGTGTCTAAAGTAATAGAAATATTACTATGTCCTAGTAAGGTCTGAACTGTCTTGGCTTCTTCTCCTAATTCGAATAATCGTGTAGCATATGTGTGCCTTAAATCATGGAATTTCCTATCATTAAGGTTATTATCATTTAATATCTTCTTAAATTTTTTAAGCACATTTCCACTATCCAAATACTTGCCAAATTTATTGCAGAAAATAAGTGTGTTATCTTCATATAAATTAGCTAGTTTTAATTTTAAAGTCTTTTGTAATAATTTATGTTGTTTTAATTTGTCTATTAAATGTACTGGTATAGGCACAAGTCTTATGCTATTACTAGTCTTAGGTGTCTGAATAATATTTTCATATTTTCCTGTAGATATA
This sequence comes from Clostridium novyi NT, assembly GCF_000014125.1. NCBI lineage: Bacteria > Bacillati > Bacillota > Clostridia > Eubacteriales > Clostridiaceae > Clostridium > Clostridium novyi. The sequence continues at coordinate 2,522,560 of NC_008593.1, read as the reverse complement.
TTCCTTATACTCTTAAATGATTTATTTACGCTTATATGCCTAGTATCTAAATCTATATCATTCCATGTTAATGCAAATAACTCTCCTTGTCTTAACCCAGTATCAAGAGCAGTGAGGAATAACATTTCTAATTCATGCCCTTTAATAGCTTCGATAAATTTAAGTTGTTCTTCTAAAGTAAATGGCTTCACATCACTAGACTTTTTCAACTTGGTATCTTCCTTATCCTTAGGAATTATTATAGCTCTAGAAAAATCCTTCATGATCCTATTACTATCATAAGCGTATCTAATAGATGGAGCTATAAGCTTATGTAAGTTTTTTATACTGGAGATACTTTTCCCTCTAGTAACTAACACATTGTAATAGTTTTGTATATCAGATGGGTTAAGTTCTTTTAATTTAATATCATATATTATACTATCTTCTATGTAGTTTCTAAATATACTATCATATCTTTCAATAGTTGAAGGCTTCTTATTTATCATGTGAGTGTTATATAGCCAGTCCTTAAAGAAAGCTCCAAAGTATTCTTTGTTATTAGTAATGTTATTATCAAGTTCTTTTATTATCATCTTTATTTTGCTATCAAGTTCTTTAACTGTTTTGGCGTATATGTCCTTAGGCTTTTTTAAATTTTTATGTCTTAAGCGATAAAAATAATATTCTTTATTATTTACTGTCTTTTTTCTATAAGTTGTTTTAGCCATAGGTATAACTCCTTTCTTTTTTTTATTTTTGCAAAAACATCTGTACTATCTGTACTATCTGTACTAATCAAGTAATATCAATGGTTTGAAGGCAGTACAGATACAGTACACATCAGTACACAATCTGTACTGTTTTATATATCTCTATTAGAATTAGTGTCATTATTGTATAATATTAACATATTTGTCAAAAAATCATGGAGCATTTTCCCATTCATTATGTTTATCAAACTTTCATCTGTTGAGTTTTGTCTCCAATTTATAAAAAGATAATCAAGTAAATATTTAAAACAATTTAAGGCTTTTTCTGAATCATCATTAGGAACAAATTTAAAATTCTTTAATATATTTTCAGCTTTTTCAATAGCCTTCAAACTTTCTTCATCATTAAATGTTAATCTATATACTGGTATTCCAAGGGCATCAGCTATTTTTTCTAAAACTTGCATTGTCGGTTGTCTGTGACCCTTTTCATATCTTTGAATTGTGTTAGTGGCTAAATGTGTTTTTTCAGCCAATTCGCTTTGTGTTAATCCCTTTTCCTTTCTATACTTTCTAATATTTTCACCAACGTTCATACTTTTCCCTCCTAATGTTATTTAAGTATATTATACACCAATATGAACTAAAATACACCTAAATGGGTTAAAAAAATATATTGACTTATAACCTAAATGGGTGTATTATGTTTTTTAGACAACCAAATGGTTGTGAGTCAATATCATTTATCATGAGTGATATTAAACTAAGTCATATCTTAAGCCAAAATTGGTTTTACTCAATTCTAAGAATAAAAAAATAGGAGGTAATTGCATGGGAAATAATGACTCAATATTAATAAGCCCAACACAGGGTATGAAGGTTTTAGGAGTAGGCAGAAATATGATGTATGGTGATTTGTTAAAAAGAAAAGATTTTCCTTGCATAAGAATAGGGAAAAAACATTTTATAAATCGTGAGCTACTGCAAGAGTGGGCAAATAAACAATGTAACAAAAAGTAGGTGATTATATGGGAAACGAGTTTAATATAATGAAAAACTTATTTCCAAGAGTTCCATTGGTTAATTATTCAAAGATTCCAATTATACCATGGAAAGATGAAAATAACTGGGTAAATAATATTGACGCAGTTCAATCTTTAGGAAGTATATATAAAAAAGAGATAAACGGAGAAACAAAAGGTGGACAACTTACTGGATATTCTCTTTTATGTGGTAAGACTAGCAATATTATTGTAATAGATATTGATGTTAACCATGGGGATAGCTCTATTGATGGAATTCAAAATTTTAAGGAATTTATTAAAGAGTTCTCAAATGAAGATAAAAAAAGGATACTTAATACATTTGTTGTTATAACTCCAAGGGGTGGAATGCATTTATATTTTAAGTATAAAGAAGGATTAAAGAATAAGGCTAATTATATTCCTGGTGTTGATGTAAGAACTGATGGAGGTTTAATTGTACTTCCAGGTAGTCAAGTGAAAGTTGATGGAGAAATATTAGAATATAAGGCAAATGGAAAAGATATTCAATATATGCCACAGGTGTTGTTTGATAAATTATTAAAGTTAGACAAACCTTCTCAGAAAAAAGAAACTTCAAAGAAGATACAAAAAGATTTTAAGGCTGACAAATATTATAAACCAGTTAAAGAAGGAGAAGGACGTGACAATACCTTAATTAGTTGGTTAGGATATATGATTAAAAATAATCCTAATATGAGAACTAAAGAAGCATTACTACCACAGGCAGTTATGTATAACAGATGTTGGTTTGAACCACCATTATCGTTTGAAATAGTGGAGAAAAAGATTGAAAGTGTTATTAAATATGCTCTTCCATCTTATTGTGATGAAAAAGGACATATTAATAACTGGGCATTGGTTCAATACATAATTAAAGAACAACCAAGTTATACAAAGGGGAATCTATGGTTCATATATGATACTGAAAAAGGATTTTATAAATATATGGAGCTTAGAGAAGTTCAAAAGATGTATTTTAAATATGCTTTAAATGATAAAGATAAAACCGTTACAAGGTCAAAGAATTTTGCAGAACTATTAATGTTAAACAGTTCAGATGCAAGGGATATACATGACGAGAAAAAATATATTAATTGTCTTAATGGAATCATTGATATAGAAAGTGATGAACTTTTGCCACATGATCCAAAGTATAAAACAGAAATACAATTTCAAGCTAACTATATAAGTGAGTGGAAAGATAAGTTTAATAACTCAGAGTTTAAAAAGTTTTTAGATACTACACTTGATGAAGGTAGCATAACAACACTACAAGAATCGTGGGGATTGATGTTATCACCACATAGCCGAGAAGTTCAGAATTGTTTTATATATAAAGGAGAGGGCAGTAATGGAAAGTCAGCCACCTTTGATATACAGGAGGCTCTTATAAAGGATAATAAATATATTTGTAGCATAGGTCTAGGTGATTTTGGCGAACCCTTTGTAATTTCAATGGCAGAGGGAAAACACGTTAATATAGTTCGTGATGATGAACTTAGTGGAAAAACGGTTAATAAGTTTTTTAAGTCTATGGTATGTGGAGAGCCAATTCTAGTAAATAGAAAAAATAAGGATTTAGTTAGGTTAGGTTTCAATATGACTATGTTCTTTGGATTAAATAGATTACCAAGTGCAGCAGATAAGTCTACAGGGTTTTTTAGAAGACCTATTATCATTCCTTTTAATGTTTCTTTTGGTACTGAAAAAGAAGTTAAAGAGGGTACTAGAGATAAATTAAAAGATACTCAATTAGCTGACAGAATTATTCAAAATGAGTTAGATTTAGTTTTTATGTGGGCTTATGAAGGATTAAAAAGGGTTAAATCTAATAAGTGGAAAGTTACAGTAAGTGAATCATCAGAGCAAGAAATGGAAGAGTATAGGCAAGAAGTAGACAGCTCGTATGCATTCTTTAAAGAAAAGTTAAAAATTGAGCCTAAGAGTGGAGAAAAGATATTAAAGGATAATGTATATAACAGATACCTTCAATGGTGTTCTGAGAGCGATATAACACCTATGAATAAGGTACAATTTGGAAGGCAGTTTAAGAGTTTTGGGGTTAAAGAAAAGGTTAGTAACAGTAGAAGGTATTGGATAGATATATGTTTTATAGATTTAGAAGAAGTACAAGACGGGAAATATCCATTTAAATAAAAAAAAGTCCATTCCGACAGGAACGAACTAAACTAAAAAACCTACAAGTTTAGTTTAACCTTTTGGAGTGAAAAAAACAAGAGGAGAATGTAAAAAATGAACAAAAAAATAAAGAATATAGTTAATAAGACAATAGAGAATGAATTTCATCATGTAACAGGTAAAATTGATGAATTAAATAAATTTGAGGATTATAAAGAACTTGATTATAAAAATGGGGAAATTCAAAACAAAGTCTTTGAAGTAATTCCAGAACAATACCACGATTTAATAAATGAGCTTATAGAATCATTTACCTTATTAAGTGGAACAGAGTCAAAATTTGCATTTAAAAAGGGAGTCATAGCTGCATTAACAAATTTAAAGTATTTAGAAGAGATAGGGGAAGAAATAATATTAATATAGGAGTGTGATGTAATGGTTAGTTTATATAAATATACAGATAAGGAGTTAAAAGAAATCCTTGATAGTATGGTTGTGCTTATAGATACAAGGGAGCAACAAAATTCACATATTATTAGTTATTTAGAAAAGCAGAAAATAAAGTACAAAATATTAAAACTGGACCATGGAGATTATACATTTTATATTCCTAAAAATATAGAATTGGGAATACATAGAGACTTATATTTTAATGACATTGTAACTATTGAGCGTAAGGGTTCACTTGAAGAATTAAGCAATAATTTTACTGTTGGCAGAGCTAATATTGAGGAAGAGTTTACAAGGAAGAAAGGAAAAATGTATTTGATGATTGAAGATGCCAACTACGATAGCATTGTAAAACATCTTTATAATACTAAATACAACCCTAAAAGCTTTGTGGCAACTCTAAAGACGTTTGAGGCTAGATATAATATAAACACTTGTTTCATAAGTAAGGTGGGTGCCGGGAATTGGATATACTATACGTTCCTGTACCATTTAAGAGAATTTTTAAAACAAGGATTATTCTAAAATAAAGGGGAGATAAAAATGGAGAATGTAGAGAATCAACAAGTTGAAGAAGTTCAACAAGAAATTGATTATAAGGCAGAATATGAAAGAATGATAGCTGAAAGAGAAGAATCAAAATTGAATAGTTTAATAAATGATTTTAATGCCCAATTAAATGATACTTTTACAGATGAATTTTTAAAAATGGTAACTGAAGATTTAAAGACAAAGGATTATGATAGTGCTGAAAAAACAATAAATTTAATCAAGGAAGCATCAGACTTAAAAAATCATAAAACTAAGTTAAGGATTGTGCCTAATAGATTAAATGATGGGGAAGCTTTAGAACCTAACGAAGAAAGAAAAACATTTCAAGATATTATATTGATGGAAAGGAAGAATAGATAATGAGTGGACAAGTATTAAAGGCTGATAAAGATTTTATAATGAATAATTTAATGGGGACTATACCAACAGAAATAGCAAATGACGTTATAAAGGGAATAGTTAAAGAATCAACTGCATTTAGAATATGTAAGCATATACCAATGCAAAGCAATAAGAAAACACTTCAATTATTAACTGATACGGGAACTGCTTACTGGACAGAAGAATCGGAAAGGATAGGAACTTCGGTAATGAATTGGGAATATCCAAAGTTACAGGCTAAAAAATTGGCAGTAATAGTTCCAACAACAAAAGAAAAAATAAAGGATTCAGTTATAAATGTAATGAGTGAAATAAAAGATGGTATAAAAGATGCTTTTACTAGAGCAATAGATTCTGCAATCTTATTTGGAACCAAGAGTCCATTTGATACAAATATATATGATGCAGCTAAAAGTAATAATGTAAAACAAACTGGAAAAATAGATTTAGATATATCAAATGCTATGGCGTTAGTAGAAAATAGTGATATATCAGTAAATGCAATTATAACGCATAATGGAATAAAGAACTCATTAAGAACTTTAAGAGATAGTAATGGTAATGCTTTAATTATTCCAGGTGGATTAAGTGGAACACAAATATATCAAACTCCTATTTATATACCAAGTACAAAATCATTTGATAAAGAAAAGGCTACATTTTTGATAGGAAACTTTGATAATGCACTTATAGGTACTAGAGAAGATATGGAGTATGAGGTTTTAACGGAAGCTACATTATTTGATGAAAAGGGTGTCCCGGTCTTGAACCTAGCTCAAAATGATATGTTAGCCATAAAAGTTACTATGAGATTTGGATTTAATGTAATAACAAATAAAGCATTTTCATGTATAACAGCTAAATAAACCAAAAGGTTTAAGGGGGTCGTCATAAAACCGACTCCTTTTTCAATATAAAAAAATATAGAAAGGAAAATTTTATGTTAACAGATAAACAGAAGTTATTTTGTAAAAATTATTTAAAGACAGGCAATGCCACAGAGGCATATATGAGGGCTTATAAATGCACTTCTAAAACTGCAAATAGTAATGGGAGTAAGTTGTTAAGCAATGATAAAATCAAAGCTTATATTGATGAAATAGAGCGTACTGGTGGCTATGAAGAAGCTACTGAGAAAGAAATAAGACAGTTTTTTACTGAAACTATGAGGGATAAAAAAGCACCTTTACATTTAAGAATGAAATCGGCTGAAATATTAGGTAAAAACTTTGGGTTAACGGTTGAGCAAAAACCACAAAAGACCCAAGTTATAAGAGTTGTTGAGGGTGGTGACATTATAAATGAGTAAAGAAATAGTAATAAAAGATTATATAAATATGATATTGCCAGTATACAGACCATATTTTAAAGATTATTCAACTAGGATAAATGTATTTTATGGTGGAGCTGGAAGCGGTAAAAGTAAATTTGTAGTTCAAAAGATGTTATATAAGTTATTAAATGAAAAAAGAAAATGTTTAGTAACTAGAAAAGTAGGGTCTACAATTAGAGAGAGTATATTTCAGGAATTTAAAACCTTAATAGGTGATTTAGGTATTTATAATCAATGCAATATTAATAAAACAGATATGACTATAGAATTACCCAATGGTAGTACGTTTATTTTTAAAGGATTAGACGATAGTGAAAAAATAAAGTCCATAAGTGATATAAGTGATATTGTCATAGAAGAGGCTACCGAGCTTACATTATTAGATTTTACACAACTAAACTTAAGAATGAGAACTAAACAAAAGAATCAACAAATACATCTAATGTTTAATCCAGTAAACAAGGTTAATTGGGTATATAAAACTTTTTTTGAACAAAAGTATGATGGAGCTTTAATTGTAAAAACAACTTACAAAAACAACCCATATTTACCCAAGGATTATGTAAAGGAGATAAAACAGTTAAAAGAAACTAATTATACTTTGTATAAAATATATGCAGAAGGAGAATTTTCGTCATTAGACAAGAGAATATTTACTAATTGGCAGCCTTTAGATTTTGATATATTAGATATTAAATATGAAAAAGTTAAGAATAAGCTCAAAGAAATGGGGATTGATGATAATATATTAAAATATGTATCAAGTCCTATATTTCAAAAATTACTTAAGGAAAGGGAGTGCTATTTTGGTTTAGATTTTGGCTATACTAATGATCCTAGTGCATTTATAGCTTTTATGGTAGATAAAAAAACAAAAGAAATATGGGTATTTGATGAATTTTACTTGAGTGGATTAACTAATGAAGATATTTTTAAGGAGATAAAGTATAAGGGATATAGTAAGGAAATAATAACGGCAGATAGTTCGGAACCTAAGAGCATAGAGGAGTTAAAAAGATTGGGGTTAACAAGAATTAAGGCTGCAAAAAAGGGAAAGGATAGTATTTTGAATGGAATTCAGTATTTGCAGAGTTATAAAATTTATATTCATCCAAAATGTAAGAATACTATTATGGAATTTGAAAACTATACATGGCAGAAAGATAAGAAGACAGGAGAGTATATTAATAGACCTATAGACAAATATAATCATCTTATAGATGCTTTTAGATATGGAATCGAACAAGCTAAACGAAATAAATGGTTAGTATAAAGTACAGATAAGTACACATCAGTACAGATAGTACAGATAGTACAGTACAGATGAAAAATGTGTACTAATCCACTTATATCAAGGGTTTGAGGGGATTTAAGTACACATCAGTACACATTGATAAGTACAGATAAAAAATGTGTACTAAGCTAGTAATACCAACGGTTTCAAGGAAAAACAGTACAGATAGTACAGATGTTTTTGCAAAACTCAACTTTTTTATGATATTATTATTTTAGGTGCTTTTTTTTCGGGACAATTAATGTCCCATATAATATAAAATTGATGCTATTCTTGCTAGATTATTTTTAAAGGTTGAGATGAGCGAGAGAAAATAAAAAAATTAAAATATTAAAAATTTACCCCCTTTTTTACCCCTTATAGTTTAAACTTAATAGGGAATAAACGGTTCTAATTAAAAAATAGAAGTGACGTTTTATAAGGGTTTAGGGACTATTTAACACTATTTAAATTTTTACGTTGCGACCCAGTTGGCCGGGGGTTCGAATCCTCTCTCACGCACCAGAAACCTTTGAAATATTATATTTCAAAGGTTTTTTTATTACTTAAAAGGAGACTTAAATGGTGAAACATTTCGTAAATGAATTAAAGGGAATGGTTGATGACTTTAAATATGGCTGGAGTGAATTTTTTAAATACGAGATAGTAACAAAGCTTATACTAACTATACTTATAATTCCTATATTTTCGTTCCTTATAAATGTGCTTATGAAAAATAAGGGTTTTTCTGTTATTTCAAATAATCAGATACTAAAATTCGGAATGTCAAAACAAGGTGTTCTTGCTATCTTTATATTTTATATAATGGCTGTTTTTGTGATTTTAATTGAGATAGGTGGACTTATTGTTATAGGAAACCAGATACTAACTAAAAAAAAGAAATATAAATTTTATTCTATATTAGGATTTTGTTTAAAAAAGAGTCCGAAATTCATAGGAATTGGTGGAGTTTATGCAGTATTTTTTTATCTAGTCTTTGCAAACTTAATTGGAATTGAGTCTTATTCTGTTTTTGGGATACCGTTAAAGGTTCCAGGGTTTATACAAAGTTATATTGATGAAAATTTATGGATGTTTATAACTGAGATAATTATATTAGTATTAATATTAATGATTTTTATAAGCTGGATATTTACATTTCACTTTATAATACTTGAAAATAAATCTGCAAAGAATGCTCAAAGGGAAAGCTGGAGACTTATTAAGAATAATTTTAGAATATTTATAAAACACTTTCTCATAATTGCAATCTTTACTGGTTTTATATTTTTAATTTCTTATGTAACATGGATGATAATATTACATCAACTAATGTATAGAGTGAATTACAATGTTTACTTAGGAAAGGTATTTATAATAGCTATAATTTTAATAAGAAAATTTTTAGGAATTTTAGTGTTTTTCATATTAACTCCAATACAAATTCATTGGATAACACGATTGTTTTATATATTAAGAAACAAGGAAGATAAAAACATTATTAACATAGATCTTAAAGTTAAAGAAAGACCAAGCTTATTAGATAAGATATTTTTAAGAAAAAAGATATTTATATTTATTTTAAGCTTAGTGTTAATAATCCTTAGTTTAAGTATAGGTCTTGTAATAGATAGTGCATTAGATATGATGTATGACGTTAAAGTTACTTCCCATAGGGGAAATGTAGAAAGGGCTCCTGAAAATACTCTAGCATCTGTGAGAGAGGCAATTAAAGCTAATGCTGATTTTGCTGAAATTGATGTTGTAGAAAGCAAGGATGGGGAGATATTTTTGTGCCATGATATTAATCTAAAAAAGAATATAGGTATAGATAAGGAAGCGTGGCAACTTAATTATGATGATATAAAGGATTATAATAATAAGGTTAATCCTACTAGAACCTATGAAGATAAAAAAATGCCACTTTTAACCCATTGTATTGACCTTGCAAAGGGAAAAATCAAATTAAATATAGAAATAAAGGCAAGTCCCAATGAAAAAGATATAGTAAAAAAAGTTGTGGATATAATAAAGGAACACAATTTTGAAAAAGGCTGTGTTATAACTTCTCTAGATTATGAAACAATCCAAGAAGTTAAAAGGTTGGATCCTAAAATTAAAGTTGGATATATTATGTTTTTAGCAAAGGGAGATATAGAAAAATTAAACGTAGATTTTTACAGTATGGAAGAATCATTAGTTTCTCCAGATACAGTTTATATAGCTCATTCTATGGGAAGAGAAGTTCATGTTTGGACTGTAAACAACATAAATAACATGAAAAGATTTATAGATATGGGAGTAGATAATATAATTACTGATAAATCAGAGGAACTTATATATCTTTTAAAGGAATTAAAAAGTGATTCGCCCCATGAAAAGTTTTTTAAGATGATAACAAAATAAATATAGTTATATTAAAGCAAGGATATTAGTAAAAACGGGTCCTTGCTTTTAATTTATTTAAACATATGTTATATTTTAAATAATTAAGAATTAATTTCAAAATAAACACACTAAGAAATGTATTCTATAAGAAGTAAATTAGAAAATAGTATAAGCTATTTTGTTTTCCTTTTATATATTAGGGAAGTATATAAATATATTTTAATTAAATACTGGGTTAAAGGAGAGAATTTTATGAAGATAACAGTAGTAGGATACTGGGGAGCATTCCCTGAAAAAGATGAAGCTACAAGTGGATATTTACTTCAAAGTGGAGATCATAACATACTAATTGATTGTGGATCAGGTGTATTATCTAAAGTTCAAAACTATCTGCCGCTTTCAAAAATAGATGCTGTAATACTTTCGCATTATCATGGAGACCATGCAGCTGACATAAAGGCACTTCAATATTCAGCTCAAATTGATATAAAGAATGGAACTCGACAAAATGAACTTCAAATATATTCACATGATTTAAGTGATGATTATAAAAGTTTAACATTAGAAGGTATTTCTAAATGGCACAAAATAGATGATGCTACAGAAATTCAAATAGGAGATCTAAATGTTAGTTTTAAGTGGGGAAAACACCCTGTGCCATCTCTTGCTATGAGATTTGAGGAAAATGGTAAGCTGTTTGTATATAGTGGTGATACTGAATGGTGTAATGGTATTTTAGACATATCAAAAGATGCTGATTTATTTATTTGTGAAACCAACTTTTTAAATAAAGATACTGGACGTGGAAAAGGCCATCTTACATCAGGTGAGGTAGGTAAGATAGCCAATATGAATAATGTAGGTAAATTAGTATTAAGTCATTTACCACATAACACAGATTTAAATGAACTTTTAAATGAAGCAAAAGAAGAATTTAGTGGACAAATTTATAAAGCTTATTCTGGAGAAGTATTTGAGCTATAATTTAGTTCCTATTTTTTCACCCATTAGAACCTTACATTCAAATCCTTTTTGAGTTTGTTCTACAATATCTTTATCCACTATAATTTTATCTTTTTCAAAAAATAAGATTATAGTGGAACCACCAAATTTAAAGTAGCCTTTCTCATCACCTTTTACAACATATTCATTTGGAGTATATGTTTGTATAATAGAACCAACACAAGTTGCACCCACATCAACATATAAAACATCTCCAAAGTGTTTTGAGTGGAATATACTATATTCTCTTTTGTTTTCACAGAATAATTTAGGCACCTTTTCAAGGGCAATTGGATTTACAGAGTAATAAGATCCAGAAATTTTAACGGCTTCTTCGCAAATTCCATCATCTATAAAATGAAATCTATGATAATCAACAGGAGCAAGTCTAAATAAAAGACAAGTACCACCAATATATTTTTCTGCAAGTTCTATGTTTTTTAAAAGCTCATCTAATGAATAAGTAAGACCCTTAACTTGAATTAAGTTATGTATATCTATATTTTCATAGGCAAATAATCTTCCATCAGCAGGGGAGATTAATATATTTTCATCATTAATTATTGGTCTTGCATCATTGTTAAGCTTTCTATAAAAAAAGTCGTTAAAGGATTTAAAATCAGATTTTTTTAAAGTAAATTCCTTTTCATTAATATTAAAATCGTCAATGAATTTAGATACTTTTTTTGCACTGTGCTTTGAATCGCAGTATTTTCCGTATAATTTTGAAAAGAACTTTTTCTTTATCATAAGTTCTAAAAAATTTAGTCCAACTGGAGAAGAATAAATCCATTTTAAATAGTTATCTCCAGCAACCTTTTCAATGTCATATATTTTTTCTTTTCTATTAAAAACTTTTATCATGTCTTTCACCGTATCCTTAATTTAGTTTCAGTATTATATAAATATTAACATAAAAAAATTGTATAATTAAGTTCTGTATTTATTTTTAAAGGGAATATATAGTATATAAAAGAAAAAGAAAAAACTTAACAGGGTAGATATACAAATAAATAATTCATTTTTAGGTATAAAATTAAATGAATATAAATTAGGGTTTTCTCTTAAGTAGCAGTAATTTGAGTTTGTTAGGTAGTTTACTTTTATTGTTACAGCAAAATACAATGAAGTATATATTAATGTCTTTTTTAGTGAATTTAAATTGGGTCTGTATTTGTGGACAAATATCATAAATAAAACTGAGATTACAATACCTCCGTGAGATATAAAAAATTGAATAAATATATAATGAGGAAATGGATACAGGGTAGTATCGTGAAAAATTAAAGCTATACTAGCACCACCAAGTCCCCAAAAGTATAGAATATCAAAGAGGTTTTTAGATTTATTAAATAGCATTATTATTGATAGAATTATGGAAATTCTACAAGGGTATAGTGGAAGACACTCCTGTAGTACAAGTTTGTTGTTTGATATATACCAAGCGTATATAGAAACTTGATGTAGAATTAGGATATATGCTATTGCGTGGGAAATAAATTTTTCCTTTGAGTGTTCCACAAGAGAGTTTCTGTATATATAAATAAAAATACATAACAAAGTAATAATTATTAAACTTATAACATGAGCATGGGAAAAAAGACTTATGCTTTTACTTTCATCTAGTGCTTTCCAAAATACATACAAGTTTTTCAAGCAGGTCACCTCTTAAAAATGTTTATATAGTAAGTATGATAAAATGAAATATTTTTATACTAATTCATATACAGTGAATACTTTCTAAATATACCTATATATATATTATTTTTATAAGGTTGACATTAAATTAAAACTGAATTAAACTAATAGAGTAAAATGCAATGAGCATCCGTAGCTCAGTAGGATAGAGCGTCCCCCTCCTAAGGGGAAGGCCGGGGGTTCGATTCCCTTCGGGTGTACCAGACTGCAACAATTATATTGTTGCAGTTTTTTAATATAAAAAAGGAGTATTTATGGATAAGAAGTTTATGGAAATTGCTTTAGATGAAGCTAAGATAGCAGCTTTAAAAGATGAGGTTCCTGTTGGTGCGGTAATAGTTAAAAATGGAGAAGTTATTGCATCTGCACATAATCTTCGAGAAACTTTAAATGATCCAACAGCTCATGCTGAGATTTTAGCTATAAAAAAAGCAAGTAGTATACTTAAAAATTGGAGACTTAATGAATGTGAAATGTATGTTACTTTAGAACCATGTCCAATGTGTTCTGGAGCCATATTACAATCAAGAATAAGAAAACTTTATATAGGTACAATTGATCCATCTATGGGATGTTGCGGTTCTGTTGTAGATTTAGTGCAAAATAGATACTTAAAAACAGCTTTAGATATTAAGTGGTTTAATGATGATAGATGTAGTAGTATACTAACTAATTTTTTCAGAAGTAAAAGGAAATAAGAAATTATACGATATATAAGTAAATAGTTAATATCATATAATATTTAAAGAGGGTAAAAAAATGAAAAAAGTAATTTCAGTATTAATAACCTTATGTATAACTGCAGTGGCTTTAGTTGGTTGTGGTAACAAAGAAAATCATAAAAATAAGGATCTTGATATAGTAAAACGAAAAATAGAACAAAATGCATCTAATAGTGGAAACAGTGCTTCTACAGGTGGAGGTGTGTCAACATCCATAGTAACATCTAATAATTCTAATAGTGAGGCAGTAAAGAAGTTAAATGATTTTGAAAATACTATTAAGCAAAATAATGAACTTTTAAAAAGTGCATATAAGGATAAAATAGAAGCCGAGAAAAGTTCCATGGAATTAAGACTTAATGAAAAATTACAACTAGATTTACAAAAATTAAAACTTGGTATGGATAAAAGTTTAAAAAAGGATGCAACACTTGAAGATAAAAATAAAAAACAAATTGAATTAAAGGACAAATATAAAGAAGAATTAGATAAACAAAGAAAGTTATATGAAGATAAGAAAAATAATTTAAAAAAGATATTTGATGACTATGATAATAAAATAAAAGATGCAGAAGGAAAAAGAGATTCTGTAATACAAGCAATGAATAGTGAAGAAAAAACTTCAAAAGAAAATGCTGATGTAAACTCTCAAAATAAAGAAAAAGAAGCTAGTGTAGCTGAATTTAAAAAGTATAAAGATAGCATAAATGAAGTGGTTAAATGGAGAAATGGTGAATTAAAAAAGATAAAATAGGTTAATGTTATATAATATAATTTAATATAAAATGTATAAATAAATATAAATTTACATAAAGTTATTAAGGTTAAAAAATTATATCTATTGAAATAAATATTAATAAATAGTATAATAGTCTTTGCTTAATATAATAATATAATAGCAATATCTTATGGAGAGATGTCCGAGAGGTTGAAGGAGCACGCCTGGAACGCGTGTGTAGGGGAAACTCTACCGAGGGTTCGAATCCCTCTTTCTCCGCCAATTGTCGTGCTAGACGGGAAGTTAGCGGTGTCCTGTACCTGCAATCCGCTATAGCAGGGTTGAATTCCTCGTTGAGGCTTTAAAATGGGAGGTCTGGCTTATATAAGTGGCGTTGAGAATTGGGCCCTACGCAATAGGAACTCATGAACCCCGTCAGGTCCGGAAGGAAGCAGCGGTAAGTGAGAACTCCTATGTGCCGTAGGTAAACCTGGTTTGAGTTAACTATATAAGTAACGCTTCTGTTTTACTGTCAATGCGAGGTGCACGACTTTAAAAATGGATACTAAGACGCAGTTTAAGCGTCTTTTTTTTATATAAAAAATTATAAATTAGTATGATATAATATTTAGTAAATAACTAGAATATCGTTTAAATAGATAAGAGGTGTTATAGTGGGGTATACTGCTTTATATAGAGAATGGAGACCTCAAACTTTTGATGAAGTTGTAGGTCAAGAACACATAACTTTAACATTAAAAAATCAAATGAAAAACAACAGAATAGCACATGCATACCTTTTTTGTGGTACGAGAGGAACAGGAAAGACCTCTACTGCAAAGATATTTTCAAAGGCAGTTAATTGTTTAAATCCCCAAGATGGAGAACCATGTAATGAGTGTGAGATGTGCAAAAAAATAAGTGCAGGACTTTCAATAGATGTATCTGAAATGGATGCTGCATCACATAACAAAGTAGATGATATTAGAGATCTTATAGAAGAAGTTAAATATCCACCACAAGAGGGAAGATATAAGGTATATATAATGGACGAAGCCCATATGTTAACTCAAGGTGCAGTAAATGCCTTTCTAAAGACATTAGAAGAACCACCAGAAAACGTGATATTTATACTTGCAACAACAGATCCGCAAAAATTACCTATAACCATATTATCAAGATGTCAAAGGTTTGATTTTAAAAGAATAAAAAGTGACGATATATTAGGTAGACTAATAAAAATAACAAAGGAACAAGGGATTTTCGGTGACAATAAAAGCTTAAAACTTATAGCAAGAATGTCAGATGGTGCTATGAGAGATGCGTTAAGTATACTCGATCAGGCAATATCCATGGGAAATGGTAAGGTTGATTATGAACAAGTAATAAATATGTTAGGTCTTGTTACAAATGAAAATTTAATAAAACTTACAAACACAATAATAGATAAAGATGTTGAAAACTCAATTAGAATTATAGATGATGTAGTTTACGCAGGAAAAGATATAAATTTATTTATAAAAGATATGATTCATCATATGAGAAATTTAATGATGGCAAAAGTAACTCAAAAGCCAGAAGATGTACTTGATATGTCTGAAGAAAATATAAACTTTCTAAAAGAACAAGCAAATAAAATTAGAATAGAAGAAATAATGAGATGTATAAGAATACTTCAAGAATGTGAAGAACAATCAAAGTGGAGTAAACAAGGAAGAATATACTTAGAACTTGCAGTAATAAAAATGTGTAAAATAGAATATGATACATCAAAGGAAGTACTATTATCTAGAATAAATAACTTAGAAAAAGCTATAAAAGAAGGAAATATAACAGTAAACACTAAGACTACAAGTAGTGTAGAAAAACCTAAATTAAATAGTCAAAGTAAAACAATCCAACACAAAAATCAAGTTATAAAGGATACTAATGTAGAAGAAGGAAATGAGGATTCAAAAACTACATTAGATGATGTTAAAAAATCATGGAAAGATATACTTGAGATTTTTAAAGCAAGAAGACATATGGTACTTTACGCATCCTTAGTAACAGGAAAAGTAGAAGATTGTAGTAGAGGCATAATAACAATAAAGTATGATCCTCAATATTCATTTAACATAAGAAGGCTTGAAAAAGAAGAAAATAGAAAAGTAATAGAAGAAATCTTTTCAGAAGAACTAAAAGACAACATAAGAATAAAATATATTGTAGACAAAAAAGAGGAGAAAAAATCTCCTGAAGATATATTAAAAGAGGCATTTGGAGAAGATTTAGTAGAAATAATTGATGAATAAATTACTAAATGATAAAATAAGAAGTATTAGAAAAAAGACTATAGAATAGAAAAAAATAAATGAAATACAGGAGGTAGTAACATGGCAAGAGGTGGATTCCCAGGAATGGGCGGAGGAATGAATATAAATAATTTAATGAAACAAGCACAAAAAATGCAACAACAAATGCAAAAAGTTCAAGGTGAACTTGAAGAAAAAGAATTTGTTGCATCAGCAGGTGGCGGTGCTGTTACAGTTAAAGCAAATGGAAAGAAAGAAATATTAAGCATAAATATAGAACCAGACGTTGTTGATCCAGATGATGTTGAAATGTTACAAGATTTAATATTAGCTGCATGTAATCAAGCGTTAAAAACAGCTGATGAAGAAACAGCAAATGAAATGAAAAAACTAACAGGTGGATTAAACATGCCTGGAATGTTCTAGGCCGAGGTGAATGAATTGGATTTTTATCCTGTAGCTATAGAAAAATTAATAGAGGAGTTTGCAAAATTACCTGGTATCGGGTACAAAACTGCTCAAAGATTAACATTACATGTTTTAAATCTTCCTAGTGATGAAGTTAGAGAATTTGCAAATGCTTTAGTTAAAGCAAGAGGAACTATAAAATATTGTTCTATTTGTGGAAACTATACAGATAGTGATCCTTGTGCTATATGTTCAAATCCTAACAGAGATGAAAGCATAATATGTGTAATTGAACAGCCTAAAGATATAATGTCTTTAGAAAAAATAAGAGAATACAATGGAACCTATCATGTACTTCATGGGGTAATATCGCCAATGTCTGGTAAGGGTCCAGAAGATATTAATCTAAAAGGACTTATAAGAAGAATTAATGAAAATGTAAAAGAGGTTATTGTAGCAACAAATCCAAATGTAGAAGGAGAAGCTACAGCCATGTATATATCAAAGATTCTAAAACCTTTAGGTGTAAAGGTAACAAGAATTGCACATGGGGTACCAGTTGGTGGAGATCTAGAATATGCTGATGAAGTTACCCTATCTAAAGCGTTAGAAGGAAGAGTAGAATTATAGTGATAAATATTAAAACTTCTATTTTATTTTAAAATAGAAGTTTATTTTTTAACCTAATATTAATCATATTACATTTAAACCAGTATAATATAAATGTATAATAATATATAAGGGGAGGTATGTTATGGAATACATAGGAAGTTTTATAGTTGGTATTATATTGTTGTATTTAGTTGTAAAACTATTATCCTGGCCTATAAAGGTTCTATATAAACTTATTGTAAATGGAGTTTTAGGAGCTGTTCTTTTATTTGTTGTAAATTTAATAGGGTCACAAATAGGAATATCAATAGCTATTAATGCTTGGTCTGCCCTAATCGCAGGTTTCTTTGGAATACCAGGAGTTATATTCCTAGTAATATTTAAAATGTATTTATAAATGGTGTATAATAGTTTAAATCTAAAATTTTTAGTTGAAATGAGGTGAATTTTATAATTATATGAACAAGAAAATAAGCAAGGTAGTAGGTATATTTTTAGGTGTATTTATAATCTTTAATATTATTACTGTAATAAGATTTAATAATATAACTGAAGATATAAATAGAAATTTTAATAAGTTAAATTATTTAGAACGAAGCATTGATGAGCTTTCGGAAAATGTAAATAAAATAAATTCAAAACAAGATTGGATTACAAATAAGGATTATAAGGTATTGGAGTTAGATAAGGATTATAAAAATATTACCATTATGATATATGGTAACTTAAAGGAATTAGAGAATAACTCTAAGTTATATCTTTTGTATGGTAAAGTTGGCAAAACAACTTCAGATGAAATTGAGTGGAATAAGGTTCCGTTAGATATATCTTATGGTCTTAAATTTAGTAAAACATTAAAATTACCTTATAACGAAGATTATAGATTTAAAATATTAGCAGAAGGACCTGTAAGATCAAGAAGTGAAGAACTTCTGTATGTTTATTTTAAAAATGAAATAAAAAATAGAATTTCAACTCACATTTTTGAAAATACTAATGCAGATGATAAGGACAATGTAAGACTGGATGTTAACATAGATAATAACTATAAATCACAAGAAAAATTTAAAATTAGAAACATACTAGTTAATGTATATTCAAATAATACATTAAAGGACACTATAAATATCTATTCACAAGGGAAGAGCTTAAAGAATAATAATATAAAAGAAGTACCTATATATGATAAAAATAATAATTTAATAGAAAAAGATGATGGTAAGATAGAAAAATTAAATTATAATTTAAGGATTAAAAAAGATGAGAATAATGCTATCAATAATAGGTTTGAAATTGTAATTGAAGATTATATGGGAGAAAAATTTACAGAAGAGTATCCTAAAAAGAAATAAATAACAGTAAAAATAAGCTGAGAAAGGTAAATTTTCTTGGCTTATTTTTATGCTTCTCCAATTACGCAACCAGGTGTGTCACATACAAAAAAATTAAGAGAAAATAAGTAATGAAAAGTATTTTAAATTTATTTTACGAATATAAGAATATAGTTCAATATTGTATTGTATTTTTGTGATAGTATATTCCTTGTCGTTGAGAGAAACGACAAATTAAATTAGTCAAAACTTAATAAAACAAATTAACTTAAAAAAGTTAAAAAAGTTTTAAAAAAGTTATTGACAAAGATTTTTTAAATTGATATAATGAATAAGCCGTCGAGAGATGGCGAAAGAGAATGGTCTTTGAAAATTAAACAGAATATAGGTAATAAACCAGTCAATAAATTTGAGTAAGATTAAACTTTTAAATTGAGAGTTTGATCCTGGCTCAGGACGAACGCTGGCGGCGTGCCTAACACATGCAAGTCGAGCGATGAAGCTTCCTTCGGGAAGTGGATTAGCGGCGGACGGGTGAGTAACACGTGGGTAACCTGCCTCAAAGAGTGGGATAGCCTCCCGAAAGGGAGATTAATACCGCATAACATTATTTTACGGCATCGTAAAATAATCAAAGGAGCAATCCGCTTTGAGATGGACCCGCGGCGCATTAGCTAGTTGGTGAGGTAACGGCTCACCAAGGCAACGATGCGTAGCCGACCTGAGAGGGTGATCGGCCACATTGGAACTGAGACACGGTCCAGACTCCTACGGGAGGCAGCAGTGGGGAATATTGCGCAATGGGGGAAACCCTGACGCAGCAACGCCGCGTGAGTGATGAAGGTTTTCGGATCGTAAAACTCTGTCATTAGGGACGATAATGACGGTACCTAATGAGGAAGCCACGGCTAACTACGTGCCAGCAGCCGCGGTAATACGTAGGTGGCAAGCGTTGTCCGGATTTACTGGGCGTAAAGAGTATGTAGGTGGGCATTTAAGTCAGATGTGAAATTCCCGGGCTTAACCTGGGAGCTGCATTTGATACTGGGTGTCTAGAGTGCAGGAGAGGAAAGTGGAATTCCTAGTGTAGCGGTGAAATGCGTAGAGATTAGGAAGAACACCAGTGGCGAAGGCGACTTTCTGGACTGTAACTGACACTGAGATACGAAAGCGTGGGTAGCAAACAGGATTAGATACCCTGGTAGTCCACGCCGTAAACGATGAATACTAGGTGTCGGGGGGTACCACCCTCGGTGCCGCAGCAAACGCATTAAGTATTCCGCCTGGGGAGTACGGTCGCAAGATTAAAACTCAAAGGAATTGACGGGGACCCGCACAAGCAGCGGAGCATGTGGTTTAATTCGAAGCAACGCGAAGAACCTTACCTAGACTTGACATCTCCTGAATTACTCGTAACTGAGGAAGTCCCTTCGGGGACAGGAAGACAGGTGGTGCATGGTTGTCGTCAGCTCGTGTCGTGAGATGTTGGGTTAAGTCCCGCAACGAGCGCAACCCTTATTGTTAGTTGCTACTATTAAGTTAAGCACTCTAACGAGACTGCCGCGGTTAACGTGGAGGAAGGTGGGGATGACGTCAAATCATCATGCCCCTTATGTCTAGGGCTACACACGTGCTACAATGGCTGGTACAACGAGCAGCAATCCCGCGAGGGGGAGCAAAACTTGAAAGCCAGTCCCAGTTCGGATTGTAGGCTGAAACTCGCCTACATGAAGTTGGAGTTGCTAGTAATCGCGAATCAGCATGTCGCGGTGAATACGTTCCCGGGTCTTGTACACACCGCCCGTCACACCATGAGAGCCGGTAACACCCGAAGCCCGTGAGGTAACCGTAAGGAGCCAGCGGTCGAAGGTGGGATTGGTGATTGGGGTGAAGTCGTAACAAGGTAGCCGTAGGAGAACCTGCGGCTGGATCACCTCCTTTCTAGGGAGAATGGAAGCAAAGCTTCCAGACTGGAAACCTGATTCTGTTTAATTTTGAAAGACTAAGTCTTTCATTACAAATGTGGGGGTATAGCTCAGTTGGGAGAGCACCTGCCTTGCACGCAGGGGGTCAAGAGTTCGAATCTCTTTATCTCCACCACATGGGTCTATAGCTCAGCTGGTTAGAGCGCACGCCTGATAAGCGTGAGGTCGATGGTTCGAGTCCATTTAGACCCACCACTTTCTTAATTGAATATCTCAATTAAGTGAATTGTTCTTTGAAAATTGCACAGTGATAAAGAAACGAATTAATAAGATTAGAAATAATCTAAACCTAGACACTAATGAAAATTAGTAGATGATGATAGATCAAGCTACAAAGGGCGCACGGTGAATGCCCTGGCACTAGGAGCCGATGAAGGACGTGATAAGCTGCGATAAGCTACATGTAGGCGCACATAGCCTGTGATATGTAGATTTCCGAATGGGGAAACCCATCTAGCTTTGCTAGATACTGTATACTGAATACATAGGTATATGGAGGTACACCTGGGGAACTGAAACATCTAAGTACCCAGAGGAAGAGAAAGAAAATTCGATTCCCTAAGTAGCGGCGAGCGAAAGGGGAAGAGCCCAAACCAGGAACTTGTTCCTGGGGTTGCGGATAGATCACAACGCTTTGATTTCTTTAGTTGAAGAGAGCTGGAAGGCTCCGCCATAGAAGGTAATAGCCCTGTAAGCGAAAAGGAAAAAAAAGTAGATCTACTCCAGAGTACCACGAGACACGTGAAACCTTGTGGGAAGCTGGGAGGACCATCTCCCAAGGCTAAATACTACCTAGTGACCGATAGTGAAGCAGTACCGTGAGGGAAAGGTGAAAAGAACCCCGGGAGGGGAGTGAAATAGAATCTGAAACCGTGTGCCTACAATCGGTCGGAGCACATTAAAGTGTGACGGCGTACTTTTTGTAGAACGGGCCAGCGAGTTACGATGTGCAGCAAGGTTAAGCACTTATGGTGTGGAGCCGAAGGGAAACCGAGTCTGAACAGGGCAACTAGTTGCATATTGTAGACCCGAAACCGGGTGACCTATCCATGGCCAGGATGAAGCGGAAGTAAAATTCCGTGGAGGTCCGAACCACGTTGGCGTTGAAAAGCCATGGGATGAGCTGTGGATAGCGGAGAAATTCCAATCGAACTCGGAGATAGCTGGTTCTCCTCGAAATAGCTTTAGGGCTAGCGTCGGGTAATTAAGTAGTGGAGGTAGAGCACTGAATGGGCTAGGGGCTGACAACAGTTACTGAACCCTATCAAACTCCGAATGCCATATACTTGTACCCCGGCAGTCAGACTACGAATGATAAGATCCGTGGTCAAAAGGGAAACAGCCCAGACCATCAGCTAAGGTCCCAAAGTGTAAGTTAAGTGGGAAAGGATGTGGGATTTCTAAGACAACTAGGATGTTGGCTTAGAAGCAGCCACTCATTTAAAGAGTGCGTAATAGCTCACTAGTCGAGAGATCCTGCGCCGAAGATGTAACGGGGCTCAAACTTACCACCGAAGCTATGGATGTATACTTTGTATACGTGGTAGAGGAGCTTTCTGTACAGGTTGAAGCCATACCGTAAGGAGTGGTGGACAGTACAGAAGTGAGAATGCTGGCATAAGTAGCGAAAAACAAGTGAGAATCTTGTTGACCGAATATCTAAGGTTTCCTGGGGAAGGCTCGTCCTCCCAGGGTTAGTCGGGACCTAAGCCAAGGCCGAAAGGCGTAGGTGATGGACAACTGGTTGATATTCCAGTACCACCATAATGCGTTTGACAAATGGGATGACGCAGGAGGATAGGATGTGCGCACTATTGGATGTGCGTCTAAGCACTTAGGGTGTTAAGTAGGCAAATCCGCTTAACATTAAGCCTAAGGTGTGATGGGGAGTCATTTTTGACGAAGTATCTGATTCCACGCTGCCAAGAAAAGTCTCTATGGAGCAAAATGGTGCCCGTACCGCAAACCGACACAGGTAGATGAGGAGAGAATCCTAAGGTCGTCGGAAGAATTACTGCTAAGGAACTCGGCAAATTAACCCCGTAACTTAGGGAGAAGGGGTGCCTACGAGAGTAGGCCGCAGTGAATAGGCTCAAGCAACTGTTTATCAAAAACACAGGTCTCTGCTAAAGCGTAAGCTGATGTATAGGGGCTGACGCCTGCCCGGTGCTGGAAGGTTAAGGGGAATAGTTAGCGCAAGCGAAGCTATGAACTTAAGCCCCAGTAAACGGCGGCCGTAACTATAACGGTCCTAAGGTAGCGAAATTCCTTGTCGGGTAAGTTCCGACCCGCACGAATGGCGTAATGATTTGAGCACTGTCTCGGCAGTAAATCCGGTGAAATTGTAGTGCAAGTGAAGATGCTTGCTACCCGCGGTTGGACGGAAAGACCCCGTAGAGCTTTACTGTAGCTTAGCATTGAATTTCGGTATTGTCTGTACAGGATAGGTGGGAGACTTAGAAGCCAGGGCGTCAGCTTTGGTGGAGTCATCCTTGGGATACCACCCTGATAGTACTGGAATTCTAACTGGAGGCCATGAATCTGGTCACAGGACATTGCTAGGTGGGCAGTTTGACTGGGGCGGTCGCCTCCTAAAAGGTAACGGAGGCGCCCAAAGGTTCCCTCAGCGCGGTCGGAAATCGCGCGTAGAGTGCAAAGGCAGAAGGGAGCCTGACTGCGACACATACAGGTGGAGCAGGGACGAAAGTCGGGCTTAGTGATCCGGTGGTTCTGTATGGAAGGGCCATCGCTCAACGGATAAAAGCTACCTCGGGGATAACAGGCTGATCTCCCCCAAGAGTCCACATCGACGGGGAGGTTTGGCACCTCGATGTCGGCTCGTCGCATCCTGGGGCTGTAGTCGGTCCCAAGGGTTGGGCTGTTCGCCCATTAAAGCGGCACGCGAGCTGGGTTCAGAACGTCGTGAGACAGTTCGGTCCCTATCCGCCGTGGGCGTAGGAAATTTGAGAGGAGCTGTCCTTAGTACGAGAGGACCGGGATGGACCAACCTCTGGTGCACCAGTTGTTCCGCCAGGAGCACAGCTGGGTAGCTATGTTGGGAAGGGATAAACGCTGAAAGCATCTAAGCGTGAAGCCCACCTCAAGATTAGATTTCCCATAGCGTAAGCTAGTAAGACCCCTGAAAGACTATCAGGTTGATAGGTTGGAGGTGTAAGTACAGTAATGTATTCAGCTGACCAATACTAATAGGTCGAGGGCTTGATCAAATAATTATTATCACTGTGCAATTTTGAAAGAACAATCTGGTGATTATGGCTTGAAGGTAACACCCGTTCCCATACCGAACACGATGGTTAAGCTTCAAAGCGCCGATGGTACTGCACTGGAGACGGTGTGGAAGAGTAGGTCGTCGCCAGGTCTCTTTGGCTCCTTGGTCAAGCGGTTAAGACACCACCCTTTCACGGTGGTAACAGGGGTTCGATTCCCCTAGGAGTCACCATTTAAAAACTTATATGTGCAGGTGTGGCGGAATTGGCAGACGCACTAGACTTAGGATCTAGCGCCTTTGGCATGGGGGTTCGACTCCCTTCACCTGCACCATTTATATTTTATACGCGGGTATGGTTCAATGGTAGAACGTCAGCCTTCCAAGCTGAACACAGGGGTTCGATTCCCCTTACCCGCTCCAAAATTGCGTCTTTAGCTCAGCTGGATAGAGCAACGCCCTTCTAAGGCGTGGGCCAGGAGTTCGAATCTCTTAAGACGCACCATATTATTGGGATATCGCCAAGCGGTAAGGCATAGCACTTTGACTGCTACATGCGTAGGTTCGAATCCTGCTATCCCAGCCAGTTTTTTAAGTTCTTTTATTAAAGAACTTTTTTGCACAGTTAAATATAATTATGGCTTCTTGGTCAAGAGGTTAAGACATCGCCCTCTCAAGGCGGGATCAGGGGTTCAATTCCCCTAGAAGCTACCAAAATCATGCTTTTAAATTTTATAGAAGCATGATTTTTTATTTGCGTAAAGAAATATATATAAAAGTTATACACATTGTTGATAACTTTTTATAATTGTTGTGGAAAGTGAATTAATAATATAGCTATAAAAGAATATTAATTATTGTGGATAAAGTATATAAATCTTATTAAGCTTATATACTGATAAATAAAAAGACTGTGTAACTTAAAAATTAATATGAATTGAGGGGAACGGAATGAAAATAAATAATGTTTTAACAGCAAAGTTTATAAAAAGACCCAATAGATTTGTAGCTTATGTATATTTAAATAATGAAGAAGTAAAAGTTCATGTTCCTAATACGGGAAGATGTAGAGAAATTTTAATACCAGATACAACGGTTGTATTAAGAGAGGGAACAAATCCTAATAGAAAAACAAAGTATGATTTAATTGCAGCATATAAGAATGATAAATTAATAAATATTGATTCTCAAGTTCCTAATGCTGTTGTGGAAGAAGCTTTAAAAAATAAAAAAATACAACCTCTAGTAAAATTTAATAATATAAAAAGAGAGCAGACATTTGGAAATAGTAGATTTGATTTTAAACTATGGGATGATAGTAACAATAAATACTATTTAGAAGTTAAAGGAGTTACTCTTGAAGATAAGGGAAACTGTATGTTCCCAGATGCACCTACAGAAAGAGGAACTAAACATATTTTAGAGCTTATAGAAATAAAGGAATCTCATATGGGAGCTGGTATTTTATTTTTAGTACAACTAAGCGGGGCAAAGACATTTTCTCCACATAAAGAAATGGATAAAAAGTTTTCAGAAGCTTTAACATTAGCACATAAAAAGGGAGTAGATATTTTTTGTTATGACTGTAATGTGGGTGAGGATTATATAGAAATAAAAGACCCTGTTGAGATTATCCTATAAATTCATTAAAAGTGTTACATTAATATAATTAACTATACTAATAAATGTAAATAGACTATAATTAAGTTATAAGTTAACACTTATTTTAGGGGGTAAATGATATGATTTATAAATTTTGTCCTATATGTGGAAACAAACTAGAACTTAGAGATAGTTGGGATGAGGGGTATGTACCTTATTGTCCTGTAGATGATAAAATGTTTTTTGAGTTGCCAAAACCTTGTATAGTTGTTGCTGTATTAAAGGAAGATAAGGTTCTTTTAATGAAACAGAGTTACATATATAAGGATTCTAAAGTGTTAATTTCAGGATACGTAGACATTGGAGAGGAAGTAGAAGATACAGTTATACGTGAGGTTAAAGAGGAAACTGGTATAACGGTGAATAACGTTAGATATTTGGGAAGTGATTTTGTAGAACCAACAGAACTTCTTATGCTTACCTTTAGAGCTGATTATTTAGATGGAGAAATATTAAAATCTGATGAAGTGGAATGGGTAAATTGGGTTCATATAAAAGATGCTTTACCACAAATGACAGAAGATAAAATAGGAAAAAGAGTAATAAGAAAGATCTTAGATGAAGATGGATATAATTAATTTGTAAGTGTTTTGTATATTGGAGGTATGAAGTATGTCAGTTATTCAAAATAACTGTGAAAGATGCACAGAATATAAAAATAACAGATGTGATACAAAGGTAACTGATTGCATGTGCAAGGGATGTCCTAGAAATTTAGGAGAATGTTTGATTACAAGATATTGTAGAGAAACTGAATCAGTTATATGCGATGATGATGAATACTATTATTAAAGATATAGAATAATTTTTCTATATCTTTTTTTATTTATACTAAAGTAAATTAATTTATAATTTTATGGGTTATAGTAAATTTTAATGTAGTAGTGTATTTTTTAGTGACCTTAGGGCAAAATATGTATTAACACAGAATAACATTCTAAGGCGGTGTTAATATATGATATCTAATAGTATGAAGATGATAGTGGCACAAAATTGTGTTGGTTATAATCCTAAGTATACAATTGCATCACTAAGTATGTTAAGTAATTCCGAGAGTTGTTCTAATTGTAAAAATTTTATAGGAGGAAAATGCACCAAGGGATTGTTTGATGAAGTAATAGATGTAATAGGCAGAAATTAGTTCTAATATTAAAATATAAAATAAATGAAAATAAATTTATTTGTATAGTAAAAATAAATTGTGTATAATATTTAATGCTAAATAATTTTTAAACTGCGAAATAATTCGCAGTTTTTTTAGTATAATAAAGGTATGTGGGTACCAAAAAAACATATAGGGGATGAAAAGAACTTATGGGAAATTGGTTAATAAGAACAGAAAAGATATTAGGAGTAGATAATATCGAGACACTAAAGAAATCTAAAGTGGTTATATTAGGTGTTGGGGGAGTAGGAGGATTTGTTACAGAAGGCATTGCAAGAAGCGGTGTTGGAAATATAGTATTGGTTGATAAAGATGTTGTAGATGAGAGTAATATCAATAGACAAATAATTGCTACTACAAGTACTATAGGAAAGTCTAAAGTAGAAGTTATGGAAGATAGAATAAAAGATATTAATCCAGAATGTAATGTAACATCACATAAAGTATTTATAAATCAAGATAATTTAGGGGAATTAATTGATTTAGATACTGACTATGTAATCGATGCTATAGATACTGTAACTTCAAAAATAGCAGTAGCTGTTTGGTGTGAAAAGAATAATATAAAGCTTATAAGTAGCATGGGAACAGGAAATAAACTTGATCCAACAAAGTTACAAGTAAGTGATATATATAAAACCAACGTTTGTCCCTTAGCTAAGGTTATGAGAAGAGAATTAAAAAGATTAAATGTAAAGCATTTAAAGGTTGTATACTCTGAAGAACTACCAATAAAACCACAAATAAGAGAAGAAGAGAAAAACGAGAGAAAACAGTCTCCAGGTAGTGTTTCATTTGTTCCTTCTGTTGCAGGACTTATTATTGCAGGAGAGGTTGTAAAAAATTTAATTAAAAAGGATGAATGATATGACCAAGAAGAGTATTGAAGTAAAAAAGTTTATTCCCATAGTATTTGTTTTTATAATGATGATTTTAGTAGCTATGTATGATAACGTAAGAGGACCTTTTGTACCAGCTATTAAAAGTGATTTTGCTGTTAACAATAAAGAAATTTCATGGACACTTTTAGCATGTTCGCTAGGATATATGGTTTTCACATATCTAGGCGGATTTTTAAGTGAAAATATAGGACATAAAAAGGTTTTTATATTAGGATTTTTATTGATAGTTTTATCGCCAATAGGGTTATTTTTATCTAAAAATTTTGCAATATATATGCTAAATTTATTTATATTAAATGCAGGGCAAGCTCTCATTGCCATAGGCGTAAATACTATGATTCCGTTAATTGCTGTTGGGTTTCAGGCAGTTTTAATGAATTTAACACATTTTTTCTATGGACTTGGAGCAACAATAACTCAAAGATTAACAGGGGTTATGTTATATAATGGAATGACTTGGAGACAAGTTTATTTAATTATTGCAATAATATCAGCTGTTATATTTGTAGGATTTATATTTATAAAGATGCCAAGTGCAACAACTACTACAAAAGCTGAAAAAATAGATTACAAGAGTATATTAACTAACAAGTTAGTTTATTTTTATATGGGAACACTAGGATTTTATATAGCTGCTGAACAAAATACAGGAGCTTGGTTTGTAAACTTTATGTATGACAATTATGGATTTAACGAAAAGAAATGTTCATTTTATGCTGCATTATTCTTTGGAATGTTAACTATTGGAAGACTGCTAGGAGGATTTGTAGTTGAAAAGATAGGATATTTTAAAAGTGTTTTAATTTCCGTAGCTATTGCATTAATATTATATTTATCAGGATTAGTGTTAGGAGAAAGTGGTATAATTATAATATCAATTTCAGGATTATTCTTTGCTATAGTATTTCCTACAATGGTTGTAACTTTAAGCCATGTATTTAAGAAGAATGTATCTTATATTACTGGATTAGTTGTAACTGTAGGATCTTTTATAGGAATGGTTATGAATCTTTTAATAGGATTTTTAAACGATGTCATAGGCGTATATAAGACTTATTATGTAATGCCAACATGTTTATTATTATGTCTTATTTGTGTTTTCTTAATTTATATAAATACTAGAAGCTTAGCGGATAGAGGGTAATAGGAGAGAGAAAAATGTTTAAACAAAATGGTGTTGAAATTATAAAAGCTAATGGGAAAAATACAGAATATATTATAAAAGATACATATGGAATTAATATGGGTAGAATATATATATTAGATTTTAACAAGGAAAATAAGTATTGCTGTATAAGAATGAAATTCTACAAAAAAGATGACAAGTATGAAAACCATTTAAAGCAATCAATTGTTATGATCATAGATAAGATATGCAAAGAGCAATTAGTTCACAAAATGACTTTTATAACTAATGAAGATATAAATGTTTCGCCATTTGTACAACTTGGATTTATGCTAGAGGGTATGATTCAAGATAGTGTAATTAATAATGGTGTATATGAAAATGAATTGCTTTTTGGCATCGATATTAAAACCTTTAAAAATTGTAATAATATAAATGTATTTAGACTTAGGGGAAATAGAATAGAGCTTAAGATTTTAACACCAGAGGATTCTAAAGATGTATACGAGTACTATGTTAGAAACAAAGATTATTTAAAACCATTTGAACCATCTAGAGATGCGGATTTTTATACATTAAAGGGTCAAAGAGAACTTTTAATGGAAGGATACAAACAGTTTTTAAATGGTACAAGTGTTAACTTTGGAATATATAAAGATAAAAAGTTTATTGGGAAAATTCAACTTAGCAATATAGTTTTAGGAGTATTTCACAATGCCTTTGTTGGATATTCTATAGATGAGAAGTATCAAAAGAATGGATATATGAAAGAAGCTTTAAATTTAGTTTTAGATTATGCCTTTGATGATATGGACTTACACAGAATAGAAGCAAGTACATTAGTGGATAATATTCCGTCTCAATGTGTACTAAAAGGTTGTGGTTTTGAGGAAGTTGGAGTTAGTAAAAAGTATTTATTTATTAATGGAAAATGGAGAGATCACAAGATATTTTATATAACAAAAGAATAAATATATTTAATCCCAATGGCATTTTGCTATTGGGATTATTTTTATTAATGTATACTTATCCTGGAGTGTCTATAATATAAATTTTAAGAAAAATGAAGAATCATGGAGAAAAAAAGTTGTAATTTGTCATAATAAATAAATTGTATAAAACATGATAATTATTATTCTGATAAGATATTCCTTGTCGTCACGAGAGACGATACGAAATCAAGGAAACAACTTAATAAATGATTTTAAGAAATTAAAAAAGTTTAAAAAAGTTGTTGACAAAGAGATTTCAAATTGATATAATGAATAAGCTGTCAAGAGATGGCGAAAGAAAATGGTCTTTGAAAATTAAACAGAATATAGGTAATAAACCAGTCAATAAATTTGAGTAAGATTAAACTTTTAAATTGAGAGTTTGATCCTGGCTCAGGACGAACGCTGGCGGCGTGCCTAACACATGCAAGTCGAGCGATGAAGCTTCCTTCGGGAAGTGGATTAGCGGCGGACGGGTGAGTAACACGTGGGTAACCTGCCTCAAAGAGTGGGATAGCCTCCCGAAAGGGAGATTAATACCGCATAACATTATTTTACGGCATCGTAGAATAATCAAAGGAGCAATCCGCTTTGAGATGGACCCGCGGCGCATTAGCTAGTTGGTGAGGTAACGGCTCACCAAGGCAACGATGCGTAGCCGACCTGAGAGGGTGATCGGCCACATTGGAACTGAGACACGGTCCAGACTCCTACGGGAGGCAGCAGTGGGGAATATTGCGCAATGGGGGAAACCCTGACGCAGCAACGCCGCGTGAGTGATGAAGGTTTTCGGATCGTAAAACTCTGTCATTAGGGACGATAATGACGGTACCTAATGAGGAAGCCACGGCTAACTACGTGCCAGCAGCCGCGGTAATACGTAGGTGGCAAGCGTTGTCCGGATTTACTGGGCGTAAAGAGTATGTAGGTGGGCATTTAAGTCAGATGTGAAATTCCCGGGCTTAACCTGGGAGCTGCATTTGATACTGGGTGTCTAGAGTGCAGGAGAGGAAAGTGGAATTCCTAGTGTAGCGGTGAAATGCGTAGAGATTAGGAAGAACACCAGTGGCGAAGGCGACTTTCTGGACTGTAACTGACACTGAGATACGAAAGCGTGGGTAGCAAACAGGATTAGATACCCTGGTAGTCCACGCCGTAAACGATGAATACTAGGTGTCGGGGGGTACCACCCTCGGTGCCGCAGCAAACGCATTAAGTATTCCGCCTGGGGAGTACGGTCGCAAGATTAAAACTCAAAGGAATTGACGGGGACCCGCACAAGCAGCGGAGCATGTGGTTTAATTCGAAGCAACGCGAAGAACCTTACCTAGACTTGACATCTCCTGAATTACTCGTAACTGAGGAAGTCCCTTCGGGGACAGGAAGACAGGTGGTGCATGGTTGTCGTCAGCTCGTGTCGTGAGATGTTGGGTTAAGTCCCGCAACGAGCGCAACCCTTATTGTTAGTTGCTACTATTAAGTTAAGCACTCTAACGAGACTGCCGCGGTTAACGTGGAGGAAGGTGGGGATGACGTCAAATCATCATGCCCCTTATGTCTAGGGCTACACACGTGCTACAATGGCTGGTACAACGAGCAGCAATCCCGCGAGGGGGAGCAAAACTTGAAAGCCAGTCCCAGTTCGGATTGTAGGCTGAAACTCGCCTACATGAAGTTGGAGTTGCTAGTAATCGCGAATCAGCATGTCGCGGTGAATACGTTCCCGGGTCTTGTACACACCGCCCGTCACACCATGAGAGCCGGTAACACCCGAAGCCCGTGAGGTAACCGTAAGGAGCCAGCGGTCGAAGGTGGGATTGGTGATTGGGGTGAAGTCGTAACAAGGTAGCCGTAGGAGAACCTGCGGCTGGATCACCTCCTTTCTAGGGAGAATGGAAGCAAAGCTTCCAGACTGGAAACCTGATTCTGTTTAATTTTGAAAGACTAAGTCTTTCAAGAAATTGTTCTTTGAAAATTGCACAGTGATAAAGAAACGAATTAATAAGATTAGAAATAATCTAAACCTAGACACTAATGAAAATTAGTAGATGATGATAGATCAAGCTACAAAGGGCGCACGGTGAATGCCCTGGCACTAGGAGCCGATGAAGGACGTGATAAGCTGCGATAAGCTACATGTAGGCGCACATAGCCTGTGATATGTAGATTTCCGAATGGGGAAACCCATCTAGCTTTGCTAGATACTGTATACTGAATATATAGGTATATGGAGGTACACCTGGGGAACTGAAACATCTAAGTACCCAGAGGAAGAGAAAGAAAATTCGATTCCCTAAGTAGCGGCGAGCGAAAGGGGAAGAGCCCAAACCAGGAACTTGTTCCTGGGGTTGCGGATAGATCACAACGCTTTGATTTCTTTAGTTGAAGAGAGCTGGAAGGCTCCGCCATAGAAGGTAATAGCCCTGTAAGCGAAAAGGAAAGAAAAGTAGATCTACTCCAGAGTACCACGAGACACGTGAAACCTTGTGGGAAGCTGGGAGGACCATCTCCCAAGGCTAAATACTACCTAGTGACCGATAGTGAAGCAGTACCGTGAGGGAAAGGTGAAAAGAACCCCGGGAGGGGAGTGAAATAGAATCTGAAACCGTGTGCCTACAATCGGTCGGAGCACATTAAAGTGTGACGGCGTACTTTTTGTAGAACGGGCCAGCGAGTTACGATGTGCAGCAAGGTTAAGCACTTATGGTGTGGAGCCGAAGGGAAACCGAGTCTGAACAGGGCAACTAGTTGCATATTGTAGACCCGAAACCGGGTGACCTATCCATGGCCAGGATGAAGCGGAAGTAAAATTCCGTGGAGGTCCGAACCACGTTGGCGTTGAAAAGCCATGGGATGAGCTGTGGATAGCGGAGAAATTCCAATCGAACTCGGAGATAGCTGGTTCTCCTCGAAATAGCTTTAGGGCTAGCGTCGGGTAATTAAGTAGTGGAGGTAGAGCACTGAATGGGCTAGGGGCTGACAACAGTTACTGAACCCTATCAAACTCCGAATGCCATATACTTGTACCCCGGCAGTCAGACTACGAATGATAAGATCCGTGGTCAAAAGGGAAACAGCCCAGACCATCAGCTAAGGTCCCAAAGTGTAAGTTAAGTGGGAAAGGATGTGGGATTTCTAAGACAACTAGGATGTTGGCTTAGAAGCAGCCACTCATTTAAAGAGTGCGTAATAGCTCACTAGTCGAGAGATCCTGCGCCGAAGATGTAACGGGGCTCAAACTTACCACCGAAGCTATGGATGTATACTTTGTATACGTGGTAGAGGAGCTTTCTGTACAGGTTGAAGCCATACCGTAAGGAGTGGTGGACAGTACAGAAGTGAGAATGCTGGCATAAGTAGCGAAAAACAAGTGAGAATCTTGTTGACCGAATATCTAAGGTTTCCTGGGGAAGGCTCGTCCTCCCAGGGTTAGTCGGGACCTAAGCCAAGGCCGAAAGGCGTAGGTGATGGACAACTGGTTGATATTCCAGTACCACCATAATGCGTTTGACAAATGGGATGACGCAGGAGGATAGGATGTGCGCACTATTGGATGTGCGTCTAAGCACTTAGGGTGTTAAGTAGGTAAATCCGCTTAACATTAAGCCTGAGGTGTGATGGGGAGTCATTTTTGACGAAGTATCTGATTTCACGCTGCCAAGAAAAGTCTCTATGGAGCAAAATGGTGCCCGTACCGCAAACCGACACAGGTAGATGAGGAGAGAATCCTAAGGTCGTCGGAAGAATTACTGCTAAGGAACTCGGCAAATTGACCCCGTAACTTAGGGAGAAGGGGTGCCTACGAGAGTAGGCCGCAGTGAATAGGCTCAAGCAACTGTTTATCAAAAACACAGGTCTCTGCTAAAGCGTAAGCTGATGTATAGGGGCTGACGCCTGCCCGGTGCTGGAAGGTTAAGGGGAATAGTTAGCGTAAGCGAAGCTATGAACTTAAGCCCCAGTAAACGGCGGCCGTAACTATAACGGTCCTAAGGTAGCGAAATTCCTTGTCGGGTAAGTTCCGACCCGCACGAATGGCGTAATGATTTGAGCACTGTCTCGGCAGTAAATCCGGTGAAATTGTAGTGCAAGTGAAGATGCTTGCTACCCGCGGTTGGACGGAAAGACCCCGTAGAGCTTTACTGTAGCTTAGCATTGAATTTCGGTATTGTCTGTACAGGATAGGTGGGAGACTTAGAAGCCAGGGCGTCAGCTTTGGTGGAGTCATCCTTGGGATACCACCCTGATAGTACTGGAATTCTAACTGGAGGCCATGAATCTGGTCACAGGACATTGCTAGGTGGGCAGTTTGACTGGGGCGGTCGCCTCCTAAAAGGTAACGGAGGCGCCCAAAGGTTCCCTCAGCGCGGTCGGAAATCGCGCGTAGAGTGCAAAGGCAGAAGGGAGCCTGACTGCGACACATACAGGTGGAGCAGGGACGAAAGTCGGGCTTAGTGATCCGGTGGTTCTGTATGGAAGGGCCATCGCTCAACGGATAAAAGCTACCTCGGGGATAACAGGCTGATCTCCCCCAAGAGTCCACATCGACGGGGAGGTTTGGCACCTCGATGTCGGCTCGTCGC
Organism: Clostridium novyi NT; assembly: GCF_000014125.1. Lineage (NCBI taxonomy): Bacteria > Bacillati > Bacillota > Clostridia > Eubacteriales > Clostridiaceae > Clostridium > Clostridium novyi. The sequence goes on along the minus strand of NC_008593.1, from coordinate 2,487,883 downwards.
ATCCTGGGGCTGTAGTCGGTCCCAAGGGTTGGGCTGTTCGCCCATTAAAGCGGCACGCGAGCTGGGTTCAGAACGTCGTGAGACAGTTCGGTCCCTATCCGCCGTGGGCGTAGGAAATTTGAGAGGAGCTGTCCTTAGTACGAGAGGACCGGGATGGACCAACCTCTGGTGCACCAGTTGTTCCGCCAGGAGCACAGCTGGGTAGCTATGTTGGGAAGGGATAAACGCTGAAAGCATCTAAGCGTGAAGCCCACCTCAAGATTAGATTTCCCATAGCGTAAGCTAGTAAGACCCCTGAAAGACTATCAGGTTGATAGGTTGGAGGTGTAAGTACAGTAATGTATTTAGCTGACCAATACTAATAGGTCGAGGGCTTGATCAAATAATTATTATCACTGTGCAATTTTGAAAGAACAATCTGGTGATTATGGCTTGAAGGTAACACCCGTTCCCATACCGAACACGATGGTTAAGCTTCAAAGCGCCGATGGTACTGCACTGGAGACGGTGTGGAAGAGTAGGTCGTCGCCAGGTAAATATGATTCACTAGCTCAGTCGGTAGAGCACATGACTTTTAATCATGTTGTCCGGGGTTCGATTCCCCGGTGGATCACCAAAAGACGCATCTTTAATTAAGATGCGTCTTTTTTATATAAAAAAATATAATATAATAAATAATATTGTATTATAGGAGGGGAACAATGGACGAAGCACAAGAAGTACTTGAAACTACCGTAAAAACCATAACTATCCTTGGAAGAAGAGTTAGTATAGATACCTTAAAGTACATAGGCATAGGAATAGCAATATTTCTAATGTTTTTAGTATTAAGAAAGTTAATAACAAAACTTATATTAAAAATATCTATAAAAATAAGTAAAAGAACAAAGACGCAATTAAATGTAAAGATAACTGAAGCTTTTCAAGAGCCATTAGGTGTATTCTTTATTGTTATGGGTATATATTTTGCCATATTATATCTAGGAAAAGCATTTTCATATAACTTAGATAGCAATACTCTTTTAAATAGATTGTTAAATTCTTCAGTTATAGCATTAACAAGTTGGGGTTTTTGTAACTTAACAGCAGAATATTCATGGTTATATGATAGATTGTCTGGAAAATTAAATTCTAAATTAGATAAAATAGTATTTTCATTTTTAGCAAGGATAATGAAGTTTATCATAATTAGCTTTACTGTAATTATGATACTAAGCGAATGGGGATACAATGTAAATGGATTTTTAACTGGAGTTGGAATTGGTGGTGCTGCCATAGCTTTTGCTGCTAAAGATGCACTTGCCAATATAATTGCAGGCTTCATGATTATATTAGACAAACCGTTTTCTATTGGGGATTATATAAGAACTCCTAATGTAGAAGGTATTGTTGAGGACATTAACTTTAGAAGTACAAAGGTTAGAGCATTAGATAAAAGTATAATAATTGAACCAAACTCAACTATAGCAAATGGTACAATATTCAACTTAACTAGAAGAAAATCTAGAAAAATATATTTTACAATAGGACTTTCATATAGCACAACTAAAGAGCAAATAGAAATGTGTTTAACTGAAATTAGAAAAGTACTTATTAATAATAAAAATATAAGAAATGAAAATTTATATGTGAATTTTCATGAGTTTGCAGATAGTAGCTTAAATATAGTTATAAATTGTCTTACTAATACAGCAGAATATGCAAAGTATTTAAAAATAAAAGAAGATATAAACTTTCAAATATTAGAGATTGTGGATAGGGTGGGAACATCAATGGCATTTCCAAGTACTAGTATTTATTTTGAAAATCCTTTAGTAAAGGAAGACAAGGAAAAAGACAATTACAACAGCTTAGACAATGATAATATTGAAGAAAAAAATAATGCTAAAGAAATTAATACTGAAGAAACTAGTGAAAATAATAAATAACAATTGATAAAATGAGAATATAGTATATATAGTTTAAGACTTGATGAGTTTCATCAAGTCTTTTTTTAATAAAATAAGTCTTTACTTAAAACATAATGTAGTTTTATGGTAAAATTGTAGATATACATAAAAGTGAGGGGATAACATGAAAAGAGTAAAAGTTGTTTTATTATCTATATTAGTGCTACTTACATTTTCGGCATGTAAAAATAAAAACATAGATAATAAAAATGAAATAGTTTCTAAAAAAGTAGAAGCAAATGCGGCTATGAAAGCATTAGAAAAAGCTAAAACTAATGAAGATATTGAAAAATTAGAGACGGATTCTAAGGAAAAGGAAAAAATACAAGAAGCTAAAGAGGGTAAACAGTTAGAGAAAGAAAATAAAAATGAACAATCTAAAGAAATAAAAGAAGATAAAACTTTAGATAAAGCATCAAAAGTAAAAAATTCAAAAAATGTAATAGTGTTAGATCCTGGTCATGCAAGCAGGGGAGATTCAAATAAAGAACCAGTATCTCCAAATTCATCTGTTAAAAAAGCAAGACAAACAAGCGGTGCAGATGGAGTTGTAACAAAAACACCAGAGTATAAAGTAAACATGGATGTAGCGGTAAAATTAAAAAAATATTTAGAGCAAAAAGGTTTTACTGTTATTATGACGAAAACTGATAATAATAAGACTATGAGTAATATTGAAAGGGCAAAGGTTGGTAACAATGTAAATGCAGCTCTTGTTATAAGAATTCATGCAGATTCTTCAGAAAGTAAGTCTACAAACGGTGCATCAATGTTAATACCATCAAATGGTGGTAGTACAAAAGCTATATACAATCAAAGTAGAGTTTATGGAGAAAAGTTAATAAGCACATTAACAAGAGAAGTTGGAATGAAAAATAGAGGTGTTATAGAAAGAAAAGATTTAACAGGATTTAACTGGTCTACTGTTCCTGTTGTATTAGTTGAAATGGGATTTTTGTCAAATCCAGAAGAAGATAAAAAGTTAAGTACAGATTCCTATAAAGATAAGATAGCTAAATCACTTGCAAATGGAGTAAGTGAAATATTTAAATAAATTAAAAGAAACCGTGAGTAATTCAGGGGGGAGTTATCTACACGGTTTCTTTCATTTCGGGTTTATTTACATTATGTACAGTTACGAAAAAAATATACACTAAATCAAAATAAAAATTTTAAATTCATAATAAAATTTAAGCAGGAGGGATAGTGTGGATAATAAAGAACTATTAAAAAAACTAACTTTAGCTCATGCTCCAAGTAGTAGAGAGGATAAGTTATATTCATTAATAAAAGATAATTTTAGTGAATTTGGCAAAGTTACAATAGATGAAATGAACAATATTATAGTTCATAAAAAAGGCACTAAAAAAGGTAGCATAATGATAATGGCTCATGCAGACGAAATCTTTCTAATTGTAAATGACATATTAGAAAATGGTACTTTAAAATTTAAAGGTGTTGGAGTTGATCCCAAGGCAATAGTAGGTAGAGAAGTTACAATACACGGAAAAGAAGATATACTTGGAGTTATAAATACAAGTAAAGATACGGATAAGGCAGTTACAGCAGATGATTTAGCTATTGAAACAGGGTATTCAAAAGAGAATATAGAAAAAATAGTTCGTATAGGAGACTTTGTAACTATAAATGGAAAGTTTGTAGAGCTTTTAAACAATGAAATTGCCTGCAAGACTATAGATAATAGAGGAAGCATTGTTTCTATGTATCAGTGTGCAAAGGAACTTCAAAATATAGAACATGATTTAGATGTTTATTTTGTATGCTCATGTCAAGAGGAGGTTGGACATAGAGGGGCCAAAATGGTAACTTATAATTTAAATCCTGACATTGGAATAGCAATAGATACAACCTTTGATAGTGGTGCCCTTGGTACTCATGATAGAGAAAATGTAATAGGCAATGGACCTGTAATATGTCATGGACCAAATCTTCATCATAAGTTAAATAAAAAAATTATAGAAATAGGCGACAAATATAAAATACCTTATGGAGTAGAAGTTGAGCCAGGAAATACAGGAACAGATGCATGGGATATACAAGTTACAAGAGAAGGAGTACCCAGTATGCTTGTATCAATTCCAATAAAATATATGCATACTCCAGTGGAACTTGTAAGTATGGATGATATAAATAATACTGGAAAGATTATTGCAAAATTAATAGAAAACTTAAAAAGTGATGATTTGGAGGAATTATTATGCTTCTAGAAAAACTTTGTAATTCAGTGGCACTTCCTTCTTATGAAGATGAAGTTAGAGACTTAATAAAGAATTCAATAAAAGATTTTGTTGACGAAATAAAAGTTGATAGAATGGGCAATATAGTAGCTCATAAAAAAGGTAATGGTAAAACTGTAATACTAGATGCCTACATGGATGAGGTTGGATTTATTATTACTGCATTTAATGATGATGGAACATTAAAATTCACAACACTTGGAAGTGTAGATGAAAAATCTATTCCATGTAAAGATGTTATAATAGGTGATAAAAGAATTAATGGTGTTATAGGATTTAAGGCAATTCATCTTCAAGGAAAAAAAGAAAGAGAAGAAAATATTGATATTGAAAAATTATCTATAGATATTGGAGCAAAATCAAAAGAACAAGCTAAAAAATATGTATCTATAGGAGATTACGTATCATTTACAAGTAAGTTTTCAAAGCTTGGAAATAAACTTGTAAAAGGAAAGGCACTTGATAGCAGAATTCCATGTTATATATTAATAGAACTTTTAAAGGAAAATTATAATGCTGATATATATGCTATATTCTCCGTTCAAAAGCAAGTTGGAAATAGAGGGGCTATTGTATCTTCATATAATAAAAAAAGTGATATTACAATTGTTTTTGAAGGTGGATTAAGTAAGAATAATGATAATGTAATAGATAAAGGGCCTTCATTATCAAGAATAGATGGTAATGTTGTTTGCAATAATGATGTTATTAATGATATAAAGACTATTGGACAAAAAGAAAGCATACCATATGAAATAAAAAATAATAAAAATAAGGGAAATAGCGGAGATTCTTATGTAGAAAATGGTTCAAAGCTTGTTACAGTATCAGTTCCATGTAAATACATGAATTCTGCAATTTCAGTTTCTTCAATAGATGACATTGAAAATACCATAAAATTAATTAGGGGATATTTAAAATCTTTATAATTAAATTGGAGGAGTTATTTTGGAAAAGTGGCAATTTTACTTTATGATAGGTAGTGGAATTTATTTATTATTATTAGGAATAACTATGGTAATAAAAAAGGGGTTATCAAGAGGTATTGGGGTATACAATGTTTTAGTTGGTATATTATCAATAGTTGGAGCGGTAGTTGCAAAGTCTAAAGGTGATTCTAGTGGAAAGATTTTTTCAGTATTTACAGTAGTGTTAGTAGTATCTTTCCTAATGTTCGCTATTTTAAAAGGTGCTATGAAAAAAAGATAATTATTGAAAAGGGTGATTAAGTTATGGATAAATTAATAGAAAGTTTAATAGATTCATTTGGGGTTAGCACTAAAGAAAATAAATTAAAGAGCATAATAAAAGAACAAATAAATTTAATACAAGAAAATAAAAAGGTAAATATAGATGTATTAGAAGATGATATGGGTAATTTAATTGCTAAAATGGGAAATGGCAAGGAGAAACTTATGCTATGTACTCATATGGATAATACAGGACTTATGGCAACTGAAATAGATGATAGAGGATTTGTTAAGGTAATTCCTATAGGAGATGTAAATTTAAAAAATATTTCAGGAAGCTTTTTTAAGACTGAAGATGGAAAAGTTGCAAGAATAGGATTTTTAAAGGAAGATTCATCTAAAGATAACTTATTTGTAGACTTTGGAGTTTCAAACAAAGAAGCTGCAAAATCAAAAATAGCTGAAGGGGAAGCACTTGAAATTTTAGGACAAAAGATAGAGGTTGAAAATAAAATAATAGCACCTAATATTCATAGTAGAATAGCATGTTATGTACTTCTTAAAGTAATGGAAAACATGGATATTTATAAAGTGGATAAGGAAATCTTATTTGTTTTCTCTGTTCAAAAGGAATTAGGGTTTAAGGGTGCAAAAATATCAGCTGTTAATATAAAACCAAATACAGCAATAGTATTAGATTCAATGGAGTCAGGTGATAACAAAGGTGGAGATTTAAAAATATCTCTAGAAAATGGACCTGTTTTATCTGTTTTTGATAGAAGTCTTGTAATTCATCATAAGGTTAAAGAACTTATAGAAACTTCAGCAGAAGATTTAGGAATAAAGCTTCAATATAGTATAGGTATGGGACAAAATGAAGGTGGACTTATACATAAAGAAGTTGGAGGAATAAAAACTGGAATGATAGCATTACCTTGTAGATATATGAATACTTCAGGTGAGATGATGTCATTAAAAGATGTACAAGAGACTATTGATCTATTAGGAAAAATCATAACTAAATAATAAAGATATGAATAATATATAATATTATATTAGAGTATGATGTAAAACATCAAATTAAAATATTTTAAGATTATAAAAAAGAAGCCTTAAAGACTATAAAGTTTTTAAGACTTCTTTTAATTTTAACCAATCATTTTCATACATTGCTTTAAATTCATCATTCTTATTGTAAGTTAGTGCAGATGGGTGATACATAGGGAATACATATCTTTTTAAAGATTCATTATAATAAAGATTTCCGTGGCAATCACCTATGCTTTTAAATTCTGTAAGTCTTTTTAATGGAACATTACCTAAAGTAATGATTATTTTAGGATTTACAAGATTTATCTCATCATCTAAAACTTCACGAAATAAATTAACTTCAGAAACCTTTGGAGGTCTATTACTTACAGTAACTCTACCAGTTTTCCCTGTTTTCCTTTTAATAGGACGAAAAAAGCAAGTGTTAGTTATTCTTATATTACTTCGATCAAGTCCAATAGACTTTAGATAGTTACTAAAAGTTTCCCCTGCCATTCCTACAAAAGGTTTCCCTTGTTCCACTTCATTTTTACCAGGAGCTTCTCCAACAAACAAAATATCACTTGGTATAGGACCATCTCCAGTTATAAAGCCACCAGTTTCATCAGAGTTATATTCTTCAACTATTTTTTCTATTCTAAGTTTTAATTCATCATTAATGTTTATATTAAAAACCTCCTTTGTGAAAATAATGTTATGGTTATTATACACTTTTTTTATTGAAAATAATAATATAAGCATCAGTAATTAACATATAGGTTAAATTAAAAGTGTTTAAAAAATATTCATCAAAACTGTTATAATATAATTTATAGGAAAGAAAGGGGGCGTGCAGATGGATATATTAGATAATATGGGAAATTTAAAAGTAGCAAGTTGTGTAAGCATTATGGAACCTAAGGTTATGGAATACAAAGAAGGAGAAAGTTTAACGCTTTCATTTCCTGTTCTAGAGAAATATTTAAATCCACTAAAGTGTATGCAAGGAGGATTTATAACAGCTGCATTTGACAATACATTTGGGATATTTTTTATAATGGAAAGTGGAGGAGAAGCACTAACTACAATAGATATTTCAACCAGTTATCACAGACCTATATTCTTAGGAGATGAACTTATAATTACAGTATACATAAAGCAAATGGGAAATACTATAGTTCATATGTATGGAGAAGCACATAATAAAGAAAACAAGCTAATTGCAACAGGAAATACTAATATAATGCGTATCCAAAATAGGATTAACAATTAAAACTTTGATATAGGGCTATATGCGCTATATCTTTTTTATATAAAATTTGCAAAGGGTATTGACTAAAAATAACTAGTGTATTAATATATTAATACACTAGTTAAATGTTACGCACATCAAAAGCTTTTGGAGGAAAAATATGAATATAAAATTTGATGAGAAAATTCCTATATATGTTCAAGTTATGGATATTATAAAAAAGGATATTATTTCAGGTAAGTTAAAAAAGGGTGATAAGTTATCATCCGTAAGAGACTTATCAGAGAAATTAAAGGTAAATCCTAATACAGTACAAAGGGCATATAAGGAACTTGAACGGGAAAATCTAGCGTATACCCAAAGAGGTATGGGAACTTTTATAGTTGAAGATGTGGATATAATTAATGATTTAAAAAGGAATACGGCAAAGGATATTATGAAAAAATTTATTGAGAGTATGAGAAGTTTAGGCTTTGAAGATGAAGAAATAATAGATCTCGTAATAAAAAGTTTAAAGGGGGAAAAGTAAAGTTGGATATTATATTAGAAACTAAAGATTTATGTAAAAATTATTTTAACAAGAAAGCTTTAGATAATTTTAATTTAACATTAGAAAAGGGAAAAGTTTTTGGATTACTTGGACCTAATGGAAGTGGTAAAACAACATTTATAAAAATTGCAACTGGGCTTTTAAGACAATCTAGTGGAGAAATCTTAATAGATGGAAATAAGCCAGGTGTTAAAACTAAAGAAATAGTATCATATCTTCCAGATAAAAATTATTTGTATAAATGGATGAAGATAAGTGATGCAATAGAATTATTTAAGGATTTTTATAAGGACTTTGATGAGAATAAGTGTAATGAGCTTTTAGAGTTTATGAAGCTTGATAGAAGTTTAAAGGTAACAGCATTATCAAAGGGTATGCTTGAAAAGTTAAATCTTACTTTAGTGTTATCTAGAAAAGCTAAACTTTATATATTAGATGAGCCTTTAGCGGCAGTAGATCCTGTTGCAAGAGAGCAAATATTAGATGCTATTATAAAAAATTATAATGAAGATAGTTCTATGATTATAACAACGCATCTTGTACATGATATAGAAAGAATTTTTGATGATATTGCATTTATAAAGGATGGAAGTATAGTGCTTCAAGGAAATGCTGAAGATTTAAGATGTCAAAAGGGTAAATCCGTTGATGAATTATTTAGGGAGGTATTTCAATAATGGGGAAGTTAATTAAATATGAGTTAAAAGGAAATTATAAAACATTTTGTGCTTTGTTTGCTATAATTATATTATTACAAGGATTATTTTTAACAAGAATAGGACATTGGAAGTCTGGTTCTATTATAGGTATTACAGTACTCGTAAATACTATTTTATTTATAACTGTATTAATTTTTGTCGAAAAATCTTTTGCAAATGAAATATATGAAGATAGAGGATATTTAACATTTACTTTACCTGTAAGTGGATATAAGGTATTAGGTTCAAAAATTATAATTGGAGTGTTATGGTTTTTAATTTCAGGATTTATAAGTTTTATTTCATTTAAAACTATAATAAATGCTTTAAGCGGAGAAGATTTAATTAAGATTCTAAGTTCAAGAATAGATATAAAACAATTCGTATTAATTGGGATAATATATGCTATCATTGTATTAATAATGTTATTGCTTACAATATATTTTTCTATAACATTAACAAGAGTTGCTTATAAGGGAAAGAAGATAAGTGGATTTATAGGATTTATAGTATTCATAGTTTTAAACTTTGTAATAAGCTATATATCATATAAAGTTGGAGATGTTTTTCCTCATGAGATGAAAATTTCATTGGACATGGTAAATTCATTAGGTTCAACTGGAATTATAAATGATGGAACTGTAACTATTACACCAGAATATTTCACAATAAATATTGCAAGAAGTATATATATGTTAGTTGTTTATATAGGAATGTTCTTTGGAACAGGATATTTATTAGAAAATAAAATGAATATATAGATTTTTAAACTTAATAAATAAGATTAGTAGAACTGCTGGTTTTTATCAGCAGTTTTTTGTTTACATAAAAAATTTTTGTGAAAAATATACATATGGTAATATAGTAATAGTAGGGGGATGAGGTGTTGAATGAGGAATATAATAAATCAGATGCTTTAGTTAAGATTGTTTCATTATGTATTATTTATTTTGTAATTGCTAGTATCTTAATGCAAATTCTTATTAACTTCTTAGGAAAAAATATATTTAATATAGAAGATAATTATGATATGTATTCTAAAGTTACTAAATACCTTTTAAACACAGAAACAGGTACACTATATATTAAAGTATTAGAATCAATTGGTATATTTCTAACTTTGATGTTGTTAATTAGAATTTTTGATAACAAAGGTATTAAGGATATAAGGTTTTTTCAAGGTGTTAATAGAGGGAGAAACATATTAATTGGCTTAGGATTAGGAGCTTTATCAATAACCGCGGTGTTTTTAACTTTAATCTGGACTGGAGAAATAACTCTTAAAAATTCATTGAAGTATCCAAGTATAGATAAGAGTATTTTTTTAGGTGTTATAGTTTTTATTCTAGTGGCAGTAAATGAAGAAGTTTTATGTAGGGGATATATTTTAAATACATTAGACATTAAGAATAAACCTGTAAGGGCATCTATAATATCTTCTTGTTTGTTTTCTATAATGCATACATTAAATCCAAATGTAAAAGTTATGGGACTTATTAATATATTCTTAATAGGAATGTTGTTTTCTTATATGTATATAAAGACGAAAAATCTTTGGATGTCGATTGGATATCATATAACTTGGAACTATTTTCAGGGAAATGTTTTCGGATTTCCTGTCAGCGGACAAAGTCAATTTCATTCTATTTATTTAATTAAATATATTCATGAAAATATAATAACAGGTGGAAAGTTTGGACCAGAAGCAGGAATTTTAGTAACTTTAATTATAGGAATAAACTTTATTATAGTGTGGAAGTTTATAAATTGTAAAAAATAAAAGCATATACTTTGCCTGGAGTATCAATATAAACAAAAGTTAATAATAAGTAGTAATTAAGAGAATACTAGTTATAAATTAATAAAATGATATTTAATGAAAAACATAATGTGACTTATTTTGATAAGATAGTCCATGTCGTCACGAGAGACGGCAAGAAATCAAGTAAACAATTAAAGAATTTAAGTAATTTGAGAAAATTAAAAAATTCAAAAAGTTGTTGACAAAGAGATTTCAAATTGATATAATTAACTAGCTGTCAAGAGATGGCGAAAGAAAATGGTCTTTGAAAATTAAACAGAATATAGGTAATAAACCAGTCAATAAATTTGAGTAAGATTAAACTTTTAAATTGAGAGTTTGATCCTGGCTCAGGACGAACGCTGGCGGCGTGCCTAACACATGCAAGTCGAGCGATGAAGCTTCCTTCGGGAAGTGGATTAGCGGCGGACGGGTGAGTAACACGTGGGTAACCTGCCTCAAAGAGTGGGATAGCCTCCCGAAAGGGAGATTAATACCGCATAACATTATTTTACGGCATCGTAGAATAATCAAAGGAGCAATCCGCTTTGAGATGGACCCGCGGCGCATTAGCTAGTTGGTGAGGTAACGGCTCACCAAGGCAACGATGCGTAGCCGACCTGAGAGGGTGATCGGCCACATTGGAACTGAGACACGGTCCAGACTCCTACGGGAGGCAGCAGTGGGGAATATTGCGCAATGGGGGAAACCCTGACGCAGCAACGCCGCGTGAGTGATGAAGGTTTTCGGATCGTAAAACTCTGTCATTAGGGACGATAATGACGGTACCTAATGAGGAAGCCACGGCTAACTACGTGCCAGCAGCCGCGGTAATACGTAGGTGGCAAGCGTTGTCCGGATTTACTGGGCGTAAAGAGTATGTAGGTGGGCATTTAAGTCAGATGTGAAATTCCCGGGCTTAACCTGGGAGCTGCATTTGATACTGGGTGTCTAGAGTGCAGGAGAGGAAAGTGGAATTCCTAGTGTAGCGGTGAAATGCGTAGAGATTAGGAAGAACACCAGTGGCGAAGGCGACTTTCTGGACTGTAACTGACACTGAGATACGAAAGCGTGGGTAGCAAACAGGATTAGATACCCTGGTAGTCCACGCCGTAAACGATGAATACTAGGTGTCGGGGGGTACCACCCTCGGTGCCGCAGCAAACGCATTAAGTATTCCGCCTGGGGAGTACGGTCGCAAGATTAAAACTCAAAGGAATTGACGGGGACCCGCACAAGCAGCGGAGCATGTGGTTTAATTCGAAGCAACGCGAAGAACCTTACCTAGACTTGACATCTCCTGAATTACTCGTAACTGAGGAAGTCCCTTCGGGGACAGGAAGACAGGTGGTGCATGGTTGTCGTCAGCTCGTGTCGTGAGATGTTGGGTTAAGTCCCGCAACGAGCGCAACCCTTATTGTTAGTTGCTACTATTAAGTTAAGCACTCTAACGAGACTGCCGCGGTTAACGTGGAGGAAGGTGGGGATGACGTCAAATCATCATGCCCCTTATGTCTAGGGCTACACACGTGCTACAATGGCTGGTACAACGAGCAGCAATCCCGCGAGGGGGAGCAAAACTTGAAAGCCAGTCCCAGTTCGGATTGTAGGCTGAAACTCGCCTACATGAAGTTGGAGTTGCTAGTAATCGCGAATCAGCATGTCGCGGTGAATACGTTCCCGGGTCTTGTACACACCGCCCGTCACACCATGAGAGCCGGTAACACCCGAAGCCCGTGAGGTAACCGTAAGGAGCCAGCGGTCGAAGGTGGGATTGGTGATTGGGGTGAAGTCGTAACAAGGTAGCCGTAGGAGAACCTGCGGCTGGATCACCTCCTTTCTAGGGAGAATGGAAGCAAAGCTTCCAGACTGGAAACCTGATTCTGTTTAATTTTGAAAGACTAAGTCTTTCAAGAAATTGTTCTTTGAAAATTGCACAGTGATAAAGAAACGAATTAATAAGATTAGAAATAATCTAAACCTAGACACTAATGAAAATTAGTAGATGATGATAGATCAAGCTACAAAGGGCGCACGGTGAATGCCCTGGCACTAGGAGCCGATGAAGGACGTGATAAGCTGCGATAAGCTACATGTAGGCGCACATAGCCTGTGATATGTAGATTTCCGAATGGGGAAACCCATCTAGCTTTGCTAGATACTGTATACTGAATAAATAGGTATATGGAGGTACACCTGGGGAACTGAAACATCTAAGTACCCAGAGGAAGAGAAAGAAAATTCGATTCCCTAAGTAGCGGCGAGCGAAAGGGGAAGAGCCCAAACCAGGAACTTGTTCCTGGGGTTGCGGATAGATCACAACGCTTTGATTTCTTTAGTTGAAGAGAGCTGGAAGGCTCCGCCATAGAAGGTAATAGCCCTGTAAGCGAAAAGGAAAGAAAAGTAGATCTACTCCAGAGTACCACGAGACACGTGAAACCTTGTGGGAAGCTGGGAGGACCATCTCCCAAGGCTAAATACTACCTAGTGACCGATAGTGAAGCAGTACCGTGAGGGAAAGGTGAAAAGAACCCCGGGAGGGGAGTGAAATAGAATCTGAAACCGTGTGCCTACAATCGGTCGGAGCACATTAAAGTGTGACGGCGTACTTTTTGTAGAACGGGCCAGCGAGTTACGATGTGCAGCAAGGTTAAGCACTTATGGTGTGGAGCCGAAGGGAAACCGAGTCTGAACAGGGCAACTAGTTGCATATTGTAGACCCGAAACCGGGTGACCTATCCATGGCCAGGATGAAGCGGAAGTAAAATTCCGTGGAGGTCCGAACCACGTTGGCGTTGAAAAGCCATGGGATGAGCTGTGGATAGCGGAGAAATTCCAATCGAACTCGGAGATAGCTGGTTCTCCTCGAAATAGCTTTAGGGCTAGCGTCGGGTAATTAAGTAGTGGAGGTAGAGCACTGAATGGGCTAGGGGCTGACAACAGTTACTGAACCCTATCAAACTCCGAATGCCATATACTTGTACCCCGGCAGTCAGACTACGAATGATAAGATCCGTGGTCAAAAGGGAAACAGCCCAGACCATCAGCTAAGGTCCCAAAGTGTAAGTTAAGTGGGAAAGGATGTGGGATTTCTAAGACAACTAGGATGTTGGCTTAGAAGCAGCCACTCATTTAAAGAGTGCGTAATAGCTCACTAGTCGAGAGATCCTGCGCCGAAGATGTAACGGGGCTCAAACTTACCACCGAAGCTATGGATGTATACTTTGTATACGTGGTAGAGGAGCTTTCTGTACAGGTTGAAGCCATACCGTAAGGAGTGGTGGACAGTACAGAAGTGAGAATGCTGGCATAAGTAGCGAAAAACAAGTGAGAATCTTGTTGACCGAATATCTAAGGTTTCCTGGGGAAGGCTCGTCCTCCCAGGGTTAGTCGGGACCTAAGCCAAGGCCGAAAGGCGTAGGTGATGGACAACTGGTTGATATTCCAGTACCACCATAATGCGTTTGACAAATGGGATGACGCAGGAGGATAGGATGTGCGCACTATTGGATGTGCGTCTAAGCGCTTAGGGTGTTAAGTAGGCAAATCCGCTTAACATTAAGCCTGAGGTGTGATGGGGAGTCATTTTTGACGAAGTATCTGATTCCACGCTGCCAAGAAAAGTCTCTATGGAGCAAAATGGTGCCCGTACCGCAAACCGACACAGGTAGATGAGGAGAGAATCCTAAGGTCGTCGGAAGAATTACTGCTAAGGAACTCGGCAAATTGACCCCGTAACTTAGGGAGAAGGGGTGCCTACGAGAGTAGGCCGCAGTGAATAGGCTCAAGCAACTGTTTATCAAAAACACAGGTCTCTGCTAAAGCGTAAGCTGATGTATAGGGGCTGACGCCTGCCCGGTGCTGGAAGGTTAAGGGGAATAGTTAGCGTAAGCGAAGCTATGAACTTAAGCCCCAGTAAACGGCGGCCGTAACTATAACGGTCCTAAGGTAGCGAAATTCCTTGTCGGGTAAGTTCCGACCCGCACGAATGGCGTAATGATTTGAGCACTGTCTCGGCAGTAAATCCGGTGAAATTGTAGTGCAAGTGAAGATGCTTGCTACCCGCGGTTGGACGGAAAGACCCCGTAGAGCTTTACTGTAGCTTAGCATTGAATTTCGGTATTGTCTGTACAGGATAGGTGGGAGACTTAGAAGCCAGGGCGTCAGCTTTGGTGGAGTCATCCTTGGGATACCACCCTGATAGTACTGGAATTCTAACTGGAGGCCATGAATCTGGTCACAGGACATTGCTAGGTGGGCAGTTTGACTGGGGCGGTCGCCTCCTAAAAGGTAACGGAGGCGCCCAAAGGTTCCCTCAGCGCGGTCGGAAATCGCGCGTAGAGTGCAAAGGCAGAAGGGAGCCTGACTGCGACACATACAGGTGGAGCAGGGACGAAAGTCGGGCTTAGTGATCCGGTGGTTCTGTATGGAAGGGCCATCGCTCAACGGATAAAAGCTACCTCGGGGATAACAGGCTGATCTCCCCCAAGAGTCCACATCGACGGGGAGGTTTGGCACCTCGATGTCGGCTCGTCGCATCCTGGGGCTGTAGTCGGTCCCAAGGGTTGGGCTGTTCGCCCATTAAAGCGGCACGCGAGCTGGGTTCAGAACGTCGTGAGACAGTTCGGTCCCTATCCGCCGTGGGCGTAGGAAATTTGAGAGGAGCTGTCCTTAGTACGAGAGGACCGGGATGGACCAACCTCTGGTGCACCAGTTGTTCCGCCAGGAGCACAGCTGGGTAGCTATGTTGGGAAGGGATAAACGCTGAAAGCATCTAAGCGTGAAGCCCACCTCAAGATTAGATTTCCCATAGCGTAAGCTAGTAAGACCCCTGAAAGACTATCAGGTTGATAGGTTGGAGGTGTAAGTACAGTAATGTATTCAGCTGACCAATACTAATAGGTCGAGGGCTTGATCAAATAAATTATTATCACTGTGCAATTTTGAAAGAACAATCTGGTGATTATGGCTTGAAGGTAACACCCGTTCCCATACCGAACACGATGGTTAAGCTTCAAAGCGCCGATGGTACTGCACTGGAGACGGTGTGGAAGAGTAGGTCGTCGCCAGGTAATAAGGCTGGATAGCTCAGTCGGTAGAGCAGAGGACTGAAAATCCTCGTGTCCCTGGTTCGATTCCTGGTCCAGCCACCAAAACACTAGTATAATTACTAGTGTTTTTTTATTGTTTTAAATACTATGATATAAAAATTATACTTTGAAGTTATAAGAGTATTTGTGGAATAAGCGATCATTATTTATATAAATGAATATATAAGATTACCAAAATGGACTAAAGATTAATAACCAAATTAGTTCAAATATAATTGTAGAAATATAATTTTATAAGTGAAAATTCATAGAGGATATTTCATAGAAGATATATTTTAATATTTTATATTATATTTTGTATGCTTAAATGTTAATAAGGAATATAAATAATGTATTTTTTTCGTAAAAGTTAAAAAATATATAAAAAATTAGGATATAATATTGACATATGAATAGAAGTTTGATATAATTTGTACCTGTAGTAACGAAAAAACAAATCTGGTGATTATGGCTTGAAGGTAACACCCGTTCCCATACCGAACACGATGGTTAAGCTTCAAAGCGCCGATGGTACTGCATTGGAGACGATGTGGAAGAGTAGGTCGTCGCCAGGTAATAAGGCTGGATAGCTCAGTCGGTAGAGCAGAGGACTGAAAATCCTCGTGTCCCTGGTTCGATTCCTGGTCCAGCCACCAAAGCACTAGTATAATTACTAGTGCTTTTTTATTATTTAAAATTAAATATATAAGAGCATACTAAAGGAGTATAAAATTATTTTAAGTTTATATAAAATCATATTAATTTTTAATATAATTTTTGTAATAAGATAAATATAATTGGCGTAAAAGCAAGACTGTATGCGGGTTTTAAAAATAAAATAAAATTAATAAAAAGATTATAAAAATATGTTGACATATTAATATAACCTTGATATAATATCAATTGTGTTCGACAGGAACATATATGATTCACTAGCTCAGTCGGTAGAGCACATGACTTTTAATCATGTTGTCCGGGGTTCGATTCCCCGGTGGATCACCAAAACGCATCTTTATATAAAGATGCGTTTTTACTTTTTTTGAATAATAAAATTAACAACGAATTTTATATAAAGTAAATGAATTATTAGTAAGTAAGTTACTTAATGGATATAAATAGGTTATTTATGATATATGACCTATTTTTTTTGTATAACTATATGTTATTATAGAATGGTAGGTCAATGGGCTTAAATAAAATACTTATGTAAAAGGAGTTTAGCTATGGAAAATAAAGTTTTAGCTACAGTTAATGGAAGAGAAATAACAGAAAATGATATTCAAGAATCAATAAAAAGATTTCCAAAAGAACAACAAGCTTATTTAGCAACTGAACAAGGTAAAAAACAATTATTAGAACAATTAATATCTTTTGAGGTTTTCTATAATTATGGAAAAGAAATGGAATATGACAAAACAAAAGAATATACTACTGCTATAGAAATAATGGAAAGAGATGCTTTAACACAATTATCAGTAAACAAAGTACTTTCACAAGTAGAACTTACAGATAAAGAAGTTGAAGACTATTACAATGCTAATAAGTCTAATTTCGTTGTTGGAGAAATGATCTCAGCAAAACACATACTTGTTGATACTGAAGAATTAGCTAAAGAAGTTGCTGAAGAAATAAAAAATGGAATGACTTTTGGTGATGCTGCAACTAAATATTCAACCTGTCCTTCAAAAGCTCAAGGCGGAAACCTTGGAAAATTCGGTAAGGGTCAAATGGTTCCTGAATTTGAAGAAGCTGCATTTAACTTAGAAATAGGAAAAGTAAGTGAACCTGTTAAAACTCAATTTGGATATCATTTAATACAAGTAGAAGAAAAGCAAGAAGCTACTGAAAAGTCATTTGATGAAGTTAAGGATCTAATTAGAACTAACTTACTTCAAGAAAGACAAAAAGTAAAATACGCAACAACTGTAGAAGAATTAAAGAAAAAATATAACGTAGAAGTTAAGTAGTAAAAAATATATTTATTATTATATATAATTTAGTGGTTTAACTAAATTTGAAGAGCTGATTTTTAATTTTATTAGAAATTGGCTCTTTTTACTTTTATAAAAATACAAATGTTTATATATTTTCAATTGTTTTAGAGTATTTCTAAGAAAAAGCTTAGTCAATATAATGCATATGAGAATTTAAGAGCTTATACTTTACCAGGAGTATCAATATGTATAAATATAAGAATTATATAGAAATAAAGAGTATTATAGATTTAATTTAAAATTAAACAGTCAAGTTGTTTTTTACTAGTGAATAATATTTGATACAATACTCCATGTCGTCACGAGAGACGACAAGAAATCAGAAAAACAACTAAAAAACAAAATAGTTTTTAAATGAAAATTTAAAAATAAAAAGTTAAAAAAAGTTGTTGACAAAGAGATTTCAAATTGATATAATTAACTAGCTGTCAAGAGATGGCGAAAGAAAATGGTCTTTGAAAATTAAACAGAATATAGGTAATAAACCAGTCAATAAATTTGAGTAAGATTAAACTTTTAAATTGAGAGTTTGATCCTGGCTCAGGACGAACGCTGGCGGCGTGCCTAACACATGCAAGTCGAGCGATGAAGCTTCCTTCGGGAAGTGGATTAGCGGCGGACGGGTGAGTAACACGTGGGTAACCTGCCTCAAAGAGTGGGATAGCCTCCCGAAAGGGAGATTAATACCGCATAACATTATTTTACGGCATCGTAAAATAATCAAAGGAGCAATCCGCTTTGAGATGGACCCGCGGCGCATTAGCTAGTTGGTGAGGTAACGGCTCACCAAGGCAACGATGCGTAGCCGACCTGAGAGGGTGATCGGCCACATTGGAACTGAGACACGGTCCAGACTCCTACGGGAGGCAGCAGTGGGGAATATTGCGCAATGGGGGAAACCCTGACGCAGCAACGCCGCGTGAGTGATGAAGGTTTTCGGATCGTAAAACTCTGTCATTAGGGACGATAATGACGGTACCTAATGAGGAAGCCACGGCTAACTACGTGCCAGCAGCCGCGGTAATACGTAGGTGGCAAGCGTTGTCCGGATTTACTGGGCGTAAAGAGTATGTAGGTGGGCATTTAAGTCAGATGTGAAATTCCCGGGCTTAACCTGGGAGCTGCATTTGATACTGGGTGTCTAGAGTGCAGGAGAG
The DNA here is from genome assembly GCF_000014125.1 of Clostridium novyi NT. NCBI lineage: Bacteria > Bacillati > Bacillota > Clostridia > Eubacteriales > Clostridiaceae > Clostridium > Clostridium novyi. The sequence goes on along the minus strand of NC_008593.1, from coordinate 2,468,915 downwards.
GAAAGTGGAATTCCTAGTGTAGCGGTGAAATGCGTAGAGATTAGGAAGAACACCAGTGGCGAAGGCGACTTTCTGGACTGTAACTGACACTGAGATACGAAAGCGTGGGTAGCAAACAGGATTAGATACCCTGGTAGTCCACGCCGTAAACGATGAATACTAGGTGTCGGGGGGTACCACCCTCGGTGCCGCAGCAAACGCATTAAGTATTCCGCCTGGGGAGTACGGTCGCAAGATTAAAACTCAAAGGAATTGACGGGGACCCGCACAAGCAGCGGAGCATGTGGTTTAATTCGAAGCAACGCGAAGAACCTTACCTAGACTTGACATCTCCTGAATTACTCGTAACTGAGGAAGTCCCTTCGGGGACAGGAAGACAGGTGGTGCATGGTTGTCGTCAGCTCGTGTCGTGAGATGTTGGGTTAAGTCCCGCAACGAGCGCAACCCTTATTGTTAGTTGCTACTATTAAGTTAAGCACTCTAACGAGACTGCCGCGGTTAACGTGGAGGAAGGTGGGGATGACGTCAAATCATCATGCCCCTTATGTCTAGGGCTACACACGTGCTACAATGGCTGGTACAACGAGCAGCAATCCCGCGAGGGGGAGCAAAACTTGAAAGCCAGTCCCAGTTCGGATTGTAGGCTGAAACTCGCCTACATGAAGTTGGAGTTGCTAGTAATCGCGAATCAGCATGTCGCGGTGAATACGTTCCCGGGTCTTGTACACACCGCCCGTCACACCATGAGAGCCGGTAACACCCGAAGCCCGTGAGGTAACCGTAAGGAGCCAGCGGTCGAAGGTGGGATTGGTGATTGGGGTGAAGTCGTAACAAGGTAGCCGTAGGAGAACCTGCGGCTGGATCACCTCCTTTCTAGGGAGAATGGAAGCAAAGCTTCCAGACTGGAAACCTGATTCTGTTTAATTTTGAAAGACTAAGTCTTTCAAGAAATTGTTCTTTGAAAATTGCACAGTGATAAAGAAACGAATTAATAAGATTAGAAATAATCTAAACCTAGACACTAATGAAAATTAGTAGATGATGATAGATCAAGCTACAAAGGGCGCACGGTGAATGCCCTGGCACTAGGAGCCGATGAAGGACGTGATAAGCTGCGATAAGCTACATGTAGGCGCACATAGCCTGTGATATGTAGATTTCCGAATGGGGAAACCCATCTAGCTTTGCTAGATACTGTATACTGAATACATAGGTATATGGAGGTACACCTGGGGAACTGAAACATCTAAGTACCCAGAGGAAGAGAAAGAAAATTCGATTCCCTAAGTAGCGGCGAGCGAAAGGGGAAGAGCCCAAACCAGGAACTTGTTCCTGGGGTTGCGGATAGATCACAACGCTTTGATTTCTTTAGTTGAAGAGAGCTGGAAGGCTCCGCCATAGAAGGTAATAGCCCTGTAAGCGAAAAGGAAAGAAAAGTAGATCTACTCCAGAGTACCACGAGACACGTGAAACCTTGTGGGAAGCTGGGAGGACCATCTCCCAAGGCTAAATACTACCTAGTGACCGATAGTGAAGCAGTACCGTGAGGGAAAGGTGAAAAGAACCCCGGGAGGGGAGTGAAATAGAATCTGAAACCGTGTGCCTACAATCGGTCGGAGCACATTAAAGTGTGACGGCGTACTTTTTGTAGAACGGGCCAGCGAGTTACGATGTGCAGCAAGGTTAAGCACTTATGGTGTGGAGCCGAAGGGAAACCGAGTCTGAACAGGGCAACTAGTTGCATATTGTAGACCCGAAACCGGGTGACCTATCCATGGCCAGGATGAAGCGGAAGTAAAATTCCGTGGAGGTCCGAACCACGTTGGCGTTGAAAAGCCATGGGATGAGCTGTGGATAGCGGAGAAATTCCAATCGAACTCGGAGATAGCTGGTTCTCCTCGAAATAGCTTTAGGGCTAGCGTCGGGTAATTAAGTAGTGGAGGTAGAGCACTGAATGGGCTAGGGGCTGACAACAGTTACTGAACCCTATCAAACTCCGAATGCCATATACTTGTACCCCGGCAGTCAGACTACGAATGATAAGATCCGTGGTCAAAAGGGAAACAGCCCAGACCATCAGCTAAGGTCCCAAAGTGTAAGTTAAGTGGGAAAGGATGTGGGATTTCTAAGACAACTAGGATGTTGGCTTAGAAGCAGCCACTCATTTAAAGAGTGCGTAATAGCTCACTAGTCGAGAGATCCTGCGCCGAAGATGTAACGGGGCTCAAACTTACCACCGAAGCTATGGATGTATACTTTGTATACGTGGTAGAGGAGCTTTCTGTACAGGTTGAAGCCATACCGTAAGGAGTGGTGGACAGTACAGAAGTGAGAATGCTGGCATAAGTAGCGAAAAACAAGTGAGAATCTTGTTGACCGAATATCTAAGGTTTCCTGGGGAAGGCTCGTCCTCCCAGGGTTAGTCGGGACCTAAGCCAAGGCCGAAAGGCGTAGGTGATGGACAACTGGTTGATATTCCAGTACCACCATAATGCGTTTGACAAATGGGATGACGCAGGAGGATAGGATGTGCGCACTATTGGATGTGCGTCTAAGCGCTTAGGGTGTTAAGTAGGCAAATCCGCTTAACATTAAGCCTGAGGTGTGATGGGGAGTCATTTTTGACGAAGTATCTGATTCCACGCTGCCAAGAAAAGTCTCTATGGAGCAAAATGGTGCCCGTACCGCAAACCGACACAGGTAGATGAGGAGAGAATCCTAAGGTCGTCGGAAGAATTACTGCTAAGGAACTCGGCAAATTGACCCCGTAACTTAGGGAGAAGGGGTGCCTACGAGAGTAGGCCGCAGTGAATAGGCTCAAGCAACTGTTTATCAAAAACACAGGTCTCTGCTAAAGCGTAAGCTGATGTATAGGGGCTGACGCCTGCCCGGTGCTGGAAGGTTAAGGGGAATAGTTAGCGTAAGCGAAGCTATGAACTTAAGCCCCAGTAAACGGCGGCCGTAACTATAACGGTCCTAAGGTAGCGAAATTCCTTGTCGGGTAAGTTCCGACCCGCACGAATGGCGTAATGATTTGAGCACTGTCTCGGCAGTAAATCCGGTGAAATTGTAGTGCAAGTGAAGATGCTTGCTACCCGCGGTTGGACGGAAAGACCCCGTAGAGCTTTACTGTAGCTTAGCATTGAATTTCGGTATTGTCTGTACAGGATAGGTGGGAGACTTAGAAACCAGGGCGTCAGCTTTGGTGGAGTCATCCTTGGGATACCACCCTGATAGTACTGGAATTCTAACTGGAGGCCATGAATCTGGTCACAGGACATTGCTAGGTGGGCAGTTTGACTGGGGCGGTCGCCTCCTAAAAGGTAACGGAGGCGCCCAAAGGTTCCCTCAGCGCGGTCGGAAATCGCGCGTAGAGTGCAAAGGCAGAAGGGAGCCTGACTGCGACACATACAGGTGGAGCAGGGACGAAAGTCGGGCTTAGTGATCCGGTGGTTCTGTATGGAAGGGCCATCGCTCAACGGATAAAAGCTACCTCGGGGATAACAGGCTGATCTCCCCCAAGAGTCCACATCGACGGGGAGGTTTGGCACCTCGATGTCGGCTCGTCGCATCCTGGGGCTGTAGTCGGTCCCAAGGGTTGGGCTGTTCGCCCATTAAAGCGGCACGCGAGCTGGGTTCAGAACGTCGTGAGACAGTTCGGTCCCTATCCGCCGTGGGCGTAGGAAATTTGAGAGGAGCTGTCCTTAGTACGAGAGGACCGGGATGGACCAACCTCTGGTGCACCAGTTGTTCCGCCAGGAGCACAGCTGGGTAGCTATGTTGGGAAGGGATAAACGCTGAAAGCATCTAAGCGTGAAGCCCACCTCAAGATTAGATTTCCCATAGCGTAAGCTAGTAAGACCCCTGAAAGACTATCAGGTTGATAGGTTGGAGGTGTAAGTACAGTAATGTATTCAGCTGACCAATACTAATAGGTCGAGGGCTTGATCAAATAATTATTATCGCTGTGCAATTTTGAAAGAATAATTCAAAGATTCTTTTAAAATTGTCAACAACAATATAGATTTTATCTGGTGGTAATGGCTTGAAGGTAACACCCGTTCCCATACCGAACACGAAGGTTAAGCTTCAAAGCGCCGATGGTACTGCACTGGAGACGGTGTGGAAGAGTAGGTCGTCGCCAGGTAACTTAAAGCACTAAGCTAATCAGCTTAGTGCTTTTTTATTTTTTGAATTTGTAAATAAATAAAATATAAACTTTTAAGTTTATGTATGTATTTATTTCTCTAAGTAAATAATATCTTATATATGTTTTTTTAAACTTGTATATTTTAACAACTTAAGGTATTTACTTAAAGGAGAGAAATTATATGAAAAGAAATTATAAATTTTTATTATGTATATGTTTAGTTTTTGTTGTATTATATTGTATTAATAAAGTTAAAGGAACTGAATCTGTTGAAGCTATTACTTTTAATTTTAATAAAAACATTGAAAGATATATTCCAAAAGGAACAGAACTAAAAAAACCTATGTACCCTAAAAAAGCTAAATATATCATGTATGATGATTTATATGGAGATAAAGAAAAAGAAGTTATAATTACATTAAAGGACAAAAAAGATGAAAATACAGGCGGATTTATAGTTTTAAAAAATTATGGAGATTCCTATAAAGAAGTATTTAAAGAGTATGAAAAAAATAAAAATATATATGAAGTAACTTTTGCAGATTTAGATGGAGATAACAAAGATGAGCTTTTAGTTGGTTTTTCTACTGGAGAACCTTTAAAAAATATATTAAAGGTATACAAATATAATGAAAAAGAAAATAAACTAAAGGAAATAGATAGTTATAAGTATTCTAAATTAGATGTTAAGTTAATGGAAAAGGATAATAGAAAGAGTAATATAAAGAAAATTGCAATTTGGAATAATCTCGATGGTGATGTTTATATTGTAAATGTATTAAAATATGATAAAGGAAAACTTGTAGAATCTAAAGAAGATTATCCTCGTTACTTTAATAAGGTTGTTAGTTATTATAAATCAAAGCTTCGAAAGAATAATAATAAAAATAGTGCAACTATGTGGTACTATTTAGTTGATGCACAGATTAAAGCAAATAAACAAAAGGAAGCTTTAAATAGCATCTATGAAGTAAAAAAAATAAAACCAAATGGATATGAAAACATGGAAGAGATGTTTAAGGCGTTAGAGAAATCCATAGTAGATAATTTTAAATAATATATGAGAACATAAATAAAAATAAAAGTTTTAAATAAAAAATAATTACTTGTTAAAAAATAATAGTTTATTAGAAGTATTAATTATAAGTAATTTAGCACAATAATCAATAGATATGGATTTTGATTAAAAAAACAAAGTAGATGTATAATAAATTAAAGATTTATATATCTACTTTATTTTTATGTGTATAATTATAGTAAAATGGAAAATATAATTAGGAGATGAGTTGTGTGGATAAAATTCAAAAATTAAAAGATATTATTAATGAAAGTTCAAGGATAGTATTCTTTGGTGGAGCTGGGGTTTCAACAGAAAGTAAAATTCCCGATTTTAGATCTGAAACAGGGCTTTATAAAACAAAACATAATTTCACATATTCACCAGAACAGATGTTAAGTCATAGCTTTTTTATGAAAAATACAGAAGATTTCTTTGAGTTTTATAAAAAGAAAATGGTATATAAGGATGCAAAACCAAATGATGCACACATAGCACTTGCAAAATTAGAAGAAATGGGCAAATTAACAGCTGTTATAACTCAAAATATTGATGGACTTCATCAAATGGCTGGTTCTAAAAATGTGTTAGAATTGCACGGTTCTATACTTAGAAACTACTGCATGAAGTGCGGAAAGAGTTTTGATTTAGATTATGTAATGAATAGTAAAGAAGCTATACCTTACTGTGATGCTTGTGGAAAGATTGTAAAACCTGATGTTGTGTTATATGAAGAAGAATTAAATATGGATGTAATGTATAGTGCAATTAAACATATAAAAGAGGCTGATACTTTAATTGTAGGAGGAACATCATTAGTTGTATATCCTGCAGCTGGACTTATACAATATTTTAACGGCAAAAATTTAGTTTTAATTAATAAGGCTGAAACTCCTTATGATGATAAAGCTAACCTTGTAATACATGATAGTATAGGAAAGGTTTTAAAAGAAGCCTTATAAGTTTTATAATGATTTATTGTGTTAATTTTATAAATAAATTTTATCCAATATGAGAGGTTAAAGTATATGTTTATATATACATTTTAACCTCTTACTTTTTAGAAATATCTATTGTATACTATGTAGGTGACTATATTTTTATGAACACATATGGGAGGGAAAAACTTGAAAGAACACAGTAATAGAGAAGGATTTTCATCGGGGCTTGCAGCGTTCTTTGCAACATTAGGTTCGGCTGTTGGATTGGGGAATATATGGAAATTTCCTTACGTGGTAGGTTCTAATGGAGGGGCTGCGTTTTTATTAGTTTATTTTGGATTTATCTTGTTTATAGGACTTCCAATTATGATTAGTGAATTCTACATAGGAAGGAAAACCAGAAAAAATGTTGTTGGAGCTATAGATCAGTTCACAACTAATAAGATTTGGAAGGGAATTGGCGGACTTTCCATATTGGGTGCATATTTTGTATTGTTTTTTTATAGTACAGTAGGTGGATGGGTTTATTCATATGTATTTAAATCTATTAGGGGAGTATTTAATGGGTCAACAACAGAAAGTGTAAGACAAGAATTTTTAGGTACTACAAATGCAATGATTAGTCCAATAGTATGGCAGCTTGTAGTTATAGTTGTTGTTTCTATTATTTTAATATTAGGTGTAAAAAACGGTATAGAAAAAATAACAAAGACACTTATGCCTGTATTGTTTATACTTATTTTGGCTTGTGATATTAAAGCATTAACATTACCTGGTATGGGTAATAGTTTTAAATTCTTATTTAAAGCTGATTTTTCAAGCTTAACTACACAGGGAATTTTAATGGCAATGGGATTGGCTTTCTTTAAAATGTCTGTAGGTATGGGGGCTATGGTTACTTACGGAAGTTATTTTACAAAGAAGGACAATATGATAGGCACTGCAGTTAAGGTAGCGATTTCAGATACTATAGTATCTCTTTTAGTTGGATTAGCGGTATTTTCTGCTGTATTTACTTTTAACATGAAACCAGCAGGAGGTCCTGGACTTTTATTTATGACAGTGCCTCTAGTGTTTACAAAGATACCATTTGGTACAGTATTATTAGTAGCATTTTTTATTTTAGCATCAATTGCTGCAACAATGGCTATGACATCTATGTGTGAGGTTGTTGTTGTTTATCTAGTAGAGCAAAAAGGAATGTCTAGAACAAAATCAGTTATATTAAATGCTTGTATAATTTTTGGATTTGGAATTTTTGCAACACTTTCATCAAATTCGGGTGCTGTATTAGGTGGATTTACAATAGCAGGACTTAGAATTTTTGAGATTTTTGATTATTTATCTTCTAATATAATTTTACCATTGGGAGGATTTTTCATAGCTATATTAATTGGATACTTTATTCCTAAGAAGGACTTTCAAGAGGAACTTTCTAATAATGGTGAACTTAAAAATCGTAAAGTAATAAGCATATGCAGATTTATATTAAGATATATTACTCCAGTGCTAGTTTTAGTTGTATTTTTAAGTTCCATTGGGATAATAAAATAGAGTAAAATAAAAAAAACTTCCTATATGCTAGGAAGTTTCAGATTGTTCAAAAAGCCCCCAACAATTGGGGGCTTTTGTTTACGCCAAAATTCTTTTATGCGATAGCATTCGAAAAATATTTATTATGTATGTTAATTTGGAATAAATTTGAATTAATGTACACAAAAAATAATGCGATAGCACCATGGCTATCTTTTTCATATTCTGAACTGCCGCTGTAAGTAGGCACTGCTCAGAAACATTTTTAATTCCTCGCATGCGACAATAACGTAGCCCATGTAATTCTTTTGAATCAGCAAAGCTACGCTCAATCTTTTCTTTACGTCGTTTGTAAATACTTTTACCTTTTTCTGTTTTAGTAAATCTAAAAATTTGATCTTTATAGTCTTCCCAAACATGACGACGTATAGTTCTATTAATGGATTTATCAGATGTTAAGCAATTATTTTTATATTTGCAATAAGCACAATGCTCCGCATTACTTAAATATTCTTTATAACCTTCCCTCGTAGTAGTTCTATATTTTAAAAAGCAATTATTAATACACACATATCCATCTAATTCTTTAACATACTGAAATCTATATTTTGTATATTTTCCTTTAACATGGGGTCCTAAACGGAACCCAAAAACACCTTGATAATTTTTGTCTGAAATTTGTTTACAAATAGGATTCGTAGAATATCCGGCATCTGCTACTAAATATTTTGTATTAAAATTAAACTTTTCTATTTGAGTTTCTATTCTTTTAACATAAGGATCTACATCGTTTATATTCCCGGGAGTAACATGAACGTCTGTTATAATATTATACTTTCCGTCAACAGTTCTATGATCTAAATAAAAAAAGCCTTTAGGTTTTCCATCTCTAACCATATATCCACTGTCTGGATCAGTTGTACTTACTTTTATTTCCTTAGTTTCAGCTATTTTAGTCTTTTTTTTTAGAGGCTTTTTATTATGATTAATTCTATCTTTATTAATGTCATTCTCTAATTCATCAAAGTATTCCTTTGTGGATTTAGTTATTTCTTTTTTAATAAATTTATGTTTATTAGCGTTAGCTTTTAAGTGAGTAGAATCAGTATATAGAATTTTGCCATCAACCAAGTTTCTATTAATAGCTTGAAATACAATATTATCAAATATTTCTTGATGTATATTTGTATTACTAAATCTTTTTGTTCTATTCTGGCTTATAGTGGAATGACTTGGTATTTTATCAGTAAGTCCATATCCTAAAAACCATCTGTAAGCTACATTTACCTGGATTTCTTTTACAAGCTGACGCTCTGAACGTATACCGAATAGGTATCCTATAAAAAGCATTTTAAATAATACAACTGGGTCTACTGAAGGTCTTCCATTATCAGGACAATATAAATCCTTAGTTAAATCTCTTATAAATGAAAAGTCTATGTATTTATCTATCTTTCTAAGTATGTGATTTTCAGGTACTAAATTTTCTATATAAACTAGTTCTAATTGATTTTGTTTTCTTTCATTATTAGTAAGCATTTTTCCTCCGTATGAGCCCTAACGGGCTAAAAGATTTATTGTTCTAAAATATATATTCTACATAAACACTAAAAATCCTTTTTGTAATAAATGTAAAAAGGCTGTTGACAAATTATGTTTATCAACAGCCTGAAACTTCCTATATGCTAGGAAGTTTTTTATTTTACTACTGGTTCTAATATATATAATTTATTATTGTTACAGTTAATTACACCTCTTGCTCCTATAGGTAGTGTAAGTTTTGGATAATCATGTCCTGACATAAAGTTTGAAATTGTAGGTTTTCCTAAAGATAAAATTTTATCTTCTAATATTTCTTCTAAAGTTAAACTTCTTTCATAGTGAGGTAAAGTACATTTAGTAAATTGACCTATTATAAATCCACTACAATCTTTAAGTTTACCTCCAAGTTCTAATTGGGATAACATTCTATCTATTGAATAAGGCTCTTCGTTTATATCTTCAATAAATAATATATTATCTTTAGTATCTATTTCATATGGAGTTCCCATAGTTGAAGCAATTAAAGATAGATTTCCTCCTACAATTTTTCCTTCTGCTATTCCTGGAATGTTACAGAAAGTATCTATGTTCTCTGGATTAATTAAATCGTAAGGTCTAGTACCAGTCATAAGTGTGGTAAATAAACTATTATATGTTTCCTTATCTTTAAGGTTTGATGTAGCCATAGGACCATGAAAAGTTATAAAATCACAATTTGATGATATTGAGTTTAAAAGAACTGTTATATCACTAAAACCAACTAAGATTTTAGGATTTTCTTTTATTTTTTCATAGTCAAGGTATGGAAGTATTCTCATAGCACCATAACCACCACGAACACAAAGTATCATAGAAACTTCATCATCTAAAAACATATTCATAAAATCTTCAGCTCTATTTTTATCAGTACCTGCAAGATAACCACGTTTATCGTATAGGTGTTTTCCTTCCTTTATCTTAAATCCTTGTTCTTTTAAAAAAGCTATTGATTCTTTAATTTTATCAGGATTTTCTGGACTTGATGGAGAAACAAGACCTATTGTATCCCCAGGTTTTAATTTATTACATAACATATAATCACATCCTATAATATTTACTTGTTAAACAAGTATAGTACACATTAACAATTTATTATTTTATATTTATCTTTAGAACATATTTTTTTTGTTTAAGAAATAAATACTTCCAATAGCACTAATTAAAATAGCACTTATAACTATACTAAAACCATGACCTGCTGGAGCACCTGACCATGGAAGGCCTGTAACGTTCATACCAAATATACCTGAGAATATATCAGGAATGGACATAACTATAGTAACTGATGCTAAAAGCTTCATAACTAAGTTTAGATTATTAGATATAACGTTAGCTGAAGCATCCATAGTAGCATTTAAAATATTTCCGTATATACCAGTCATCTCTATTGCCTGTTTTATTTCTATTATTACATCTTCTAGTATATCTGTATCTTCCTCATATTTTTGCATTATAGAAAGTTTAAGCATTTTCTCTAAGGTTACTTCATTTGCTTTAAGTGAAGTAGAGAAATATACTAAAGAGTTTTGTAGAGATAGTAATTGCATAAGAACTTGGTTTGTCATAGATTTATGTAATCTTTTTTGAATCATTAAACTCTTTTTGCCTATTTGTCTAAGGTATAACAAAAAGTATTTTGAAACCCTATAAAGTATTTGTAATATAAATCTTGAGCGTTTAAATGTATAAAAAGAACGGATATTTCCTTCTATAAAATCTGTTAGTATTTTGCTATTTTTAAGGCATACAGTTATAAGTACGTCTTCTGTATGAATTATTCCAAGGGGGTATGTATCGTATGTTAAAGAGTTTTCCTCCATTTCTGTAAATGGAATATCGAATATAAAAAGAGAATTATTATCTTCAATATCTATACGGGAAGTTTCCTCTTCGTCTAAAGCAGCATTTAGAAATTCTACTGGAACTCCTGTTTTTTTAGAAATTAAAAGAATTTCTTGTTCTGATGGGGATATTAAGTTTATCCAACATCCAGGTTCTATAGAATCTAATTGTTCCAAATGTTTATTTGCATCATTAGATGTTTTATATATACAGATCATAAAGTCAATCCTTTCTAATTGTTATTAAACTTAATTTTAGTCTATATAAATAACACAATTATTTATTATATTATTATAACGTACTATTAAATGTTTCTACAAATAAATTAAGACAATATATTTTAACAAAATAACAACTTAAAGCATGTACTATTACTATAACAATACAGTTTAAGAGGAAAATAAAGTAAAACGAGAAAATGGGTTAAAACACTATCTTTTTATCTATGTAATCGTTAGAAATTATAAAAAATTACCTTAAATCATCATAAAAAGCGAAAAAACAACTTGTAATACTTAATATAAAACTAGTATAATCTCTATGTGAAATGAATCAATTTATGGAGGAGAGAAATGTATAAAGAAACAGTAACAAGAAAAAAGGTATCTAGTATAGTGGTTATAGTAATGTTATTGACTGTTTCTATAGTATTAACGGATATGAGTAGAAATATGAGGTTAGGACAATTTGGATCTATCTTAACAATTTTATTGACTGCATTCATATTTGTGCTTATATTAAAACAAATACACAAATGTAGTATAAAATACAAATACTCTATAATTGCAGATGAATTAATAATTTATAAACTTAAAGGTTATAAAGAAGAAGTAATGGAAAGTATTAAAATAAAGGATATACAATCCATAAAGAAAACAAACAGATTCAATTTACTGATAAACATGATATTAAGTAAAAGCTATAGTGGATTAAATTTAACGCGTGAAATATACGCTTGCAGATATAAAAATAAACACATAAATAAGAAATTTTATTTTGAGCCAAGCAGTAAATTAGTGGAGAAACTTCACTTATTAAGAGAAGGCAATTAATAAAAAGTAGCTAGATGCAATTTATCTAGCTACTTTTTATTATTTAAGAGTTTCTTCTTTTACTTCTTTAAGTAAATTTTCATTGTTTATTAAATCATATCCAGTTAGTGCAAGTGCTTTACTTACATCAATAACCTTGTGTCTAGCAAACTCTGATAATGTTGCCTTTGCAAAGTCTTCAGATGGGAATGAAACTGAATCATCATCTGTTATCTTAACTAAGTATTTTAAAGTTGGTACTATTGAAGATACATTTCCAAGACTTAATCCGTAAGGCACTTCAATGTCCTCATCTAAATCTATAATTCCTGATTCCTTTAAATTGTGTGAAAAAATTCTTGATAAATTACAATTGCCTTTAAAGTTTTCGCAAGGAACTTCTGGCATAGTAATAGATGTTTTTATGTTTAACAATTCTTCTACGTGTTTTATGATTATACTTATTTTTTCTTTAATTTCCTCGGCAATAGCCATACTAGGCGCTTTTATATAGAATGTAGTGATTATATTATTTGGTGGCACAATACGAGCTGAGTGACCATCTATTTTAATTTTATCTATACTACAATCTTTAGCATACCCCTTTACTATTGTGTTTATAGAGTTAAGTGTAAAGAGACAAGCATCAAAAGGAGTAAAAAATTTGTTCTTTTGACATTGACAGTTACAAGAACAATCATACTTTATTGTTATTGGTAATGTTGCTGGAGAAGAACAACAGTTAGCATTAATTATACTAGGGTGAGCGGATAAAACTACATCAATATCATCGAAAGCTCCTTGTTTTGACATTATAACTTTTGAACCACCTAAAAACTCTCCAGGACAACCTAATACTATAACGCTTCCCTTAGTTTTAGGTATTACTTTAGATAGTCCAATAGCAGCACCTATAGACATACTTGATACTAAGTTGCTTCCAACGATGTGACCTTTTTTACATCCACAATCATATTCACAAATATAACAAATCTTAGGGTGACCATCTCCGAATTTCGCCATAAATGCAGTAGGAATATCTAAGAATTTTTCTTTTATTTCAAAGTTGTTTTGTTTAAGGATATTAATTAAGTAATCGTGAGCTTTATGTTCACAAAAGCTTTCTTCAGGATTTTCATATAAATATTTAGATATGTTAAATAAATCATTTTCCATAGAAATTATATGCTTTATAATTTCTTGCTTCATAAAGAAGACACCTCCTTTGTAACGATTATTTATTAGTATACCCTTAGAGAAAAAATATATTGATAGTGGTTAATAAATTCATAAAACTATTGAAAGATATATATAAAAACCATATAATAAGTTGTATGCCTTTAATGGAATAAAATTCAAAAACAAGGAGGTGCATATAATAATGAAAAACTTAGCTAAAAAAATAGCCAAATTATTCATAATGGCTTTTGCTGTAGTTATAGCTGGATTTACAACTAAAGCCTATGCTATATCAGGTATTCCTCAAGTAGATAGAATTGTAGCAGAATATGCAGGAGTACGTGAAGGACAAACACAAACATTTGATTTACTATCAAAAAGTTCTTGTAACATACAATATAGGGTTTGGATATGCAACAAAAATGATAAAGTGTGGCAAGATATAACGAATGGTTTTACACCACCTATGCAACCTAAATCAGTATATAGTGTTAGAACACCTAAATTAAAGGAAGGACAATACACAATTTCTGTTTGGGTAAAAAGATATGGAGTATCAAATACCATAGACAAAAGAGGATTTGATAATTATCTTGCAACTAATATGAACTGTTTAAAGGATGATGGAAAAGGACCATACTTAACTATAAACAACTTTACTCATAACTATGAAGTTGGACAAACTGTATCAATATCAAATAAAAATGGGACAAACTATTTATATAATTATAATGTTTATGATCTTATAAATAGAAGAAATGTTACTACATCTGAAGAATATAAGGATACAGTAGCATGGAAGCCAAGTAAAGAGGGCTTATATCTATTAAAAGTTAATATGAAATCTGCAGAAAAAGTTCCAGTAGAGATAGAAAGTCCAGATGAAAATAAGGATGATGCTAATATTAGCAAAGAAGATGTTAAATCTAATAATGATGAAAGCAATAATATTAATAATAAAAATAAAGAAAATGAATCTTCAAATGTTGATGAAGCTAAAGACAGTAGTAAGGTAGAAGAAAATAATAGCAAAGTTGAAGAAAAATCTGATTCTAACGATGAAGATAAAAATAAAGATGTAGCAGATGATAAGGCTAAAGATAAAAACAAAGAGGCTGAGCAAGCTAAAAAGGAAGTTACAAAGAAAATTGAATATAAAGAAGTTGAAAAAAATACAACTACTTTTAGATTGATAGCTGTAGGAAATCCATATAGAGAATTAATAAAATCATCACAAGTTACACCATCAGCACCAAGAACAAGTTTAACTGGCAAAGGTTCAAATGCTATACATGTTAAATCTTTAGTAGTTGGGAACGCTGGTGAAGGACAAACTATTTATATAAAATCTTCACCAAGCCAAAGAGCTTCTAATGTAGGATACTTCTATGGTAGCTTACAAGGAGTTGATATATTAAAAACTGTAGGAAATTACTACTATATTGAAACAAAAGATTATAAGTCTTTAAACAATGTAAAGGGATATGTATTAAAATCTCAACTAAAAACAATTAGACCAAATCAAACTTACACAATAACAGTTAAACTAGAACAACAAAAGGTTTATATTTATAAGGGAGATAGTTTAATAAAGACATTTACATGTTCAACAGGTAGAGATTCAACACCAACACCTACAGGAGTTTATGTAATAGGTTCTAGAGGAAGCTTATTCTATTCAGGTTCTTCAGTAATCTGTTACAACTGGGTAAGATGGAATAACAATTTCCTATTCCATAGCGTGTTGTATGATAGAAATGGAAACTTAATATTATCTGAGTATAAAAAACTTGGAACAAAAGCTTCTCATGGGTGTATTAGACTTCCTTTAGGAGATGTAAAGTGGATATATAATAATATTCCATCAGGAACTGCGGTTATTATTCAAAGATAAATAATAATTTATAAAAAAACGCTAAATTTATTTTAGCGTTTTTTATTTATAGGATATATTATATGAATGTGGGATTATTGAGGAAGAACTCTTCTAAATATTTCTTCTACCTCATTTGTAAATTCAGAAAAAGGTCTGCCAGATTTTAAGCCTTCTCCTACTTTAGATATTCTTGTAAACACATCTGCATCTGAACTTACAGCAACTGATGTAAGACTTTTGTCTGCTGCTTTAGCTGCCTTTTCAACTTCATTTTTAACCTTATTTGTTTTAGCAGCTTCAATGTTTGATTGCATATTGATTCCTACTAATGCTCTATCACCTGTAATAACTACGGCTGAACTTTTAACTTCTTTTATTTTATTTACTGCATCTTCTACTTTTTTTACTCTTTCAGATGAGTAATCTCCAAGTTTGTTCATTCCGTTTGTGTTACCGTTAGTGTTTTGTTTAACTTCTTGTTTAGTTGTTTCATTAGTAGTATTCTTATTATTTTTTGTTGAATCAGGAGTACCACAACCAATTAAGGATAATGAAAGTACTACAGCTGATACAACAGCTATAATGCCTTTTTTCACAATAATCACCTCAAAAATATTATGCGCAATTTAAAAATTAATATAAGTAAATAAGCAATAATATAAAATTTTAAAAAATAATTTAAAAAATCCATAAAAATTTTTGTGGACAAAATAAAATTACATGTAGTATTGAATAGACTATAGTAAAGGGGCAATAATTTTAGATAGTTTTAGCAATTTATCTAAGGAGGTAATTATGCAAAAACGTAAATGTATCATATGTGGAAAGCCTCTAAATGATGGTATAATGATAAATGGGAGAGGAATATGTAGAAACTGCGAAGAAAGACTTATATATTCTCAGTCGGGAACGGATTTTTATGAATATTATATAAACTGTATAAAAAAGACCATTCCTAGTAATGTCAAAAGGAGAGTGAATTATAAGTGGGGAAATTACCTCTTGTAGAAGGTGTATTAAGATACTTTAATGAAAACAATGTAAGATTTTCTATGCCAGGGCATAAGGGAAAAAGAGGTTTTGAGACAACAGACATAGGAAGAAAAATGATAAAAAATTTTATTGATATAGATATAACTGAAGTTGATGGAGTAGATAATCTTCATGATGCAAAAGAAATAATAAAAGATGCACAAGAGTTATTATCTAATTATTATGGAAGTAAAAAATCTTATTTCTTAGTAAATGGAAGTACCAGCGGAAATTTAACAATGATATTTTCAGCCTTTAACGAAGGAGATAAGTTAATCGTTGAGAGAAACTGTCATAAATCAATATTTAACGGAATTATTTTAAGAAAGTTAAAACCTGTATATATAAAAAATAAAATAAATTACAAATACAATGCTCCTCTTTCTATAGATGAGGAGCATTTTTTAAAAGTTTTAAATGAAAACCCAGATGCTAAGGGGGTCGTTGTAACTTACCCTAATTATTATGGAGTTTGTCCTAATTTAGAATTTATAATAAGTGAGGCAAAAAAGAGAAACATGAAAGTATTAGTTGATTCGGCTCATGGTGCTCATTTTGGAGTAACTGAAAGTTTACCTAAAAGTGCAGTAAGCTTTGGAGCTGATATTGTTGTTATGAGTTCTCATAAAACACTTCCAAGTCTTACTCAAACGGCATATCTTCATGTAAATGATGAGACGATTTTAGATAAGGTTGAATTTTATCTCCATAGCTTTTTAAGTACAAGTCCATCCTATCTTTTTATGTGTACCATGGATTATGCTAGATTTTATTTAGAGGAATATGGCAAGAAAGATTATGATAGTTTAATAAAACTTGCAAATGAGTACAGAGAAAAAATAAATAAAATAGAAGGAATGCACATTATAGGCAAGGAAGATTTAAATGATAGAAGTTTAGATTTAGATGAAACAAGATATGTAATAAGTCTTGAAAAAGGTTATAGCGGTGAAAAATTATCAAAATACCTAAGAAAAAATAAAATCCAAGTAGAGATGAATGATAGTCAAAATGTAGTCCTTATTTTAGGGCCGTTTAATGATGAGAATGACTTTAAAATCTTATATAATGCCCTAAAAAAATGTTCATTGGAACTTCTAAAAGATGAATATTATGATGTATTGAATTATAATATACCAGAGATTAAGTTTACTCCATGTGATGTAATAGATAGAGAAAAAGAGATTATAGATATGGAAGATACTTTAGGTTGTGTGTGTGGAGAGAGTATAGTTCCATACCCTCCAGGAATACCTATAGTGAATATTGGAGAAGTAATAGATAAACAAGTAATAGAGCAAATAAAACACTACTTAAATAGTGGGGTAGATGTAATCGGAGTAAAAATTAAAAATAATAAGATACAAATAAAAGTTTTAAAGGATAAAAGGTAGTCTTTAAAAAATTGGGAGGAAACATCAGTGAACAAAGGAGCATTTATAACATTAGAGGGGCCAGAGGGTTCAGGAAAGACAACAATAGTTAAAATGATAGAAAAGTATTTAAGTGAAAATAATATAGAATATATATCAACAAGAGAACCAGGTGGTATTAATATATCAGAACAAATAAGAGATGTAATATTAAATAAGGATAACGTAGCTATGGATGCAAGAACAGAAGCGCTTCTTTATGTAGCATCTAGAAGACAGCATTTAGCTGAAAGAGTTATTCCAGCTATAAAAGAAGGAAAAGTAGTTATATGCGATAGATTTATAGATTCATCTTTAGCATATCAAGGGTATGCAAGAGGCATTGGTATTGATGAGGTTATGGCAATAAATGAGTTTGCAATAGATGGTTATATGCCTGATTTAACATTATATCTTGATATAGAACCAGAAGTAGGACTAAAGAGAATATCAAAAAACAATGAGAGAGAAGTAAATAGATTAGACCTTGAAGCATTAGACTTTCATAAAAAAGTAAGGGAAGGATATTTTAAACTTTTAGAAAAATATCCAAACAGAATAAAAAAGATCAATGCAAATCAACCAGTAGATAAGGTTTTTGAAGAGGTAAAAGGTTTTTTAAAGTAACCTTTATATGTTAAAATATAAATATAAGTATAAGTATAAGAGTATTTATATTTTAGTGGAGGTATATCTAAGGGGGTATAAAAATGAAACTTGTAATTGCAGTGGTACAAGATAACTACGCTGATGATTTAATTGACGTTATAACAGAGGCTGGACATGGAGTAACTAAACTTGCAACAACAGGAGGATTTTTAAAGTCTGGAAATACAACACTTATGATAGGGGTAAAAAAAGAAGAAGTTGAAAAGGTTATTTCAATAATAAAAGATGTATGCAGAAAAAGAAATCAAGTTATTACAACGCCTTCACCAGTAACTGCAACAACAGGAGTATATGTACCATATACAGTTGAAGTAGAAGTTGGCGGAGCGACAGTATTTGTAGTAGACGTTGATCAATTTATAAAGATATAGTTTTGGAGGTATAAGATGAGTTTTGAGAGTATAATAGGTCATGAATTAATAAAAAAAGAAATAGAAAATTCAATAGATACGGGAAAGTTTTCTCATGCTCATCTTATTGTAGGAGAAGATGGAATAGGAAAAAGTCTACTTGCTAGAGAGATTGCATTAAAGGTTTTAGGAAAAGATGAAGACAGAGATTACGTAGACATAATAAAATGGAAGATAGAAAAAAATAAGCAATCTATTGGAGTAGATAGCATAAGAGATATAATTAAAGAAGTAAACAAGAAGCCTTATGAGGGAGATAAGAAAGTAGTAATAGTATACAATGCAGAAAAGATGACAACAGAGGCTCAAAATGCTTTTTTAAAGACTATAGAAGAACCTCCCAATGGAGTTTTAATAATATTACTTAGTCAAAATTTAGAAATGATGTTAGAAACTATAAGGTCAAGATGTCAAATACATAAACTTAAAAGACTATCATCGAAGGAAATGGAAAGCTACATAAGATGCAATTTCCATGATTTAAGTGAAGATGAGGTAAAACAGATAATAATATTTAGTGATGGTATTCCAGGTCGATGTAGAGTATTTTTAGAGGACCATAGTTTTAAAGATATAAGACAGAGTACCTTAGATATATTATTTTTATTGCAAAAGAAAGATAAATACATTGTAAAAGAGTATGAAAAGTTTTTCTTCAAATATAAAGGTGATTGGCAAGAAATTCTTAGTTCTTTTGTTTCATATATAAGAGATATAATATTATATAAGGAGCTTGGAACTACAGAAATAATTATAAATAACGATGTTGTGGAAAAAATAAAGGAACTTTCAAATATATATTCATTAAAACAGTTAAATAAATTTATAGATGTAATAACAGATGTAAGAAAAAATTTAGAAAACAGGGTAAATCCAGCATTAGCTTTTGATGTAATGTTATTAAATATGCAGGAGGTTTAAGATGATAACAGTTGTAGGAATACGATTTAAGAAATCAGGTAAAATATATTATTTTAGTCCAAATGGAATAGATATAAAAAACGGTGATTGCGTAATAGTAGAAACAGTAAGAGGAGTAGAATTTGGTCATTGTGTTATAGGACCAAAACAAATAACAGAAGAGGCAGTTGTAACACCTCTTAAAAATGTTATAAGAAAAGCAACTGAAGAAGATATAGAAAAAGATAGAGAGAATAAAGAAAAACAAAAAGAAGCCTTAGATATATGTTTAAGCAAAATTGAAAAACATGATCTTCCAATGAAACTTATAGATGTAGAATATACTTTTGATAATAACAAAATTATATTTTATTTTACAGCAGAAGGAAGAGTTGACTTTAGAGAACTTGTAAAGGACTTAGCTTCTGTATTTAGAACTAGAATAGAATTAAGACAAATAGGGGTTAGAGATGAGGCAAAAATGATAGGTGGTCTTGGACCTTGTGGTAGAAGTATGTGTTGCTCATCATTTTTAGGAGATTTTGTACCTGTTTCAATTAAGATGGCAAAAGAACAAAACCTATCTTTAAATCCTACAAAAATATCAGGAATATGTGGAAGACTTATGTGTTGTCTTAACTATGAACAAGAAACATATGAAGAAATTAAAAAAGAACTTCCAAAGGTAGATTCTATAGTAGATACACCATATGGACAGGGATTAGTTGTAGGAAATTCCGTAGTAAACGAAAGTGTTAAAGTTAAACTTAAGGACATTGATGGAGAAGATATAATAAAACAAATAAAGATTAAAGATTTAACTTTAGTATCAGGAGAATATGAGTATTCAAATAACATTAATGATGAAGATATTAAATTAGAAGTTGAAGATATAGAAGATAAATCTATAATAAAGGAACTACTTAAAGAGGACTAGGGAGGAAAAAATATGAGAGAAGTTATTAATGTTTCAAATATTCGTTCCCAAAAAGATGTAGCTAGTATAACAAAATGTTTAGGAAAGAAAGAAGGAATTATTGCTTGCTATGTAAAAAAAGAAAATGGCAAAGTAGATGTAGTATATGATAATTACTTTATAAGCTTAGATGAAATAAGGGAATTGATAGAAGATATGGGATATGCCCTTGTATAAAAATTTATCTTTAAAAAAGTAATGAAACGTGATAGAATGTTAATAGCATGTACATAAAATATGGGCGTGCATTTAAAGTTTTAGGGAGGTGTTTTTCATGGCATTTAAAATAGGTGATTCTTGTGTAAGCTGTGGATCATGTGCTTCTGAATGTCCAGTTGGAGCTATAAGCCAAGGAGATTCTCAATTCGAAATCGATGCAAACTCTTGCATAGATTGCGGAAACTGCGCAAACGTTTGTCCAGTTGGAGCTATCGCAGCTGAAGAATAATATTAAAAAAAGAAGTCGTCTTTTAAGACGGCTTTTTTTATTTTAATATCATATTTATTAAGTTATATATTAAAGGTGCAAGAAACACAGTAGCAAGACCCGCGATTCCAATACATAAGCTACTCATAGCACCCTCTGTTTCTCCAAGTTCAACAGCTTTCGTTGTTCCCACAGCATGAGATGCAGTTCCAATTGCAATTCCGATTGCAATTTTATTTTTAACTCTAACTAGTCCTAAAACAGTAGGTCCGATTACAGCTCCAAGTATACCAGTTAATATAATAGCACCAACTGTTACTGCTGATATACCACCTAGTTGTTTAGAAATTTCAATTCCGATAGGTGTTGTAACAGACTTAGGAAGCATAGATATTGTAATAGGGCTATCAAGTCCAAACAATCTAGATAATAATATTACACTTGTTATTCCAAGACAACAACCACTGCATATTCCAACGAATATAGGTATAATATGTTTCTTTAATAAGTGTATTTTCTTGTATAAAGGTACTGCTAAAACAATTGTTGAAGGTCCAAGGAAAAATGATATTATATGACCTCCTTGATTATAGCAATCTAAACTTATGTGAAACTTAACTAAAAATATCATTGTAAGAATAATACTTATAAGCAATGGATTTAAAATAGTAAGCTTTGTTTTTGAATAAAGCATACATCCAATTTCAAAAGTAATTAACGAAATCAAAACTCCAAAAATAGGACTTGATGTAAGTTCGCTCATTTTGTTCTTCCTTTCATCATAAATTCTACTATTATACCAGTACATGAAATTATAATTACAGTAGATATTAAAGAAACTGATACGATAGCAAGTATTTTACCCTTTAATATAGAAAAACTAGCAAGTAAGCCTACCCCAGCAGGTATGAAGAAGAAAGCTAAATTATCCAATAAAAAATTACTTATCCCTTCAATCATTTCAATCTTAATAATACCAGTACATAATAAAACAAGAAGTATTAGCATACCAATAACACTTCCTGGTACAGGAAGACTAAATGCTCGTTGAATTATTTCACCTAAAAAATAAAGTCCAAGAATTAATGCTGCTTGACGTAATAATTTCAAATCGTCACCTCATTTCTTATTTAATAACCAGAAATAATTGCGAAAAAAATTATTTGGTTAATAAAATATAGTTATATAATATAACTTTTTTTCGTGAAAAGGTCAATTGTTTGAAAAGTAAATAAATAAAATATTTTATTAACAATTTAATAGTATATAGGTTATAATATTACCTAAAAGTAAGATTAGTATAAATTTTTAATAAGTGGTGATATAAGTGGACTTATCTTTAGTAAAAAATGAAGAAACTTTAGACGATTTACAATTAAATGGAATACATGTTATTCAAAAAAAAGAAGGATTTAGATTTGGAGTAGATGCAGTATTACTTGCCAATTTTGCAAATGTAAAAAAAGGATTTAATGTAATAGATTTATGTAGTGGAACAGGAATAGTTCCATTTATTGTTGCTGGAAAAACTGAAGCTTCAAATATAACAGGAATAGAAATTCAAGAAGAAATGGTAGAGATGGCAGATAGATCTGTTAAATTTAATAAATTAGAAGAAAGAGTTAGATTTATATGTGAGGATTTAAAAAACATAGAAGCTTTAAAGAAATTACCTAAAGCAGATGTTGTAACTGTAAATCCACCATATAAGTTAGCAAATTCGGGAATAGTAAACCCTAGTGATAAAATGGCTATAGCAAGACATGAGGTTTGTTGTAATCTAGAAGATGTAATAATAGCCTGTAGAACGCTTTTAAAAGATAATAAAAGAATGTATATGGTACATAGACCAGATAGACTTGCAGATATTATAACGCTTATGAGAAAGCATAAAATAGAGCCTAAAAGAATACAAATGGTTCATCCAAATACAAAAAAAGCACCTAACATTGTTTTAATAGAAGGGCAAAGAGATGGAGGAGCTTTTTTAAAGTGGGAACCACCTATATATGTTTATGATGATAATGGAGGATATTCGGACCAAATTGAGAAGATATATTGTAGAAAATAAAAAAAATATGAGGTGTTTATTGTGAATGGAAAGCTATATGTAGTACCTACCCCTATAGGAAATTTAAAAGATATAACATTAAGAGCTTTAGAAGTTTTAGAAAATGCAGATGTAATAGCAGCAGAAGATACACGTCAAACATTAAAGCTATTAAATCATTTTAATATGAAAAAACAAATGATAAGTTATCATAAATTCAATGAAAATATAAAAAGTGATGACATTATTAATATGTTAAAAAATTGTAAACAAGTAGCGTTAGTTTCAGATGCTGGTACACCTGGAATCTCTGATCCGGGAAGTGTAATTATAAAAAGATGTATAGAAGAAAATATAGAATTTGAAGTTTTAACAGGAGCTACAGCAGTTACTACAGCCCTTGTATATTCTGGGCTTGATACTACTAAGTTTTTGTTTAGAGGATTTCTTCCAAGAGAAAACAAAGACAGAAAACCTATAATTGAGGATTTAAAAAATAGACAAGAAACATTAATATTTTATGAATCACCTCATAGACTTATAAAAACTTTAGAATTTTTGCGTGAAAACCTAGGAAATAGAAGGATTGCAATATGTAGAGAGCTTACAAAACTTCATGAAGAAATACTTAGATTAACTTTAGAAGAAGCAATTGATTACTACAGCGAAAATGAAACTAGAGGGGAATATGTTCTAGTTGTAGAAGGAAAGAGTATAGAAGAGGTAATCAAAGAAGAACAGGAAGCTTGGGAGGAGTTATCAATAGAAGATCATATAAAAAAATACATAGATCAAGGGTTAACTAAAAAAGAATCCATAAAAAAGGTTGCGAAAGATAGAGGGGTTCCAAAATCAGAGATATATAAACATTCTTTGAATTTGTAATAAAAAATTAACAAATATGTATTGTGTGTACTACTTGAAGAAAATTAATATACTATTTCCACTGTAAATGTTGCCTATTTGATGGTATAATAAAGAATAGAGTATATGGAAAATGTAAAAAGATTGGTAGAGGAGATGATTTAAAGTGCATAAGAAAATAGCATCTGTTGTAGCTACAGCGGTATTGTTAGTTACAATGAGTACAACATCAGTTATTGCAAGTCCATTATCTGATAAATTAAAACAACAACAAAATAGCTTACAACAAAATCAAATAAATTATAAAAACGCTCAAGATAAAGTTAGTGCATTAAATTCTAAAATCGAAAGTTATGATAATCAAATAGAAAACTTAATGAGAGAAATCGAAGCAAATAAATCAAAAATAAGCTCATTACAAACTGATATAAATAAATCACAAAAGGATATCCAAAAGGCTAAAGCTGATATCAAAGAAGAACAAGAATTATACAACCAAAGAATGAGAACTATGTACATGAATGGTGGTGTAGGTGGATACCTAGATGTAATTCTTGGAGCTGAAAACCTAGGAGACTTATGCCAAAAGGTACAAGCTGTTAAAAGAATAAGTGATTTAGATAAGAAAATAGTAAAACAACTAAGAACTAAACAAGCAGATTTACAACAAAAGCAGGACAAGCTTAAAGCAGAACAAAATAAGGTTGTTACACTAAACAAAGCTCAAGAAGAAAAAGTTAAAAAGTGTGAACAAGATAAAAAAGCTCAAGATGCAATAATACTACAAGCTAAAAAAGAAGAAGCTTTATATGCTGGAAAATTACAAACAGACCAAGCACAAATAAATTCAACAATGAAAGCAATTGAACAAATGAGACAACAAGCTGCAGCGTCTGCTAGTGTAGCACCAGTAGCAACTAAAAGCTCAACAAGTTCATCTAGTAGTAGCAGAGCACAAGTTAGTTCATCACAAGCTTCAAAACCTGCTTCAAGACCTGCATCAAGACCATCAAGAGGAAGTTCTGCACCAGCTTCAGGAAATGCAATAGTTAGTTATGCATATAATTTCCTAGGAGTACCATATAAATGGGCAGCAAATGGTCCGAATTCTTTTGACTGTTCAGGATTTACTTGTTATGTTTATGCACACTTTGGAATAGGACTTCCAAGAACATCAGGTTCTCAATCAGGTACAGGAAGTTATGTATCAAGAAATAGCTTACAACCAGGGGATTTAGTATTCTTTGGTAGCCCAGTTCACCACGTTGGTATATATGTAGGAGGCGGATGTTACATACATGCTCCAAGAACAGGTGATGTTGTTAAAGTAAGTTCATTATCAGGAAGATCTGACTATGCTTGTGCAAGAAGAGTTATGTAATTAAAGAAAATTAAATATAGTAAAAAAGGTATCTAATATTTTATATTTTAGAATATTAGATGCCTTTTTTGGGTTAATGGTATATAACTCAATAAGTTAAGTAAAGCATAAAAAAATTAAAACCCCTTAATTGAAAAATTAAGGGGTTTTTATAAAAAGATCTATTTAGCTTCTTCTTTTAAAGTTTCTAAGCAGTTTCTGCAGATGTTTTTGCCTTTGTAGTTTATAACATTTCTAGCATCTCCACAGAAAATACAAGCTGGTTCATATTTCTTTAAGATGATTTGTTCACCATCTACATAGATTTCTAATGCGTCTTTTTCAGCTATATCTAAAGTTCTTCTTAATTCTATTGGGATAACAATTCTTCCTAGTTCGTCTACTCTTCTAACTACTCCTGTTGATTTCATTACAAAATCCTCCTTGATATATTTAAATAAGTTTTTTACATAGTTCGACATTGGTCTTTTTAAATAATAACAAATATGACAAAACAAGTCAATATATAAAATGATGTTTTTTTGATTTTGTTACAAATTTCTTATCAAATTCCATCTAAAGTTAATATACTACCAATTTATTCAAAAGTCAATAGAATTTTTATATTAATATACAAAAATTTACTATTGTGTGAAGCCTAGATAAATCAATGATTTGTGAAAAATTTATTAAAAAACTATTAAAAATTAAGTAATATATTGTAAAATCTAATATGTGTGTTTTTGAACGAATAAAATAGTAATTTAATGGATAATGATTTTCGCAATGTCGAAAAAGTAATATTATATGTAAAATAATAGTTTGAAAATAAGGATAAAGTATATACTTATGGAATTTATAGTATATTAACAGGAAATAAATCTCAATAAATTACTGGCAATGCAAACGGTTACACATTGTATATAGTGAACTTTTTGTTAATTGTAAAAAATAAGAAAAATTTTATTTGAAGTTAATAACTAAATAAGAGTAGTTTTGTATAAATTAAGTTGTGTTTTATTATATAAAGGGAACCATATATATTATGGTATAATTAAAAATTATATAATTGGTAGGTGGAAGTATGGTAAATATAATTGAAAACATAAAAAAGGCAGTAAAGGAAGTTGGTGGAGAGGTTTATATAATAGGAGGATACATAAGAGACAAATTATTAAATACAAAGGAAGCCTCAAAAGACTTAGATATTATATATAATGGTGACATTAAATTATTTTTAGATAAATTAACAATGGATGGGTTTCATATAGTTACTTTAAAAGATGAACAACAAATATATAGGGCTATTTTAAATGATATTACTGTTGATATTGCACTGATTAAGGGTGAATCAATAGAAGAAGATTTAAGTAAAAGAGATTTTACTATTAATGCGATAGCTTTAAAGCTTATAGATAACAAAATAATTGATCCCTTTAATGGAAGAAGGCATTTAAATGCTAAACTTATTCATACTGTAAATGAAAATAGTATAAGTGATGATAGTGTAAGGATTTTAAGAGCCTATAGATTTGCTATTAAATACGGCATGCATTTTAGTAAAGAATGTGAAAAACAGATTATAGACAATAAACATAATATAATGAAGTTTCCAAAGGAAAGAATTTTTAATGAATTTATGCAGATTATTAAATGTGATAAATTCGGAAGAGCTTTTGAAGAATTAGATACTCTTGGAGTGTTAAAGAACTTACTTCCATACATAGATGAATTAAAAACTGTGGGAAGATGTAAATATCATATAGAAGACGCATTTACGCATATGAATTTAGTATATAAAAATTCTAAGGCATTATTAAATGGGGAGCTTTTTATAGAAGGATTAGAATTAAATATATTTAATAATAATATAGGAGAGTTTTTAATAAGTGAATATTTTTCCTTTGCAGCCTTTTGTCATGACATAGGTAAGTTTGTTTGTCATAGAGAGAAAGATGGCAGAGTAAGCTTTATAGGTCATGATAAAGAAGGGGCAAAAATTATGATGGATATATGTAATAAATTTGGTTTTCCAAAGGAAGCTAAAAAGTTTATATGTAGTTTAATTGAAGCTCACATGTATCCTTTAGGATTATGTAAAAATAATGTAAAAAACTATAAAAAAAGTTTTTATAAATTCTTTTTACGATATAATAAATATGTAGAATATATTTTAGCACTTTCATTTTGCGATATGCATGCTACTAAAATGTTATATGATCCAAATAATGAAGAAAAAATATTTAAAAGCTTTTTAGAAAGGCTATATAAAGAGTATAATGAATTTAAAGATGCTATAAATTCTGATTGGATAGATGGAAAATTAGTAATCGAACTTACAGGAGCAGAAGGGGAAGAAATAAAAACAATTTTAAACGATGTTTACAAAAAGATGTATTATAAGGAACTAAATAATAAAGAGGATGTTTTAAAATATTTAAATAAAATAAATCTTTAATCAAGAGAGGGGTCTTTATAATGAAAATTTTTATTGATACAGCCAATGTGGAGGAAATTAAAAGAATAAGCAAGTGGGGAATATTAGATGGTGCAACAACTAATCCATCATTAATTGCAAAAGAAGGAAGACAACTTAAAGAGGTTGTAGAAGAAATATGTTCTATTGTAGATGGACCAATAAGTGCTGAAGTTATTAGTTTGAATTGTGATGCCATGGTAAAGGAAGCAAGGGATCTTGCGAAAATTCATAAAAATATAGTTATAAAGATACCCATGTGTGAAGAAGGGATTAAAGCTGTAAATATTTTATCTAAAGAGGGAATAAGAACAAATGTAACGTTAATATTTTCACCTCAACAAGCATTGATTGCTGCAAAGGCAGGAGCAAGTTTTGTAAGTCCTTTTGTTGGAAGATTAGATGATATAGGTATGGATGGGGTAAGCAGTATTAAAGACATAGCAGAAATCTTCAAAATATATGATATAAAAACAGAAATCATAGCAGCAAGCATAAGACACCCTATGCATGTACTAGAAGTTGCAAAAGCAGGATCACATATTGCAACAGTTCCATATAAGGTATTAATGCAGATGATAAAACATCCGTTAACAGATATAGGAATAGAAAAGTTTTTAGAGGATTATAATAAAAGTAAATAACTTTAACTATGAGCCTACACCAAGTGTAGGCTCATAGTTAAAAAGTACATAAGGGATTTTATTGTAAACATTTACTATAAATAGTATACTAGAACTGAATATTGAATTAAATCGACAGAATGGACACAATTATGGGAAAAATGAAAGAGATTACTCAAAATCAATCGAATTATTCCACATTTTTTTAACAAGTTATCCACATTGGGTTGTGGACAATGTGGATAAGTGTATGAAATTTACATATGAAAATATTGGGAAACGTAGTTAATAACAGTTTTGTACAAGTTATCCACATAAAGTGTGAATAACTTGTACAAAAAAGTGAATAATTCATATTAGGAATTTATTGGATGAAAAATGCAATTAATATTTCAAGGTTTAATAAACTTAAATATTATGTTGAATTTTGGATACTATAAAGAAATATAAAAGAAACTTATAAAAACTTGTAATAAGTTTATAATTACCGTACAATATACTTTATATAAATTGTTATTATATACATAAGAACACTTATAATAGATAGGTAATTAGCATAATTATACAGAAGTTTGATTAGCATCATTAGCAAAATAGAAACATGGAGGTATTATAAGTGAAGAATAGTCAAGAAGTTTTAGAAAATATAAGTAAGTTTGCAAAGGAAATATCTAAAAATAGTTTAGTTACATATGAGGACTTACCACAATACTCTTTATTTTTATCTCAAGTTATAGATTATTTAAATGATAGATTTGAAGAAGAAAAGTATACAAATAATATAGTTCAAAATTATATAAAAAATGAAGTAATATCTAAACCGGAAGACGGCAAAAAGAGAGGATATACAAAATTACACTTAACTCAACTGGTTCTTTTGAGTTATATGAGACCTATATTAACTACAGATGAAATAAAAAAGGTATTTGCACTTGCATTTAATCAAATAAATGACAGAAGTGATGATATTATTTCTTGGGAAAAAGCGTATAAAATTTTTGATAAAATACAAAATGATAGTTTTGATAACTTTATAAATGTAGATTTATTTAATGAAGATAAACTTAGAGAATTTATAGGATATGATGAACTAAAAGAAACTGATGAAGAGAGAATATTAGTATTCTTGATAGTAATGAGTTTAATTGCAAAAGCTAGTGCCATAAAGAAGATAGCTAAAAAGATAGTAGATGAATATGGAGAAAAAAATAGTAATTTATAATTAATATGCATACCTACTTTTAGAGGGTAGGTGATAATTTGTGGAAGCTTTAATAGGATTGATAGGAAATGTAGGGTTTCCTATAGGAGTATCTGTTTATTTATTAGTTAGAATAGAAGGAAAATTAGAAAACCTTACATTAAGTATTAATAAATTATCTAATGCTATAAACAAAATATCAAAAACTGATAGTTAATTAAAGAGCCAGAAAGTATCTGGCTCTTTGTTATATAATTAATAAAATTTATTTAAGGGGGCTTTTTAAATGGTAAATTTAAAGGGAAGAAGTTTACTTACACTAATGGATTATTCTAAGGAAGAAATAGAATATCTATTAGATTTAGCACTTAAACTTAAACAGGATAAGAAAAATGGAGTGATTTGTGATGAATTAAAGGGAAAAAATATTGCTTTAATTTTTGAAAAAGATTCAACAAGGACGAGATGTTCTTTTGAAGTTGCAGCACATGATTTAGGGGCAAATACTACATATCTAGGACCACTAGGTTCTCAGATAGGAAAAAAGGAATCTATAAAAGATACTGCAAGGGTACTTGGAAGAATGTTTGATGGTATTGAATATAGAGGATTTGGACAAGAAGTAGTTGAAACCTTAGCTGAGTTTGCAGGGGTTCCCATTTGGAATGGTCTTACAAATGAAGATCATCCAACTCAAATACTAGCTGATTTTTTAACTATAAAAGAGCATATAAATAAGCCTTTAAATGAAGTTTCATTTGCTTATATTGGAGATGGAAGAAACAATATGGCAAATGCACTTATGATAGGAGCCACTAAAGTTGGAATGAACTTTAAGATAATTGCACCAAAAGAATTATTTCCAGATGAAACTTTGGTTAAAAAGTGTATGGATGAAGCTAAAAAATCAGGATCAAATATAGAAGTTACAAATGATATAAATAAAGTAAAAGGAATGGATGTAGTATATACAGATGTTTGGGTATCTATGGGTGAGGAAGAAAGTGTATGGAAGGATAGAATAAATCTTTTAAATCCATATCAAATTAATATGGACATTATAAATAAAACAGAAAATCCTAATATTAAATTCATGCACTGCTTACCAGCTTTTCATAATACAGAAACTGTAATTGGAAAAAAGATATATGAAAAGTTTAAATTGAATGCATTAGAAGTTACAGATGAAGTTTTTGAAAGTAAGTATTCTATAGTATTTGATGAAGCTGAAAATAGACTTCATACAATAAAAGCTATTATACTTGCAACTCTTTAAGGACATTAAAGTTTAAACTAAAGATGAGTATATGCACATATATTATGACTTTTATAATAATAAAGAAGTAAATCTATAAATACAAATGTCTTGTTTAGATTGACACATATGTAAAAAATTAATTATAATTAAAATGAAGTTTAACATAATGGAGTTCTTCTATGGGGCTAACAATGATGAGAATTCACTTAATAGGGGGGTTATTGTTAGAGAGAGGAGTTTAATTGTGTCTAAAGAAAACAAAAGAAGGACATTATCACAAGGTGCATATGAGAAAATACCTGGAAATGAGTATGAACCATATGTATCTGCAAGCTTAAATATGCCAGAACTTACAGTACAAGCTATTATTTTAGGTATGTTTTTAGCTATTGTATTTGGTGCTGCCAATGCATATTTAGGATTAAAACTTGGACAGACAGTTGGTGCATCAGTGCCATGTGCTGTGACTTCAATGGCAATACTTAGAGGAATACTAAAAAGAGGAACTATACTTGAAAATAACATGGTTCAAACTATTGGTTCAGCAGGTGAATCAGTAGCAGCTGGAGTAGTATTTACAGTACCAGCCCTTATGATTTGGGGAATGAAAGTAAATATTTTTAATATAGCTGTAATGGCATTTTTAGGAGGAACTCTAGGTGTTTTAATATTAATACCACTTAGAAAATACTTTGTATCAGATCAGCATGGAGAATTACCTTTCCCAGATGGAACAGCATGTGCTGAAGTTCTAGTAGCTGGAGAAGCTGGAGGAAATTCTGCAAAGGTTCTATTTGTTGGGGGAGGACTTGCTGGTTTATATACGCTTTGTTCTAGCGGATTTCAACTTTGGAAAGAAGAAATTGGAGTTGGAATAAAAGGACTTAAAAATGGATGGATAGGAGCACAAGCTGTACCAGCCCTACTTGGAGTTGGATATGTTATGGGACCTAGAATTTCAGCTGTAATGCTTGGTGGAGCTGTACTTGGATGGTTAGTGCTTATACCTACAATATCTTATTTTGGTTCTGGTGTTGCATCTCCAATAGCACCAGCGACAGATTTAATTTCAACTATGGATGCATATGCTGTTTGGGGAAATTATATAAAATATATAGGAACTGGAACAGTTATATTCGGTGGAGTATGGAGTTTCATTAGAATACTACCAGTTATGATTAATAGTTTTAGAATTGGATTCAAGCAACTTTCAAAAAGTACACATGATTCAGGGGAAAAGGTCATAAGAACAGATGAAGATATCAATATGGGTATAGTATTTATATTAATTGTAGCCATATTCATATTTATAGCCTTTTGTCCACCTCTAAAATTAGGTATTGTAAGAGGATTATTAGTATTAGTATTTTCTTTCTTATTTGTACCGGTTGCCGCTAAGATGACAGGTCTTACATCTAATAACCCAATTTCAGGTATGACAATAGCAACTTTACTTGTAACTTCTCTTATTTTAAAGGGAATGGGAGCTAAAGGTGAAGCTGGAATGGCAGCAACATTAATGGTTGGTATTATAGTATGTATTGCAGTTGGAATAACTGGAGATACATCACAAGATTTAAAGACAGGTTTCCTTGTTGGAGCTACTCCAAGAAAACAACAAATTGGAGAAATTATAGGGGTTTTAATATCAGCTATATTTATAGGAATTACTATAAAAGTGTTAGTAGGTGCATATGGACTTGGAACAAAGGCATTACCAGCACCACAAGCAGTTCTTATGGCATCATTAATTAAAGGAATTTTTACAGGAAACTTACCATGGATACTTATATTTATAGGTGTTGGTATAGGGGTTGTAATAGAAATGATAGGAATTCCTGTACTTCCATTTGCAATAGGATTATATCTTCCAATTTCTCTATCAACTCCTTTAATAATAGGTGGTATAATTAGAGGAATATTAGAAAAGAAGAAGAAAGGATATGAACTTGCATTAAGACGTGAAAGTGGAATATTATTTGCTTCGGGTTTTGTTGCAGGAGACTCATTAATGGGAGTTATTCTTGCTATTTATTCTTACTTTGATACTCAATATAAGCTTGGCAATCCTTTAGCTTTTGGTAAGGATATAGAGATTCTTCATAATGGATGGTTTACTTTAATTCCATATGTATTATTGATAGTTATGTTATATTATTATTCTAATATAAGAAAGCCGGAAGAACTTAATGAACAAGAAGGATAATAATTTATTAGAATTTATACCTTATAAAAATCTTTCTTATATCAGTGATAGGGAAGAGGATAATAATCGTATAACTATTATAATTAAAAGAAATAGTAAAATAGATAAGATTATTTTAAAAATATTTAGAAAAGCGCATAAAGAATTGTATGTTCATCTTGATGAGATTGGAAGTTTCATATGGAGAAATATAGATGGGAAAAAAACAGTATTAAATCTATGTGAAGTTTTCATGAGGGAACATAATGTAGAACAAAGTGAAGCTATAAACAGAACTGTGTATTTTTTGAAAATATTAAAAAATAATAAGTTTATAAAATTTACTGTTAATAGATAATAAAGATTAAGACATCTCAAATGTTATGTTTGAGGTGTCTTTTAATTTATGCGTAAAAAGTATGGTTTTTTATAAATTAATAATTTATACATAAAAAAATTAACATTCTAATAAATAACAATTGTAATATGGAATGTTTTTTGATAATATGTTATATATGCTTATTAAAAATTAATAAATTAATAAAAAAATACTATAAAATAATAAAAATACTAAAGAGGGGGAAGGATATATTGGAACTATTAGCAAAATATATATCATCAATTAACAATATATTATGGTCCTATGTTTTAATAGCGCTACTTATTTTAATGGGACTTTATTTTACTATTAAATCTGAATTTGTTCAAATAAGATATTTTAAAGAAATGTTTAAACTTTTAGGTGAAGGGGCAAGTAAGTCCATGTCATCAAATAAAGAAGAACACCATGGAGTATCATCATTTCAAGCCTTTTGTATAAGTACAGCATCTAGAGTAGGTACAGGAAATTTAGCAGGTGTTGCCATTGCAATTTCAACTGGAGGTCCAGGAGCTGTTTTTTGGATGTGGATTATTGCATTAATCGGAGCAGGTTCGAGTTTTGTTGAAAGTACACTTGCACAAGTATATAAAACTAAAGACAAACACGGTTTTAGAGGCGGTCCTGCATATTACATGGAAAAAGGTCTTAATAAAAGAAAACTTGGAATTGTCTTTTCTATATTAATAACTGTGTCTTTTGGTCTTATATTTAACTCAGTTCAAGCAAATACTATTTCGTTAGCATTTGAAGAAGCATTTGGAATAAAAAGAATAGTATTTGGTGTGATTTTAGTTTCTGTAACTGCATTAATCATATTTGGTGGAATAAAAAGAATAGCTAAAGTTGTAGAAGTTATCGTTCCAGTTATGGCTATAGCATACATATTAGTTGCTTTATTTGTTGTAACTAAAAATATAACGCATATACCTGAAGTGTTTGGACTTATATTTAAAGATGTTGCTTTTGGAATTAGACAAATAGCAGGTGGTACTCTTGGAGCAGCAGTATTAATGGGAATTAAAAGAGGATTATTCTCAAATGAAGCTGGTATGGGAAGTGCTCCAAATGCAGCTGCAACAGCAGGGGTAACTCATCCTGCAAAACAAGGTCTTATTCAAACTTTAGGTGTATTTACAGATACTCTTTTAATTTGTAGCTGTACTGCATTTATAGTTTTAATATCAGGAGCTTATACGGATAAAAAGTTAGAAGGAATAAAACTTACTCAAAATGCATTAAGCTCACAAATTGGACATTGGGGAAATACATTCATTGCATTATGTATACTTTTATTTGCCTTTAGTTCAATAGTTGGTAACTATTATTATGGAGAAAGTAATATAGAGTTCCTTAAAGGTAGTAAAAAGTGGCTTGCAGCATATAGAATTTCAGTTTTAGGAATGGTTCTATTTGGTTCAGTTGCTAAAATTCAAATAGTTTGGGATTTAGCAGATTTATTTATGGGATCTATGGCGATTATAAATCTTATTGCTATTTGGAAATTAAGTCCTTTAGCATTTAAGGTATTAAAAGATTATACAAGACAGAAAAAAGAAGGAAAAGATCCTATATTTAAAGCTAGTCATATAGAAGGATTAGTAAATGCAGAGTGTTGGGAAGACTAAGATAAAAATATATAAGAATAATAAAGATTAAATATATAGTAGGCTGTTGATAAATGTTGTTTATCAATGGTCTTTTTTAATTAATGTAAATTAACTTAAAAATAACACTGTAAATTAGCTTAACCTAATACTTATGAATATTGAATGGTAAAAATTACAAAATGCTATTTACTAATTTTTGGAAATGAATTATAATGGAATAAATTGGAATACACAAACAACATATTATAATCCATTATAGTATATAAAATAAGGGGGATAAAAATTAATGTCAAAAGGAAATAATATTGTAGATTCTTTTTCTGTACAAGTAATTGATGATGGTTATGCAGACACAAAATCTAGGGGAGAAGACACAAATATGATAGTAACACCTTCTTATGTGACATCGTGGAGACCATCATATAATAAGGATAATGATTTGCAGGAAGAAAAGATAGATAAGTTAAGCAGAATAGAAGTTAAGGTCAATGGATCTAAATATTTGGTTGGACAATGTGCTGTAAAGCAGGATAGAAATATTCAGTGGAATGGTGCAGCGGACAAGCATGATGATACTTCCTTCGATATTCTTTTAAAAACTCATTTAAGCCTTTTAAACAAGAAGCCTATGAGTAGAGTAAAACTTGTTATGGGACTTCCTGTAAGTGCTAGTTTAGATAAAGAAAGAATAGAAAAGATGAAAGCTAAGGTGTTAAGACAACATAATTCAGCATTAAGATTATATGGTGACAAGGACTTTCAAAATAAAATAGTAAAGGTAGAAGATTTAATAATAAAAGCACAACCTCATGGTACATTATGTGATCTTATATTAGATAGCTCAGGTAATTTAACAAATAAAGACCTTGCAAGAAAAGTCAATGCAATATCAGATATAGGTGGCAAAACTCATAATTTATATCTAGTAGATGCATTAGAACCATTGTCTGATTTTTGTGATACAAAAAATAGTGGAATGTATATAGCTTATATGTGGATTAAGAATTACATAGAACAAGAGCTTCACTTGAATGTATCAGATGGACAAATTCAATATATAGTTGCAAGTGGACAAATAAAAGGATACGATTTAACACCTGTAATTCAAAAAGCATATAGAAGTCTTGCAAGAAAAATAATACTCGAAATAAGAACTGTTTGGGAAAATGCATTTCCGTTTATAGATAACATTATATTTACTGGTGGAGGGGCAACAGTATTAAAGCCTTATCTTCAAGAAGAATTTAAAAATGCCATGTATTTAACTAGAAATCAAAATGCATCAGGTTTATTTAAGCAAGGAATTAGAAAGTGGAAGAGGAAAGCAGTTTAGGAGGTGGGTGCTATGCAAATTTCTCTGTATATAGGGGAACGAAAAAAAAAGGATAGGATAGTCAATGAAGAACTTCTAAAATATATTGAAGGAGATAGAAGTGACAGAATAAAAGATTTGATATTAAAGGGACTTATATTTGAGGGCAATAAAGGTATAGATGAAAAACTTTTAGATATGAGATATATGTATGGTAGTCATGAGTTTTCAGCTATTACAACATTAGAACCTGAAAGCATGGGAATTACAAGTAAACCACCTATAATGTCAAAGCCCGAAAATGATATAAATGAGGTCAAGCCTGATTTCAGTAACATTAAAGTAACTAGGACGGCAATAGATGATGAAGAATTAGAGAATAGGATATAATTTAGGGTGCATTTGCACCCTAAATTTGTCTTTTAAGGATCTTTTTAAGAGTTTCTTCGTCTATATCAAGATCAACATCGAAATCTTTTGCATAGTTAATTCCCCATGAATAAATAGAATACAACACGGGGATTATATGTTTTCCGTAGTCAGTTAGACTATATTCTACCTTTGGTGGAACTTGAGGGTAAACAGTTCTATTTACAAGCCCATCTCTTTCAAGTTCGCGCAACTGTTGAGTAAGCATTTTTTGAGTTATGCCATCAAGTCTTCTTTTTAATTGACTAAATCTAAGAGTTCTGTTTCTAAGGTGCCATAAGATAACAGTTTTCCATTTACCACCTATTACATCCATGGTTAATTCCATACCGCAAGAATAGGTCTTTTCATATATTTTTGACATTGGATATACCCCCTAAATAATAGTATAGATTATATACTATACAACTTTTTATGTACTATAGTAAAAAAGAATACCTATATTATATATACCACAATAGAAATATAGGTACAAGCCTATATAAAAATCATGTTGTAAAGTTTTTATAAAAAGGTAGATAATTTTTAAGATAAGCATATTTACTACATGAAGGAAGTGGTAGATATGATTAATGTTAGAAATTATAAAAGCTCGTTAGTACTTAAATACCTTGCTGGAGCTGATGAAAAAGGTAGAGATGTTTTTAAAACTCAAAAACTTCAAAAATTAATTCCGGAAGCAACAGATGAAGATGTATTTGATATTGCACTTGAAATAAAGAAACTTTTAAGATTTGAAGATGTTAGAGTTTTTAGAGAGAACAACACTATATTAACTAAAAATTAGATTAAGCTTAAATGACTTTATTAAGGAGGTATGAAAATGAGTAAGTTATTAGTAATGAATTTTATAACTAATAAAGGAAAGAAAATGAATATAAAAGTTAAAGATATAAAGCCTGACATAGAAGAAGAAACAGTAGCAGAAGTTATGAATGCTATAATTGATAAAAATGTATTTTTAAGTGCGGCTGGAAAACCAGTAGAAATAGCTTCAGCGCAGGTAGTAGAAACTACAGTAACAGATATTGATGTATAGAAAAAAAGTCCTTCATGTTGAAGGGCTTTTTTATTTTTCATTTATAAGGCAAATACTTTGACTTGATATGCCAAGCCCTTCTCCTGTAAAACCAAGTCCCTCTTCAGTAGTAGCTTTTATGTTTACTTGATTTTCATTAATACATAATGCAGAGGCTATATTTTTTATCATATCTTTAATATAAGGTGCCATTTTAGGTTTTTGAGCAATTATAGTGGCATCTATATTTATAATTTCATAGGAATTTTCATTAAGTAATTTTCCTACCTCTTTTAAAAGAAGCATGCTTGAAATTCCCTTATATTTATTGTCTGTATCTGGAAAGTGTTTTCCTATATCTCCAAGAGCTGCTGCACCAAGTAAACTGTCCATTATGGCATGTATAAGAACATCTGCATCAGAGTGACCTAAAAGTCCTAGTTCATAAGGAATTTCAATTCCGCCTAATATTAATTTTCTGTTTTCACACAATTTATGGACATCATATCCCATACCAATTCTCATATAAAGATCCTCCTAAAGTTAATTTATATAATTATTAATTATAGTATAAGACAAATTTAATTAATAAGACATAAGGTAATAAAAAAAACTGCAATTACAAAATTGCAGTTTAAAAAGAGTTGGTATACAAATGCGAATGAATATTTTATACTTTTTATTATAACACAAATATACAGAAAATTTAGAAAATAATGAAAATAAATATAAAATTATATAAATATAAAAGCCCTAGTTAGTATTTAACTAGGGCTTTTAAAAGGTTAAAAAGGGAATTACAGAGGTTTTTATACTTCATTATATTTAATAAGCTTGAAAAGTGTTAATAAATATTTTAAAAGTATAAAAATTATTTATATAGAAATTATTAACATATTATACACAGGTTTGTGGACAACTTTATTTATTTTATATAAATTTATATAAAATAAATAAAAATTTAATTAAATACGTTCAAAAATAGAACAAATTGAAATAGGATGTATTAGAAATTAACATAAAATAAACAAGTTATACACAGGTAAAATGTGGATAATGTGGATATGTATATAAAAATTCAGATAAATTATCCTTTTGAGTAATAAAAAATATACAATTAACATAAAATATACAGCTTATCCACAAAAAAATGCAGTAATTGTGGATAACTTTTTAAAATTGATGAAAAATAGTTTTAATTAAATTTTTTTCATTTAACTTACCCTTCTTTTGAATCATTATGTATATGTAGGGGTGGAGAGAAAAAATCTCTCCAATCAAAAAATATTATTTTGATAATTCTGGTTCATAAGGATAAAGAGTAGTAGATGCAATTTCATCATCAATTTTCCATTTACCATTTTCTAAAATTAAATTATAGGTTATTTCTTTTGAGTAAATTTTATTGTATTGTACTCCAGCTTTAGCTAACTCACAATCTTTAGAAAAATGACTATATTCAGATAATCTATTTACTGAAACTTTACAAGTAGTAAAATCTTTATTGAATTGAAGATAATTATAGTTTTCAATTCCAGCAAAGTGTTCTACTATTTCTATCTTCTTGCAAGCATCAATAATTACTTGATTAGCATGTTCCTTACCACCATATTTCTTTTGAAGATTTTTACTATACATTTCAAATTGAGGATCACCTTTTACTGTTTTGTAATCAACATTTTCTCCAATTTTCAAATAATTAAATATAAATTTTGAAATAGCTTTAGCTTCTGGCATATCCATAGTATAGTAAACCTTCTTCTCATTTTTTTCACCGAATACTCTATAGCATGCGGTTTCATTTTTAGTCTCAAACTTTTTTGATTCATTAATTTTTTTAGAACTATCCTCTTTATTAACTTGTTTTTGTTCCTTGTCTTGCTTTTTTACTTGTTCTTGTTTTGTAGGTGCATTAGTGGTTTTAGTTTTCTTGCAACCGGTTAAACCAATACAACTAAAAATAGTTGCTATCATCAAAATTGATACTAAAAATTTCTTGTTCATAATAAAACTTCCTTTCGGTTTAATGTAATGTGTATTTTTACATATTATATCAAATTTAGACTTGTTTGTGTTATTATGTATTTATAATGTAAATTTACAATAATGTGTTATTAAATATTCAAGGAGGTTATACTATGGTTAAAAAAATAATAAATAATATTTTTATACAAAAAGATTTAGTAAATAAAATGATCTTTTCAGTAAGGAGATTTAAAGAATCATTTTAATCACTATTTTTTAATAAATATAAAACTTTTCAAAATATTTTTGATATTAATATGAAGTAGGCTACATTATGATGTTAAAGAAAATGATGAGATCTACAATTTTATTTGTTGTATTATTTATAGGGATATGTACAACAACAAATTATGCTTATACACTTTCAAATGATTGTAAAAAAGGAGTAGATAATCTTTTCATTGATTATCAATTTAAACATTTTGCAGAAAGAAAAAATGGTTTAACTGTTGACAATGATAAAGTATGGACAATAACATTTAATCATAAGATTAAAATAGATAATAATTCTTATAATTTTATTTATATTTTAGATGAACAGAATAAAAAGGTACCAATTGAATTAAAAAATAAAGATGAATATAATATTCAAGTTATTCCTAAAAAATTATATGTTTACGAAAAACAATATAAATTAGTATTGGATAAAGGACTAAAAGGATTTAATAGTATACTTCCTAAAAAAGATGTTAAAAATTTTAGAATTGCTCCTAACGTACAAGCATTTTCTATATATCAGAAACGAGAAACTGTAGATTATGGTGGGACATGCAATGATGATGATTTACAAAATCACTTTAATGATTTTGGAGATACATGTACTTTTATTTTAGAAAAACTAAATAAAAATGATTTTTCTAAAGTTTTACATTGGCCTGTTACTTGGAATGAAGATGATATTAAAAAAATTCCAACTTTTCAATATAAACCTATCCCAACTTTGACATTTACTAGAGTGAAAGCAGGAACTTATTATATACTTGGTGTATTAAGTGGTTTTGATCCAAAATGCTCTAAATTTACACTTATGCAAAAATTAACAATAGAAAAAGAGTAAAAACAAGATTTATATAAATGAATAAAAGAATGTCTTAAAAACGAGAGTACTTTTTTGAACTTACCTAACAATTTTTTAACTTCGTTTCCTGTAAAGTTTAAGTTAAAAAATTGTTAGGTAAAATGTTATTATAGTATATAAATATCATCTATATCATTTCATTACTACATCTACACATTTTTCACAATCCTTAATGCCATGGACTTCGTTATAGGATATGGTTCTTAAAAGTAAATTTGTCGAAGCTATTTTTGAGCTTTTAATTAGTTGATTTCCTTTTCTGATGTGGAGAGAAAAAATCTCTCCTATTAAATATTAATTTTGTGAAGAATTAGGTTGGAAAGGATAAAAAACTTTGGCTACTTTTTCTTTATCAATTTTCCATTCATTATTTTCTCGAATTAAATTAAAAGTTGCTTCATTAGAATAAATTGTATTTAATTTAACATTTGATTTTGCTAGTTTACTTTCTTTTGAGAAATTTTTAAATAAAATCAATCTATCTACAGATACTTTACAAGCAGTAAAGTCTTTATTGAATTCGATACAATTATATCCATTAAAACCAATTAATTTTTCGATTAATTTAATTTCTTTAACACCATTTACATTGTTTTTATCACAATGTTCTTTTCCACCATATTCTTGTTCAAGTCTTTTACTATAGTACGGAAATTGAGAATCATTTTTTACAGTATTGTAATCAACATTATCACCAGCTTTCAAATAAGTTGTTACGAATTTAGTAACTTCTTTAGCTTCTGGCATATCCATAGTATAATAAACCTTCTTTTCATTTTTTTCACCGAATACTCTATAGCATGCGGTTTCATCTTTAGTTTCAAACTTAATTGATTCAGCAATTTTTTTAGAACTATCTTCCTGTTTAACTTGTTTTTGTTCCTTATCTTGCTTCTGAACTTGTTCTTGTTTTGGAGTTGCAGTAGTGGGTTTAGTTTTCTTGCATCCGGTTAAACCAATACAACTAAAAATAGTTGCTATCATCAAAATTGATACTAAAAATTTCTTGTTCATAATAAAACTTCCTTTAGGTTTAATGTAATGTGTGTTTTTACATATTATATCAAATTTAGACTTGTTTGTGTTATTATGTATTTATAATGTAAATTTACAATAATGTGTTATTAAATATTCAAGGAGGTTATACTATGGTTAAAAAAATAATTAAACCAATATTATTATCAATGTTAATGTTACTGTGTATATGTAATAAATCATTTGCATATCAAATATCAGATGATAGTGAAAATATAACAGATACACCTTATTATGTAGACTATCAATATGCTCATTCTGATTATTTGGTAACAAAAGAAAATAAGGTATGGACAATAAAATTAAATGATAAAATAACTATTACTAACAACACTTATAAATGTATTTATGTTTTAGATAATAAAAATAATAAAATACCTATTATTTTAAAAACTAAAAATAATAAAAAAAGTGATAATGAAATTTTAGTGTATCCTAAAACAAATTATTTATTTGAAAACAAATATCTTCTAGTTGTAGATAAAGGACTAGAAGGTGAAAATAATACAGTAACTAAAGAAAAAATAATAAAAAAATTTCAAATAGTACCTAAAGCTACGTATGGTTTTCCACGTGGTTGTGATATATTAAGTAGCAATAGACAATCTTTAAAAGATAGTTTAAAAGAAGATTACGTATATTTGAATTTACCAGAAGGTAATTCTGTATCATGGCTACCGATAGAATGGCATTATGAAGATATTGATCTTATTCCAATTTATTGTACAGATGCTAGAGTTCAAGCATATACAAGTGAAGAAGGAGTTTTTTATATAAGAGGAAGATTAGCCGGATTCGATCCAAAAGAACCTGCATTTAATTTTAAATTTAGAATGAATATAACTCACTAAGTTAATAAGATAAACTTATTCTCTAATTTGTATAAAATATAATACAAAAAAGGTCTGTATGGGTTTTTTACGTACAGACCTTTTTTATAATTATGTAGGTGAAGAGAGATAAATTTCCCCCAATAATTAATTAATGTTTTTCTTTATTTTTTCTATGATATTCATCTAACTTACTTAAATCTACTATAGTATGTCCATTTTTATCTACTCCTATAATAGCGACATCAAAGGAATTTTTTTCTTTAGGGGTATGATCTATTATTCTATAATTTTTTTTGGTATTCTTTATATCTTCATCTATCAATCTTTGTAATTCTCTACGAATTTCTCTTTCTTCTAAATCCGAATTGTTAGCATTTTTATTTGTGGTAATTTTTTTAGAAGTGGATTTTTTTGGAGAAGTTTTTTTAATAATAGGTTTTTTTTGAGTTGTTTTAACAACGTTGTTTGAAATAATAGGTTTTGAATCTTTGATAACTGGTTTTGAACATTTGTTTAAATTAACTTGCTTTAACTTTTGATTTTTTTGATCATTGTTGTTAATTATGCTTTTTTGTTTTGTAACTTTATTTTTGTTATCTACATTCGTATTGTTATTAGTTGCTATTTTAGTATCTAACTTTTGTAATGTTGGTTTGTTATTTAGCTGGTTACTCTTTTTCTTATTTTATTCATAAATAAAACCTCATAGAATTTTATGTAATAATTATGATTTCCTAAAATTCAATTTTATCTTTAATTACCTAACTGCACTAAAATTTAGAACTAATTTATTAAATTAATATTTATATACGATTATTGTAGAATATTATGATATTACATCCCCTTTGGTTGTATAATATCATAATAATTTTAATACA
Organism: Clostridium novyi NT; assembly: GCF_000014125.1. Taxonomy (NCBI): domain Bacteria; kingdom Bacillati; phylum Bacillota; class Clostridia; order Eubacteriales; family Clostridiaceae; genus Clostridium; species Clostridium novyi. The sequence goes on along the minus strand of NC_008593.1, from coordinate 2,425,285 downwards.
TCAATATTTATACTATATAGTTAAATTGTTACATAAAATCTTTGGAAAGTTTTATAACTCAATTAAAGAATATCTATAGTAAGTTAAAGACATCTATTTATTAGGAAAAGTAGTTTAAAACATGTAAATATATTATACTATTTAATGGAATTAATTTATTTATAAAGAAAATAATGTAGTTGATACATAGAAAGGAGACAATAAAAAGATAATATGAAACAACAAAATCAAAAAAAACTTTTTGAAGGAAGTATATTAAGAAATCTACTTAAAATGTCCATTCCTACAATGCTAGGATATTTATTTCAATCTGCTTATGATTTAGTTGACCTTATATGGATTGGAAAGATATCATCCTCAGCAGTTGCAGCGGCAACTATATTTACTACTATATTTTGGACTGTGGATATATTAAATGAGATAATTGGAACAAGCTCTGTTTCTGTAATATCACAAAGCTATGGGACTGGAGATAATGAAAAGACTACCATAGCTATAGAGCAAACATTGATATTTAAAGCTTTAGTAGCGGTTATAGCGGCAATATTAATGTTTATATTTTTAAAGCCACTTATAGGATTTTTTACAAAGGATCCAGTAGTTAAGGAGAGTGCATTACAGTATGGATATATAAGGATATTTTTCCTGCCAATTATGTTTTCATCATTTACAATAAATACTGCTTTTAGATGTATTGGTGATGCTAAAAAGCCTATGATTGTTATGATTGTAGCTGCTATATTTAATGTTATATTAGATCCATTATTTATGTTTGAAAAGATACCTGGGACAAGTATACCAGGACTTAATATGGGCATATTTGGAGCGGCACTTGCAACTGTAATATCTACAACAATTGCTTTTATATTAGCTTTAATTATTTTTATAACACAGGAAAAGCATATAAAATTAAACTTTAAAAGGCTTTTTAAATTAAATTGGAGCATAGATAAAAAACTTTTAACAATAGGAATATCAAGTGGATTTCAGATGTTATCTAAAAATTTAGCAGGAATTATAGTGTTGAAGTTTGTTGCACTATATGGAACGGCAGCTGTAGCAGCTATTGGTATAGGAAATAAGTTAATTAATTTTACCAATATGCCTATAGTAGGGTTAGCAATGGGTTCAAGTGCTATAGTTGGACAATGTCTTGGTGCAAACAAGGTGGACAAGGCAAAGGAATCTGCTACGAAGGCATGTATTTTAGGCGCTTCTATAATGACGGTTTTAGCTATTATCATATTTATATTTCCAGAGTTTATAATGAAGGTATTTATAAATAATGAAGAAGTTATAAATATAGGAATAACTATGCTTAGAATAATAAGTATAGGACTCATTGCCATGGGAGCAACTATGGGTATAGGTTCTGTATTTCCAGGTTCCGGATACAATTTTCCGTACTTTAGTGCAAGTGTCATAGGAAGATGGTGTTGTCAAATTCCACTTTTGTTTATAGTTGTAAAGGTGTTTAAGTTACCTATTATGTGGGTTTGGGTAGTATTTTGTATAGGTGATTTTATTGAAATGTTCGTTGTTTTTATATTCTACAAAATAGGAAAATGGCAAATAAGTAGAGTTTAAATTATGTTCCCATGTATCATAATGTATGGGAATATGCATTAAAGTTGATACCGATTTCAGTAAAGTTTTATAAAAAATTTTTAAAAATACTATTGAATTATTATTAAGAGTTTATTATAATTATACAAAAGCTATGAAGGGTAGCAGTAAATAAACTTTCATTTTAAGAGAGTGGATGTTTGGTGTGAATCCATAATGAAACTTATTGAATCCGACCTGAAGCTGCATTGGAGTAACAACCGATGCCGGAGTTATCCGTTACATAATGAGGCTGCAATAAAGCAGTAAACTAAGGTGGTACCACGTAGATAACTAAGAATATATCTCCGTCCTTGAATTTTCAAGGACGGAGATTTTTGTTTTGGGGCAAAAACATAAATAACATACGAATAGTATTATACAGGGGAAAATATACAAAAATTTAAAAAACAGAATATTAAGAATATACAATTAATTTAAATGGGGGGTTTTATATATGAGTACAAAATTATTAATGACACCGGGGCCAACGAATGTGCCAGATAGAGTTTTAAGAAAAATGGGTGAAGCAGTTCTTCACCATAGAACAAAAGAATTTGGGGCAATGTTTGGAGAAATGAGTGAGAGACTTAAATATATATTTCAAACTAAAAATCCAGTATTAACATTTCCAGCATCAGGAACAGGTGGACTTGAGGCAGCAATTGTAAATATGTTTTCAAAAGGAGATAAAGTTTTAGCTGTATCTTGTGGGGTATTTGGAGATAGATTTATAACAATTGCAAAAATATATGGGGTTGATGTAGAAGTATTAGAAGTTCCATGGGGAACAGGGGTAAAGTTAGAAGAGATACAAAATAGATTAAAAGATTATCATAAAGCACTTATAGTAACTCATAATGAAACATCAACAGCTGTAACTAATAATATTAAAGAAATAGGGCAGTTTATGAAAGGTAAAAAGCAATTATTTATAGTTGATGGAGTTAGCTCTATTGGGGGAATAGAAGCTAAAATGGACGAGTGGAATATTGATGTTTTAATTACAGCATCTCAAAAGGCACTTATGTCACCTCCAGGATTATTCTTTGCAGGGGTTAGTGATAAGGCATGGGAAGCTTGTGAAAAATCAGATATACCAAAATACTATATGGATTTTAAAAGGGCAAAAGAGTTTTTAGAAAAGCCAACACCACAAAATCCATATACACCAGCAGTATCATTAATAGCTGCAACTAATGAAGCACTAAAAATGATACAAGAAGAAGGATTATATAACGTATATAAAAGACATGAAACTTTAGCAAATAAGTTTAGATGTGAAGTAGAAAAAATGGGACTTAATATATATACTGATAAAAATTACTTATCAAATACAGTTACAGCAATAACATTTGATAAGGATGGAATAGCAAATCAAATTAAAACTAGACTTGAAGAAGAGTTTAATATTGTAATAGCCGGTGGACAAGGTGAACTAAAGGGGAAAATGATAAGATTTGGACATATGGGATGTGTCAATGAAGAAATGATAGATGTAAGCTTAGAAGCTTTAAAGAAATGTCTATAATTTTTAAATATTAATCTTAAAATTTTGATATAACGAATATATTTGATAATTAAATAAATAGGGGGTTTTATATATGAATAAAGGAAGAGTATTAATAGCTGAGAGTATTGATGAAGCAGGGGTTAAGCTTCTACAAAAGGAAATGGATGTTGATTTATTAATTGGTATAAAAAGAGAAGATTTATTAGAAAAAATTCACGAGTACGATGGGCTTATTATAAGAAGTGATAATAAAGTAGACAAAGAACTTATGGAAAAGGCACCTAATCTTAAAATTGTTGGAAGAGCGGGAAATGGTGTTGATAACATAGATATAGAAGAGGCAACAAAGAGGGGCATTATAGTTGCAAATACTCCAGATAGTAATACAATTTCTGCATGTGAGATAGCAATTGCACATATGCTTGCTGGGGCAAGAAACTTTACTTATGCAGATTCATATTTAAAGTCAGGAAAATGGGAAAGAGATTTGTTTATGGGAAGTGAACTATATGGCAAAACTCTAGGAATAATCGGACTTGGAAGAATTGGGGCATTAGTAGCTACAAGAATGAAAGCATTTGGAATGAATATAATAGCATATGATCCATATATAGCTGATGAAAGATTTAAAAGATATGGGGTAGACAAAAAAGAAACTTTAGATGAACTTGTACAAGAAGCTGATATTATAACGATTCACACTCCAAGAACTAAAGAAACAATAGGAATTATTGGAGATCGTGAAATAGAACTTATGAAAGATGGGGTTAGACTTGTAAATGCAGCTAGAGGAAAGCTTATGGATGAGGATGCACTTTATAGGGGATTAAAAAGTGGAAAGATAAAAAGTGTTGGACTTGATGTTCATGCTGTAGAACCAAGACATGAAAGTCCATTATACGAATTTCCAAATGTAACTGTAACACCACACATTGGGGCAACTACTTTTGAAGCACAACAAAATGTAGGATTAACTATAGCACAGCAAGTTATTAATGGTATAAAGGGAGAAATAGTTCCTAATGCAGTTAACCTACCTGGAATAAACAGATTAGAACTTAAAGATTTAAAACCATATATTGAACTTGTAGAAAAACTAGGTAAATTATACTATCAATTAAATAGTGAACCTGTAAAATATGTTGATGTAACTTATTGGGGCAATGTTACAAAGTTTGATGTTGATGCTCTTGAGATAGCATTTTTAAAGGGACTTCTTCAACCTGTAAGTAATGATAGAGTTAATTATATTAATGCAAGAATAGTAGCAGAGCAAAATGGAATAGGAATAAAACAGCAAAAGATAGAGGAACAATATAAAAACTATTCAAATCTTATTACTATAAAAATAACTAATAATAAGATGGAAGAATTCACTCTTGCAGGTTCAGTTTCAAGTAATCATGAAGGAAAGATAGTTGAAATTCAAGGATATGAAGTGGATGTTAAACCAAGCACTCATATGGTATTTGTTCAAAACAAGGACGTACCAGGGGTTATAGGTCAAGTTGGTACTATAATTGGAATGGAAGGAATTAACGTTGCTACAATGCAAGTTGGAAGAAAAGCTAAGGGTGAAAATGCTCTTATGATATTAAATGTAGACAGCGAAGTTTCTGATGAATCTATTAAAAAGTTTAAAGAGGTTCAAGACATTATTGAAGTGAAAGCAACAAGAGTATAATAGAAATTAACTTAAATATATAAATTTAAATAGGTATTAGATGTATAAATGTACATCTAGTACCTAAATTATTATTGGGGTGATTAATATGAAAATAGGATATGCTGCATCAGCCGGAGAAACAGAAGTTTTTGATACTATAGATTATGCTTATAAAAATGGATTTTCAGCTGTAGAACTTAATATAAATATGCCTATATTTTTTCCAGAGAAATTTAATAAAGAAAAAAGAGAAGAAATAAAAAACTATAGTAAAGAAAGAAATATAGAAATTACATTTCATGCACCAGAGGATATATCACTTCTTCAACTACAAAGTGAAATTAGAAAAGCTGGTATAAACAGAATAAAAGAGGTAATTGATTTTGGATATGATGTAGGTGCAACTAGAATTACAATGCACATAGGACCTGCTGTTTGTTTTACATTAACAGATAAAAAAGTATATTTAGATGAATTATATTATAATGAATACAAAAATGTATTAGAAGAAAGTCTAAAGGAGCTAATAGAATATTCTAAAGGAAAAATAAAGCTTTGCATTGAGAATTCAGGGCGTTTTCCTGAAAAGTTAGTGCAGGAAACCTTAAATAAGTTATTAGAAACTGAAGAAAATTTATTTTTAACATGGGATATAGGACATTCTTATGAAAACAAATATAATGAAGTGGAATTTTTCCTGAACCATGTAGAAAAAATAAGAACCTGTCATGTTCACGATAATAATGGGGCAAGTGATCATCAAGTAGTGGGAATGGGAAATATAGATTTTAAATATCATTTTGAGAAGATGAAGGATTCAGATATTGTTTATATTATAGAAGTAAGACCAAGAGATAAAGCAAAGGAATCACTTCCTAGATTATTAGAAATAATAAAATAAATACATTATATAAAATCATACCATAGTTTAAGGTATGATTTTGTGTTTTAAAAGAGGATATTATATATAAAAAATGGAATATGTATAATTGTGGATTTTAATGAAAACATTCTTGTATAAAAATACATAAAGTAAATACGATAATACATTATTATATAAAATCATGGGGGGATAAGATGTTGAAAAAAAGAAAAGTACTTTATAAAATGCTAATGACAATAGGCATGTTTTTATGCATTTCTAAGACAAGCTTTGCTGTTGATATTAAGGAAGTACCTGCAAAATCAAATGTAAAGGTAAATAAGGCTTGGTGTGTAAAATTAAATCAAAAGTTAGATGCTTCCACAATTAATACAAATAATATAGTAGTGAAAAGTAGTAACGGAAAGAAACTAAATATATCTGTTTGCAGAGGAAGTGATGCAAATAGTATAATGGTGTATCCTCAAGTTGGAGGATATGTTCCGGGAAAAAGTTATTACTTAGAGCTAGGAACAGGAGTTAAAAGCAGTAGTGGGAAACCACTATCAAAGGTTACAAGGATGACTTTTAATACATCTAAAGAACTAGTAGACTTTACTAACTATGAGTCTTTACCGAGTATAAAAACTGTTGAAATAATAGGAAAACCTGTTATTAAAAATAATAGTACAAGCTTTAAGATTACTTCTAATTTTAAGGAAGCAGTACAATATAGAGTATTTATATTTAAGTATCCTGATGAAATTTTTGATAATGCTAGTAATGAGCGATATTCAAGTGTGTCTTATGAAGAAATTACAAATGGATACAGTTCTAATATGAATCCTTCCAATCCTTATATAGTTAAAAAAGAGCAAGGTTTAGATTCTGGAAAATATAAGGTTATAATTTATGTAAAAGAATCAAATAGACGAGGAATGCACATGGATAGTAATACAGACTACGATAACTATAGTAGTATATATTTTAAAGTGCTTAATAAAAACATAACAAATGAAAAGAATCCAAATGAGATTTTAAAATATACAAATTATAATAAAACAATATCTGAAGCTACTAAAAATCAATTAAAGGATGGAGATCCTAAATATAGTGAGGGAAGTAATTGGATTAGAAGTAGTGAGAGCTTAATTAAGTATTACATGGATTCAAATAATTTTCTTGATGATTTAGGTAAATACCAATTTTTAAACTTAAACTACATGGAAGGTGTTACTCCAAAGGATTTAAATAATATATTAAATGGAAAAGGTATATTAGAAGGAAAGGGAGAAACATTTTTAAAAGCAGCTAAAGAAAGTAATATAAATCCTATTTATTTAGTTTCTCATGCATTACTTGAAACAGGAAATGGAAAGTCTCAGCTTGCAACTGGAGTTCTTGTAAGTTCTGTTGATGGAAAAACTGTTGCACCTAAGAAAACATACAATATGTTTGGGGTTAGGGCAGTAGATAATAATGCACTAAAAGGTGGTTCTGAGTATGCATATAAAAAGGGGTGGTTCACTCCAGAAGAAGCTATAATAGGAGGAGCTGAATTTATAGGAAATGGTTATATAAATAGTCCTAAGTATAAACAAAATACCCTATACAAAATGAGATGGAATATAGATGTTACATGGCATCAATATTGCACAGATATTGGATGGGGTTATAAACAACTTAAAAGAATAAAAGACCTTATGGAACAATGCAAAGATGCAAAGCCTGTATTTGATATTCCAAATTTTAAATAATAGTTTAAACCGGAGATAATATTATCTCCGGTTTATTTTATTCTGTCACTTCCATCATAATTAATTTTATATTTTAGTTTTCTGTCTTTAAGATACTTTTCAAAAGAAGATAAATCCATAGAGTCATTGTTTTTTGATGTGTAGATTATTATGCTATTATCTTTATTTTCTATGTATTTATCATTTAAAACGTCTTTTTCTTTTGCAGAATCTATTATTTTTTCAAGGGCATTATTAAGAGGAAGATTTTTTAATTTAACACCTATTAAGATGTTTCTTCCAGCTTCTTTTGTAGCAGAGGCTTCCACTACTTTATTCCAGTTGTTTACTTTAAGCTGAATTGTAGGAGGAATAATCATTGTAATTACTGCTTTAGGTTTATTGTATATATAAATATTCCTGCAAAATACTACTGCCATTAGTACTATTGCAAGGGCTATAAATATTCTCAATGTTTTAGAGTGATTATGTGCAATATTTCCTGAATATATATCTCCTACATTTGGTGTATAGTCTTTAATTTTAATATTAAAAATTTCTCCGTTTACAGTTTTTATAGAGACATAATTCTTAAAAACTTTAATTACAACACCTGTTTTTCGTTTCATGTATTCACCTACTTATACAAAAAGTTAAATGTTATATATATTATATCAACTTATTGAAAGCTTGTCCTAGAATATTATATTAATAATAAGTTAAAAAATAAGGGAGCAGAATTACTGCTCCTTTTATTATACTAAAGTTATTTTAGAATACGGCTTTTTTTCTATAAAGACTGGAACTGAAGCATCGCCTTTAAACTCTTTACCATTTTCAATTACCACATTTTTATCTATTATTACACCGGTAAGTTTTGCATTTTCTTTGATTTCACAATTGGCAAGAATAATACAGCCATCTACAGAAGCACCTTTGTGGATCACAACTCTTCTTGAAATTATACTATTTTTAACTGAACCTTCTATAATACAACCATTGGCTATAAGAGAGTTTGATACATTTGAGCCATTTTCATATTTAGTAGGAGGTGCATCTGTTACCTTTGTGTAAATTGGACGAGAACCAAAGAAAAGTTCTTTATTTATTTCATAATTTAACATATCCATATTAGTTTTGTAGTAAGAGTCCATTGAATTTATGCATTCTAAGTACCCAGTGTATTCGTAGCCTTTTATATTAAGCGTTAGATTTTTAGAGTATACACAATCCTTTAATGAAGTATAGTATCCTGTGGATATTGATTCATTTATAAGATTTATAAAAGTTTTCTTGCTCATAATAAACATATCCATTGATATATTAGCGTTAGGATTTACTCCTATATTGTTTCCAACACTTATTACATCATTGTCAGAATCTAAATTTAAAACATTGCAGTTCATAAAGCTTGTATTTGCATTGTTTACTTTTTTATATATTATTGTTATATCGGCTTTTTGTTCTTCGTGAAATTTTATTGCTTTTGAATAGTCTATGTTACAAATCATATTTGAAGATGAAAACAATATGTTTTTTTGTTTACTTCTATAGAGATAGTCAATATTATCTTTTAATAAATATATGTCATTAGTTTTTGAATGAGTGAAATTAAAGTTAAATAAAAATAGACCATTTATTTTTCTATCTAAATCCCAAGGTTTCCCGGCTTGAAGATGATGTAGCAATGATCTTGAATTGCTTTGGGTGTATATACCTACATTAGTTATGTTGGAGTTAACCATATTAGATAAGGTAAAATCAATTAGTCTATATCTTCCCCCAATAGGTACTGCTGCAAGAGGTCTACTAGAAGTTAAATTAGTTAAATCTTTATCGTCTTCATTAAGACTTATTATTCCCATATAATCCTTGAACATATAATACCCCCTAATTTTTAATTATAGAGTTTGTCTTTATTTTTTCTCCATCTCCAATAACTGTTATGTCATCGGAGTTCCCAATAACGCTATTGTTTTCTATAATTGTGTTACTTCCGATTATGCATTTTCTAATAATTACGTTCTGTCCAATCTTTACGTTACTCATTATTACGGAATCTTGAATTATACTGTTTGATCCAACTTCAACTTCTGGGAATAGTACAGAGTTTTGAATTTTGCCAAAGACAGCACAACCTTCTACTACAAGGGAATTTTGAATTATAGCGTTTGGACCTGTATATTGAGGAGGTTTTGATGGACTTACAGAGTATATTTTCCAGTTTTTATTATAAATGTCTAGTGGATTTTTAGTATCTAATAAATCCATATTGGCTTGCCATAAGCTTTCTATGGTTCCAACATCTTTCCAGTATCCATTGAAAGAATAGGCATAAAGATTGTAACCTGAATCAAGTAGGCTTGGAATTATGTTTTTACCGAAATCATGATCTGAATCTTCAAGTTCTGAATCTTCAATTAGGAATTCCTTGAGTATTTTCCAGTTGAAAATATATATCCCCATGGAAGCTTTATTGTTTTTTGGTTGTTCTGGTTTTTCTTCAAATTCATATATTTTATCATCATCATTGGTGTTCATTATGCCGAAACGACTAGCTTCTTCTATTGGAACGTCAATAACAGCTATTGTGGCATCTGAGTTTTTTTCTTTGTGAAATTGTAGCATTTTAGAATAGTCCATTTTATAGATATGGTCACCGGATAAAACTAATATATATTCAGGATCATATTTATCTATAAACATTATATTTTGATATATGGCATCTGCGGTACCCATATACCAGTTCCCACCGTCATTTCTCATGTGCGGGGGAAGGATTGAAACTCCGCCTCTTTTTCTATCTAAATCCCAAGGGCTACCTATACCTATATGGGAATTAAGTATGTGAGGTTCATATTGTGTCAATACTCCAATGGTGTCGATTCCTGAGTTAGAACAGTTACTTAAGGTAAAATCTATGATTCTATACTTACCGCCGAATGGTACTGCTGGTTTTGCATTGTTTTTGGTTAAAATTTTTAGTCTAGTACCTTGTCCCCCTGCAAGAATCATGGCTAACATTTCTTTTTTTATCATTAACTTCACCACCATTTATTTTGTTGTTATACTCTTAAAAAAATAAAAATAATTACTTTAATCTATAATTGTATTGGGAATATACGAGGTGAAATATTGAAAAGATTAACAGTAATATATAGATAATATTACAATAATTTGTAAAATATTTCAATAGAAAATCCCCAACTAATATACTTTATATGTATATAAGTGGGGGATATATATTATTCTAATGAGTTTTTAAGTTAAACTTAGAATTGGTTATTTTAAAGTTGTTTTTAATGCCAGATGATACATATACATCATGATTTTTGGTTACAAAAATGGCTTCGGTGTCTTTTATAGACTCTATTAAAGCGAGACCTTTATCAAGCCCTAGGGAAAAGGCTGTTGTTGATAATCCATCTGCGTTTATAGATTTATCGCATATAATAGAAACACTTACAAGTGAATTGTCTACAGGATATCCTGTTTTAGGATTTAAGATATGATGATATCTCTTGCCATCTTTTTCAAAGAAACGTTCATATATTCCTGAAGTAACTATAGATTTATCAGAAATACTTATAGAAGCCCATGGAGGAGCATCAGGAACAAATGGATCTTTAACTCCTATTTTCCACTTATCACCGCTTGGTTTATTTCCTATAGTTACAATGTTTCCACCTAAGTTAATAACAGCATGAGTTACCCCATTTTCTTTAAGAATTCTTTTAACTTCATCTCCTGCATAACCCTTAGCTATTGCTCCAAGGTCAATAAGCATTCCTTTATTTTTTAGCATAACTGAATTATCTTTTTTATTTATAAGTATATTTTTATAGTTTACTAGAGAAAGTCTTGAATTTATTTCACTTTCAGATGGTATTCTGGCCTTATCTGTACCTATATTCCAAAGTTTATCTATACAACCTACAGATATATCAAAAGTGCCTTTAGAAATACTAGAATAATATAAGCTTCTATTTATAACTTCAAGAACGTCACTTGAAACTTTAGTATAGTTTTTGCCAGAAGATAAATTTATCTTTGTAAGTTCCGTTGAAGGTTTATTTATGCTCATTTTATTTTCTATTTCGTTAACTCTAGCATAAGCTTTATCTAATATACTAGGAGATACCTTATCATAAACAGTAATGTTGCATATAGTTCCAAGAAAAGCCCCATCTTTGGAGGTTGGTTTAACATTATCATTCATACAGCCAGTAAATAATAAGAATGATAATATGATTAATGTAATAAATGCCGTAAATTTTCTAAATTTAAACATTGAATCCTCCTAAATACAAAGTAGTTTAATTAGTTTTTTTAATTTTACCTTTTGAAATTATAAAAGTCAATTTTAAGCATTTATAGAAGTGAAAAGTTTCTTTAAATTAAGGTTGTTAAGGTAGTATAATGGATTTATATTTTTAAATTATAATTAAGATAATAATTGATTTAGTTATTTTAATTAGGAGAATTTAATTTAATAAGATAATGTTTAATTGGAGGTTATCTAGCTCTTTAAATTTTAGAAAGGTGGTTAAGGTGTGAAAAAGATAGATAAAATACTTATAGTTATATTTTTAATTATAGCAGGAATTGGGGCTGGAACATTAAAGTATATTTCCAGTAGAAAGTATACTGAAAATTTTGCTGAGATATATGTTAAGGGTAAGCTTTATAAAAAGGTTTCTTTAAATAAGAAGAATCCAAAAGAAGTTTTAAATATAAAGACAGATTTAGGAGAAAACATAATAGAGATAAAAAATGGTGGGGTAAGAATACTTGATGCCAATTGCCATGATAAAGTATGTGTTAAGGATGGCTTTAAAGATAAGGTAGGAGAGGTTTTAGTATGTCTTCCACATAAGGTTGTTATAAAAATTAAGGGGTATGATAATAAGAAAGAATATGATGACATATCACAGTAAGGGGTAAAAAGTTATGAAAACTAAAAAAATGACTTGGATTGCATTACTTGTAGCACAGGGACTTGTTCTTCATGTTATTGAGGGAATGCTACCTATACCATTTATAGCACCAGGTGCAAGGCTTGGACTTACAAATATAATAACCTTAATGGCTCTTTACATGTTGGATTTCAATGAGGTTTTACTTGTTGTGGTTTTAAGAGTATTACTATCTACATTAATAGGGGGAAATATGTCCTCTTTTATGTATAGTATAGCAGGGGGAATTTTAAGTTTCTTTGCAATGTATACATTAAAGAAAGTAGGAAAAGAGAATGTAAGCATTATAGGAATCAGCGTATTGGGTTCAGTATTTCATAATATAGGGCAAGTTATAGTTGCTGGAATAATTATAAATAATGCTATGATTGTATCATATTTACCTATATTACTTGTAGCTGGTATAGGAACGGGAATATTTATAGGTTTTGTAGGAAAATTTTTATTACCTTTTATAAAAAGGTTAAACATAAAAAACTAAAGGCAAAAGAAGCTTATCATTTGCCTTTAGTATATATCTGAGAATTCTATGTTTAACTGATCACTTTTAAATTCATATGGTGATATATCAGAATAGATAAGAATGTCTCTATCTTTTAGTGAAGTCACAGGAAGAGTGATTAAAAATTCACTTCCACGATCAATTTCACTATTTAATTTTATAGAGCCTTTATGTAAATCAACAAAAGACTTTACAAGAGATAGTCCAACGCCACTACCTTCTTGGTTTCTTGATAATGACTTATCAATTTGAAAAAATCTTTCGAATATAATCTCTTGATGACTTTTAGAAATACCAATACCGGTATCCTTTATGGAAATATCAACAAAATCTCCTTTGTCGTATATATTAACTGTTATCTTTCCACCAGGCTTTGTAAATTTTATTGCGTTAGATAGAAGATTTAATATAGTTCGTTCTATTAAATGAGGATCACAAGCTACAATTTTTTCTTCTGTATCTGTATCAAAAACGAATTGTAGATTTTTAGAATTTATATATGAAGAAGAAAATAGACAAATATCTTCAACTACTTCAACTATATTATAATTATCAAAATGAGTTTCAAAGTAACCTGAGTCAATCTTTGTTATATCTAGAAGATTATTTATTATTCTAACCATTCTATAAGAATTATCTTTTATTACATCACCGTATTTATCAAAGTTTGTCCTTAAAAAGTCATCTCCACCTTTTGATTGTAGAAATTGAATTGCACTTAAAATCAAATTAAGAGGAGTTTTTAGTTCATGAGATATATTTGCAAAAAACTTTGTTCTTAATTGATGGTAAGAAATAGTTTCATCTAAAAGTTTTTTGTTTTCCTCAGCTTCAATGCGAGGGGTTAGGTCATGTCCTATAGTAACTAGTCCAGAAGGATTACCATTAGAATCAAATACAGGTATTTTAAATATATCCAAAGTTATTTTAGAGCCGTCATCTAAAAGGAATTCATCTTGATAATTAATCATAGACCTTTTCTCTAAAGTTAAAATGTCAAAAGTTTCGTATTTTTCAAGTCTGTCCTTATGTGTATTTCTTGATTTTATTAATTCTGCTGTGGTTTTGTTTTTCCAATCAATATCCTTAAGGTCAAGAAAATCAATGGTTGCTCTGTTGACTTCAAGCCATCTACAATCACCATCCTTAAGACATATAAAATCAGGCGTAGAATTAATTAATGTCCTAAGTCTTTTTTCACTTTCAATTAAAGCAGTTCTAGTTTTATGTTTTTCATAAATACTAGTGGATAAAAGAAAACATAGTACAATAATGAAAATAACAAACAATAAAACTAATATCTTAGGTATAGTATAAGATAAAGGTTTTAAGTTTATAAATGAACTTTTATAAGGAAGCAGTGTGCTTGGAATATCAAATTTAGTAATAATCTCATAATCAAATTTATAATTTCCAATAGGAGTATTAATTATAGGAATGTTGTTTGGATTTTCACCTTTTAATATTTTAATAGCTATATTTCCTAAAACTTTAGCCTCTTTTTCACGACAAATCATTTTCCCACCTAAGACTCCATGTCCCAAAAACATTTCCCAAATGCTATATATGGGCATATTTAAGTACTTAGTAGATAATACTGTATTGGAATCAATAAAAATATAGTCACTATAATTTGTTGTAAATCCTGATAAAAGCAAAATTACACTATTTTTATGATATTTTTTTAAAAAATCTTTATCATGAAGTAAGTTAACGTTATTTAAAAATATAAAATTAACTTTTCCCTTAAAAATAGGAATAATAGAATTTAATAATTTTTTTAATGATAATCCTTTTAATGAATTATCATTTATAACTATTACATTTTTAGTGTTTTTGTTTAAAGATAATGCCACATCTATAGTTTCTTTAAGAGGTGGACGTTCAATCATACCTGTAAAAAGAGGGTTTCCTTTTAATGTTGATTCATTAATATAATGTGTTCCAGTAAATACTACAGGTGTATTAGGAAATAGTGACTTACTATATTTAGTTAAAAAGTTAAGTGAATCATCATCAATAGAAATAATTAAATCAAATTTCTTGTGGAGAAACTTCTTTTTATAAAATGTATATATATTTTCTATGCACTGACAGTCATTAAAAGATTTAGTATCCATATATTCCACTGTTATATTTAAACATTCATTGGATGATTTTAATATAGGAATTAATGAATCTATCATATATTGTGAACGTTTAATGCATTTATCATATGAGTTAAGTATGAGAATATGCTTTGGCGTTATATCATGTGCAAAAACATCATAATTAAAACTATTAAAAAGGGTAAAAATAAAAAAAAGAATGTAAAAAAATTTAATGAAACTTATTTTGTACTTCATTAACTGAAATCTCCATAAAACAATAAATTTTTGTCATATTTACAAAAAAATAAAATTGTAAATATGTGATAATTCTAGCACTAGAATTATGAGATTTCAATAATTAAATTATTAAAATTAAATATTTTTAAAAATATAATTAAAAATCAATAAAATTTTTATAAAAGTTAATAATATATTAAGAATAGTTATGATAGGAGGGGATTTTTTGAAGAAAAAACTTATATTTTTAATTTTAATGGTATATTTATGTAGTATTTTATCGGGATGTGTTAAAATGTCAAAAAAAATGACATTAGAACTAAAAAAAGGAGAAGCTTTTAGAATGCAAATTGATGGTGATAGAAGTTTTAAAGGACCATCAAGTGAGTCTATAGAATTAAAGAGCAGAGAAGCATTTTTGTGTAGTGTAAATGATGTAAATAATGCTAAGGATATGGAAATAAAAGTAACAATTGATTCTATTGATATTGATGCTTATATTAAAGGAAAAGATTATTTGAAAAAATATTTATCAGATATAGGTATATTTTTAGAGGGAGACAAGTCAATATACTCTAAATTTTTAGGAAAAAGTTTTAAGGTTAAGTTAACGGAAAACGGTAAAGTGGAAAAGGTTATGGGAATTGATGATATAGGAAATGCTGTTTTAAAAGAAGAACAGGATCCAAAGAAAAAGGAACTAATTAAAAATTTTATAAAAAAAGAACTTTCAGAAGAAGTTTTAGAAGAAAAAATACAAAGAATAATAGGATTTTATTCTGATAAAAAAGTTGATACTGGAGATAAATGGGAAAAAACAAATAAAGTATTAGCTAATTTACCAGTGGACGTAGATGAGAAATATACTTTAAAAGAGCGTAAAGAAGGAACCACTGATATTATTGTTAATGGAGAAATAAAGAAAAGAGAATCAGCACAGCCTGTTAAAGCGGACGATGTAGAAATAAGTTATGAAGATATTAAGGGAAAGGAAAAGGGTACTATAACAATAGGGCAAGAAAATAAAATGATTAAAACGGAAGAACTGGATAGTGAATATGAAGGAAAAATAAAGATAATGTTTAAAGATCCAAGCAAGGGTGCTGAGTATGTTCCCGTTTCTGCAAAAGAAAAGATAACAGTAAATGTTTTAAAACAATAGAATGGAGATTCCTGGTTGTAAATTTATTAAAGCTTATTATAATTAATATTAGGATAAAAGCTTTAGGATATTATAAATTTATATAAGGAGAGATGCGTAAATGGAAGCTGTAGTAAACAAGTTTTTAAAGTATATTAGCTTTGATACTAAATCAAATGAAGATTCAAATGCACATCCAAGTACAGAAGGACAAATGGTGCTTGCAAAAGAGCTTGCAAGAGAATTAAAAGAAATGGGAATGATTGATGTATCTGTTGATAGTAAAGCATATGTTATGGCAACTTTACCTGCAAATACAGAAAATCATGTTCCTACAATCGGATTTATAGCACATATGGACACAGCACCAGATATGAGTGGCAAGGATGTAAAACCTCAGTTTGTAGAAAACTATGATGGAAAAGATATTATACTTAACAAGGAAAAAAATATTGTTTTAAAGGTTAAAGATTTTCCGGAAATTAAAGATTATATAGGAAAAACCTTAATAACAACAGATGGAACAACTCTTTTAGGGGCTGATGATAAAGCCGGAGTTGCTGAAATTATGACAGCTATGGAACATCTAATAAACCATCCAGAAATAAAACATGGAACTGTAAAGATTGCCTTTACTCCAGATGAAGAAATAGGTGCAGGAGCGGATTATTTTGATGTTGAAAAGTTTAATGCTGATTTTGCATACACTGTAGATGGCGGAACTGTTGGAGAATTAGAATATGAAAACTTTAATGCAGCAGGAGTTAAGCTAACTATACATGGAAGAAATGTTCATCCAGGTTCTGCAAAAGATAAAATGATAAATTCAATAACAGTAGGTAACGAACTTCATTCAATGTTACCAGAAAATGAAGTGCCAGAACATACAGAAGGATATGAAGGTTTCTATCATATTGTAGCATTTAATGGTACAGTTGAAGAAACTAAAATGCAATATATTATAAGAGATTTTGATAGAAAAAAATTCGAAGAAAGAAAAGCTACAATGCAAAAGGTTGTAGATACTTTAAATAGTAAATATGGTGAAGGTACTGTTGAACTTCAAATGAATGATCAATATTACAACATGAAAGAAAAAGTTGAGCCTGTACATCATATCGTAGATACAGCATTTAAGGCAATTGAAGAAGTTGGATTAGTTCCAAAGGTAGTTCCTATAAGAGGTGGTACTGATGGTGCAAGATTATCATTTATGGGACTTCCAACACCTAACTTATTTACTGGTGGACATAATTTCCACGGAAAATTTGAATTTATACCTACATTTGCAATGAGCAAAGCTGTAGATGTAATTTTAAAAATCATAGAGCTTTATTCAAAATAATTAAATATAAAAAATAAAAAAGGCTAGGATTAACATTTTAATCTTAGCCTTTTTTTAATTAAACTTTTTCTTTACTTCGTTAAAAATATCATCATTTACAAATGGTGCGCAGAACTTAAATATTTTTTCATGTCCACAACTTGGACAAACACAAATGCAAACATTATAAGGAATATTATCTATTATATGTACTTCTAAATTTTCGGCTACATATGAATCACCGCAAATTTCACAAGGAGTAGAGTTAATGATGTTATATTCACTTTCTATATATTTCATAATATCATGTAATACCATATGATGCCTCCTAATATTAAATTGATAAATATATTTAATGGTAGCATTTAAAAAATATAATTTCAAGAAAAAACCATATAAAAGTTTATGATTAGAGTTAAGTAAATATAAGCAAATATACTATCATTTGAAATAAGTGAAAATAAAAATTGCAAAAAATAAAAATTTGTATTGACAATATAGTGAAAAAGTGATAAATTTTATTTAGACAAGTTAATAAAGGAGACATTTAATCCTTCAGGGCAGGGTGAAATTCCCGACCGGCGGTAAAGTCCGCGAGCCACTTTAGTGGTTGATTTGGTGAGATTCCAAGACCGACAGTAAAGTCTGGATGGGAGAATAGGATTAATTTATTAAGAAAGTTAGGATAAATGCTTTTATTTGCTATGATCTTTATTAGTAAATAAAGATTTATTTTAATAATTTTGTAGAATATAACATGCCCTGAAAATTAGTTTTAATTTTCAGGGCTTAATTTTTTAATAAATCTAAAAAACAAATCTTACAGAATATTCTTTAAATAGCAAGTTTGTTAATCAGAAAATTCTCTTAATGTTTAAAATCCCTTTAGGAAAATAAAAAATAGATATTATATAGACAATTAAATATTGCCTTATGGGAGGTGATTTAGTGGAACTCAAATTTATGAAAAAAGCAATTGAGTTATCAAAACTAGGTGTAGGATATACATATCCAAATCCATTAGTTGGAGCTGTTATTGTAAAGGATAACAAGATTATAGGACAAGGTTATCATGAGCGTTTTGGAGGAGCTCATGCAGAAGTGAACGCATTAAAAAATGCAACAGAAGATGTTACTGGGGCAACTATGTATGTAACATTAGAGCCATGTTCCCATTATGGAAAAACTCCACCTTGTGCAAATACCATTGTTAAAAGTGGAATCAAAGAAGTAATAGTTGGAATGAGAGATCCAAACGAACTAGTAGCAGGTAGAGGAATTAATATTTTAAAGGAAAATGGAATCAAGGTTATTGTAGGAGTATTTGAAGAAGAAATAAAAAAGATAAATGAGATTTTTATAAAATATATTACAACAAAAGAGCCGTTTTGTATTTTAAAAACGGCCATGACATTAGATGGAAAGATTGCAACAGTAATGGGAGATTCAAAATGGATAAGTAATGAACTTTCAAGAGAATACGTTCATGAAATACGTCATAGAGTTGCTGGAATTATGGTGGGTATAGGAACAGTGCTTAAAGATGATCCAAGTCTTACAACTAGACTAAAAGAAAAGACTGGACGAGATGCAACTAGAATAATTGTGGACAGTAAAGGAAGAATACCACTAAATTCTAAGGTTCTTAACTTAGATTCTAAAGAAAAAACCATTATAGCCACAACTAAACTTGCAGATAAACTAAAAATAGAAGAAATAAAGAAAAAGGGAGCAGAAGTAATAATAACTCCAATAAAAAATGGAAAAGTTGATCTTAAATTTTTAGTAATTGAACTTGGAAAAATGAATATAGATAGCATCTTATTAGAAGGGGGAGGCACTCTTAATTATTCGGCTTTAAATGAGGGAATAGTTGATAAAGTAATTTCTTTCATAGCTCCTAAAATAATAGGTGGACAAGATGCTAAAACTTCAGTGGCTGGAGAGGGTATAAAAAAGATAAGTGATGCCGTAACTCTTCATGATATAGAAATATCAAATTTTCAAGAAGATGTGGTTATAGAAGGATATGTTAAAAAGGAGAATAAGGTATGTTCACAGGAATAGTAGAGGAAATAGGAACAATAAACTCAATATTTCAAAATCGTGAAAATGCAAGAATAAAAATAGATGCAAATAAGGTTTTAGAAGATGTGAATTTGGGAGATAGCATATGTACAAATGGAGTATGTCTTACTGTAACAGAATATGATAGTAAAAGTTTTACTGTAGATGTTATGGGAGAAACTCTAAGACGAAGTAATCTTGGGGAATTAAAAAAGGGGGATAAAGTTAATTTAGAAAGAGCCCTTGCACTCGGGGGAAGATTTGGAGGACATATAGTTAGCGGACATATTGATGGTGTTGGGGTAATAAAGGAATTTTCAAATGAAGGCAACGCTATATGGATAAGCATAGAAACAAGTAATGATATTTTAAAAAGTATAGTTTTTAAGGGGTCAATAACAATTGATGGGGTAAGTCTTACTGTTGCATATGTGGATGATTATATTTTTAAAGTTTGTATAATACCGCATACTCAAAGTGAGACAATACTCACAAGTAAAAAGACAGGCAACAAAGTTAATTTAGAATGTGACGTTATTGCAAAGTATATTAAAAAGCTTTTAATGGTACAAGAAAAGAAAAAGACAATTGATATAGATTTTTTAAAAGAAAACGGATTTTTTTAAGGGAGGAATAGAAATGGAACAATTTAAATTTAATACTATTGAGGAAGCTATAGAAGATATTAAAAATGGGAAAATGGTTGTTGTAGTTGATGATGAAGATAGAGAAAATGAGGGAGACCTTTTAATGGCTGCTGAAAAGGTTACCCCAGAAGCTATTAATTTTATGGCAAAGTATGCAAGAGGACTTATATGTATGCCAATGACAGAAGAAAAGCTTAAGGAATTAGACTTATACCAAATGGTAATAAACAATACAGATACTAAGGAGACAGCATTTACAGTTTCTATAGATTCAGTTGAAACAACTACAGGTATTTCAGCATTTGAAAGAGCGTTAACAATAACAAAAGCTGTAGAAAAAGGAGCTAAAGCTAAAGACTTTCAAAGACCAGGACACATATTCCCACTAAGAGCTAGAAAAGGTGGAGTGCTAAAAAGAGCAGGACATACAGAAGCTGCTGTAGACCTTGCAACATTAGCAGGACTAACTCCAGCAGGAACTATTTGTGAAATTATGAATGAAGATGGAACAATGGCAAGAGTACCTGATCTTATGAAATATGTAAAGGTACATAATTTAAAAATAGTAACTATAGCAGATTTAATTGAGTATAGAAGAAAGACAGAAAGCTTTATTGAAAGACAAGGAAGTGCAAGTCTTCCAACTAAATATGGTGAATTTGAAATTATAGGTTATGAGGACAAATTAACAGGAAAAGAACATGTAGCATTAGTAAAAGGAGATATAAAAAACGGAGAACCAGTTTTAATTAGAGTTCATTCTGAATGCTTAACAGGAGATGTATTAGGTTCATTAAGATGTGATTGTGGAGATCAATTAGCACAAGCATTAAGACAAATAAACAAAGAAGGTCGTGGAGCATTACTATACATGAGACAAGAAGGTCGTGGCATAGGTTTAATAAACAAAATAAAAGCATATAAGCTACAAGACAATGGAATGGACACTGTTGATGCCAACTTAGCTTTAGGATTCCCAGAGGATTTAAGAGATTATGGAATAGGAGCTCAAATTCTTAAAGATTTAGGAGTTGAAAAAGTAAGACTTATGACAAACAATCCTAAAAAGGTATCAGGAATATCAGGGTATGGAATTGAAATTGTAGAAAGAGTTCCAATAGAAATAGAATGTAACAAGAAAAATGAATTTTATTTAAGAACTAAAAAGGAGAGAATGGGACACATTCTAAACTTTAAAAACATAAAAAAATATGATAAATCAATCAAGGAGGCATAATAATATGAGAGTATATGAAGGAAATTTAATATCAGAAGGAAAGAAATATGGAATAGTAGTAGGTAGATTTAATGAATTTATAGGAAGTAAATTATTATCAGGTGCGTTAGATGCCCTAAAACGTCATGGAGTAAAAGAAGATGAAATAGAAATTTCTTGGGTACCGGGAGCATTTGAAATACCTCTAGTTGCTAAGAAAATGGCTAAAACTAAAAAGTATGATTCAGTAATATGTTTAGGTGCAGTTATAAAAGGTTCTACAGCACACTTTGATTATGTATCAAGTGAAGTATCAAAGGGAATTGCAAATGTATCATTAGATACAGAAGTTCCAGTAATCTTTGGAGTGCTTACAACAGATAATATAGAACAAGCTATAGAAAGAGCAGGAACAAAGGCTGGAAACAAGGGCTATGAAGCAGCGGTAACTGCAATTGAAATGGCTAACTTACTAAGTGAAATATAGTATAAGGTAAGATATTATAAACATAAAAATTGTATTATAATTTTTTAAAATATATAGATTAACATCCTAGATTTATAAAAGTGTAATTAAAAATTAGAATAAGTGATAAAAATAGTCTAAATTATTTTTCTAAAATAGTTTAGGCTATTTTTATTGTGTTTAAGTATAGGTGCAAATAAATATAAACTTTTGTTATAGATTTAGACAACCCCTCATATATATTAAATAGAAAAGTATATGGGTAAATGAGGTGATAATAGATGATAAATATTATATGGTTTGTTCTGCTTGGCATAGGAATAGTTTTTGGACTAGCTACTGGAAATGGAGAAGTTTTATCAAAATCAATAATAAGTTCTACCCAATCATCAGTTAAGCTTGTAATTGGACTTGTTGGAATGATGAGCCTTTGGTGTGGTGTTATGAAGATAGCACAAAAAAGTGGCATTACAGAAAAACTTGCAATTCCATTAAAGCCATTACTTAGATTTTTATTTAAGGATGCATCAAAAAGCAAGGATGCTATGGGAAGTATGATAATGAATTTAACATCTAATATGCTTGGACTTTCTAATGCGGCAACCCCATTTGGAATTAAAACAATGGAAGAACTACAAAAACTTAACCCTAAAAAAGATACAGCAACAAATGATATGGCGTTATTTTTGGTGTTAAATGCAGCTTGTATTCAACTTGTACCAACCTCTGTAATTTCAATGAGGGCAGCCTGTGGATCTCAAAATCCAGGTGTTATAATCCTGCCAGCTATAATGACAACTGGAATTGCAGCTATTATGGGCGTTGTTTATTGCAAGATTTTAGAAAAGTTTTTTTGATACTTGAATAAGGGGGTAAAAAATTGAAATACTTTATAATATCTATAGTACCTATATTAATCGGATTTATTGTCATATATGGCATGATAAAAGGTGTTAAAATATATGAATGTTTTATAGAAGGAGCAAAGGATGGACTAAAGTTATGCGTAAACATATATCCTTATCTTTTAGCAATGTTATTAGCTGTTGGAGTATTTAGAGGTTCTGGAGCTTTAGGATACTTTATAAATTTTGTAAGACCAGTAGTTAAATTTATTGGACTTCCACCAGAAGTTGTTCCTCTTGTTATGGTAAAACCACTATCAGGTAGTGGAGCACAAGGAGTATTTATGGACATATTAAATCAATACGGAGCTGATACATATATTGGACTTGTAGCGTCTATAATAATAGGTTCTACCGAAACAATCTTTTATACACTTACTGTTTACTTCGGGTCTATAAATATTAAAAAGATAAGACATACTGTATGGGCAGCTGTAATGGCAGATTTAACAGCAGTAATAGCGGCAGTTATAATAGCTAGTAGAATATTTGTAAAATAGACAAAAATTGAATACTAAATGTTACAGTTATGAAACCTTTTTAAATAAAATATTATATATAATAAATATAGATGAAAATGTAAAAAATACATATAAAGAGGGGATAATAAATGAAGAAAATATTATTTCAAGATACAGATTCCTTGTTTGAAAAAGCAGGACTTGGAGCTTGTTTAGGAGCTTGTTTTGGATCTGTATTTGGTAATATGATGCTATTTCTAGCATTAGGATTAACAGTTGGAGTAACTTCAGAATTTATTCGCAGCTTAGTATATTATGAAAAGAACAAAATTATTAATCATTAAATAGGAATTAATTAGGGATAACCTAGTTAATTCCTATTTTGTTTATAGTGAAAATTACTTTAAATATGTTATATTCCAATTGTTTGAAAACATCGTAATAATATGTTATTATTAGATAAATTATCTTTTATACATACAAGTGTAGTTTATACACATACAAAAATACGTTTAGGAATTTACTCATTAAAGGGGAGTGTACATATATGATTAAAGTAAAAGTGCCAGGAACAACTGCAAATATGGGACCTGGATTTGATAGTTTTGGAATGGCTCTTGATATTTATAATGAAATAACGGTAGAAGAAATAGAATCTGGATTTGAAATGTTACAAGAAGGAGAGCTATCAGAAATTCCACTAGCAGAAAACTTAATATATACAACATTTTTAAACACATTAAATAAGCATAATTATAAATACAAAGGATTTAGAATAAATTTATCTAAGTGTGATGTACCTATGTCAAGAGGGCTTGGAAGTAGTGCTACATGTATAGTAGGAGGAATTTTTGCTGCAAATTCTATAATGGGAAATGTTATGTCTTTTGATGAAATAATAAAAGAGGCTGTAAGTATAGAAGGACATCCTGATAAT
Source organism: Clostridium novyi NT (assembly GCF_000014125.1). Classification (NCBI taxonomy): domain Bacteria; kingdom Bacillati; phylum Bacillota; class Clostridia; order Eubacteriales; family Clostridiaceae; genus Clostridium; species Clostridium novyi. Next base: position 2,400,934 of record NC_008593.1, on the reverse strand, counting down.
GTAGTTCCTGCAATTGTTGGAGGAATGACTGTTTCTATAATGGACAAGGATAATGTAATATATTCTAATGTAACAGTTCCTGATAGATTAAGAGCTTTTGTAATGATACCTAATTATAAACTAGGTACGGAAGAGGCTAGAGGGGTTCTACCAGATAGTTATACAAGAGAAGAATGTGTATTTAACATATCTAGGGCTGCAATGTTAGTAAATGTTATGAACAATGGAGAGATAGAAAAATTAAGATTATGTATGCAAGATAAAATACATCAAAAATATAGAGGGGCTTTAATTAGAAATATTGATGATATATTTAAAAAAGCTTATGAATTTGGCTCTCTTGCAGAATTTATAAGTGGGTCAGGTTCAACCTTAATAGCCTTTATAGATAAAGACAACAATGAATTTTATGATAGAATGAAGAACTTTTTAGATACTTTAGAGGATGAGTGGACAGTACATTTATTAAAGCCTAACTTTACAGGGGCAGAGATTATAAAGAATAGGTAATTCCAAAAGGGATTACCTATTCTTATGTTATAAGTATATTTTTATATATTAGTTTCTAGTTTCTTTAAAGTTTTTCTAAACAATATAAACATAATAGTGCCGTCGATTATCCATTGAATCCCTGTAATCCACCATACATAGACTACAGAAGTTTTTGCAATATATACAAAGTAGAACATAAGAGGCAATCTAATTAGCCAACTAGATATAAGTGATACAATAAAAGGTGTTTTAGTATCACCCATTCCTTTTAATGCCCCTCCAAGTATAAGAGATAATCCCATAGGAATTTGCTCAATTGCAGCAACCATTAGACATAGTGATCCTAAATGAATAACTTGTTTTTCACCTTCAGTTATAAATAATTTAATGAGGAAATTAGGTGCTATTAAAAACATTAATGCACATAAAGCCATAAATATTGTTCCAAGGATTGTGCAAGTGTAAGCGTAATTTTTAGCTTCTTTAAAGTTCTTTTCCCCTATTTTATGACCAATTAGTGTAGTTGCTGCAACTCCAAATCCCCAACCAGGCATAAATGATACAGATTCTATTGTTGTAGTTATCTGATTTGCTGCAAAGGAAGTTTCGCCAAGACGCATTATCATAAATGTACTTAAAAGTCTGCTAACATCAAAGGCAGCTTCTTGAAATGAAGAGGGAATAGCAAGAACCAAAAGTGCTTTTAATTTTGTAAGATTTAAATTTATTATATATTTAAACTTTAACTTTATTTTAGATTTTGTAATTATATAAAAAACAGCAAATAAAAATCCAGAAAGCTGAGCTATAGATGTTGCTATTGCAGCGCCCTTTACTCCAAGTTCAGGAAAGCCTAGCTTACCAAATATTAAAACCCAATCTAAAGGAATATTTATTATGTTTATTATAAGGGAAATAATCAGCGGAGTTTTTGTATTTCCATAACCTCTTAGAACTCCATTTAACATACTGGTTTGCATAGTGAAAAATGAGCCTAAAGCTATGATTTTCATATAAGTATTTCCAAGAAGTATAACATTATTTTTAGCTCCACCAATGCGAAGAATACTGCTTGACTTTGTAAATAATAATAGAGAAATTATAAGTGAAATAATAAGACCTATGAAAAAACCAATAGATGCATATTCTTCAGCTGATTCAAACTCTTTAGCTCCAAAACGTCTAGCAACAATAGAGGTAATACCAATGGATATACCCACAGCTATAAATATGTTGATAAATGTGTATAGTATTTCAACGCTCAATCCAACAGCACTTACAGAATCTTGTCCTCCATATTTTCCAACCATCATTGTATCAAGAACACTTATGGTCATATATAAAATCATTTCTCCTACAGCGGGAAGGGCAAGGGATAGAACGTCTTTAATAGTTTTTTTGTTGAAAGTCATAGTATCACCGTCCTTTGATATATAAATAGAGTGAATTAATATCATTTTATAGGAAATCATTAGAAAATGGAACGTTGTTTTCGGTATAAATTAATTAATTTTTGCATAAAAAAAGAAACTATTAGAAAAATCTAATAGTTTCTCAGGCTGTTGATAAACATAATTTGTCAACAGCCTTTTTACATTTATTACAAAAAGGGTTTTTAGTTTTTATGTAGAATATATATTTTAGACCAATAAATCTTTTAGCCCGTTAGGGCTCCTACGGAGGAAAAATGCTTACTAATAATGAAAGAAAACAAAATCAATTAGAACTAGTTTACATAGAAAATTTAGTACCTGAAAATCATATACTTAGAAAAATAGATAAATACATAGACTTTTCATTTATAAGAGATTTAACTAAGGATTTATATTGTCCTGATAATGGAAGACCTTCAGTAGACCCAGTTGTATTATTTAAAATGCTTTTTATAGGATACCTATTCGGTATACGTTCAGAGCGTCAGCTTGTAAAAGAAATCCAGGTAAATGTAGCTTACAGATGGTTTTTAGGATATGGACTTACTGATAAAATACCAAGTCATTCCACTATAAGCCAGAATAGAACAAAAAGATTTAGTAATACAAATATACATCAAGAAATATTTGATAATATTGTATTTCAAGCTATTAATAGAAACTTGGTTGATGGCAAAATTCTATATACTGATTCTACTCACTTAAAAGCTAACGCTAATAAACATAAATTTATTAAAAAAGAAATAACTAAATCCACAAAGGAATACTTTGATGAATTAGAGAATGACATTAATAAAGATAGAATTAATCATAATAAAAAGCCTCTAAAAAAAAGACTAAAATAGCTGAAACTAAGGAAATAAAAGTAAGTACAACTGATCCAGACAGTGGATATATGGTTAGAGATGGAAAACCTAAAGGCTTTTTTTATTTAGATCATAGAACTGTTGACGGAAAGTATAATATTATAACAGACGTTCATGTTACTCCCGGGAATATAAACGATGTAGATCCTTATGTTAAAAGAATAGAAACTCAAATAGAAAAGTTTAATTTTAATACAAAATATTTAGTAGCAGATGCCGGATATTATACGAATCCTATTTGTAAACAAATTTCAGACAAAAATTATCAAGGTGTTTTTGGGTTCCGTTTAGGACCCCATGTTAAAGGAAAATATACAAAATATAGATTTCAGTATGTTAAAGAATTAGATGGATATGTGTGTATTAATAATTGCTTTTTAAAATATAGAACTACTACGAGGGAAGGTTATAAAGAATATTTAAGTAATGCGGAGCATTGTGCTTATTGCAAATATAAAAATAATTGCTTAACATCTGATAAATCCATTAATAGAACTATACGTCGTCATGTTTGGGAAGACTATAAAGATCAAATTTTTAGATTTACTAAAACAGAAAAAGGTAAAAGTATTTACAAACGACGTAAAGAAAAGATTGAGCGTAGCTTTGCTGATTCAAAAGAATTACATGGGCTACGTTATTGTCGCATGCGAGGAATTAAAAATGTTTCTGAGCAGTGCCTACTTACAGCGGTAGTTCAGAATATGAAAAAGATAGCCATGGTGCTATCGCATTATTTTTTGTGTACATTAATTCAAATTTATTCCAAATTAACATACATAATAAATATTTTTCGAATGCTATCGCATAAAAGAATTTTGGCGTAAACAAAAAAGAAACCATTAGAAAAATCTAATAGTTTCTTTTTATTTAAATTGTAATGTTAACTTACAACTATAAAATATCCAACACAACCATTAATATCTCCTTCACCTAAAGGAGGTGCATATATACACCCTACACCAATTTCTGTAACATTAGGATTATAAATATTTTTTTCTAGTTTTATTGGTGCATGATACTTTTCTTTTGGTACTGATTCTGGATAATATCTCATAACATTTTTTAAATCAAGATTATAATTCGGATTTTTACCTTCATCAAATAATTGCTGTTGTTCCCAATTGCTTATGAAGTCTTTAGCATTTTTGAATATGCAAGAAGATTCACTAATACATTTAACAGGCTTATTATAACCAAATAATTCTTTTGAGTGATCTTCTAAACATATTGCTTTTTGTATACTTGGATTAACATTTTCATTATATTTTTTATTATTTGTATGAACAAATGCATAAGGTATAGTTCCATTAGCCCAACATTTAAAATTACCAGTTAGATTACAAGGTAATTTGTATCCAAGATAATAATAAGAAAAACATAGATAGCTTCTTTTAGCAGAATATTTTCCTATAGCAGTTAAGTCATTGCTTAAAGTTAAAGGTTTTAATCCCTTAGCTTTCCTTCTTTGATTAACTTCTTCTACCATCTGTTTTTCAAGATCTGGTCGCCATATAAATTGGCATAAAGAAAATCCATTACTTTTATCTGTTATAAGGTCAATATTAGCTCTATAATAACCTTTTTCTTTTGTAGATAAAGTAAAGAAAGTAGGACTATAATTTTTAGGAAAATCTTCTTTTATTTTAGAATTAAATTTGTATCTTAAAGAAGAAGCAAGAAATATATTATCATTATTACAATTATTAAAATTAATAGTTAGATTAGGTATTTTTTTGTAATAATCACAGTCTGTAATTTCTTTGTAATTTTTATTTTTATACTTATTATTAAAAGTTTTCATACTAGCAACATAATCATTATAGTGCCAAATATGATATTGGTCTTTAGAAAATTCCTTACGTCTTGTACTATCAAGAAATAATCCTATCCAAAAATCCGGATCTTCACTTTCATAAAAACCTTTTTTTTGGTTTCCAGAACGCTTACCTTCTAAGGTTTTTACTATTGTTTCTATGCTATCTTTTTTAATAGGTTTATTATTATTTATTTTTTCTTGTTTTATTTTTTCTTTTTCAAGGTCCTCTTTACTTTTTACTGTAAAAATCATGACTACTTGTTTTTTTATAACGCTAGAATCTAGTGCTTTTATTCCTTTTTTAATAAGAATAGCATATTGTTCACCTTCAATATAACCTTCTTTTGGTGGCAATACTATTATTGTTTTGTTATCAGTGCAAAGATGAATTTCAGTATTCATTATTTTGCCATTTTTGTCTATAACTATCAAGGTATCTTTAGTTATAGATTCTTCATCAATTTCTTTATTGAAATTGATTGTAAAAATTTTATCTCTAGGTACATCCATTGATTTGAACTTTGAGTAATAACCATTTAGACTTGAATCAATAGGAATATTTTCTCCATATGCTATTATATTATTAAGGTTAGTAAAAAGAGATAATACCAAAATCATTAAAAAATTAATATAAATTATAAAAAGTTTTTTCATAATAACCTCCCTAAAAAAGTCTTATTAATAAATTATACTATAAAAGTTAATATTTGCAAAACTAGGTTTAAATTTATAATTTATTTATTATATTTAGTTAAGTATGGTATTATTTATTTGTATAATAAAGTTTGGAGGGAATTAAATTGCTTCAGTGGAGAGAATTATATAAAGAATGTATTGAATGTCATAATTGTGAACTTGGAGATAAGAGAACTCACATGGTTTTTGGGGAAGGAAATCCAAAGGCTAATTTAATGTTTATAGGAGAAGCTCCGGGAGCGGATGAAGATAGAACTGGAAAACCTTTTGTTGGTAAAGCAGGACAGCTTTTAACTAAGGGATTAATGGCTTTAGATTTATATAGAGATAGGGATTATTATATAACTAATATTTGCAAGTGCAGACCTGAAAATAACAGAAATCCAATGGATCATGAAGCTTATGCATGTATACAATATCTAAGAAATCAAGTTGCTTTGATTAAACCTAAAATTATAGTGTGCTTAGGAGCTGTTTCAGGAAAGTATATAATAGATAAGGATTTAAGGATAACGAGAGATAGAGGAAAATGGATAGAGAAGAAGGGTGTTTATATAATGCCTATATTTCATCCAGCTGCAATTTTAAGAGATGATAATAAAAAGCCATTATTTTGGGGGGATTTAAAGGAAATAAAAAGAAAGTATTTGGAGATTAAATAAAATATGAATAATTATTATATAAAAAGGAAAAGATAACAAAGTAGATTATACTAAGTTATCTTTTCCTTTTTATGATAAACTATTTAGTTTTTGCTGGAGTTGATACTTCTTTAGCCTTTTCGTTAGGAGTGTGAACGCTTGGTAAGTTAACTGGAATGTTACCAGCTTCATCAAGTGTTGCAAATTCATAACCTTGGCTCTTTAAGTATTCAATTACCTTTGGTAGAGCTTCAACAGTAGTACCCTTTGTAGCAGCATCGTGCATTAAGATAACAACATGGTTTTTACCCTTAGTAGAAGATTGAACTCTAGCTAGAAGTTTGTCAGCTGGAACGTGTTGATGTTCAGCATCACCATTTAGAGCATTCCAGTCTACATAAGTGTATCCTGCATCTTTAGCAACTTGTTTGTAAGGAGCACGTTTTTTACCGTAAGAACCACCAGGGAAACGAATAACTTTTCCATCGTAATCACCTAAAACAGCTTTTATTGCAGCTGTGCTTTTAGCAAAGTCTTTTAAGAAATTATCAGCACTGCTATATAAAAGTTTATAATCGTGAGAATAACTATGGTTACAGATAGAGTGTCCTTTAGCTCTTTCTTCTTTTAATAATTCAGGATTTTTTTCAACCATTTGTCCTAAAACGAAGAATGTAGCTTTTGCATTGTATTTATCTAATATTGATAAAATCTTAGGAGTCATTTGTTTTGTTGGACCATCGTCAAAAGTTAAGTAAGCAACTTTTTTGTTAGGGTCAAGTGGTGCTGTAGAACCTTGTGGTGCAGTTGTTTTAGGTTTTTCAGCTTGTGTATTATTTTCAGTTTTAGTTTCTGGGTTTTTAGGCTTATTATCTGAAGTTTTATTTTCAACAGTTTTTGTTGAAGCTGGGTTTATAGATGTCTTAGTCTTTTTATTTCCAGCCATAAAACCAATAGAAAAAACAAATATAAATCCAATGATTGTTGTGAGAACTAGTCTCATATTTTTGCCGAATAATTTTTTCAATGTTATCCCATCCTTTTAATTAAGTTAGTGTTTGATTTTTTTCATTTGGTCATCCCAAGTATTAACATAGCTACCAGTTGCCCATTGAGACATTACCGCAACTTCATTTTTTCTTAGATTTAGCGTCTCAATTGGAGAGGAGGCTAAATCATTATTTATAATGTTATATATAAGTACTTTTGAATTTGTTAGAACTACAACAAAATTCTTATCTGGAGAAGAGTATGCATCTAAAGCATCCGGTATTTTTTTCTTTATTATATTCCAATTAGGAAATAATAAATCATATCCTATAAGTTCTTTGGGTGGAATTATAGGTATATCAAAATCTTCATGAGTTTTGGGTGAAGATTCAATATGATTTTCATAAAAGTAATATAAGCGTCCTTTTAAAACCCACTTACCATTTTTACGAATAACTCCAAATGACTTATCATCAGGATCTGGATTTAAATCTTTTCTTTTATTAAAATCAAGTGAGTTTACATAAGTTGCAGCACCTTGTTTTAATGATTTTAATCCTTGTTGTCCAAGTAATTTCGATATAGATATTGAGTAATCTTTATCGCTATTAAGAGTGTCAATAGGTTCGACCCTTAAAGAATTATCTAAATAAAAGGAGTTATTCTCACTAAGAGAACCCATAGTTGATTCTAAGGATATGTAATCATCCCCAACAAATAAAACATCATCTATAGAATAAGAATTACCAATATTTATTATATCATTTTTTATAGGACTTTCTATTAGTTTTGGGTTATTATTTTTCGTAATAGGGTAAGTTGCAATTTTATAATTTTTATAGTCATTGCTACTAGTATAATTAGTAGTTAAGTACCAAAATCCACTTTTCCTTGCATATACTAAATGATGAATTTCATAAATATTTTCAACTTTTTGTGAGTCGAAGTTAACCCAAATTGTTCTAAATACGGGGCGATAAATTACTTTAGGACTATTCTTTTTATAAACTGTACAACAGGGTACATAGGATTTTAATCCTAATAAAAGTCCACAATCTAAGTTCTTTGGGAATCTATTTTGGTTTTGAAAATTAATATTAGAATTAACTTTTCCATTATTATTTTCACCAGTTATTCCAGATTTTTTTGTGAGTAAAAAGAAGTTATCATCTATTGTAGCAATTAAATTATTATTGTTTAATTTTATAAATGATGTAAAATAATTATCTTTATTAGTCACTGTTATAACTTGAATATCAGCTTGTTCAATGTTAAGTAAACTAGGAGCTATACCATAATTACTGGCAAGATAGCTAGTTGCATCAACTATTTTTATTTTGAAGTTTGGTGATATACAAGTTTTATCTAATAGTTCTAGTTTATCCTTGTCTACATAAATTATTTTGCCAATTTTGTCCTCGGCATTTTTAGAATTACCAGAGGAGGTAGTAGGATAATATTTCTTTATAATCCACTCTCCAGATATAGCTATATCATAATTTTCTGGTGGTATTATTTTTCCTGGAGATATTATATTATTTTTGTTACAACCACTAAGGATAGTGGTTAATATGAGTATCAATAAAAAACTTAAAAAATTTTTTATTTGATGCATTAATAAAACCTCCTAGTTTTTATAAGCAAATATATTTTAATACTCTATAATATATAAAAAGTAACAAAACTATTAAAAAAGCATAGTAAATCATAAATCAACGAAGGGTAGACATACGATAACTTCTGTACCCTTATTTTCTTCACTTAAAATCTGAAGGTTACCGTTATGAAGTGAAATTATTTCATTGCATATGGATAGTCCTATTCCATTCTTTGATTTACTATTTTGTCCTTTATAAAATTTTTCAGTTACCCTAGGAAGGTCATCTAAAGGAATTCCACATCCGTTATCTTTTATACTTATAATTACACTATCTTTATTTGAACTTAATGTTATTTTTACTTCTCCATCAGATGATGTAAATTTAAGTGCGTTGTCAAGTATGTTCATGAAAGATTGTTTAAGTCTATTTATATCTGCATATATATTTGGTATTTCATTTTTACATTCTAAAGATAGATTTATATTATCCTTAGAAGCTCTAGGTTGAAGCTGTTTTTGAAGATATCTTAAAAGTTCATGAATATCTACATAATCTTTTTTTAGCGTTATTTTTCCTGATGATAGTTTCGAGAAGTCTAAGAGTTCTTCTACAAGATTACTTAATCTATCTGTTTCTTCTTCTATTATTTTAAGTCCATCTTCAAATTCGCTTTTGTTATTTGGATCACATAAATTCAATGCTACAGTCCATCCCTTTATTGATGTTAGTGGGGTTCTAAGTTCATGTGAAATTGAAGCTATAAATTCTGTTTTTAATTTTTCGTTTTTAAGAATTTCCTGTGCCATATAGTTTAATGTATCAGCAAGTTTCCCAAATTCATCATTAGAGGATTTTGTTATTTTTTCTTTAAATTTTCCTGATGCGAAAAGCTCCGCTCCTTCTGTAATTTCTTTCAATGGATGAGTTAGTTTTCTTGATATTATTAAGCTTACGATACTGGATATAATAATTACTATTATTGCTACAATCATAAAATAAAAAGCAATAGAACGTATGTGATTGTCAATTTTGTTTAAGGAAGATACAAAACGTAATACACCTTGTATAGTTTCTCCTTTTTTCAATGGCATAGATATACTCATTATATTTTCATTGGAATCGGAAGCCTTATGTATATAAAGTCCTAAATTTCCAAGTAAAGCTTCATTAAAGTCCTTTGATGTTGTTATATCATTGGCGGAGTAACCCATAGAATCCATTAGCATGTTTCCTTTTGTATCTAAAATTTGAACCTCTGCTGAAGTGTTTTTCCAAAATATATCTACATCATTAGCAACATTTTGTTTTAAATCTATAGAAGAAAGGTATGTGTTATAAAACTCCGCTGAAAGAGTTATTTGATTTTTTAACAGCTCTTTTGCGTTGTCATAAAAGTATTTCTTTATAGAAGTTAATACGATTATTTGAGAAATAATAACGGTAAAAATAATTATTCCTATATAACTTAAAGTTACTTTATTTCTTATAGATTTCAAATTAATCTTCCTTCCATATATATCCTACACCCCATACAGTTTGCAAATATTTAGGGTATGAAGGATCATCTTCAAGTTTACTGCGAAGTCTACGAATATTTACATCTACGATTTTAGGGTCACCAACAAAGTTATATCCCCAAGCTAGGTCTAAAAGTTTGTCACGGCTTAAAGAAGTCCCTATGTTTTCCATAAATATTTTTAAAAGTATAAATTCTTTTGGTGTTAGATTTAGTTCTTTATCATTTTTATATGCAATTTTTGAATTTAAATTTACTTTAAATTCACCAGATACCAAAGTGTCGCTTGAAGTATTATTTGAAAAGTTCATTCTTCTAATTAAAGAAGTTATTCTTGCGGCAAGTTCTAATGGATTAAATGGTTTTATCATATAATCATCTGCACCATTTTCTAATCCCTTAATTTTATCGATATCTTGTCCCAATGCAGTTAGCATTATTATGCCAATGCTTGGATAGTTTTTTCGCAGTATTTCACATACTTTAAACCCGTCTATTCCAGGAAGCATAATATCTAAAATCACAACTATTGGATTTTCAGTTGTAACTTTTTTTAAGCCATCTTCTCCTGAAAATGCTTGTATAACTTCAAAGTTTTGTTTCTGTAAAACAAGTTTTATAAATTTACTTATTGATTGTTCATCTTCGATAACTAGTACTTTATGTTTATGTTCCATAATTACACCTCTAAATATTTGATGAAATAATAAAGCATCTTATAATATTATATATTATTTTATACTATTAGGAGAAACAAAACAGTTACTATTTAAAATAAATGTAAATAAATTTACACTTCTATTGTATGTATTAAATAAAAAAATAAACATCATCTATAAGATATTACTAAAATTGAATAAATAATTTTATAAATGATAATAATATTGACATATTAGTGGATTTGTCATAACATTTAATATAAGAATTAAAAATAAGAAAATGCAGTGAAAAGAAGAGTAATATGTGAAAGTGTATAAAGAGAGCCAGGATAGGTGAAAGCTGGTTACATGGAAATATATGAAGATGGTCTTGGAGCATAGTATCTGACTAATTTAGGGTATTACCGGTGCAACGGTTAGAATGCAAAGTGATAAAATTAACTTTTGTTAAGGAGTCACTTATGGAGGTTTATGTTGCAAAGCATAAACAAATTAGAGTGGTAACGCGTATACACGTCTCTAAGTGAGGAAACTTGCTTAGGGACTTTTTTTATTATGAAAATATTTACTATCAAAATAAATTTAATAAAACAGGAGGAGTAAAAATGAATAAAGGTAATTTTTATATAACTACACCTATTTATTATCCATCAGCAAAATTACACATAGGAAATACATATACTACAGTTGCAGCAGATGCAATTGCTAGATTTAAAAGATTAACAGGTTATGACACATATTTCTTAACAGGTACAGATGAACATGGTCAAAAGATTCAAAGACTTGCAGAAGGAAAAGGAATAACTCCAAAAAAGTATGTTGATGAAATCGTAGCTGGAATACAAGATCTATGGAAGGTTATGAACATAAGCTATGATAAATTCATAAGAACTACTGATGATTATCATGTTGAAACAGTTCAAAAAATATTTGAAAAACTATATGATAAGGGGGATATATATAAAGGAGAATACGAAGGACTTTATTGTACACCTTGCGAATCATTCTGGACAGAAACTCAACTTGTAGATGGAAAATGCCCAGACTGTGGAAGACCAGTTGAAAAAACTAAAGAAGAAGCGTACTTCTTTAAAATGTCAAAATACGCAGATAGACTTATTGAATACATAGAATCACATCCTGATTTTATACAACCAGAATCAAGAAAAAATGAAATGTTAAATAACTTCTTAAGACCAGGTCTTCAAGATTTATGTATATCAAGAACTTCATTTGATTGGGGAATTCCAGTAAGTTTTGATGAAAAACACGTTATATATGTATGGATAGATGCACTTTCAAACTATATAACTGCTCTTGGTTACGATCAAGAAAATGATGAATTATATCAAAAATATTGGCCTGCAAATGTTCACCTTGTAGGAAAAGATATATTAAGATTCCACACAATTTATTGGCCAATTATGCTTATGGCTTTAGATTTACCATTACCAAAACAAGTATTTGGACACGGATGGCTTTTAGTTGATGGTGGTAAAATGTCAAAATCTAAAGGAAATGTTGTAGATCCAGTAACTTTAGTAAATGAATTTGGTACTGATCCTGTAAGATACTATCTTCTTCATGAAATACCATTTGGTCAAGATGGAATGTACACAGGAGAAACATTTATAAAGAAAACAAATTCAGACCTTGCAAATGATCTTGGAAATCTTGTCAACAGAACAATTGCAATGATAAATAAATACTTTGATGGAGTTATTCCAGCACCAAAAGCTGAAGAAGATATAGACAATGATTTAATAAGAGTTGCCCTTGAAGCTCCAAAGAAAGTGGAAGGAAAAATGGACGCATTAAAAATTCCTGAAGCATTAGATGAAATTTGGACTTTAGTTAGAAGAAGCAATAAATACATTGATGAAACTATGCCTTGGGCTCTTGCAAAAGAAGAAGATAAGAGAGAAAGACTTGGAACTGTTTTATACAATCTAGTAGAAAGTTTAAGAATAGTTTCTGTAATGCTTTCAGCATTCTTACCTGAAACAAGTAAGAAGATAAATTCTCAATTAAACGTTCAACTTGCAACTTGGGATAGTATAGCATCATTTGATGGAACAAGAGCAGGAACTAAAGTTGGAGAAGCAGTTGCAATTTTCCCAAGAATAGATGTAGAAAAGAAATTAGAAGAACTTGAAAAGATTCAAAAAGAACAAATGGCAAAGGCACAAGAAGCACAAAAACCAGCTATGGAGCCAATTAAAGAAGAAATCACTATAGATGATTTTGATAAAATTGATCTAAGAGTTGTAAAAGTTATATCTTGTGAACCAGTTAAAAAAGCAAATAAACTTCTTAAATTAAAAGTAGATTTAGGTGGGGAAGAAAGACAGGTTATATCAGGAATAGCTAAATACTATAAACCAGAAGAATTAGTAGGAAAACATGTTGTACTTGTTGCTAACTTAAAACCTGTAAAACTAAGAGGAGAATTATCACAAGGAATGATTCTTGCAGCTTCAGATGATAAAGAAAAATTATTTGTAGTAAACCCAGGAGAATTACCAACAGGAAGCATTGTTAAATAATAAATAAAAGAATAAAAGAAAACCCAACTAAATGTTGCTCAAGCATTTAATTGGGTTTTCTTAGTATATGGATTGAGTGCATAAAAAGCTTAAAAACTACTTAAACTTAAAATGGGAATTTTGAACTCTACAATTCCCGATGAATACGGAGCTATTTCATACTGTTGAAAGTATATAATTAGATTGCTCTTATCTAAATTAAAAGAAATATCACCGTAAATTCCCTTAAATGAATCTATAAAATAAACTTCAGGTTTTTTGCTAATTTCATCATATATATATTTGTCTATAGTTTCTTTATAATTAGGAATATTCTTTAATACATCATTAAGATTTAAAACTTTTCCTGTTTTAAGATCTATATTATAAGATTTCCTAAAGGTACTACCATGGGCACCACCAGTTAATTCATAATAATCTATATAAAAACTTATAAAATCATCATTTAGATTAATTACTTTGAATGTAGTGTAAGCTAAATAAGGTAGTAACTCATAATTTTCTTTAATTGATTTATCTTTATTCTTTTTAGCTGCTTTTGAAAGTCTATTTCTAAAAGTGATTACATCATTTTCAATCATGGAATTTATCTGTTTTTCTATTGATTTATCCTTTAATCCCTTTATTACAGGATATTTTAAATCACTTTCAAAGTAGTCGTTTTTAATTTTACATTCTTTTGAAACAACCTTTACTCTAGATCTAAATAAGTTACTTTGTAAATTACTTTTATTAGTTTGGGTAACATATTTACTAGAAGTTATAGTACAAGGAGCGGTACTAGATAATAATGATATTATTAATCCAGTAAAAATGAAATTATTCATTAAATAACCTCCTGTAAGATATAATATTTTATATCTTAATATAATTTTAAACTAAAATATGTAAGTATATACTACAAATTAGTTACAACTTAATATAAACTATTATCCATAGTTTACCCAAAACAAACTTTAAAATTAAAATTAATTATAGTAAAATTACTATTATTAAATAAACAAGGGAGGAAATAGAAATATGCCATATACAAGAGTTTTATTTTCAGCTATTGTTGGGGCTATAATTGGATATATAACAAATTGGCTTGCCATAAAAATGCTATTTAGACCCCACGAGGAAAAAAGAATTTTTGGAATAAAAATACCTTTTACTCCAGGACTTATTCCAAAGGAGCAAAAGAGAATAGCTAAAAGTGTAGGAAATGCTGTAGGAGAACACCTTTTAACTAAAGATACAATGATAGATGCATTAAAAAACAATGAAGTTGATAGTAAGTTTAAAGTTTGGGCAAATAAAAAAGTTAAAGAAGTTATAAAAAAGAATATATCAGTAAAAGAAGAATTAAGAAATTTATTAGGAAATAAAATTTACGACTTCATAAATAGTGTAAGAGTTAAATTATCAAATATAATATTAACTGCTATAAAAAAAGATGAAGTTAAAGTTCAACTAGAAGATATGATAGTAAATTCTATAAAAGAAGAGTTAAAAAAGAATCCTGAAGATATAATAAATAGTTGTTTTTATCAAAATATAACTAAAAATCTACTTGATATGTCCATTGGATTTAAAAATTCTTCAGAATTTAAAAATTATCTAGAAAAGGGTATCCAAAAGAAATTAATTAAATTAGAAAACATAGATAAACCATTAGATGAAGTAATACCAATGGGTGTTATAAGTTCTTTAAAAGTATACATATATAATAAAAACTACGATATTTCCATGGGAATAAAGGGAATACTAAAAGATGAAAAAGTACAATTAAAACTTCAAGGTGTTTTCTCAGAGCTTATAAGTACTAATTTAAATCCTATGGTTGCAATGTTTTTAAATCCTACTACTATATATAACAAGGTTTATTCAGTATTAGATGAATACTTGGATAGAGAAGAAACTCAAAAAGAAGTAGCCATATTCATAAATGATATTATTGATAAGCTTTTAAAACTTAAACTATCTAATATTATGTCACAAATTTCTGAAGATGCTAAAATTAAAAACACAGAAGCTATTTCAGATTTGATATTAAAAAATGTAGTAGAAGACGAATTGTTCCATGAAATCTTATTAAAATTAGAAGAAAAATTCAAAGAACATGAAAGTATAGAAGAATTACTTTCAAAAGCAAATATAAACTCAGACAAGATTTTGAGAGATTTAATAGGAAATAAATTAGAAAAAATCTTAAAATCAAAGGAAACTGAAGAAAAGGTTAAAGTGTATACTGATAGTATAGTAAATAAGATTTTAGAAAGTAAAATATGCGATATAACAAAGGGAAAAGAAGAAGAAATACTAAATGTATGTGATAACTTAGCTGAAACAGGATTTAATAAATTTATTGAAAATGAAGCTTCAGAGTTTTTAGAGGTATTTGATATAAGTAAAATTGTTGAAGATAAAATAAACACTTTTGAAGTATCTTTTGCAGAACAAATAATCTTAGAGATTGCAAGCAAGGAACTAAGTGCAATAACATGGCTTGGTGCATTACTAGGATTTATAATGGGTCTTGTATCATCTATAATATCAAGAATATAATAAAAAGCCTCCAAGAAGTTGGGGGCTTTTTAGTTTTATAAATAAAACATTTTAGATATAAGATCGTGTTTAGTTTTTTTAGAGTTAGGGTAATCATTTATATATTTTAAAATAGAGTCCCTAATTTCTTTATATTGAATGTTGTTTATGTTTTTAGTGATTATAGGAAAACTTTCAGTTGCGTCAAGAGCTAATAATACAGCGGAGATATAATATATAGTATTTTCCTTAGGATTTTTAAGACGGCTCATATAAATAGGTACTAAATATTGATATTCACTATAATCATTATGTAAATAAGAATATAGGATATCCCGTTCTGTACAATATATATAATTTGAGCTTCCTTCTATTTTAAAAATATAACAAGAATTATCTTTACCAGAATACACTCTTACTTCTTTATTATTGTATCTATATTTAGTAAAGGAATAAAAGAAATCATCTTTAGTAAGTTTGCCATGTGAAGAATAAGGCTCATTTTTAATTACAGGTATTTTTTTATCAAGTATTTTGCCAGGTGCCTTTTCGTAGAGTTTATAATAACAATCATCTCGCCAAATATCACAAGTCTCATATACTATAAAAGTTTCATTTTGACTGGTTACCATTTTTATTTTGGTTTTGGTTGGTTGAAATTGTATATAAATAAAAATTATAAATGATATAAATAGTATCACTAGTACAGTTAAAACTTTAGAAATTTGCTTATCCTTTTTTGATCTACTTGGATGATCCATTATAATATCTCCTTTTTATTTATAATAATATCATATTTGCTATAATGGTTCAAAAATGATATGATTTTAAATTTATGTATAATTATACTATTTATATATGATTATTTTATTTATGTAAAAATATTTTGAAATAGTTGTTTACAATTTAACATATTAGTTGTCTTACTTATATAAGGATTTATTAATGTATGGGGAGGGAGAAATGAATAATGATATTTTGCTAGAACTTTATAAAAGACAAGCCAGGATTATATTTGCATATTTAATAAAGTGCGGATGTAAAACTAATGATGCTGAGGATATAGTTCAAGATAGTTTTGTAAAGGCAATAGAATTTATGGATGGAGTAGATGATGATAAAATATGTTCTTGGTTATTTGTAGTTGCCATGAATAACTATAAAAACAGACTAAAAAAGAAGAAAATAGTTACAGAAATCAGTATATATGATGATAAGTTCTATAGGACAATAGTTAGCTGCAATAATGTTCAACAAAAAGTATTACAAGAAGAGAAGAAAAGATATATAGAACATTGTTTAAATAATTTAAAAGAAGAATATAGAATGTTATTGATTTTCAAATATGATTTAGAACTTAGCTATAAAGAAATCTCAAAGTTAATAGGATTTTCAGAAAATGTAGTAAAAACTTATCTATATAGAGCTAGAAATAAATTTAAGGAGATTTGGAGGAAAGAGTATAATGGAAAAAATAGATGATATTCTTGATGATGATAAACTAAATAAAGCTATAAAAAAGGGGAAAAGAAAAAGCAAGTTAAGAATAATTGCAACTTGTATACTGGTATTTATAGTAGGATACTTTATAAATAATCAGATAGTATTTAGAATGAGTATTGCTAATAGACAAAGAGAAGAAAAGAATATAACATTTTCTATACCTAATGGGCGATTAGGTGATGAGACTTGTATTGTTGGATTATTGGGTGGGGTTACTAGTTATAGTGTGTATAAAGAAGTTGGATGGCGACCTGTATTTTTATATAATTCAGCAAGAAGCTTTGGACTAGGATATCATAGCATAATATCATCAGGTGGAGGATATGGAGGACATTCGACAGGTGGTTGGCCTTTGGATTGCTGGGAGAATGGGTATAAAAAGCTTATGTTTTTTCATCCAAATATTAAATACAAAGAGTATAAGAAGGACTTTAGTGAACTTGATAAAATTTCAAATGGAAAGATTATAGAAATGGGATTATCCCTTGATAAAGGATATGAGGCAAGTGAGTTAAGAAGTATAATCCCTAATGCTAATATATCATGGATGTGGTTAGATACTTATACAAAAGAGCAAATGGATCAATATAAAAAGGAAGCTAAAGAATATGATGGAAGATCTACTTATATATCAGAACAAAGTACTTTAGGAGTAAGAACAGAGGGGAATCTTGTGTTAACTCAAATTTATAAAGATAATTATAGTGGATTATTGAATACATTAAGAAAGCAAGGAAACAAAGATTTGTATAGACATCTTAAAGAAAGAAAAAATCCACCAGCTATTATAGGAGTAACGGTATATGGAACACCAAGTGAACTTAAGATTTTAAGTAAAAATCCTCATATTAAAGCAGCTACAATTGGAGTTATGAGGGATAATAATTAATGATTTAAAAAAGCCACCTTATTTAAGGTAGCTCAGATTGTTCAAAAAGCCCCCAACAATTGGGGGCTTTTGTTTACGCCAAAATTCTTTTATGCGATAGCATTCGAAAAATATTTATTATGTATGTTAATTTGGAATAAATTTGAATTAATGTACACAAAAAATAATGCGATAGCACCATGGCTATCTTTTTCATATTCTGAACTGCCGCTGTAAGTAAGCATTGTTCAGAAACATTTTTAATTCCTCGCATGCGACAATAACGTAGCCCATGTAATTCTTTTGAATCAGCAAAGCTACGCTCAATCTTTTCTTTACGTCGTTTGTAAATACTTTTACCTTTTTCTGTTTTAGTAAAGCTAAAAATTTGATCTTTATAGTCTTCCCAAACATGACGACGTATAGTTCTATTAATGGATTTATCAGATGTTAAGCAATTATTTTTATATTTGCAATAAGCACAATGCTCCGCATTACTTAAATATTCTTTATAACCTTCCCTCGTAGTAGTTCTATATTTTAAAAAGCAATTATTAATACACACATATCCATCTAATTCTTTAACATACTGAAATCTATATTTTGTATATTTTCCTTTAACATGGGGTCCTAAACGGAACCCAAAAACACCTTGATAATTTTTGTCTGAAATTTGTTTACAAATAGGATTCGTAGAATATCCGGCATCTGCTACTAAATATTTTGTATTAAAATTAAACTTTTCTATTTGAGTTTCTATTCTTTTAACATAAGGATCTACATCGTTTATATTCCCGGGAGTAACATGAACGTCTGTTATAATATTATACTTTCCGTCAACAGTTCTATGATCTAAATAAAAAAAGCCTTTAGGTTTTCCATCTCTAACCATATATCCACTGTCTGGATCAGTTGTACTTACTTTTATTTCCTTAGTTTCAGCTATTTTAGTCTTTTTTTTTAGAGGCTTTTTATTATGATTAATTCTATCTTTATTAATGTCATTCTCTAATTCATCAAAGTATTCCTTTGTGGATTTAGTTATTTCTTTTTTAATAAATTTATGTTTATTAGCGTTAGCTTTTAAGTGAGTAGAATCAGTATATAGAATTTTCCCATCAACCAAGTTTCTATTAATAGCTTGAAATACAATATTATCAAATATTTCTTGATGTATATTTGTATTACTAAATCTTTTTGTTCTATTCTGGCTTATAGTGGAATGACTTGGTATTTTATCAGTAAGTCCATATCCTAAAAACCATCTGTAAGCTACATTTACCTGGATTTCTTTTACAAGCTGACGCTCTGAACGTATACCGAATAGGTATCCGATAAAAAGCATTTTAAATAATACAACTGGGTCTACTGAAGGTCTGCCATTATCAGGACAATATAAATCCTTAGTTAAATCTCTTATAAATGAAAAATCTATGTATTTATCTATTTTTCTAAGTATATGATTTTCAGGTACTAAATTTTCTATATAAACTAGTTCTAATTGATTTTGTTTTCTTTCATTATTAGTAAGCATTTTTCCTCCGTAGGAGCCCTAACGGGCTAAAAGATTTATTGGTCTAAAATATATATTCTACATAAAAACTAAAAACCCTTTTTGTAATAAATGTAAAAAGGCTGTTGACAAATTATGTTTATCAACAGCCTGAGCCACCTTATTTAAGGTAGCTTTTTTACTTTTTAGTTTTTAATTTTTATAAATAAAACTTTTAAGTAATCTCCTTCAGGAAAGTTTTTAGATATAGTAAAATCTTTAGGTAGAGTATGTTCTTCTAAAATTTCATAAAATTTATGAGATTCTTTAAAAGCAGTATCTATATGTTCTTTGAATTTTTTCATATCAAATAAAGCGCAGTTTGTAGAAGCTAAAATAATTCCGTTATCTTGAGTTACATCTATAGCAAGTTTTACTAAGTCCTTATAATCTTTGTTAGCACTAAAAATATTATTTTTAGATGTTGAAAAACTAGGGGGATCGAGAATTACTACATCAAACTTTAAGTTATTATTTTGAGCATATTTAAAGTATGAGAATATATCATCAACTATTATATTATGTTTTTTATAGTTTATTTTGTTTAACTGAAAATTTTCTATGGTTTTATCGAGACTTCTATTGGCAAGGTCTACACTTGTTGTAATGGCACCACCTTTTGCAGCTGCCATAGAAAAGGCCCCAGTATAAGAAAAAGTATTTAGCACTGTTTTACCTTTAGAATATTTATTTTTAAGAGCATTTCTAACTTCCTTTTGATCTAAGAATATTCCAACCATTGCTCCGTCATTTAAATAAACTGCAAAGTTTACATTATTTTCTTTGATTATAAGAGGTTCAGGAGCTTTTCTTCCACAAACATAGCTGTTTTCATCTACAACCATTCCATTTTCATCAAATCTTTTTTTATCATAAATTCCGTAAAAAGGGACTAAAGATTTTAGTGCTTTTAGTATGAGATCTTTAAAAGCATATATTCCTTTACTATACCAAGTTATAAGGTAAAATCCGCTGAAAAAATCAATGGTAAGCCCACCTATTCCATCTCCTTCACCGTTAAAAACTCTAAAAGCAGTAGTTGTTTTAGAAAAATAAAATTTATCTCGTTTTACTAATGCGTTTTTGATTTTATCATAAAATAGTTTATAATCTAAGGCACTTTTGGGGCTATTACTTAATATCCAACCACAGCCTTTATTTTGCTTTCCGTAGTAGCCCTTACCTAAAAAGTTATTTTTGGTATCTACAAGGGTTATTACTTGTCCTTCATTTTTTAATAGGCTTGTATCTTCTATTGCATCCTTAAATATTAACGGATAACCGTTTTTATATTTTTTTACAAATTGTTTTTTTATAGTAAGTACAGTTTCGTTCATAATTACACCTTTCTATTCTATATTATTATATTTAATTAAAGCTTCATAATGATGTTAACATTAATTTTAAAATTATAAAAGGAATGTACTAAAAAGAAAAAAATACATGTAGCCATATAAGATGAATAATGTGATATAATTAAGATATAAAAGGTTTTCAAAAAAAGGAGGAGTTTTTGTGAAAAAAATAATTAATGATCCAAATTTGGTTGTTGACGAAATGCTCGAAGGTATGGTAGCTGCTCATCCTGAATATATAAAAAAACTAGATAATGCAGATGTTTTAGTTAGAAAAAATAGTCCAGTTAAAGGGAAAGTCGCTTTAGTAAGTGGTGGAGGCAGTGGACATGAACCAGCCCATGGAGGATATGTTGGAGAAGGAATGCTTGATGGGGCTGTTGCAGGAGCTGTTTTCACATCGCCAACTCCAGATCAAATTTACGAAGCTATAAAGGCTGTTGATGGTGGAAATGGGGTATTACTTGTTATAAAAAACTATAGTGGAGATGTAATGAATTTTGAAATGGCAAAAGATATGGCTGATATGGAAGGAATAAAGGTAGAATCAGTTGTAGTTAACGATGATGTTGCTGTTGAAAATAGTACATTTACAGCTGGTAGACGAGGAATTGCTGGAACTGTATTTGTTCATAAGATAGCAGGGGCAAAAGCTGAAAGTGGAGCTTCATTAGAAGAAGTAAAAAATGTTGCAGAAAAGGTAATTAATAATGTTAGAAGTATGGGAATGGCGTTAAGTTCTTGCATTGTGCCTGCAGCAGGAAAACCTAATTTTACACTAGGAGAAGATGAAGTTGAAATAGGTATGGGTATACATGGAGAACCAGGTACTCATAGAGAAAAATTGAGCTCAGCAGATGAAATAACAGAACATCTATTAAATAAAATTTTAGAAGATATGAAAGTAGAAAGTGGTGAAGAAGTAGCGGTAATGGTAAATGGTCTTTCATCAACACCACTTATGGAATTATATATAGTGAATAAAAAGGTAAGTGAACTTCTTAAAGAAAAGGGGATAAAAGTTCATAAAACATTTGTAGGTGAATACATGACATCTTTAGAAATGGCGGGATTTTCAATAAGCTTATTAAAACTAGATACAGAATTAAAAGAGCTTCTAAATGCAAAGGCAGATACACCAGCATTTAAAATGCTTGGATAGGAGGATTTTTATGAGCTTAACAGGAAAACAAGTTATAGATATATTAGGAAAGATAAGTGAAAAAATCGAGGAAAATAAAGAATATTTAACAGAATTAGATGCATCAATAGGGGATGGTGATCATGGGTTAAATATGACTAAAGGTTTTAAGGCTGTAGTAGACAAATTAAAAGATGATGACGGAAGTAATATTGGGAACATATTAAAAAAAGCTGGAATGGCTTTAGTATCAAATGTAGGAGGAGCATCTGGTCCTCTTTACGGAACAGCATTTATGAAAGCTGGAGCTAAGCTAAATAGAAAATCTCAAATTGATATTAATGATTTTTTAGAAGCTTTAAAAGAAGCATTAACAGGAATTAAAATGAGAGGGAAAGCTGATATTGATGATAAAACAATGATTGATACTTTAGTACCAGCAATAGATGTTTTGGAAAAGGCATTAAATGAAGGAAAAAATGATTTAGATATTTTAAAAGATGTAAAGGATGCAGCATTTAAAGGTGTTGAACATACTAAAGAAATTGTAGCTAAAAAGGGTAGAGCAAGTTACTTAGGAGAAAGAAGTATAGGACATCAAGATCCTGGAGCAACATCTTGTGCTTTAATTTTAGAATCTATATATGAAGAAGTTAAAAAGTTACAATAGAAAATACTATAAGGAGGATAGACATGGTAGGAATAGTTTTAGTATCGCATAGCA
The DNA here is from genome assembly GCF_000014125.1 of Clostridium novyi NT. NCBI lineage: Bacteria > Bacillati > Bacillota > Clostridia > Eubacteriales > Clostridiaceae > Clostridium > Clostridium novyi. The sequence continues at coordinate 2,378,006 of NC_008593.1, read as the reverse complement.
GTAATATTGTTAATGGATTAAAGGAACTAGCATTACAAATGGCTCCTACAGTTCCTATAGCTTTAGCAGGTGGAACTAATGACGGTGAAATTGGAACAAGTATGGAAAAGATAATGGATGCTGTTGAAAGTGTTTACTCTGAAGATGGGGTTATAGTAATGTTTGATTTAGGAAGTGCCTATATGAATGCTGAAATGGCTATAGAATGCTTAGATGATGAAAAAAAGGGTAATGTAAAAATAATAGATGTGGCTCTTGTAGAAGGTGCTATAACAGCAGCAGTGGAAAGCAGTATAGGTAAAAATATTAAAGAAATTGAAGAAACACTAAAGCCTATGAAACTTGGAAAAATATCATAATAATTCGCAAAAAGAGATAAAAGCTTTATGGCTTTTGTCTCTTTTTTAAATGATATAAATTTAACTAATACATAAATGTAAATTTTATAATATTGTAGCAAGATGATATAATTAAAACTATGAAAAATATATAAAGTTCGGAGGAAAAGTTTATGATTTTCGATTCACATGCACATTATGATGATGAAAGTTTTAACGAAGATAGAGAAAATGTTATAAAGGAAATTAGAAAAAATGGAGTTATAAATGTATTGAATTGTGGGGCTTCAATGGAAGGGGCTAGAGATTCTTTTAAACTTGCAAATAAATATGACTTTTTTTATGCTGCTGTTGGAATACATCCAGAAAATGCCTATGAGCTTACAGAGGAAAATTATGAAGAAATAAAAGAAATGACTAAAAATCCAAAGGTAAGAGCTATAGGGGAAATAGGTCTTGATTACTATTGGGAAGAGAATCCTCCAAGAGAAAAGCAAAAAGAAGTTTTTAGAAAACAAATGAAACTTGCAGAAGAACTTAATATGCCTGTTGTAATTCATGATAGAGATGCCCATGGAGATACTCTTGAGATAATGAAGGAGTTTCCACAGGTTAAAGGAGTAGTACATTGTTTTTCAGGAAGTGTTGAATTTGCTCGTGAATGTTTAAGACTAGGATATTATATTGGTTTTACAGGAGTTGTAACATTTAAAAATTCAAAAAAAATAGTAGAAGTTGCAAAAGAAGTCCCTCTAGACAGAATGTTAGTTGAAACAGATGCTCCATACATGGCGCCAACTCCAAATAGAGGAAAAAGAAATAGATCAGACTATATAAAATTCATAATTAAAAAGATAGCTGAAGTTAAGGAATTATCAGTAGAAGAAGTATCAAATGCAACCATAGAGAATGCTAAAAACTTGCTAAAAATAAAAAGGTAGTGTAGAATAGACTTAAAATTTTTTACAGGCCCAATAAATTTTATAACTTCGAAAGGCAAAACCGCATAGGTGTTTTGGAAGTTAAAAATTTTAAGGACATAAGTAATTAATTTAAAACATAAGTATAAAATTAGTAACATGTAACTATTAAGATGAAACCTATGCCAATAGTGCATTTTTACAAACTAAATTTTAAGGGCAAAGTTGATGAATTTGACGAATGAAGCGATAAAAGGTATAATGGTTAAGTCAATTTTGTCAAGGAGGTTTATGTATGTTCAATAAAATAAAAGACGACATAAGAACCTACTTCTCGAATGGACCTAAAAAAATAGTTTTTGTATCCGTGTTAGTAGCACTGTGCGCAACGCTAGGCGTACTAATGAACATGGAGAAAAGTGTAAATATTGTAGTTGACGGTAAAGAAACTAGTGTAATGACATATAAGAGCAATGTAGCAGATATACTTAACAAAAATAATGTAGTCCTAGGTCCGAAAGATATAGTAGAACCAGACCTACAAAGCAATGTCAAAACAGGAGATACAATAAAGATAAGAAAAGCAATGAGTGTACAGCTAACAGTAGGAAATGACGTAAAGACAATTCTTACAGCTGCAAATACAGTTGGAGATATGTTATCTCAGGAGAAAATAACATTAGGTAAAGAAGATAAAATATCAGTGCCACAACAAACAGAGATAAAAGATGGAGATAAAATCTCTATTACAAGAGTAAGCACTAAAGTAGAAAAGAAACTTCAACCTATTGATTTTGTAACTGAAGTGAAAAAGGACAACTCATTGAAAAATGGTACAAGAAAAGTTGTACAAGAAGGAAAAGCTGGACAAAGAGAAATAAATGAAAAAGTTATATATGAAAATGGCAAAATAGTATCTAGAGAAGTAGTAAATCAAGCAATAATTCAGCAACCAACTAAGAAAGTTATTGCAATGGGAACTCTACAAGAACAAGCAGCACAACCACAAAGACTTTCTCGTGGAGGAAGTATAAATCACTCTAAAGTATACAGAATGAGAGCTACTGCGTATACTGAAAGTTATAATGATACAGGTAAACGTCCTGGGGATAGTGATTTTGGAATAACAGCATCTGGTACAAGAGTTAGAAGAAATGCTAACGGATATAGTACAGTAGCTGTAGACCCTAGAATAATTCCTCTTGGAACAAAGTTATATGTAGAGGGATATGGTTATGCGATTGCTGAAGATACAGGTGGTGCTATTAAAGGAAATAAAATAGACTTATATTTTAATAGTGATAGCCAAGTTTCAAATTGGGGAGTAAGATACGTAAATGTATATATAGTAAATTAGAGCGCTTGCGCTCTAATTTTTTTTACTTATAAGCAATATATATTAGTTTTTTTCTTGACATAATAAATGCAATAGTTAAAAATATTATGTATGGTAGTTTTTATAAAAATATAAATTATAGAATAACTTGAAATTTATATAAAGTTGGAGGCTTTTATTAAAATGATGATAAAAGAAGTTATAGTAGTTGAAGGTAGAGATGATATAACAGCTGTTAAAAGAGCTGTTGATGCAGAAATAATAGCAGTAGGTGGATTTGGAATTAACAAAAAGGTTATAGATAGAATAAAAGAAGCTCAAAAAAGACAAGGTGTAATTGTATTTACAGATCCTGATTTTGCAGGAGAAAAGATACGTAGAATTATATCTAAAAGAGTAAAAGGAATAAAACACGCTTATATAAGCAAAGAAGAAGGACTTAAAGATGATGACATCGGAGTTGAAAATGCATCACCTGAAACTATAAAAAAAGCCCTTGAAAAAGCTAAATGTGAAGTTAAAGAAAAAAGAGATGAATTTGGACCAGAGGATTTATTTTTCTTTGAACTTACAGGAACAAAGGAAGCAAAACAACGCAGAGAAATCTTAGGAAGAGAACTTAGAATAGGTTATTCTAATTCTGCACAATTTATAACTAGACTTAATAATTACGGAATAAACAAAGAAGAATTTATAAAAGCTTTAAATAAAGCTAATAAGGAGATTGAAAATGGAAAAAGTAACGACTAAAGATGTAGTTCAGAAATATAATTTTAAGTTTACTAAAAGCTTAGGACAAAACTTTTTAACAGATCAAAATGTACTAGATGATATAGTAAATGGTTCAAATGTATGTGAGGAAGATTTTGTTATAGAAATTGGACCAGGGGTAGGTACTCTTACTAAGGAATTATTAAAAAAGGCAAAGAAGGTGTGTGCTGTAGAATTAGATTCAGAGTTAATCCCTATTTTAACAGAAGAACTTAAAGATTTTCCTAACTTTGAACTTATACATAAAGATGCGCTTAAAGTTGATTTTAATGAGTTAATTGGAGAAGAAAAAAGCGTTAAAGTAGTAGCAAATCTTCCGTACTATGTAACTACACCAATAATAGCTAGACTATTAAAAGAAGGATATAAATTTAAATCATTAACTATAATGATTCAAAAGGAAGTTGCTGAAAGAATAGCGTCAGAGCCAAACTGCAAAGAATATGGAGCATTATCAATTTTGGTACAATATTATTGCGATACAGAAATATTAAGAAAAGTACCACCAACATGTTTTATACCACAACCTAAGGTAGATTCTATAATTATAAAGTTAGATAGATTAGATGAACCTAGAGTTAAAGTTAAAGATGAAGAATTATTTTTCAAGATAGTAAGACAATCATTTAACATGAGAAGAAAAACTTTAAGAAATGCTATAAAGAGTTTAGGTGACGTTTCTGGTGACCATATAGAGAAGGTATTTAATGATGCTGGAATCGATCCAAGAAGAAGGGGAGAGACCTTAAGTATTGAGGAATTTGGAAAATTAGCTGATAGTATATATGACATAAAAAAAGCTTAGAAGATTAGTAGTTTTAATCTTCTAAGCTTTTTTTTATAAAAATTTTTGTTCATTTTTTGAAAAACTTACATATATTATAATAATGAATAAGTAGAAAGTATTAAGTTTAATAAAGGTGTATTGGAGGGAAACCTGTGACGGCTAAAAGAAATTATAGTAGATACTTTATAATATTACAGGAAGATGAGAAGGGATATTCAGTAGATCCTAATAAATGTCCAACTGGTTATGCAAAGGTTGAAAGAAAGAACAATAAGTGTAAAGTATCTTATTATGTACAAAACTTAAAGAAAAGTAATGATGGTTATTGTATGGTTTTAATATGTGACAGAAAAAAGGATAAGAGACTAGTTAAAGTAGGTGAAATTAACATAGACGCTTATGGAAGGGCAGAAGTATCATATGAATATGATATAAATAATATTGCTAATTGTAATATACCTATGGACAATATAAAGGGTGCATCAATAGTTAGAATTAAGGATTCTAATGTACATGGAATATTAACAGGTTTTGTTAGTGGAGCTAAATTAGATGATTGGAAAAGTTATGTGGTAATTGAAGGGGAAAGTAGAGCTAATAATGAAGAAGTTAAAGAAGAGGTAAATGAAGAAGTAGAAGTAAAAGCAGAAACAAAAGTTGATGTTAAGGTAGAAGTGGAATCACAAGAAAACATATTTGATAAATATGAAAATGATATTGAGAAACATAAAGAATCAGAGGAAGAAGTTAAAAAAGAATTAAGAGAGATAAAAGAGGAATCACCTGAAGAAGAAAATAAGAAAGAAGAAAGTATAGAGTTAGAAAGTAAAAAGAGTGAAAGTGTAGAGTTAGAAGCTAAAAAGAGTGAAAGTATAAAGACTGAAGTAGATGAAGATGACACAAGGGAAGCTGATGTAGTAGAAGAATTAGAGAATGTTGAAAAGAAAGAAAATAAAATTGAAGAAAATATAGAAAGTATTAAAAATGATATTAAGGAAAGAGTTCAAGAAGAAAAAGAAATTGAAGAAGAGTTAGAAGTAGCACAAAACATGCAATTTGATGAAAATGATACTAGAAGATGTGATTGTGACTGCGACTGGGACTGTGAATGCGATTGCGAAGATAAAAAGAAATCAAAGAACAAGAAAGAAGAAAAGAAAAAGGATAAAGAAAAAGAGAAAGAGAAACAAAAAGAAAAGGAAAAAGCCAAAGAGAAAGAAAAAGAAAAGGAAAAGGATAAAAAGAAAGATAAGGATAAAAAAGATAAGTGTCCGTATGAAGAATATTGCCATATGAATTGGGAAAAAGAATACTATAAACATATAGTAGAAGGTTTAAAAGAAGAAAAAGGTATATGTGAAGAGTTAGGAAAATGTCATTGGTATAAGATTGATTACATGGATTTAATACAAATGAAGCCTGGAATAGACTTTAGTAAATATTCAATGATATATTATCCAATGATAAATTACATTTCATATATAATGAGAAAAGGTCATTACTTGATGGGATTTAAATATGACAAAGAAGGAAAAATGAAATATTTAGTATATGGAATACCAGGAACTAAATCAATAGTAGATCAACCATTTAACGGTGCAACTGGATTTGTAACTTGGGTTCCAGAACATGCTAAGGATAATAACAGCAACAATGGATATTGGGTTATGTTCTATGACTTTAAGAAATGTACTGTAGTAATTCCAGTTAAGAAATAATGTTTTAAAAGCTGACTGCTTAAATATTAAGTAGTTAGCTTTAATATTTTTTTGTTTCAAATCATATTATATAATATGTCAAATATATAATGTGGAGGAGTTTTATGAAAGTAATAGTGGTAAACAGAAAAAAACTAAAGCTGGTATGTATTTTATTTTTATTAATGGTATCTATCTTTGGAGTTGGACAAATAGTAAAAGGGAAGTTGAACCCAGTAAGCTTTATGCAAAATGATATAAAGAGTTTAAAAAAGTATACAGCATTAGATGGCAAACTATCTTATGAATTGCCAGAGGAATGGACCTGTAAAACTAAGTCTTTCCCAGGAAATCAGATAATTTATCATAATGAATTTATGGCAAAAGATATGAGTATAACAGGATTTGTACAAGTCTGGCAAGAGAAAGGTGATTTAAAAAATTTCTTAGAAAATAGTAAAGAGGTATCAGAAAAAGCAAATAAGATTAAAAAATATAAAATAAAAAAGTTGGAGTTAGAAGATAGAAGTGGATATCACATTAAATATATTATGGATATAAACGGGAAAGAATATGTAGCCAATGAATACTTTATTAAATATAATAATGGATTTTTAAGATTTTCTTTCTTTAATAAAAAGGAAAACAGTAAAGGAGACATGGATACACTTTACACAGCTATTTTAAAAACAATACAGCTAAAATAATGTTAACGTCATTGATTTACATATACTAAAGTATTATAATTTTTATGAGAATAATAAAAGAAGCCAAGCGCTTCTTTTATTTGTATATGCCATAATATAAAAGAGGTGATAGCATGAAGAAAAAGTTTAAACTTATGTGTTTAGCATTAATGGTCATATTTTCAACTACATTAATGGGATGTTCTAGCGGAAATTCTTTAAAGGTAAAAATGGGATTGAAAAATAATGATTTTGAATACATAAAGGAAGGAAGAATAAGCAAGGTAGTAATACAGAATAATAGAGATAAGGGATTTACATTTATAATTACAGATAAAAGTGCTATAAGTGATTTATATGGAATATTATCAAAGGCTAAAAAGGTAGATCAAAAGATAAAATTAAAACCTGACTATACACTTGAGTTTTATGAAGGACTAGATAAGGTGCATAGATTTAATTATATAGCTGGACTTGATAAAAAAGAAGCCGGAAACCTTTATAGCGATAAACAAATATTTATTGTATCTAAAAGATTAGATGATGATATAATGAAAAACTTTTATAACATAAGAATACCTAATGAGTTTAAAAATGTTTATTATTCATCAATTTTAAATGCCATAAAGGATTATAGAAAAACAATTGGTGATGACAAAAGAATAGGAATAGACCTTAATGATCAGGAAATTGCTAAGTTTGTTTTAACTATGGATGTTGAAGAATTTAAAGATGAACTTGGTAAGAATGAAGAAATAATTACTGACGATAATAGAAATAAGTATGATATAACTATGGATATAACAACTGAAGGATATAAAAAAGATAAATTTAAGTGTATTATAAAGTTTTATGATAAAATAAATAAGAAGGAAACTAAATACTATTTTGTTGATGAGTATTCATTGAACTCATGGAAGTTTAATTTTACTAAAGATAAGATGCCTAAAGATTTTTAATATAAGTTTGTAAGTTGCACTTAAAAATGGTGTTCTTAAAATAAATAAAATTAAAAGTTATTAATTTTACACTTAGGAGGAGTTAAAATGAGCAATTGCGATAGTTGTCCAAGCAAAGGAACATGTAATGAGCAAGAATGTTCAAAGATGTTACCTAAGTATGGTAATGTAAAAAATATAATAGGAATTATAAGTGGTAAAGGTGGAGTTGGAAAGTCTACTGTTACAGGAATACTTGCGGCTGAACTTTGCAAAAAGGGATATAAAGTTGGAGTGTTAGATGCTGATATAACAGGTCCATCTATGCCAAGAATTTTAGGCGTAAATAATGAAAGAGCAAGAATGCTTCAAGTTGAGGGAAAAGAAAATGAACCACAACTAATTCCTGTTGAAACTAAAACAGGAATAAAGGTAATGTCTTTAAACCTATTAATTGAGGGAGAAGATCAACCAGTTATTTGGAGAGGACCTTTAATAACAGGAGTTTTAAACCAAATGTATAGCGATACACTATGGGGAGAACTAGATTATCTTCTTATAGATATGCCTCCAGGAACAGGGGATGTTGCTTTAACTATAATGCAAAGCATGCCTTTAAATGGAATGGTAGTAGTATCAACTCCACAAGATATGGTTTCTATGATAGTTAAGAAAGTTGTAGTCATGATAGAAAAAATGAACATAAACTTACTTGGAATAGTAGAAAATATGGCTTATATACAATGTGGTAGCTGTGGAGAAAAGGTTAGAGTATTTAGTAAAAAACCAGCAGAGGAACATGTTAAATATTTAGGAGCTCCACTTCTTGCAGAAATGCCTATAAACCTTGATATGGTAGAAAGTTTAGAAAAAGGCGAAATGGAAAGCTATATAAGAAATTTTGAAGTATACAATGAACTTGTAGATAACTTTATGAATAACTTAAACAAATAATAATTAAACATTTAAGAAGGCGTTAAACCACTTTTATGAAAGTAAGAGTAATTTAATGCCTTTTTTCTTTGGAAATTGTGATCTATTGGATAAATATAGTTTAATATGGTAAATAATGATATAATATAACATATTATATTATTAAATATGTGTAACTTGTAATTTTATATGATTTGTTAATATAGGATTTAATAAGATGGCAGTTAGGGGGATATAGGGGAAATGAATTGGCATCAAGTATTATTAAGATTAGGAGTTGCTATTGGAATAGGTATGCTTTTAGGATATGAAAGGGAATATAGCAATCGACCTGCGGGACTTAGAACTCACATATTAGTGTGTGTTGGTGCATGTGTTATAGGTATGTTACAAACAAATTTAGGATTTTTTGTTGGAAACAAGATATTAAATTGTCCAGCATTGTCTACAGCAATGAAATCTGATATGGGAAGATTAGGAGCGCAGGTTATATCAGGTGTAGGTTTCTTAGGTGCAGGTACCATAATTCACGATAAAGGATCAGTGAGAGGGCTTACTACTGCAGCCGGAATTTGGACAACTGCATGTATAGGACTTGCTGTTGGATTTGGCTTTCATTTTCTTAGTATTGCATCTGCAATTGGAGTTTTTCTTGTTATAGTTTTTATGAAAAAGTTTGAAATGTGTTTTTTAGATACAACTATACCTGCACGAATTGAGATTACCTATGATAAAAGCATAGATTTAAATGTTCAATTGAAAGAGTATTTTAAGTATAAAAATATAGAAATAAAAGATATAAGATATATAATTGAAAACAATAATAAACATGAAAAGTATAGAAAATGTGAGTATAGCTTATTAGTATCTAGACATGCAAAATTAAATAGATTAAAAAAGGGACTAGAAAAGTATAATTGGATTATAGAAGTTAAAGTAATATAACTTTTAATAGTGTAATTTAATATAATAGATGTTAATTCATTAAAAATAGCATATTATAATTAATTAAAAATAAAAAATTTATACTACTATATTTATTAGGGTTTATCCACATACTAAAGTATAAAATATACTGTGGAGTGGATAACATGAAAAAGATAATAGTTGAGTTTATGAGTATATTATTAATAATTTTTTTTATAAATCCTATAGCTTTTGCATTGGAAAAAGATATGGATAAAGATGCTTATAATGACTTTTTAATTACACTATTAGGTTCAAATATAGTAAGTACGTTAAATGAATACTATGGAGAACCGAGAGTATTTAATTTAAAAGGAGCTAAGATTTTAGAGATAAAAAAAGTTGAGGAAGATGGATTATATTTTGTTGTAACATTAACTGTTAGAAATTCTGACAGAAAAACCAATTCAAAAAATGCAATAGATACTATGATTTTGGCAAGTACAAGTGATGGAATTCATGTAATTGACTTTAAACATATAGATGAGCCAACGTGCAAAACAATCTAAAAAGGTGTGTAGACTTTAAGAAAATAAAGTTTACACACCTCTTATTTATACATATTTTAATTATTTTCTAACTCTTGATTCAAAGTCCTTTTTAAGTTCATGAAGTCTTCTTGTACCATCTTCACGTTGACGTTTTGCATCTTCTTCTATTTGTTTAGTTTCCTCAATACCTTGTACTATAGTTTGCCAAGTCTTTTCTAAAGTATCAATTTGAATTGAGCTTCCAGAGGCAAGTTTTGCAGTTAATTTAGATTGAAGTGCTGTATTTTCGGCATTTCTAAGTAATAATTCATTAGTTTTTTCATCAAGTGCTGCCATTGCTTTTGCTTGAACTGCTTGTCTTTTAAGGGTAATAGCTTGAGTTAAACATTGTTTAAATACAGGAATAGTTACTATAAAAGCAGAATTTATTTTTCTAACTAAGTTATAGTTTCCCTTTTGTATTAATTTTATTTGAGGCATTGTTTGAAGTGATACGTTTTTAGCAAGTTCTAAGTCATAAACCCTTTGTTCAAGCATTTCAAGAACTTGATTTGCATTTGATAGGTTTATTTGGTCTAATTGGTCTGTACTAGTTTGAGCTTTAGCTTCAAGTTCAGGTATAATTTGAGTTTTGAAGTTTTCTACAACTAGATTACCAGCAGCTATGTATTTTTCTAAAGCTTCATAGTAATTCATATTCTTATTAAACATTTCTTCCAAATTTTTATTTGAAACATTTATTTCAGATTCATATTTTTTAAGTTCCACATATACCTTATCAATTTCACCGCCCATAGTATGATATTTTTTAAATAGGGCATCAATAGAATCTTGTGCTTTTTTAAATAATTTAGCGAAGAAACCTTTCTTTTTTTCTTCAGAAAAATCCTTTATATCGAATTTATCCATTATATTATTAAGTTGTATAAGTAATGTACCAGAATCCTCAACTTTAGTAGTTTCAATGGAATGAAGTATTTGATCTGCAAAACGAGATACTTCTGTTGCTGTTTCTTGACCAAAGTTCATAACGCAATCAACATCTTTTACATCAAGATCTTTGGCTATAGCTAAAACTTCTGGAGAGTTTTTAATATTCATTGATATTTCATTAGTTTCTTTTTCTAAATTTACTTCTGAAAAATTTGTAACTTCTAATTGATTTTCATTCATAGTAAATGCCTCCTTATTATTTAAAAAGATTAGACCAAAATGAGCCAGATCTATCCTTAAATTTTTTTATGGAATTTAAGTTAGGTATATTTAAATTAAATTTAATATCTTCTAATTTATAGGTATCATAAAAGTTTTCATTTATATTATTTTCTATATCATTGTAGCCAGTAGGTGTAAAGATAACTATATCAAAGCACATCATATTTAAAAATGCTAGTAATATAACATCAGAATCACTAAGTAGGGTTTCGTTATTATGATATATAACAATTTTCGGTATATTAAATGGATAATCAAACTTTTGTATTAATTCTAATATATCTTTATCTATATTTAATATAGTTATTAGTATTTTTAATTTAAATTCCTCGTCTACACCATTTTTAAATATAGGTAATTTTAGTAATAAATTTATTTTATCCATTATAACATTTTGAAGTGGTGTTTTTAAGTAAGAAAATTTATATAGCCTATGTTTTAATAAGCTTTCCTTATGTAAAACCCCATTTTTAAAACAATAACTTAAACTATACAAGTCATAATTAGAGTAATCATCATGTTTGTGTGGAATTTTATAAATAAACAAAGTGTCTTTAGCATTTTTCAATGTTTTTAAATCATTCCAATATAGATTTAAATCTGAATTAACTCCACTTATCTTTGCGAATAGATTTGGAATGTATACTGTTCCATTTTCAATTTTAAAGCCAGAACGTATTCTAGCTTCTTCATTCCAAAGAAGTTTTAATTCATCGTAAGTAGCCCTTAAAGTTAAAGGAGAAGTTTTGTAATTTTCAAATTGCCAAGGTTTAAAAAGTCCATCTTCTTCACTATATATTACATTTTCAATTTCATTTGAGGCTTTAAAAGCCACTGTTTCATGACGAGTTAGCACTTCTTCTTTTGGAAATTCTCTAATGTCACAAAGATTAGGTAGTGTTGTGACATTTGAAAAAGCATTATTTTTATCAACCATTGAAAAAGTTGTATCATTTTGAGAATTAATATATAAAATATCGCAACCCATTAGGGATAAGAAAATTAAAAAATAAGCCTCATGTTTTTTTATATCTCCGTAGTATAAAATTTTAGGGTTATATACATTAGAACTAGAGGTTTTTAAGTAGTCGAAACCTTTAAATAGTCCAGGTATATATTTATAAATCCACATAAGTTGTTTTAATGTAAAGTTTTTAATTTTGCTTAAATTTATTTGCTTTTCATCAGCAATAAAAAGTTCTAGTATTTTATAAAAACTTTTTATTATAGATGAATTAATCACTGGTTCTTTTAAATCTAAAAAAGCATTAAAATTTATTAAGTTTTCTATTAATAAATTTATAGAAATATTATTTTTAGATTCTTTTTCAAGCTTCGAAAGTTTATTCCACACTGCATATGTTTTGTTTATAATATCTAGGTTGTTTTCTAGTGGAATCTCATTTAAAAATTTTATGTATAAGGAATTAAAGCCTTCAAGGTGTTTATCAAGTCTATATAAACTGTTGAAGTATTCATCTTCATTATCTAAAATTCCAATGTATCTATAAAAATAGCATGGTACTTTAGGAATACTTCCTCCCATAAAGTTTCCTCTTTCATTTAATGATAATAGAATATCTTCAATTATATTAGAGGATATTTTATTTAAAGAATCTATGTAATTTTCATCTAGTGATTTTAATGATGAAGTTACGTCATTTGTATTTTCAATAGAATTATTAAGTATAGGAGGTTCTTCGAGTTTATTAATATCTAATTTTGCTATGTCTAAAGGTTCTTTAATAGGTTCATTAATTATCATAGAGTACATACACTTTGGATCAACTATTGAAAAATCACCCTCTGTTTGTGGGTTTAAATATAATACATCGCATCCTATTTTAGATAGAAAGATTAAAAACAATACTTCATGTTTTTTTATAGTACCAATATATAATACTTTAGGGTTTATAATATCCGAATCTAATTGTTTAGGAATATGAAAGTCTTTAAGTAATTCAGGTATAAAGTTATTTATCCATAGAGATAATTTTATAGAAAAGTTTTTTAGTTTAGTTATGTTTATACTTTTTTCAAAACACATATATAAATTTAAAATATCTATTAAAGATGTTTCAATAGATGAATTTATTAAAGTATCACTGAATTTAGGCAAAAGGTTATTTGAAAAAAGACTTTTTACTAATAGAGTGATAGTTTTTTCATTTATAGATTGTATATTTAAATCGTTAAATAATTTTTGAATAGAGTTTGTTAATTCCATATTGTTTTCTAATGGAATCTCATTTAAAAAGTGAGTATAAAGGTTTTTAAATGATTTAAGATTTTGATTTAATGTGTTTATTTTTTTGTAATAGTCTTGTTTATTAGAAAATCCAATATATCTATAAAAATAAATTGGTGCAATTGGAGATTTACCATTTATGAATCTATTTCTTTTATTTAAAGGTGTAAGTATATCATTAAAGACATCTTTAGATGAAGTTAATGAAGAATTTATAAATTTATTTATATTAATCATCTTATCATGCCTACTTTCATTGAAAATAATGATATTTCAGTATAGTAATATTATACTAGGTTGCTAAATAAATAAAAACATATAAATAAATTATCACTTTATAGTATAATATTTTTAACATAGATTATCATAATCTATAACTATTATTGAGATATATAAAATGAAAGAGAGGATATTATTTAGTAGGAGGTGTTTTTGTGGCTAAATATACTATTTTTCATGGAAGTTATACTGAGGTAAAAAAGCCTGAAATAAGAAAATCAATAAATACCAAAGACTTTGGTACAGGATTTTACTGCACTGTTATAAGAGAGCAAGCTGAAAGATGGGCAAAGAGATATAAAACTCCCACGGTCAATACATATACAGTTAATATGCAATCAGTAGAAAACCTTAAAATAAAAGAATTTGAAGAAATGACAGATGAATGGCTTGATTTTATAATCAACTCAAGAAGTGGAAGTGAACATAATTATGATATAGTCATAGGAGCTATGGCTGATGATCAGATATATAATTACATTTCAGATTACATGGATGGTGCAATTACAAGAGAGCAGTTTTGGATAATGGCAAAATTCAAATATCCTACTCATCAGATTACATTTTGTTCTGAAAAGGCTCTTAAATGCCTTGAATTTTCATGTAGTGAGGTGATAAAGAGTGGAAGGTAGAGTGAGCAGAGTAGATAATGATGTATTTTTTGTTTGTAGTCTTATTGATTATATTTCAAGAAAAACAAAAAATAAAAGAAGCTATGTAGTGAATAAGCTTGGCAAAGATAGGATAGGACATATATATGAACTTGCAGACATTTATCATAGTGACAATATTGATAGAGTAAGTGATGATTTTATAGAGGAATGTAATATTCATGAGGGTGATTTTGATAATGTAGCGACTTGTAAATACACTGTTCCAAGCCATTTTGACATAGGAAAAGTATATAAAAGACTTGTTCTTGGAATTGCAAGGGAAAAGAACATGGATATAGTTGATGCAATCTTTGAGGCATATAATTCCTATGTAAGTGATAAGATAGATGATTATAATAGTAGTTTTTATTATGATTCTCCTCAAAATATACTAAATGCATATATATATGGAATGATTGAGTAAAGATATTTAGTAAGGAAAGATTCTTACATAATATTTAAAATAAAAACAGCGTTTGAAGAACTGTTAATTGCTGAATTCATTACTTACATGTGATATACTAACCTTAATTAGTCATAATTTGACAAAAGGAGAGATGATTTTTATGTTTAATTTTCGAGTACACCAAGAGTTAACTTGTATGGCAGAGGGGGAAGGGCAATTTTTTGCACGTGCTGGTGCTATGATTGCAAGTCAAGGAAGCTTTACTGCGGAGAAAGTTTTACTAGATCCTAATGAAAATAGAAGTATATTAGGTTCTTTTGTAAATCTAGCAGCTAGAAAATTAACAGGTGAGAATATACATATAATGAAGGTAACAGGAAACGGAAAATATTATATGGCAAATAAATCACAACATATTAGTGTAATTAGACTAAATCAAGGACAAAGTATATCAGTTGAAGGGGAAAACTTATTAGCTTTTACTGGACAGTGTAAATATGGAGTTAGATTTATAGGAAGTGGAGTTATTTCTCAAAAGGGTATGTTTACATCTAAGTTAACAGGACAAGGTCCTAATGCAGAGGTTGCTATAACTACTGAGGGAAATCCTCTTATACTTGAAACACCTTGCACAGTCGATCCTGATGCAGTTGTATGTTGGACAGGTTCAGATCCTACTTTTAAAACAGATGTAAGCTGGAAGACACTTATTGGACAAACCTCTGGTGAATCTTATTTTCTTGAGTTTAATAGTTATGGAGAAACTGTAATAGTTCAACCATATGAAAGAGTTAGTGGGTTAAATATAGCTATAGATTAATAAAGGGTGGGAATGTAATGAATCTTAATATAAATGAGAAAAATAAAGCGCCATCTATAGAAAAAAGGTATGGAAACTTAATTGTTGAAACGACTATTAAAGAAGATAGGGGAATTATAGATTTAACTAATCCATCAAGTTATAGAAATACTATGAATTATGCAATAAATGAAGTTGCATCTACAAGGATATCAGAAGATTACAATAGTGAAGTTAAAGTTCATAATGTAAAAAAGCATAAAAAGATAAATACAGTAATCTCAAGTGACAGTAGTATTAAGCTAAAAAGAGGGCAAAAGATAGCCTTAAACAAGGGTTCAAATAAGCTTTCTAAATTAGTAGTATCCTTAGAATGGGATATAAATTATAGTGGAAGCCATGAATTTGATTTAGATACATCTATATTTATGTTAGATATTAATAAGAACACGGCGGAAGATAAATTCATATTTTACGGAAATCCTAAGAGCATAGAAAATAGTGTGGTTTTAGGGGAAGATTTTAATTTAAAACTTAAAGATTATTATGATGAAAGAATAATGATTGATTTAGATTTAGTTCCAGATAATATAGAAAAACTTGCAATAACGGTTACTATATATGATGGAGAAAAAAGAGGACAAAATTTCTCAAGTATATCTAATGGAATTATTAGAATTATAGATAGTCTAGGAAAAGATGAACTTTTTAGTTATGAATTTAATGAGGGATTAAAATTAGAAACAGCGGTAGTTGTAGCTGAGATATATAGACATAATGGACAGTGGAAATTGAATCCTGTAGGAAATGGGTTTAATGGTGGACTTGAAGCCTTATGTGAAAATTACGGAATAAAAGTGCAGTGATATACGAACATTATCACTGCACTTTTACTTTAAAACCCAATTTTATGGGAAAGGTAGCAGAATATTATGAAAATACGTATTTAATTGTTCGTTACAGTCGTTGACTTTAATATTTCCTTTTGTTAATATGGACAAGTGTCAAAAAACTAAAAAGAAGGAGAATTATTATGGAGAAATTTTTTAAATTAAAAGAGAATAATACCACTGTTAAAACTGAAATTTTAGCTGGTATAACTACTTTTATGACAATGGCATATATACTTATTGTAAATCCTGCTATTCTTGGTGATGCTCACATGGATCCAGGCGCAGTATTTACAGCTACAGCAGTATCAGCTGTTATAGCTACATTAATAATGGGATTATATGCGAAGTTACCATTTGCACAAGCACCAGGAATGGGTTTAAATGCATTTTTTGCATACAATATAGTAACTCAAATGGGATATAGTTTTGAGTTTGCATTAACTGCGGTTTTATTAGAAGGAATTATCTTTATATTATTAACTGCATTTAACGTACGTGAAGCTATAGTTGATTCTATTCCAGCAAACTTAAAGAGATCTATTTCCGTTGGAATTGGACTTTTAATTGCTTTTATAGGACTTAGTAATGCAGGTGTTGTATTACATCCAAAGGACAACAGTACAATATTAGCAATTGGAAATATAACATCAGGAGAAGCTTTACTTGCGATTATAGGAATATTAATAAGTGGAATATTACTTGCTAAAAATATTAGAGGGGCTTTACTATTAGGAATAGTTATTACTACAATAATTGGAATACCAATGGGAATAACTCATCTTCCAACAGGGATATTCAGTATGCCACCATCAATAAAATCAATAGCTTTTAAATTCCAATGGCAACATATATTCAGCATAAAAATGGCAATAGCATTATTTACATTATTGTTTATGGATATGTTTGATACAGTAGGAACATTAGTTGGAGTTGCAACAAAGGCTAAAATGTTAGATGAAAATGGAAAAGTTCCAAATGTTAAAAAAGCATTATTTGCAGATGCTATAGGAACTACTTTAGGTGCATGTCTTGGAACAAGTACAGTTAGTACATTCGTTGAAAGTGCATCAGGGGTTGCAGAAGGTGGAAGAACAGGACTTACAGCAGTATCAACAGCAGTAATGTTTGGAATAGCATTATTTCTATCACCTTTATTTGCTATAATTCCATCAGCAGCTACAGCACCAGCACTTGTTTTAGTTGGATTATTTATGATGGAACCTATAAAAGAAATAGATTTAGTAGATTTTACAGAAGCTATTCCTGCTTTCTTTACAATAATAATGATGCCTTTATCATACAGCATATCTGATGGTATAGCATTTGGTATAGTTTCATACATATTCTTAAAAGCATTAACAGGAAAATATAAAGAAGTATCTATTGCAACATATATTGTTGGAGCAATATTCATATTAAAATTCTTTATACATTAATTATAATGAAAAGCACCTAGCTAGTTTAGCTTAGGTGCTTTTAAGATTTTTTGGTATTAATCTAAGTATTATAACTAGATATTAATCTAGGTTTAGACCTTTTCTTTTATTTATAATAATTTCTTCTAATCTATCTGCAGCTTTCATTACATCATCTTCTAATATAAGTTGTCCTCCAGTTAAGTTTACAAGATCCTCTGTTAAGACTTTAGTTACAAGAGGGCTACCAGTTATAAATGGTGGTTTTGCAAGATGCAGTGGTAATCCAAGTGCAAGACCAAAAGCACCATCTGCAAGAGCTTGTTCTTCAAGCCATTGTGGAGCAGATAAAACTAGTGGAAGCTTAGGTAAATCAACATTTAAAAGTTCAGCAAGTTCTGTTGCAACAAGTTCAAGTCTTCCAATTGCAAGACATGGACCAAAGTTTAATACTGGTGGGATTCCAAGTGATGTGCAAACTTCTTTTAGGTTTTCTCCAGCAAGATATGCAGCACTAGGGGACATAAGTCCAACATTTTCAAGTCCACCACTAGAACATCCAGCAGTTAATACTATAATATCTCTTTTTATAAGTTCTTTTGTTAGATTAACGGTGAATACATCATGTCCACCAGAAACTAAACTAGAGCAACCAACAACTCCTGCAACACCTTTAATTTTTCCAGATGCTATAAGGTCAATAAGTGGTTTAAAACTTCCACCTAAGAAATCTCTTAGAGAATCTTCGCTAACTCCTGTAATTGAGTTATCATCTCCGTGATTTTTAGGAAGGTTTATCTCTATTTTGTTTCTTCTGTTAGCATAACTATTAAGAGCTTTATCAATTATATGATTAGTAATGTTTTCTCTTTCATCATATGAGTATTCAACATATTCTGCATTAGCTTTTTTAGCAACATTATCAATACAAACCATAGGAATTTCAAATTTATCTGTTATAGGTTCAATTCCAGGAAGTGTACAGTTAAATTCAGAAACTACAAGGTCAATACTACCAGTTGCAAGCATTGCTTCACTTGTGTAGTTATTGCCAGAGTGTCCTGAGAATACTTCACTGTAGTGTTCTCCTCTTAATTGAAGGTCTTGACCAACACAAGTAGAACCAACAAGTCTAAAGCCCTTAGCGCCTAACTTTTTAGCCTTTGATATTACATCTTCTTTTATAAGTTCATCTTGAAGATGAGCTATCATTGAGTGTTGATGTCCAGTTACCATTATATTTATATAGTCAGTATCAACTACATTAAATCCAACTTTAGCTGGTCTTATTTTTGGTTCTCCAAGCATTACATCATTTAATAGGTTAGTTAGTGTAAGACCATATAATCCTGTTGAGATTCCTAGATTTAGACAGTTTAACAACATGTCTACTGGATCACTGCTTAAATTTGTAGAGCTTTTTACAACTCCATCAAAAACCTCAGACTTAGCGCCGCCAGGAAGTATATTTAGAGATTTCCAGTTTTCAAAACGAGGTGCATAAGCAAGTTTTTCAACTAACTCCATTTTTTCAAATTTAGGTTTGTATAAATCTTTAAGTACAGCATCAGCTACAAGTATAGTTTTCTTGTGTATATCAGTTTCATTTATTCCGAATATGTTACATAATTTATCTAATGCATGTTCTCCTTTTATGATACCTTTTTGCTCACCAGTTGATTTTAAGTTCCAAGCAGTATTTTCTATAACGTGAAGATAGCAACCTGCACCGGCTGAAACTGCACGAAGGAAGTTTCTTGCAACTATAGTATCTGCATCAGCACCACAAACACCTCTAGGGGATTTTGGAGTTATTTTACAAGGTCCGTTGGCACAAAGTTTACAACAAAGACCTTCAAGTCCGAATTTACATTTAATCTTTTGAGCTATAGCTCTATGGTGAGATGTTTCAACATCTAATTCAGAAATAAAACCTTCTAAAACTTTATCTGCTGAGCTACAAGTTGAACATGATGAACAATTTAAACAATTTGACATATGAGAAATCCTCCTAATCTCTACTAAATTAGTGTACTTTTATATAAAAAATAAAGTTTACTAAATTAGTGTACTTTTATTTAAATATATGGACCCATACATATATTATTTTTCATGGGTTGTATTTAATAAATTTTCAAAATTAATAGCCTTTAAATTTGATACTAAAGTGTTTTGAACAGATTCTAGTGCATTATGAATTACGCATGTACTAGAGCGATTTAAGTTACAATATTTAGGATCATATATACATCTATTCATGTAAATAGGGCCATCAATAATTCTTATTATATCTTCTATGGATATATCCTTTGGATACTTATTTAATGCATATCCACCGTTAACTCCTCTATAAGATTCTACTATTCCAGCATGTTTTAGCTTTCTAAGTATCTTTAATAAAAATCTTATTGGGATATTTTCAGTTTCAGATATATTTTTAGCTTCGATTTTTTCACCGTAACCTAACTTACATAGGTATAACACGGTTCTTAGAGCATAATCTACTTCTTGAGTAATTTTCATTATAATTCTCCTATTCAGTAAAGTATACCTGTTTAGTATAGTTTTAATATACTACTATGATATTTATTTGTCAATGTAATTTATGAGTTTTAAATATGTGAGTTTAATACGTAGTGGATTATATGATGAAAATAATATAAAATATAGTTAAAAAGAGTGAAAGAAGGTAGAATTATGGCAGTTAGTTTATCAAAGGGACAAAAGGTGGATTTAACAAAGACAAATCCAGGATTAAAAAAGGTAATAGTAGGACTTGGATGGGATACTAACAAGTATGATGGAGGAAATGACTTTGATTTAGATGCAGCATCATTTTTATTGGGATTAAATGGAAAAGTTGCATCTGATGGAGATTTTGTTTTTTACAATAATTTAAAGCATTCTTCAGAATCTGTAATTCATCTAGGAGATAACCGTACTGGTGAAGGGGATGGAGATGATGAACAAATAGTTGTTGAATTAAATAAGGTACCTTCTAATATAGAAAAAATAGATTTTACAGTAACTATACATGATGCAGAAACAAGACAACAAAATTTTGGACAAGTATCCAATGCATTTATAAGAATAGTAAACGAAGAAACTAATGAAGAATTAATAAGATATGATTTAAGTGAAGACTACAGTATAGAAACGGCTTTAGTGGTTGGTGAATTATATCGTCATAATGGAGAATGGAAATTCAGTGCTATAGGAAGTGGATTTGAAGGGGGACTTGGAGCGCTTTGTGGCAATTTTGGAATAGATGTAGGATAGTAAATTAGAGAATAAAACGTTTAGTTTGGATTAGGAGGATTACTATGGCAATAAATTTATCTAAAGGACAAAAAATAAACTTATCTAAGGAAGCACCTGGATTAAAGGAAGCTATAATTGGACTTGGATGGGATACAAAACAATTTGATGGAGGATTTGACTTTGACCTTGATGCATCTGCATTCTTAGTTGGGGCTAATGGAAGAGTAAATAGGGATGAAGATTTTGTATTTTATAATAATCTAGAACATTCAAGTGGTTCTGTAATACATACAGGCGATAACAGAACTGGAGAAGGGGATGGAGATGACGAATCAATTGTTATTGATTTTTCAAAAGTTCCTGAAAGTATAGAGAAGATAGCTATTGCAGTAACTATTTATGATGCAGAAGGAAGAAGACAAAACTTTGGACAAGTATCCAATGCATTTGTAAGATTAGTAAACAAAGAAAATGGAGAAGAAATTTTAAGATATGATTTATCAGAAGATTTTTCTATAGAAACAGCTTTAGTATTCTGTGAAATATATCGTTACAATGGAGAGTGGAAGTTTAGCGCTGTTGGAAGTGGATTTCAGGGAGGACTTGCAGCTCTTTGCAAAAATTACGGACTAGAAGTTTAGTGACTATAAATTGTATTAGGAGGTCATAGTATGGCTATTAATTTACAAAAGGGACAAAGAATAAGCCTAACAAAGGAAGATTCAAAATTATCAAGAATAATGGTTGGACTTGGATGGGATCCAGTAGAACAGAGTAGAGGTGGAATATTAGGATTATTATTTGGTAGTTCAGCTCCTGCAATAGATTGTGATGCTTCTGTAATTATGTTAAATGAAAATAGTAAAGCAGAAGAAATCGTTTATTTTGGTAATTTAAAAGATAGAAGTTCTAGTGTTATGCATATGGGAGATAATTTAACTGGAGAAGGCGATGGAGATGATGAACAAATTTTAGTTGAGCTTTCAAAGGTTCCAGCAAATATATCAAGATTAGTTTTTGTAGTAAATATTTATAATTGCGTAAAGAGAAATCAACATTTTGGTATGATAAGAAATGCGTTTATTAGAATTTTAGATTTACAAAATAATAAAGAATTACTTAGATTTAATTTAAGTGATGATTACTCTAATAAAACAGGTATTTATGCAGGTGAAATATATAGACACGGAAATGAGTGGAAGTTTGCAGCTATCGGTGAAGGCGATAATGTTACAGGTCTTAAAGATATGTTAGATAAATATAGATAAAAAAACACCTAAATCTCTATTGGGATTTAGGTGTTTTTTATTGGTTATAATGAGAACATACCAATAACTCATCTTATATAATATTATAAGGAGAGGATAGTATGTATAATGATAGAACCAGGGCAGAACAACTTGCTATTGTTGCGGCTTTAGTTAGCATAATAATATCACGAAAACTTACACCTGATGAAATGGGATTAGTAGGAGATTTTTTTGAAATTTTAGGAGATATATTAGATGCCATGCAGGATCAAATTCAATATAGTGAACAGCGACGAGAAAAATTCAAAAAAAATTTGAAAAAGAAAGATAAACAATAATCTAATAATTAATCCTTAGTTTTATCATGAGTTATATGTGTATGATTTTTTAAGTGATTCATACAGTATTCGTAATCTCCTTCACATTTAGAACAATATCTAAATTCCATATAAGGATCATCTTTTTCAGTTATGCCACAAATTGTACACTTATGAATTGTATCAGGTGTAACCATTTTATTTTTAAAAGTTCTTTTTCTAATGTAATTTTTACTTGTATTATTTGCAAAAGTAAATCCGCTTTTACCAAAGAATATAATGTAATTTAGTATAGAAACTAAAGCTGCAACTTTATATTCTAGTGGAGAAAATGCCAATGAATAAACTACATATCCTAATTCTAAAAAACCTAAAAATTTAGCTTTTATAGGCATAAAGAAAAATAAAAGAAATTCATGATCAGGATATAAGTGAGCAAAAGCTAAAACTAGAGAGAGGTTTAAGTAAAATGCAGACATAGGTAAATTAATTACAAAAGCTGCTATAGTAGTAAAAAACATGCCTAGGAAATAATATACATTAAATTTAAAACTACCCCATTCTTGCTCTAGAGAAACACCAATTATATAGTAAAAATAAAGTGTAAATAGTCCCCAAAATATACTTAGGTTTGGGGGAACAAATATATAAGTTACAACACGCCATAATTCACCTTTAAGAACTAAAGAAGGAATTAAAGTAAGCTTGTATATTAGTACAAGAAACCCATTAGGAAGCATATACATAAGGACAAAAATTAAAAAGTTTATTGAAACTATGTACATCATCAAATTTTTAATTGCGAATTTGCGAAATTTTCTTTCAAGATTATTTAACCAATTCATAAATTCACCACCTTTAAAAGTATTATTAAATATATTTTAACAAATAATAACATTAATTTATATATTGATGTTGAAATGAAAAAATTATTAAATTTAAAGTAAATATAATGTTTTATAAGGAGGCTGTATATGTTTAGGAATAGTAGTGCTCAGCAGTTAGCGGCTGCATCATCATTAATAGCTATTATTTTATCTAAAAATCTTAATTTGGAAGAGATAAATGTTCTTGGTAATTTTATAGCTTCTATTGGTGCAACACTATTAACAATAGCAGCTCAATTAGCTGCAGAAGAATCACAAAAAATAAAAGCAGAAGAAAAACAGAAAGAAATTAAAGAAGCAAATAATAAGAAATAGGCTAGATAAAAATATTTTAAGTATTTTTATCTAGCCTTATTTTATGGAGATACATAAAATATAGATTGAATTTCTCTCTCTCCAGTAGATTTGTA
Organism: Clostridium novyi NT; assembly: GCF_000014125.1. Taxonomy (NCBI): domain Bacteria; kingdom Bacillati; phylum Bacillota; class Clostridia; order Eubacteriales; family Clostridiaceae; genus Clostridium; species Clostridium novyi. The sequence goes on along the minus strand of NC_008593.1, from coordinate 2,354,110 downwards.
AGGTTCACTAATAACTTTTCCGTTGTAATACATAGTAGAAGATGAACCACCATCTAAATTTACAGCGTTATAAGCGCCATATTCATATAGTATGTCCTGTAATTCTCGTAAAGTAACAGCAAGTCTACCTATGTATTTACCATCTATAACTAGAAATAAAATGCTACCGTCTTTTCTTTGACCTATAGCTGTACGAGGAGCAGTACCCCAACCACCGTCACCAGAAGTTATGGTCTTTTGTCCATTTACAATAAGTGCTGGACCAAATGATACAGCATCCTTCACATTTAATTTCATCATTTCATCTAGATTATAGTTTCCTACTAAAAGTATTCCGTCTGCAGTTATTCCTGCTATACATATTTTTTCATTATTTCTTAAATTATTATATACAATTTCGCCGTTTGAAATAAGTATTCCTCCAGGATTTCCATTGGTCTCAGAAGGGTTAGCATCTTTGCTAGATGCATTGTTTGCAACAAAACCTCCCGCATTTATGGCAGCGATTGAGTTATATCTTTTTGCCATTGCACTTGTAGTTTCGCCCTTTGAACCTAAGTGTTCATTATAACCAACTTTTATTTTTTTAGGATTTTTTATAACCAATAGGTGTCCTTTAAACTTATCTCCATGAATTTCACGTTTTTCGATTTCATTTGTATCACTTATTTCGCCTGAGTTAATTTTTTTCCTAAGCTCATCTATATCAGATTGAACTAAAGTGTTAATTTTATTTTTACTTAGAATTTCATCTATATGTTTTCTAGATAAAAATGTTGTCGCTATCCATTGATGGGTTGAAGTTGTCATTGCGGAACCAACTACTGTAGCTTTTACATTCTCAAAGGGACCATAGTAAAGTAAAAATGGTGCACTTATTAGGGTAAAAACAATTTGGAATAATAAGAAAAGTCTCTTTGGTGACTTCTCGCGAATTGATTCTTTATTAAACATGTAAACCACCTTTAATTATTTATTAATATTTTTACTTTAAGTTATAAATAACAAGTGATACTTAAATATAGTTTATATAATAATAAACTATACATACTATTGTATAACTTAATAGATCAAGATGCAATATTTGGAATTAATATTATACATACATATATATTATATAATTAATTTACAAATAAACAACTATAAAGTTTGATGTAATATTGTTAAATTTTAAGTATATGCTAAACTTAATAAGTAGATAATGAATTATTCCTTAAATTAAACAATGAAAGGATGATTGAAATGAGTTATACATTTGATGATTTGTCAAAGGATAAAGTTTTTAAATATTTTAAAGAGATAAGCAATATACCAAGAGGATCGGGAAATGAAAAAGGTATAAGTGATTATTTATTTAATTTTGCAAAAGAACGTAATTTAGAAGTTATACAAGATGAGGCTTTAAATATAATAATTAAGAAAAATGCTACAAAAGGATACGAAAATGCACCAACAGTAATTCTTCAAGGACATATGGATATGGTTTGTGAGAAGAATAAAGATGTAAATCATGACTTTATAAATGATCCAATAGAGCTATTAGTAGATGGGAATTTTATAAAGGCAAATGGAACTACACTTGGTGCTGATGATGGAATTGCTGTTGCTTATTGTCTTACTATTTTAGACAGTGATGATATTTGCCATCCTAAATTAGAAGTTTTAATAACCACTGAAGAGGAAAATGGAATGGGTGGAGTATCAAGGGTAAATGGGAATAATTTATCGGGAAATATTTTAATAAATATAGATTCTGAAAAAGAAGGAGAACTTCTATCATCATGTGCAGGGGGAGTTCGTAGTACAGTTAGGCTTACTGTTGAATTAGAGGATAGAAAAGAAGGATTAAAACCATATAAGATTTCAGTTAAAGGGTTAAAGGGTGGTCATTCAGGTGTTGATATAAAGACCATGAGAGGAAATGCCAATAAGATTATGGGACGTATATTAAATCACATAAATTCAACAATGGGTATTTTTATATCGGATATAAATGGAGGACTAAAATCAAATGCTATTCCAAGAGAAGCTGAAGCTACTATTTTTATAAAGGAAAGAAAAGAAGGAGAGCTAAAAAATATAATAAGCAATTTTAATGAAGTGCTTAAAAATGAATTTAGTGTAGCAGATCCTGATGTTAGTGTGACTTTAGAAGAAATAGATGAAAAGTTATATAGAATATTTTCAAAATCATTAACAAATAAAATAATATTGGTTCTTATGTTTATGCCTCAAGGAGTTCAAACTATGAGCCAAGATATAGAGGGACTTGTGGAGAGTTCTAGCAATTTAGGTGTTGTAGTTACAAATGATGATGAAGTAACATTTGAATGTGCTATAAGAAGTTCTGTTAAGACATTAAAAGAATTTATTGTTAGTAAAATAAAATTGTTATGTGATAATATTGGTGCAGCTTTAACCTTATATGCAGATTATCCAGCTTGGGAGTATAAAAAGGAATCTTATATTAGAGATTTGTTTGTAGATGTTTATAAGGATATGTATCAAGTAGAGCCTAAGGTAACAGCAATTCATGCAGGTCTTGAATGTGGAATACTAAAGAATATACTAGGGGATATAGATATGGTTTCTTTTGGACCTAATATTTATGATGCTCACACACCAAATGAAAGAGTAAGTATTTCATCAGCTAATAAAAATTATAATTATTTACTTGAAGTTTTAAAAAGAATAAAATAGAAAAAACCACAAGTTTTTAAATAGTCTTTTATTAAAAGATTATTTAAAATTAACTTGTGGTTTTATTAATTTAAGCTATTTTAATTTTATTAATAATTCTCCAGATTTAACTTGTTGACCTTCTTTAACTAGTATAGAAGAAACAGTTCCGCTACTTGATGCTGTTATATTAGTTTCCATTTTCATGGCTTCAATTACAACTAAACTATCATTTTCTTTAACTTCATCGCCTTCATTAACAAGAACTTTTAATACTGTTCCAGGAATACTTGAACCTATTTCAAGTGGATTTTCTGGATCAGCCATTTGAATTGATTGTGAAGCTATTTTTGTTGAAGAGAATGAGCTTAAATCTTTTATTGTAATCTCACGTCTATTACCGTTAACTTCAAAGTAAAGAATTCTATTACCATTTGAATCAACTTTACTTATTTCAAGAAGTTTAATTATCATAGTTTTACCTTCGCTAATTTCAACTTCGCAAGTTTCACCTTCGCGTAATCCGTGGAAGAAAATATCACTACCCATTTTGCTAAGGTCTCTATCTTCTTGTATAGATTTTAGATATTCTTCATATACGTCAGGGTACAGTGCATAACTTAAAGCGTTTCTATTGTTTGCTTCCATGTTGAATTTTTCACTTAGGTAAGCTTTTATAGCATCAAAATCTTCAGGTGGAAGAAGTTCGCCTGGTCTACATGTTATAGGTTCTTCGCCCTTTAGTACAATTTTTTGAAGATCTTCTGGGAAACCGCCGTCTGGTTGACCCATCATTCCTTTAAAGTATGCAACTACTGAGTCAGGGAATGCTAAATCTTTACCTTTTTCTAATATATTTTCTGGAGTTAGGTTATTTTTAACCATGAATATTGCAAGGTCTCCAACCATTTTTGAAGATGGAGTTACTTTTACAATATCTCCAACCATTGTGTTAACTTTTTTATACATTTCTTTTACTTCATTAAATCTATGACCAAGTCCAAAGCTTTCAACTTGAGGTTTTAAGTTTGAATATTGACCACCAGGTATTTCATATCTATAGATTTCTGTAGAACCAGATTTTAATTCAGATTCAAATTTTTCATAAACAGGTCTTACAGCTGCCCAGTAATCAGAGATTTGTTGTAGATCACGAGGGTTCATACCTGTAGATCTTTGTGTATTTTCAAGTGCTGCAACAACAGAGTTAAGTGAAGGTTGACTTGTAAGTCCAGCCATACTACTAATTGCAGTATCAACAATATCAACACCAGCTTCTGCTGCCATCATTACTGTAGCAACGCCATTGCCAGTTGTATCGTGTGTATGAAGATGTATTGGCAGTGATATTTCTTCTTTAAGAGCTTTAATAAGTTTAAATGCTGCATAAGGTTTTAAAAGGGCAGACATATCTTTTATTCCAAGTATATGAGCTCCTGTTTTTTCGATTTCCTTAGCTTTTTTAACATAATAGTCTAAAGAATATTTATCTTTATTAGTATTTAAAATATCACCAGTATAACAGATACAAGCTTCTGCAACTTTGTTATTTTTTAATACTTGGTCAATTGCAACTTCCATTCCTTTAACCCAGTTTAGAGAGTCAAATATTCTAAACACATCAATTCCTGAATTTGCTGATTCATCAATTAAATTTCTAATTACATTGTCAGGATAGTTTTTATATCCAACACCATTTGATCCTCTTATAAGCATTTGCAATAGTACATTTGGTATTCTCTTTCTTAATTCTTGTAGACGAATCCAAGGAGATTCTTTTAGGAATCTGTATGCAACATCAAAAGTTGCTCCGCCCCACATTTCAAATGAAAATGCGTCTTTTTCAAGAACAGAAGTTGATTTTGCAATTTTTATCATATCAATGCTTCTCATTCTAGTAGCCATAAGAGATTGATGAGCATCTCTCATTGTTGTATCTGTAATAAGTAGCTTTTCTTCAGATTTTATCCAGTCTACTAATCCTTTAGGACCTTTTTCATCTAATATTTGTTTAGTTCCTTTTAAACCATCTGGAACTATTACTTTAGGTACTACTGGAACGTCAAATTCCTTTTTAACTCCGAAAGTTTCATTAACAACTTTTTCACCAATATATTTAAGAAGATTATATTCTCTATCTGTCTTAGTAAATATCTTAAATAATTCATCATTTTCTTCTATAAAGTTAGTAGTACATTTACCTTCTACAAAAGTAGGGTGATTTAAAACGTTAATTAAGAATCCAACATTTGTTTTAACTCCTGATATTGTAAGTTCTTTCATGGAACGAAGGGATTTTCTTATAGCATCTTCAAAACTTCTTGCCCAAGTTGTTGTTTTTACAAGTAAGCTATCATAATAAGGACTTATTACAGCACCTGTAAATCCATTTCCACCATCAAGTCTTACACCGAAACCTGAACCTGTTCTATAAACGTTAATTTTACCAGTATCAGGGGCAAAGTTGTTTGTTGGGTCTTCTGTTGTGATTCTACATTGAATTGCAAAACCTCTAGGTTTAACATCTTCCTGTGAGTTTATTCCGATTTCAGGGCATGATAAAGGTTTTCCCATTGCAACTAAGATTTGGCTTTGAACTATATCAATACCAGTTGTCATTTCAGTTATAGTATGTTCAACTTGAACTCTTGGGTTCATTTCTATAAAGTAATGATTTCCGTGCATATCAACTAAGAATTCTAAAGTACCTGCACTTCTATATCCAACAGATCTTGCTATTTTTAATGCATCATTACAGATTTCTTCTCTTTTTTCTTTTGGTAATGCAAAAGCTGGAGTAAATTCAATTACTTTTTGATGACGTCTTTGGATTGAACAGTCTCTTTCGTATAAGTGAACTATATTTCCATGTTTATCTCCAATGACTTGAACTTCAATATGCTTAGGATTTTCTAGATATTTTTCTATAAAGATATCATCTATACCGAAAGCTTTTTTAGCTTCGTTTTTAGCGCTTTTAAAAGAAGGAATTAATTCGTCTTTGTTTCTAACGATTCTCATTCCACGTCCGCCACCACCGGCAGCTGCTTTCAACATGATAGGGTATCCACAGTATTCTGCAAATTTAATTGCTTCTTCTTCAGAAGTAACTGGTTTTTCAACTCCTGGGATTGTAGGAACATTTACACTTTGAGCTACAAGTTTAGATTTGATTTTATCTCCGAGTTTTTCCATCATTTCTGCTGTTGGTCCTATGAATTCTATACCTGCTTCTTCACATTTTCTTGCGAATTCAGCGTTTTCAGAAAGGAAACCATATCCAGGGTGGATAGCGTCAACACCTTTTTTTAGTGCTAAGCTTATTATTTCGTCTATGTTTAAGTAAGCTTCAATAGGTCCTTGATTTTTACCTATTAAATAGGCTTCGTCAGCTTTAGTTCTAAAAAGAGAAAATTTGTCTTCTTCAGAGTATATGGCAACAGTTCTTATTCCAAGCTCATTACAAGCTCTGAAAATTCTTATGGCAATTTCTCCTCTATTGGCAACTAAAACTCTTTTGAATTTTCTTATCATATTTTTCACTCCTTTATTTTTGTGTATAAATAAAAATATGTAATGTTGCAATATTTGATTTGCGATAAATTCATAATTTACAATAATACAATTATATATGAGTTAAATAATTATTTCAATTGCATATTTCAAAAAAATCACTTGCAAATTTCATAATCATTAGTGAAAATTTTTTCCATTTACAGTGAAACACAGTTGTTAAAACAATAAAAATGAATAAATATACATAAGACCTTGTAAAAATGTATATTTTATAATATGCTTATATGTTTATAATGTTATATTTTTTATGTTTTTATAACTTAATAAATACAATAGGTTAAGGGACAAACAATAAAATATTGAAGTCACCTTAACCTATTAAAAATATTAATTATTTATTTTTATCTGAAGTGTTAGTTTTTAATTCTTCTATTTTGTCTTTTATTTCACGTAATGAATTTCTAACTTTTAAAACTTCATTACATTCCTTAGTAAGTTCAGGATCAATATAAACATCTTGCTCATATTTGTCACAAATCTTTTCACCTATTTTAGCATACATTTCTAGTAACTTATTTTCTTCTGAATTAACAGATAGCGTAAGCTTAGAAAGTTCTAAAATATCATTGGATTTCTTTGCAACAGTTGCTGAACCTTCTTTTGCAGTTTGTGCTACTGTACTTGCAGTATCCATAGCAGTTTTTTTTATTTTAGATATAGTATTTTTAATATCCATAAAACCAACCCCCTTAAAGATTTTTGGTTTAATTCAATAATAGAGTATAATATGTTTGGTGTCAATATATTCCAAAATACAGTAAAATAAATTATTTATAATATATTAATATATATATATTGGAAATATAGTGTATAATAAAAGTAGATCTAAATACTTAAGATAGGAATGATAAAGTATGAATGTAGCGTTTTTTCTTACACCAAAAAAAGACGTAGTATATGAAAAAATAACTTCAACTATGAGACAAGCATTGGAAAGAATGGAATATCATAGATATACAGCAATACCTATTATTGATGAAGAGGGTAAGTATATTGGTACTATTACAGAAGGGGATATGCTTTGGAAACTAAAAAATACTCCAGAGTTAGATTTTAAGAATACTAATAAGGTTTCACTAAAAGATGTTCCTAGAAATGTAAAAAATTCTCCGGTACATATACGCTCTGATATTGAAGATTTAATTTCACTTGCTGTAAATCAAAACTTTGTACCTGTAGTTGATGATAATGATGTCTTTATTGGGATAATTAAAAGAAGCGAGATTATACAATATTATTATAATAAAAGCTTGAAGGTAAAAGAGTCTTAGACGAAATAGGATAGCATATATATGCTATCCTTTATTAATATAATGAAAAATATATTTATATTATTTTAGTATGATTAACATATAAATGTTGAATGTATAGTAAAAATATGGTAAATTAAAAATGGAATATAAAAATAAAAAAATATAAGCATCAGAAATATGGTTGGGAGGTAGAATTTATGAAAAAAGAAGTAATTTCAACTAGTAACGCACCAGGGGCATTAGGACCATATTCACAAGGAATTAAAGTTGGGGAATTTGTATTTGTTTCAGGACAAATACCTATTAATCCTAAAGATAATTCCATTCCTAAAACTATAAAAGAACAAACTAAACAATCTCTCGATAACATAAAAGCTATTTTAAGTGAAGTTAATTTGGATTTTAGTAACATTGTAAAGACTACAATATTTCTAACTGATTTAAACGATTTCAATGATGTAAATGAGGTTTATGGAACATATTTTGAGGGAGATTATCCTGCAAGATGTTGTTTAGAAGTATCTAAATTACCAAAGGATGTTTCAATAGAAATAGAAGTAATGGCTATAGAAAAATAAATTTTTATAGTTAATGTTATTTTTTATTTATAAAAAGCATTCAATAAAGTTAAAAAGTATCTTAATTAACATACATTATAAAAGTGCAAGATACTTTTTAACTTGTGAATGCTTTTAATTATCTATATGTCTAATAGATTTCTAGTGTAATCTATATATAAGTTTCTTAGCAATAACATTTTAGAATCCATTTCTATTTGAAGGTTTGATACAGCTTCAAGATCTCTTTTGTCAATTGCTTGGCGGATTCTTGAAAATAAAGATTTTGTTGAATAAGAATCTTTCATTAAATATTGTCTTAGTTCAGATACCTTTTGCCATCTAGTAACATCAACGTCATGAGCTTTATTTATATCATGAAGCATTTTATAACTTCTTATGTTATTAGAATGTTTAGGTATTATTCTATATAAAATTTCAGTTATCCATCTTTTTTCAACAGTGCATTTATAACTATTTAAAATTTCGTCTGTAAATACTCCACCTTCTTTAAGAATAGCAACTTTTTCAGGATATTTTTCAAAGGCATTTAAATTTTCATATACTGTAGCAGGAGCTACTCCAAATAACTTATTTCTTTCTTCTTCAGAATAATCTTCAAATACATCTTCTTCACTTCTGTAAGCTCTATCTTTTTCAAGATAATCAGCACTTTCTCCAGCTTTCTTTGAAAGTTCTTTAAGAAGATCATCTTCGGTTTTATTGTTTGTAACTGCATAAGTTATTCCGTCATTACAAGCCATAAACATACTAGCAAGTGCTAAATAAGTGTTTGTATGAGGGTTTGGAGAACGAAGTTCAAATCTTGTAGATAGTGGATTTTCAATATCACGAATAACACCTACTAATATTGTTCTATTTCTAGAAGGGATATCTACAGAATGACCTATTGATGTAACAATACAAATTGGTGCTTCAAATCCAGGTTTTAATCTTCTAAAAGCATCATTATTAGATGATATAAATGGATTTATAACTTCATAATTTTTTAAAACGCCCATTAAAGAAGCATATCCATAAATGCTTAAGAAATGTTTATTTGTAGGTGCAAATAGGTTTATTCTTTTTCCGTTTTTCAATTTTAAAGCGATACTTAAATGAGTGTGTTCACCGCTACCTGCAACACCTTCAACGGGCTTTGCGAGGAAGTTTACATCAAGTCCGTGACGTCTAAAAGTTTCTTTTACAAGAATTCTAACTTGAAGTTCGTTGTCCGCAGCTTGAAGAGCATCTGCATATTTCCAGTCCAATTCTAATTGTTCCATTATGTGGGTTAATTTTCCGCCTTCTCCTAAAGTTGCTTTAACACCACCAACTTCTTTGTGCCCCATTTCAGCTTCAAATCCGTATTTGTCCATAAGTTCCAAAGTGTGCTCAAGAGCAGTTCTAACAGCTCCTTTAGTTCTATTCCAATATTGTTCTTGTAAAACTTCTGAAGTTGAAAGTTGTTCGATTTGAGCTTTTTCCTCAGGAGTTTTAACCCAAAATTCAAGTTCAGTTGCTGCCGTTGCAACAATGTCATCAATATCATCAAAAGTTATTCCATAAACACTTAACAATTCAGGGTATTTTTTATAAAAGTTAAAAAGATTTTTTTCTATATTATAAATAGAAGATTTTAAAATGTGTCTAGAGTCGATAGCTTTTCCATCATGAATTAAGAAACAAGGAATTCTAAGAGTACCTACTGGTTTATTAGTTTTTTCATCTATATTTTCAAAGTTGTAATCAACAAACCAATTGACATCAGTATCAGCAAGCATATCTACTTTAGCGTTGTTTAATGTTGCAATTCCAGGAAATGCTACGGAAGAACCGTCAGTTTGAATAGCACCTTTTAAAAAACCGTCTATATCGTCTAAAAATATTCTCATAGGAATCTTTGCATCGGTATCATTTCCCGATAAATCAATACCTACAAGAGATACAAATTTTATTTCTGGATGATTATTTAATAATTCTTTTAAGAATTTCTCGGAATGGTTATCTTTTGAAATAGTGTAAATCAAATCGTTAAACATTATTTTCCTCCTATTCAATATAAATGTATTATATATGTGAAATATTTTTTAATTATTATAAAATGCCGTTATTTTTTATAAATTATAAAAAATTCTATTATAAAATTAATAAATTGTCAATTGTTTTAAAATGAGTTTATCATAAGTTAAATGGAAATTTACTTTATAATATTCAAATTAAAATTGAAAATAGAAAAATATAATTTATAATTAAAGTATATTTAATAATACATTTCTTGTTGTAGAAATAAATACATGTATGGAGTATAATTTTACTTGTAAAATACGGTGATTAAAAAAGATGAAAATTATACTTATTATTGGAATAATAGATGGAAGGGCTGAGAAACATGGATATTACAAAAATGCCCATAGGTTTTTTTGATTCAGGTGTCGGTGGATTAAGTGTTTTAAGAGAAGCAATTAAAGTGTTGCCTAATGAAGATTTTATATATTTTGGAGATTCGAAAAATGCTCCATATGGTACTAAAACTGTAGATGAGGTAAAGAAGTTAACCTTTAATGCAGTTGAATTTTTGTTGGGACATAATGTTAAAGCGGTTGTTATTGCTTGTAATACTGCAACTAGTGCAGCTATTGAAGACTTAAGAAATTCATACAAAGATATACCTATAATAGGAATAGAACCGGCATTAAAACCAGCAGTAGAGTTGAATAAAAAAGGAAAGATTGTTGTAATGGCAACTCCTATGACTTTAGCTGAAAAGAAATTTAATGACCTTATGGCGAAATATAAAGGTAGATCAGAAATGGTATCTCTTCCTTGCCCAGGCCTAGTTGAGTATGTTGAAAAAGGCATAGTTAAAGGACAGGAACTTAATAATTATTTACAAAAAAAGCTATCTATAATAGATAAAAAAGAGATATCATCAGTGGTACTAGGTTGTACTCATTATCCTTTTATAAAAGAAGAATTATCTAAAATATTAGGAGAAGATGTTGTAATTATAGATGGAAGCTTAGGAACATCAATTCAATTAAAGAGAAAATTAATAAAAAATAAATCTTTAAATTTACAAGATAAAAAGGGAACGGTAAAAATATTTAATTCCTTAGATAATAATGAGGAAATTATAAAAATTTCTAAAAAGTTATTAGGGATAATATAAGAAAATTTATTTAGTTATAAAATAGTATATTATGCTATAATTTAGTGTAGCATAAGTAATAAATATTAAATTATGACAGTAACGAGATAGAGAGGAGAAAATAATATATGAACCCAATAGTTACTATTAAAATGGAAAACGGAGATATAATAAAGGCAGAACTTTACCCAGAAGTAGCACCAAATACAGTGAATAATTTTATTAGTCTTATAAATAAAGGATTTTATGATGGAGTTATATTTCATAGAGTAATTCCTGGATTTATGATTCAAGGGGGAGACCCAGATGGAACTGGAATGGGTGGTCCAGGATATTCAATTAAAGGTGAATTTACAGCTAATGGATTTAAAAATGATTTAAAACACACAAGAGGTGTTTTATCAATGGCTAGAGCTATGAACCCTAACTCAGCAGGAAGCCAATTCTTTATAATGGTTGCAGATGCACCACATTTAGATGGTCAATATGCATCATTCGGTAAAGTAACAGAAGGTATGGAAGTTGCTGATAAGATAGTTAATTCAAAAACTGATTATAGTGATAGACCTTATGAAGATCAAATCATGGAAAAGGTTACTGTTGAAACTTTTGGAGTAGATTATAAAGAACCAGAAGAAGTTTAATAGTTAAATTAAGGAGAATATTATGATTGGACTAAATAGAAAGGTTTTACTTGTATATGGATTTAACGAAGAAGAGAAAAGTATACTAAAGAAGTTGGTAATAGAAAATAAAATACCTAGTTTTAAATGTATAGATAAAAGTATGGCTACAAATTCATTAGAGTGTATATTATGTGATGTAGATAATAGTAAATATTATGGTGAGTTGCCAGAAGAAAAAGTAGTTTTATTCAATAGTTGTAAAGACAAAGAAGTAACTAAAGCTATTAGTACAATTAAAGAAAATATAAGTATGGATGTTATTTTTGCCATGGTAACAGAAACTTCTGTTAAGTGGAGTTTTAAGGAGCTTTTAGAACATTTAATTGAAGAGAGAGAATGGTTCAAAAATAACTCAAAGTAAAACATAATAAATTGAAATATAATAAGTTAAGATATGATAAATTAAAATATAGACCTTGAATTTAAAGATTCAAGGTCTATATTTTATAATGTTTTATTATTAAATGGAAAAAGTATATAATTTGTATTAGAATAAAGTAAATACTATATTTTCAAATGATGCTAATTTGGAGGAATAAACATGAGTAGGGTTGGAAGTAAAATAAGAGACGCTAGATTAAAAGCAAATATGACAGAAAAACAACTTGCTAAAAAAATTGGAGTAGCTGAAAAATTTATAAAAGAAGTTGAAAGTGGAAAGAAAGTTATAAATGAAAGCGTAATGGAGAAAATTTCAAAGGTTCTTGGAAAAGATTTAAATGATGTAACTATGTCTTTTGAAGCTGAAGTTTACGAAGAAGAAAAGGTGCAAACAAAGAAAAACACTAAATTAGAAAGAGTAAATGATGTGTGGGATGATGCACTAGGTTCAGTTTTAAAACCAGTGCCTGTTTACGGATATGATATGGCAAGAATAATTGAAATGAGAAAATTACCTATTATCAATAATAAGGTTGAGGGACACGCTAAAGATAAAGTTTTATACTTAAAAGTAGAAGACGATGATATGATTGGCTCTAGAATAGCTAAAGGAGATATTGCCTTTGGGTATATAACTCATGAGATTATAAATAATTCTCTTTGTCTTGTTGAATACAATGATGAAAGACATATAAGACAAATAAAAAGATTAGACAGTAATAAATTATTACTTATTAGCAATGGAAACAGTCTAAGAACTGAAACTGTAACTGCAAAAGATATTAATGTTTTAGTAAAACTTGAAAGAATTGAAATAAAACTATAGTAATAATAAAAAGAAGCATTAAAAAATGCTTCTTTTTATTATTACTGGTCTATAGGTTTTAAAATTTTAACTTTACATTTACCATCTAATGGAGAGGATATCTTTATATTAGATGATAGTAAATTATCAACATTAATCATATTATTAGTAAAATTATCAACAGAATCTAATTCAAAAGATAGATAAGTTGTCTTATAATGCATAGGTATTATTAGGTGAGGATTTATTGATTTAGCAACTAAAGATGCAGTATTACCATCTATAGTGTATATACCACCTACAGGAATCAATAAAACGTCAATATTGCCTATTTCATCTAAGGTTTCCTTTGATAAGATGTGACCTAAGTCGCCTAAATGACAAACTCTAAGGTTATCAGCTTCAATTACGAATATTGTATTGTTACCACGTTTAGCACCTTTGACTTCATCATGATAAGAAGGAATGCCTTTTATTGATACGCCATGTTTTTCAAATGTTCCACAGCTATCTATTATGTTTGCATTACCCTTTATTTCTTCAATGTAGTCATGATCGTAATGATGGTGACTTATTGTAACTATATCAGCAGTATCTGTATAAGTTTTATACCCAACAGATCTATCAAAGGGATCTGTTAAAATTTTTGTTCCATTAGAATCTTTAATTAAAAAGGATGAGTGACCAAACCAAGTTAATTCCATAAAAAAGACCTCCCTTTCTTTGATTATAAAATATTATATCATAACATAATACTTTACAATTAAATAAAACTTAGCAACTATTGCATTATTTGCTAGGTTAAAATAAAATATAAATATTAATACAATAAATATAGTGAGGTGATATTTTGAGGTATATTAAAAAAATGTTGTTTATGTTTTTGGGGATTATGTTTATTACTTTAGGAACTTACAATAATGTTTTAGCAAGTACTTATAAAAATATGGGACAAAAGTCTAATATAGTACTTAATAAGCATTGGGTTATTAAGTTTAATAAAGATGTGGACAGGAATACAATAAACAATAGTAGCATAGTATTGCAAGATGAAAACAATAATAATATAGCTATTGATGTGTTTTATAACAATAGCAGGCAAGTTACAGTATTTCCTAAAAACGAGTACAAGCCTAATACAAACTATACTTTATCTATAAAGGATAGTGTCAAATCTACTGATGGAAAAAGAATAAAGACTCCTGTAAAATTACAGTTTTCAACTGAAACAGTACATATAAAAACAATTAATGATATAACTGAAGTTACAGGACAAAGAGCTAATTATAATTTACCTAAAACTGTAGAAGCAGTAATGAGTGATGGGAGTATAAAAAATGTACCTGTTAAATGGAACAAAACATCTATAGACACATCAAATGCAGGAACTTTTTCAATTGAAGGAAAAGTTGATGGATATTCAAGAATTATAGTTTTAAAGTTGATAATAAACCCTAAAGAGATAACGGAACCACAAAAGGATTTTAAAGTAGTTATAGACCCTGCATGTGGAGGTAATTTATCAGCTTCAGTTGGACCTACAGGGGTAAATGAAAAGGATGTCAATTTAGCTATAGCATTGAAGTTAGGAAGTATGCTTAAAAATAAAGGGATAGATGTTATATACACAAGAAGTAATGATAATGTTTCTTGGGGAGATAAAGAAGATGATAATAGAAGAATTAAGATAGCTAATGATTCAAATGCAAATTTATTTGTAAGTATAAATTCAAACTCATATAATGCATCAGTTAATGGAGCAGAAACTTACTATTGTGAAGGAAATGCGATGGGATTAAAGCTTGCAAGTGAAGTACAAAATACTTTAGTGCAAGCAACTGGAGCAAGGGATAGAGGAGTTAAAGAGAGAAATTTTGGAATTCTTAAAGGAATAAAAATGCCTGGGATAGTTGTTTATCCTGGATTTATAACAAATGCACGAGAAGAAAAACTTCTTAAAGATGATAGTTATCAAAATAAAATTGCTAAATCTATAGCAGACAATGTATTAGCTAATATGTCAGGTACAAGTTTAAAACCAAGTGATGATGTTTCGCCATCTAAACCGATTGTTACACCAAAGCCACCTGTACCTGTTGAAAAGCCAAAGCCATCTACACCATCTACACCATCTAAAAGAATCAAAGTTGCTATAGACCCAGGTCATGGCGGATATGATTCTGGAGCGGTAGGTCATAATGGCGTACTTGAAAAGAATGTAACATTAGCTGTTTCATTAAAACTTGGGCAAGTATTAAAAAATAGTGGTATAGATGTTGTTTATACTAGAACTAGTGACAAATGCCCTTGGCCAAGTAATAAAAATGCTGAACTTCAAATGCGTTGTGATATAGCCAACAATGCAAATGCAGATTATTTTGTTTCTATACACTGTAATAGTGCAGATACATCGGCTGCCACTGGAATAGAAACATACTATGATAGAGATTCAAAACGAGGAAACATTTTAGCTAAAAATATTCAAAATGAACTTGTAAATGAGTTTGGATATAAAAATAGAGGAATTAAACCTTGTGGTTTCTATGTAGTTAGGCATACAAAAATGCAGGCAGTACTTGTAGAATTAGAATTTATAAGTAATTCTAATAGAGAACAAATATTAAACAATCCAAAATATCAACAAAGATATGCAGAGGCTATTGCTAGAGGAATTAAAGATACAATAGGAAAGTAATATGCATATGTAAAATTTAAACAAAATAATGAAAACTCATGTAAATAAGGTAACATAATAGAAAGGAAGAGATAAATATTATTAAGCGTATTTGTAATATAATGTCTCTTCCTTTATTATATTTATAAATATATAATTTATTACAATAGAAAAAGGAGACAAATCAATGAGAGAAGAGAGAGTTTTTTCGGCTAATTTATTTGGAATGATACTATTAATATTATTTAGTATAGCTCCAGTAGTTTTTGTGCCTGTTTTTAAAATTCTTAATATACCTAAAGGATTAGATATCGTAATTTTACAGATAGCCCTATTATTAGTGCCAACTATAATATACTTTATAATTACTAAGCAATCAGTAAAAGAAGTTTTAAGATTAAACAAAATAAATATAAAAAGTGTTTTTATAATAATTATTATAGGATTTTTAGCACAGCCAATAACGGTTTTTTTATCGTTAATAACTCAATTTATTTTCCCGAATAAAATTGGAATGGTAATTTCACAATTAAATACAATGCCATTAATACTACAAATTGCAATTGTTGCATTAACACCAGCAATATTAGAAGAAGTAACTATGAGAGGAATTGTATTAAGTGGATATAAAAATGTAGACATAAAAAAGGCCGCTATTATAACCGGATTATTCTTTTGTATGATACATAGAGATGGGAATCAATCACTATATACATTTGCATTTGGAATATTATTTGCATACTTAGTTGAGATAACCGGATCAATATTTTCCTCAATGATATGTCACTTTACTATAAACGGAAGTCAAGTAGTTCTAGCTTCTATATTGAATAAGGTTATTAGTGGAGGGGCAGGAGGACAAGAGCCTTATAGTAAAGGTATACATTCAATGTCATATATGCAGTTAACCATAGGAGTGGTCATATGGTTTATTATTGCCGTTGTATTTTTTAAAATACTTATGATTTTTATGAAAAAATTAATAAAAGTAAATAAATATGAGCAAATTAATAACAATAATGAGTATACAAAAAATTATAAAGTATTAAATTGGCCTTTTTATTTATCTTTAGTTATTTATATTATTACGATAATTACAGAGATAGTATATATTTATAAGTAAAAAATAATGTTATAAAATATTTTTGGGAAATATATACTTTATATGTAAAAATATAATATAATTAACTAAGAGAAAATTATATTAAAAAACAAGGGGGGAATGTCTGCATGAGAAATAATATAAATAATATGAACGAAGAAGAATTAAAAATGTTTTTGGATAAGAGGATGGCTACATTAGACCAATTAATAAATCAATATATAAAGTTAATAAAAGAAAAGACTAAGAAGAATAAATTTAAATCCATGAAGCAAAAAGCATACTACATAAACAATATATATAACTATGTGTCCTGGGTTAACGAACAAATAAAGATGAATGACAACGTATCTAGAGATACAAAAGTGATTCCACGAAGGGGAGAAATATGGACTTGTGAATTAGGACAAAACATAGGCTCCGAAGAAAATAAAATAAGACCTGTTATAATAATTCAAAATGATACAGGGAATAAAAATGCTCCTACTACTATAATTGCCCCTATATCCAATAGACCTAAAAAAATTGCCGTACATATAGAATTAAGAGAAAATGATTATAAATTAGAAAATGGTGAGAAAAACCATATAACAGGAACTGTTCTTTTAGAGCAAATTAAAGTTGTATCAAAAGCAAGGCTTGGTAGACATATAGCAACTCTTAATAAAGATTTTATGGAGATTTTAGACTCAAAGATAAAAATTTCTCTTAATTTGTAATTTATTTTTAGAAATTGAGTATAATAATAATATAAAGTACATAAAAACTAAAAAAAATACATAAAATTTTTAGTAAATTGGTAAAAACATATTGATTAACATAGACATTAATGTTACAATAAATTCGTTAATGATTTTACATACCTAATGTAGATTAGGAGATTATATTTCATATGATCCTTTACATAGTAACATACCTAGCTTGGGCTAGGAGATTATATATCATATAAATTGACATATTGGAAGCAAAGAGATTGGTATAAGCCAGTCTTTTTTGCTATAAAAATAAATTTTAAAAAAAGTAATAATAAATTGACAATAGGAAACTAATATAATATAATATGAGTTAAATTAATGAGAAACTTAAAAATATTTACAATTCATTAATAACTATGAACAGGAAAAGTATTTAAGATATATGCTTACAGAGAGTAGGGGATGATGGGAACCCTATAGCTAAACCTTAAAGAAAATCACCTGGGAGTTGAAAACTGAAAAGGCTTTTTGCTGAGTAAGTTTATCCGTGATTTCGCGTTAAGAAATAGAGTATGTTAGTACTTGAAGTGTGAATTTTCATAGGTGGTTATTATGCTACGTCCTTATGGGCGTAGCTTTTTTGTTTATAAAAATTAATTATTATAAAGGTTTTAAAGGGTAATAATTAAACTAGTGAGAAAAGTTAATAGACTTAATTAAAATAATGAAAGGAGAATAAAAACATGTACAATAAGATTGAAACTTCAGGAAATTTTGTTAATATGGAAGAAAAAATAGCAAAGCTTTGGAAGGATAAAGATGTAATTCAAAAGAGCTTTGATAGAAATGAAGATGGAGAATATTTTACATTTTACGATGGTCCTCCAACAGCTAATGGAAAACCACACGTAGGTCATGTTCTTACAAGAGTTATGAAAGACTTAATCCCAAGATATAAGGTTATGAAGGGGTATAAAGTTTTAAGAAAAGCTGGATGGGATACTCATGGACTTCCAGTTGAACTTGAAATAGAAAAGAAACTTGGAATTTCAGGAAAACCACAAATCGAAGAATATGGTGTTGAAAAATTTGTTAAAGAGTGTAAAGATAGTGTATTTAAATACACAAGTCTTTGGAAAGATATGTCTGAAAAACTAGGCTTCTGGGTTGACATGGATAATCCATATGTAACATATCACAACACTTACATAGAATCTGTATGGTGGGCATTAAAGACTATGTGGGAAAAAGATCTTTTATATAAAGGGCACAGAGTAACTCCATATTGTCCAAGATGCGGAACTGCATTATCTTCTCACGAAGTTGCACAAGGATATAAGGATGTAAAAGAAGCAACTGCATTTGTTAAATTTAAGGTTAAGGGAGAAGAAAACAAGTATATATTAGCTTGGACTACAACTCCTTGGACATTACCAAGTAACGTAGCTTTAGCAATTAATAAAGCATACGACTATGTTGAAGTAGAACAAAATGGAGAACACTTAATACTTGCAAAAGACCTTGCAGAAAAAGTATTAGAAGGAGAATATAAAGTAGTTAAGGAGTTCAAAGGTGAAGAATTAGTTGGAACAGAATATGAACAACTATTTAAATTTGAAGTTCCAGATAAAAAAGCTTTCTATGTAGTACACGCAGATTATGTAACATTAACTGACGGTACTGGAATAGTTCACACTGCACCAGCTTATGGTGAAGACGATAATATGACAGGAAAGAAATACGATTTACCACTTATAAACTTAGTTGATGGTGAAGGTAAATTTGTAGATTCAGTTACTCCTTGGAAGGGTATGTTTGTTAAAAAAGCAGATCCTAAAATACTAGAATTTATGAAAGAAAACGGAAGTCTTTATAAATCAGAGAAGTTCACTCACTCATATCCACATTGTTGGAGATGTGACACACCACTTCTTTACTATCCAAAAGATAGCTGGTTTGTAAGAATGACGTCTTTAAGAGATAAATTATTAGAAAACAATAATAAAATCAATTGGAATCCAGACAACATAAGAACAGGTAGATTTGGTAAATTCTTAGAAAATGTTATTGACTGGGGAATTTCAAGAGATAGATATTGGGGAACTCCTCTTCCAATATGGGAATGCGAATGCGGACATAGAGAATGTATAGGAAGTATTGAAGAATTAAAAGAAAAAGGAATTAACGTTCCTGATGATATAGAACTTCATAAACCATATATTGATGGTGTTAAATTAACTTGTCCACACTGTGGAAAAGAAATGACTAGAACAAATGAAGTTATTGACTGCTGGTTTGACTCAGGATCAATGCCATTTGCTCAACATCACTATCCATTTGAAAATAAAGAAGTATTTGAAAAGACTTTCCCAGCTCAATTTATATCTGAAGCTGTTGACCAAACAAGAGGATGGTTCTATTCATTACTTGCAATTTCAACTGCTTTATTTGACACAAATTCATATGAAAACTGTATAGTTTTAGGTCACGTTCTTGATAAACACGGACTTAAAATGTCAAAATCAAAGGGAAATGTTGTTGACCCATTTGATGTACTTCAAAATGAAGGTGCAGATGCTACAAGATGGCACTTCTACACTGCAAGTGCTCCATGGCTTCCAACAAGATTCTCAGAGGATGATGTAAAAGAAACTCAAAGAAAATTCTTAAGCACATTATGGAATGTATATTCATTCTATGTTTTATATGCTGAGTTAGACCAATTTAATCCTCTTGAATACAAAGATTTTGTATCAGAAAATGTAATGGATAAATGGATACTATCTAAACTTAATACTTTAATTAAGACAGTAGAAGAAGATTTAGATAATTACAAAATAACAGAAGCAGCTCTAGAACTTGAAGACTTTGTTGATGAGCTTTCAAACTGGTATGTAAGACGTAATAGATCAAGATTCTGGTCTACAGAACTTACTGATGATAAGATCGGTGCATACAAAACATTATATACAGTATTAACTACAATTGTAAAAGTTGCTGCACCATTCGTACCATTTATGGCAGAAGAAATTTATCAAAACTTAGTAGTTAACTTAGATAAAGATGCTATTGAAAGTGTTCACCTATGCACATGGCCAGAATATGACTTAAGTGTTGTAGATAATGAACTTGAAGGACAAATGGACTTAGCTTATAAAATAGTTAAGCTTGGACGTAGTGCTAGAAACGGAGCTAACATCAAAAACAGACAGCCACTTTCTGAAATGCTTATTAGTACAAAATCTCTTCCAGATTATTATGGAGATATAATAAAAGAAGAGCTTAACATAAAGAAAGTTGAATTTGGTGCAGACCTTTCAAAATACGTTAATTTTGAAATCAAGCCTAACTTACCTGTACTAGGAAAGGCTTACGGAAGATATATTCCTGCTATAAGAAAAGCAATATCTTCAATGGATCAAATGGAACTTGCTCAAAACATAAACAATGGTAAATCTGTATTTATCAATGTAGATGGACTTGATGAACAAATAGAACTTACAGAAAACAACTTACTTGTAGCAATGCAAGGACTTGAAGGATTTGCGTTTGCAGGAAGCAGTGGAGTTGGGGTAATTCTTGAAACAACTATTACAGAGGAACTTAGAGAAGAAGGTTTTGTTCGTGAAATATTAAGTAAGGTTCAAAACTTAAGAAAAGAAAGCGGATTTGAAGTTGCAGATAAGATAAAACTTTATTTTGCTGGAAATGAAACTCTTGAAGTTGTAATTAAGAAGTTTGAAGAACACATAAAGAAAGAAACTTTAGCAGTTTTAATATCTTACAATGAAGATAGAGAATATGTAGATAGTAAGATAAACGGAGAAGAATTAAAAATAGCTGTTGAAAAACAAGATTAATAAATATATTAAAACCCCACTATCAAATTTGGTAGTGGGGTTTATTTAATTACTTAATTCATTCCAGTTTTCTATGATTTCAGTTAATTCTATCATTAGATTATTTTTATCTCTTGCCTTAGCTGCTCCACGTATTCTTGCTATATTTATTTCCATATCATATAGTTGCCCTCTTTCAACGCTAAACTGAATTCTCTTTTGTATCTTTTCCCAAGCATTTTTTATATTATCAGTATCATACTGAACCTGATCCCAATTTTCAGATCTACAATTATCAATAGCTGAGTATACAAAAGACATCATATCATCAGAAGAGTTTCTAGGCTGTTTTAGGTACTTACCACTAAGCATTATTATAATAAATAAAACTAAAAGTGACACTGGAACAAGATACTTAATAAATTTGTTATTCATAAAAACCTCATTCCTTTCCATAAAAGATAATCATGACTTAATATGATCTTTATATAGATCTATGTATAAATTATCTGGTGGACATAAGGAGGCAAGAAAAACATCAGATACTTTAAGATTACGAAGCTTTAATTGTCCTTTTAACCATTCTACATCAGTGTTTGCGTTTTGAAGATTTTTTTCTATTATTACTCCATCATATATAATCTCGAAACTAGGATTTGCAGGAGAAGTAGGTATATTTAAGTCTTTTAAGGTTACATTATTATATTCACTCTTTTTAAGTACAGACAGTGTTCCGTCTTTTTCTAAAAGAGCAAATTTTACTTCATTTAAGTTAAATATATTTTTGCTTCTTAGTTGAGCAAGCAAATCTTCTATTCTATATCTACGTTTTCCCATGGCAGATTCAAGAATTTGACCATCTAACATAATAATAGTAGGTTTGTCATCTATGTAATCTGATGCTGGTTTAGATTTTAATGTTATAAACTGAAATATAACAGCAAGTAGTACCCATATTGTTATTCCAACCCAGTGAGGCCAAGCTCTACTCGTTAAATCTGTAGTTAAACTTGAAGCTGTTGATCCTATTGTTATTCCAATTATATAGTCAAAGAGAGTAAGTTCACTAATAAGTTGTTTCCCAAGCAATCTTGCAAAGATTAGTAGAGTAAAAAATCCAATAATACCTCTAATAACTACCACAAGACCTTCATTCATAGAATCACTCCTATTAATTGTTTATTAAGATATAATTAGTATGCTAAAAAAACAAAATTTTATGAATTTAATATGATTTTAAGAATAATATATGGGGAATAGTAAAAAAATATTTTTAGGTAAAAACACTTACTTGTGTTTTAAATGTTTTATATTGTATAATTGATAATAAGAATAAAATAAAGTAGGAGTTGGTAATATGGCAACTTCAATAAAAGATGTGGCTAGAGAAGCGAATGTATCAATTGCAACTGTATCAAGAGTTTTAAACAATGTGGATGTAGTTAACGAAGATACAAAGAAAAAGGTTTTAGAAGCTATAAAAAAATTAGATTATAGACCTAATATTGTAGCGAGAAGTTTAAAAACACAAAAAACAAGAACTATAGGAATTATAGTGCCGGATATATCTAACCCCATTTATCCTGAAGTTGTAAGAGGCGCTGAGGATGTTTCTAACATCTACAATTACAATATAATACTTTGTAATACAGATTTAGAACCAGATAAGGAATTAGAATACTTAAGGGTACTTGGTGAAAAGATGGTTGATGGAGTTATATATATTAGTAATTCCTTAGAAGAAAGAACTATAAAAACTATAAAAGATAGTAATACTCCATTAGTTCTAATAGAAACTAATGGTAGAGAAACTAATTTTCCGAGCGTAATAATTGACAATAAAGGTGCAGCTATAGATGCTGTCAATTATTTATATAAAAAAGGAAATAGAAAGATAGCTTATATAGGTATTTCTGACGATGTAATAAATGCTAGTGCTATAAGACACGAAGGATATATTGCTGGTCTTGAACAAAATAATTTATCGTATGACAAGAATATAACTTATTTTTGCAATTATTCATTAAAGGCTGAAGATGGATACAAGGCTATGAATAATATTCTAGAAAAATCAACAGATATAGATGCTGTATTTTGTGTTAATGATGAAATTGCTATGGGAGCTATAAATGCTCTTAGAGATAAAAACATTAGAGTACCAGAAGACGTTGATGTAATGGGATTTAACGATACTCATGGTGCAGAATATTTCTATCCAAGACTTACTACAATAGCACAACCATTATATGATATGGGATCTGTTGCAACGAGAATGCTTATTAAAAAAATAAACAATGAACCTTTAGATAAAGAGTTATTTGTTTTGCCATATGAACTTATTGAAAGAGATTCATGTAAATAAAGAAAATCAATGTATGTCGAAAAGGCATGCATTTTTTTTATACACTTAATTGGAATTTTATGGTATAATCAAAAAGCATAAGGTAAAAAATGTAAATGAAAAACAAATTAATTTAGCCTAGGAGGTATGCGTATGGACACCAAAGAAAGGCTGAAAAACATTATTTATTATTTGATGAATGTTAATAATATGAATTCTAAAATTGTAAAAAATATTTTAGAGTATAAAGATTTTCTTTGGGAAAAAAATCTTATAGCACAAGGGTGTATTTTAAAAATAAAAAATAATGGCGCCAAGTATATAGAGATAGAAAAAGAGTATAAAGATTTATATAATACCTTTTCAAAGTTATATATGAAACTTGAAAAAAGCAAAGGCAAATTAGAAATTATTTGGGGATATTGTTTCTTTACATGGAAGATAAAAAATAAAAATATAGCACATCCACTATTTTTTTATAAATGTGATCTTGAGTTTGATGAAGAAAACCAAAAGTACATATTAAAACCTGTTGATAATAAGTTTTGTATGGAAATAGAAATTTTAAAAAATTTGAGTTTTGATCATTTAGAAGAACTTTTAAAAGTAAAAAATAAAATTCAAGATGAATTCATATCTATTGAAAGATTAGATTGTATTGAAAAAGGAATGGAGGTGTTTTCTGAAGCATTAAAAATAAAAAAACCTAAATTAAAGAAAATAGAAGGAGGATTAGTTGATTATAAAGAAATAGAAATTATTGAAGAGATGCAGTTTTATCATGAACCTATAATAATTCTTAGAGAATATAATACAAAAGTATGGAATAAAGAATTAAATGGTCTATTGAAATTTATAAACGGTTCACAAGAGATACCATCTACCTTAGAGGCTTTAGTAGATGATAATTATTTAATGAAAATAGATAAAAACAAAGACTTGTGGAATGATGTTGGACAAGAACCACTTTATTTATTACCAGCAAGTAAAGAACAATTACAAATAGGAAAAAAGATAGCTGATAATTTTGGTGTTGTGGTTGAAGGGGCACCTGGTACAGGAAAAACTCATTCTATAGCAAATCTTATTTGTAATTTTTTATACCACAATAAAAAGATTCTTATAGTAAGCAATAAACAAAATATACTTGAAAAGATTTTTAACACTATACCTGAGAGTATACGGCATTTATGTGCAAACTGCAAAGAAGATACTTTAGAGAATTTATCTTCAATATATAGTTCCATAAATAGTATTATTTATAAAATACACTTAAACTCTAATGAAGATAAGAATACTATAAATAAATTAGAGAATGAATTAAAGTTATGCAGAAAGAAACAAGAAAACGTATATAGAAGAGTAGAAATATCCAAAAATTTAGATAACAGAGAACTTAAATACTTAGGTAAAGATTATAAAATAAGAGGGATAAAAAAGTGGATAGAAAAAAATAGAGCACAGTATTCTTGGATAGAAGACGATATAAGAAACATAAAAGAACCTCCAATTACCGATGCAAAGTTTTCTAAGCTTCTATATGTAATGAGCAATATTACAAAAAAAGAAATTAATGAATTTAATGAAATAGGAGGATTATTATATAATATACCGCCTTATTCAGATTTATTACAAAGAATTAAAAGAAAGTGTGAACTTGAAAGAAACTATAGCAGGTATAAGTTAGCTGTTAAGGATTGGTGTATATCTTATAATTATAAATATGATTATGAAAATATACTTAAACTTTTAAGAAGTACGCAAAATTTTTTAATATCTATAGAAAATACTTGGATAAAAAATATTCTTGCATGTGCTAGAAAAGGAGAAATAGTAAGGGGGGTGTTACAACAAAAAATATTAGAATGTAACTACTATATAAAAAAAATAGGTAGTTTGAAAAAAGAAATTACTGGGTATAAGGTAGAGATTCCATTAGAAATGGACAAGATGTATCTACTAGATAAGTTGGAAGAGGTATATAAGCAGTACAATCAAAAAGGAAAGATAAATAAAATATTTAAACTGCTTCACAGCGAATGTGATGAAATATTAGAAAAGTGTAAAGTGAATTCTAAAGAAATATCAAATAAAAATGAAGTAAAAATAGTAATGATGTTTATAGAGGAGGGATTAATAGAAGAAAAATTAATATCTCTTTGGAACAACTCTATGAGTGAGTATGGATCTAAAAAGATAAAAAATATTAATATAGAGACGCTATCAAATTTAGAGGATTATATAGATAAAATTGATATTATTATAAATTGGAATTCTAAAGTAGTAAACAAGATAAAGAGTTCCATGAAAGAAATAGTATTTTTAAACAAGATTGATTGGTACAATAAAGAGACTTATAGTAAACTTCAAAATGGAGTGTTAAGTATTAAATATATAAGTGAGTATGAAGGCATAAAAAGTTATATTTCAAATATAGAAAAATTAATATCTAAGGTTAAGGGCTTTGAAGAAATAGGAGAGGCAATTAATAGAAAGGATATTGTTTCTTTAAAACAGTGTTATAAGAGGATAGACAGGTTAAAGAGTCTAACTCCAAATATTAGGGAAATGGAGTATATATCACAAACATTAGAAAAGACTTGTCCAAAACTCATAACAAAACTCATAGAAGAAAAAGACAGAATGAATATGCTGACTAAATACAAAAATTTAAGTGTAGCATGGCTTTGGAAACAGCTAAATTACGCAATTGAAGATGAATATGATAAGTTTAAGCTAGAAAATATAAATAGAGCAATACAAGTAGAGAAGGAAAAAGAAAATAATATAATAGAAAATTTAGTTGTAAAAAAAGCTTGGTATAATACTTTATCATCTTTAAAGGAGTATCAAAAGAGAAGCTTATATTCTTTTAAAGAGGCGATTTCTAAACTTGGAAAAGCATCAGGAAAAGATGCATCAATGTATATAAGTTTAGCTAAAGAAGAGATTAAAAAGTTTCAAGAATTTATTCCAGTTTGGATTATGACACCAGAAAATATGATTAGAAACTTAGAAATATCAGAGGATATGTTTGATGTTGTTATATTTGACAATGCAAACGATATGAATTTGTTTTCTATGTCTGCTTTATTTAGAGCTAAAAAAGCTATTGTTTTTGGAGATGAAAATCAAGCAAATATAGAAAAATCAATTCAGGATAATAAAAAGTCAAAATTATTTGCAAAGAAGTATCTTCGGGATATTCCAAATTGGCAATGGCTTAATATGAAGACAAGCATTTATTCAACAGCACTTAGGGTATTTCCAGTTACAGTTTCTTTAAAGGAAAACTTTAGGTCTCCATCTGAAATAACTAATTTTAGTAATAACTTATGTTATTCAGGAAAGGTATTATCGACTAAGTCCCAGGAGGCTTTCGGAGAGCTTTGGTCTCCTATTAAGACTGTAAATATAAATGGAAAAAGAGAAAGAGAAAATCAAATTAATTTAGTGGAAGCAGAAGCTATAGCTGATACGGTAGTTAAGTGTTGTCAGAATCCTTTATATAGAAATATGTCTATGGGAGTTATATCTCTTTTAGGAGATGAACAAGGAGAGGTAATACAGAACTTGTTAGAAAAGAAACTTGGACAAGACAAAATTAGAGAAAGAAACATACTTTGTGGAAACCCGTATACTTTTCAAGGGGAAGAAAGAGATGTTATATTTTTAAGCATGGTAATTAGTAATAATATAAAATTTGCAACGTTAACTAAGGATTCTGATGTAAGAAGATTTAATATAGCTTGTAGTAGAGCCAAAAAGCAAATGTGGCTTTTCCATTCAGTTGAATTAGAGGACATGAGTAAGGATTGTATAAGATACAAATTACTTGATTATTGTAAAAATTTTAAAATTATAAATAAAAAAGGTAATATTAAAATAGCGTAAATTTATAACAAACGGAGGCTTACAAATGAAATGCTATACAATAGGATATTCAGATAGAAAATTAGAAGAATTTCTTGAGTTATTAAGATTATATAATATTGATTGCGTTATAGATGTACGAAATACTCCCTATGCAAGAAATAATAATAGGGTATATGATAAAGAGATTATAGAAAAGCAAATTAAACAGTCTGGGATAAATTATATTTATATGGGAAATCAGTTAAGTATAAAAAATATTTATAGTGAATTAAAAAGAAAAGGTAAGTCTATGAACTTTCATAATGCATTAGAAGACAATATTTTTAATAAAGGTATTAACAAAGTTGTTGAGGGTATTAAAAGAGGACACACAATTGTTTTAATGTGTGAAGAGAAAAATCCGTTTAATTGTAGTAGAGGAATTTTTCTTGGATATGCACTAAAAAAAGAAGGAATTAAATTAGAGCATATAATAACTGATGTTATGCTAAAAAATCAAGATAGAATAGAAGAAGAGATCTATATAACATATGAGCCTTTTTTCCAAGATGAATTTGTAAATTTAACCATTCAAGATATGGTAGAATATGACGATTATGATAAGGTAAATTTTAATTGTATAAAGAAAAGAGTAATAGAAGAAGGATACATTAGAAAGTTTAAACAAATAAAAAGCTAGGTTTATAAGCTCACTCCCCCATAAGAGCATATATATAAAGGACTATTGTGGAATAAGAATTTTCCCGATAGTCCTTACTATTTGTTTAACTTATAGCATTATACAAATCTGCATAGAAGCCATTGTTATTTAAAAGTTCTGTATGAGTACCTCTTTCTTCTATTCCTGTTTCAGTTAATACTATTATTTCATCTGCATTTTTGATGGTTGATAACCTATGTGCAACAATTAAAGTGGTTCTTCCTTTTACAAGTTCATCTAAGGATTTTTGTATTATGGATTCTGTTATATTGTCAAGGGCGGATGTAGCTTCATCTAATATTAATATTTTAGGATTTTTTAAGAAAACTCTTGCTATGGATAATCTTTGTTTTTGACCACCTGAAAGTTTTAATCCTTTTTCTCCTATATAAGTATTATAGTCCTCAGGAAGATTCATTATAAAATCGTGTATATTAGCTTTTTTAGCAGCATTTATAATTTCATCATTACTAGCATTTGGATTACCATATAGTATATTTTCTAAAATAGTACCTGTAAATAAAAATACATCTTGTTGTACTATTCCTATTTGTTTTCTAAGAGATTTTCTTGTAACAGTAGAAATATCTATACCATCTATTGTTATTTTACCTGAGTCAATATCATAGAATCGTGGTAGAAGATTACATAGAGTTGTTTTTCCACCACCGGAAGGACCAACTAAGGCTATAGTTTTTCCAGCTTTTATATGAAGATTTACTCTATTTAATACTCTTTTTTCTTCATCATCATATTTAAATGTAACATTATCAAATAAAATATCGCCTTGAATATCATTTATATCCTTTGCATTAGAAGAATCTTTTTCTTCTTCAACATCCATGATCTCACAAAATCTTTTAAAACCAGTCATACCAGATTGAAGTTGTTCAACAAAGTTTATAAGTCTTTTTATAGGATTCATAAACATAGTTATATAGAGAAGATATGCCACATAATCTCCTAAGTCTATAATACCTTTATATGTAAAATATCCTCCTAAAGATAGTATTGCTAGGTTTAGAAAGTCAATTATAAAGTTCATTCCAGAAAAAAATTCAGCCATTGCTTTATAAGCATATTCTCTAGCTACTTTAAAATTCATATTATCTTTTTCAAATTTTTTTATTTCATAGTCTTCATTTACAAAAGCTTTAGAAACCCTATGTCCTGCAATTGAATTTTCAAGAGAAGCATTGACATTGGCTATTCTTACTCTTGTTTCAGTGAAGGCATCAGACATTTTTATTCTCTTTTTTATTGCAAACCATATTAAAAGTGGTATAAATGCGAAGGTGATTAATGTTAGAGGAATGTTTATAGTACATAAAATAATAAATGAACCTAGTATCATTATTAAAGATATAAACAAATCTTCTGGACCGTGGTGTGCAAGTTCTGATATGTCCATTAGATCATTTACTATTCTAGACATTATTACACCTGTTTTATTTTCATCAAAAAATTTAAATGGTAGATTTTGAAGATGAGTAAATATATCTCTTCTCATGTCAGCTTGCATTCTAACTCCAACAACATGCCCCCAATATTGAAGAAAGTATGTTAATGCTTTTTTAATTAAATAAATTACTAGTAAAACTATACACCATACTATAAGAAAATTTAGCTTTTTATTTGGCACATAGTCATTTATTATGTTCCTAGTTATCATTGGATAAAATAAATCACAAATTGCCATCAAAAAAGCACACAGTAAATCTAAAATAAAAAGCTTTTTATGAGGTGTATAGTATTTTATAAATTTCTTTATCAAAGAAAATACCCCCTTATCGTATAATTAATATTTAATTATAGCATATAAATGTAAAGAATAACCCATAAAGTGCCAATGGATAATAGAAAAAGGGGTTATAAAACCGAAGTATATTTTTAAATGACTAATACAAAGTAAAAAAAATATTATATATTGACAAGCTACAAGGTTTTATAATAATATCTTATTATACCCTATAGGGGTATGGTAAAGGAGGGATATACATGGCGTTAAGGTTATGGAAAAAATACTCATTCATTATTTTATTAATAGTTATAGGTGCGGGATTTTTCAACACTAAGATAGCTATTATAGCTATTATGTGTATGCTAGGACCTATTGTGTTGGCTATAATGGGAAAGGGAAGATTTTGGTGTGGTAATATTTGTCCAAGAGGCAGTTTTTACGATAGTGTACTAAAAAAATTCAGTAATAAAAGACCTGTTCCGAGAGTTTTAAAATCTAAGATTTTTAGATTAGCTGTCATTGTATTTATGTTTTATATGTTTGGCAATGGAGTATATAAAAATTGGGGAAATGCTGAGGGCATTGGTTTAGTATTTTATAGAATGATAGTTATTACTACATTAGTTGGTATATTTTTATCTATGTTTTATAATCATAGATCCTGGTGTAATCTTTGTCCTATGGGAACCATAGCAGCATTTATATCACGATTTAAAAGAAATAGAAAGACACTAAAGGTTAATTCTAGTTGTATGTCATGTAAACTGTGTCAAAAGGAATGTCCTATGGGTATAGTTCCATATGATTATAAAGGAGATATTTTATCACATGTAGATTGTATACAATGTGGAGAGTGTATGAGAAGTTGTCCTAAAAGTTCAATAAAATATTAAATATTATAGATAAAAATAAAAGTCTCTTAAAAGAGCTTTTATTTTTTTATAGAAATATATTTATTTAATTAGGATATTAAAGTGAAAAAACAATATATTAATATATGTTACAATAGATTAGTGAATAATATATGGAGGTTGATTCAATGAATAATAAAACAAAAGCTGTTTTATATATGCTATTATCTGCATTGGGATTTGCATTTATGGGGGCAATGGTAAAGCTTGCAGGAAATTTGCCAGTAATAGAAAAAGTGTTTTTTAGAAATTTTATAAGTTTATTTGTTGCCTTTGGTGCGTTAAAAAAGACTACTGGTCCTATACTTGGAAAAAGGGAAAATCAAAAATATTTATTGGCAAGAGCGTTACTTGGACTTACAGGAATGTTTTTGTACTTCTATTCTATAGATCATTTAAAACTTGCAGATTCAGCTATGTTAAATAAGTTATCACCATTTTTCATAACACTATTTGCTATAATGTTCTTGAAGGAAGAATTAACAAGCATGAAAGTAGTATCAATGATTATTGTATTTATGGGTGCATTACTAGTTATAAAACCTCAATGGGATTTAAGTATTATACCAGCAATTGCAGGATTCTTATCGGCAGCATTTGCAGGGGGAGCATATACTTTAGTTAGATTTTTAAAGGATAGAGAAAATCCATCAACTATAGTTTTTTATTTTTCATTAGTATCTGTACTTGGAGCTTTCCCATTTATGGCAATGAATTTTATTATGCCAACTAAAATTCAATTTTTATACTTAATTCTAACAGGTGTATTTGCCGCTATTGCACAATTTTCCTTAACGTATTCTTATAAGTATGCACCAGCATCAGAAGTTGCAATTTATAATTACGTTAATATAGTTTTTTCAGGAATCATAGGATTCTTTATTTGGAATGAAATTCCAGACAAATTAAGTATTTTAGGTGGGGTTATTATATTAGTGATGGCAACCATTGTGTACTTTTATAATAAGAAAAGATAAAAATAGAGAAGAATTATTCCGTAGGTGTTTATTCCTACGGTTTATATTTTTTTTGGAATAGAACAAAAACAAACAAAATGTGATAAGTACGAACAAAAATTGTTAATTATATAACTATATTGACAAAATAAAACAGGAGCAATATAATGTAATTAACAAAAACAAACATAAAAGATAATAAACGAACAAAATGAGGTGAGGAATTGATACCTGCACAAAGAGAAAGTTATATTATTGAAAAATTAAGTGAAACTGGAACTATAAAGGTTGAAGATTTAGCAAGTGAATTAGGGGTAAGTCTTATGACTATAAGAAGAGATTTAGATAGACTCCAAGATAAAGGGGTTTTATACAGAAGTCATGGGGGAGCAGTTTTAAGAGCTGTTTATCCAATGGAACAATCTTATGATGTAAAAAAAATCAGTAATATAGATGCAAAAAATAAAATTGCAAGTGCGGCGTTAGAGCTTATAAATGAAGGGGATACTATTTTTTTAGATGCTGGAACTACAACTCTTGAATTGGCTAAGTTACTAAAGACAAAGAAAAACTTAACTGTAATAACAGACGATCTAAAAATAGCTTTAGAATTATATAAAAGCAATGTTGAAACTTATATAGTTGGGGGAAGAGTACAAAAGGATACGGCATGTATAATAGGACCTACAGCAGAGGATTTTATTAAAAACATTAAGGTGAATTTATGTTTCTTGGGTACATCTAGTATTACTAGCGATGGATATTTATCAACACCAACTTTTGAAAAGGCATATTTAAAGAGGGAAGTTGTTAGAGCTTCATCATATTCAGTGTTAATGGTGGATTCAAGTAAGTTTAAAAGGGAATCATTCGTAAATATACTATCTATTAAAGAAATAAACTGTATTATTACAAATAAACAGTTTGATGAAGGGGAAATAAGGAATTTAGAGGAAGATAATATAAGAATTATAAATACTTAAATTTGTAGGGGGATGAATATGGCAAATTATGTAGTTGTAGCAGATGATCTTACTGGTGCAAATGCAACAGGTGCTTTGTTAAAAAAGTTAAAACTAAAAACTGTAAATATTATAAACTGCTGTGAAGATAATTGTATAGATAAAGAAAAATATGATACTATAGTTTGCTCAACTGATAGCAGGGCAATAGAAAAAGAAGAAGCTTACAATAGAGTTTTTGAAATGACTAAATTAGTTAAGGATGAATCTATAAAAATATACAATAAGAGAATTGATAGTACACTTAGAGGAAATATTGGAAGTGAAATAGATGCTATGCTAGATGCTTTAGATGATGAGAGAATAGCAATGATAGTACCATCATTTCCAGATGCTAAAAGAATAGCTATTGGAGGGTATCTTATAGTTAACGGAGCTCCACTTGAAGAAAGTGATGCTGCACATGATCCTAAAAAACCTATAAGTACTTCTATAATAAAAACTATAGTAGAAGAACAAAGTAAATATGAAGTTGGAATAGTAAGTTTAAATTCCATAGTAAAAGGACCAGAAGCTATAAAAGAGGAAATACTGAAGCTATACAAGAAAGGTAAACGTTTACTAATATGTGACGCTATGAGTAATAAAGATTTACAAATGATATCAAAAGCTGCATTATCAATGGATATAAAATTTATAACTGTTGATCCAGGTCCATTTACAGCATCAGTAGTAAATGAAATTATTACTAATGAAAAAGCATTATATGTTAATTCAAATAATAAAAAAATATTAATGTGTGTAGGAAGTATTACAAATACAACAAAAACACAATTAGAAAAGCTTGGGAAAGATATGAAGCTTACAAAAGCTAAAATTTGTACAGAAAAATTACTAAATACAGATGAAGAAAAAGAAGAAGAAATAAATAGAGTAACAAATGAAATTATACAAAATCAACATAATTCAAATATACTTTGTATAGAAATTGATTCCATTTACCCAAATGAAAGAGTAGACTTAAACGTTATAGCAAAAGAACAAAATACAACAATAGAAGATTTATCAGTAAAGATAAATGATGCTATTGCAGAGATGAGCTATAGGGTGCTAAAAAAAGCTCCTTGTATTGAAGGAATATTTAGTAGTGGCGGGGATATAAGTGTTGCTATATGTAAGAGATTTAAGTCTGTAGGACTTGAAATTATTGGGGAAGTCATACCTCTTGCTGCTTATGGACAATTCATAGGTGGGGAATTCCCAAATTTAAAGATAGTTAGTAAAGGTGGTATGGTTGGAGATGAAAATGGAATGGAAGTATGTATAAAATATTTGATAGAATCAATAAATAAAAAAGACTTAATAAAATAGGAGGAAAAAATAATGATAAGACCATTAATTGCAGTACCAATAGGAGATCCAGCAGGAATAGGACCAGAAATAGTAGTAAAGGCGTTAAATGACAGGGATGTATACGAAAAATGTAGACCAGTTTTAATTGGGGACAAGGACGTAATAAAACAAGCTATAGGATTTTGTGATTTAAAATTAAATATAAATACTATAACTGATGCTAAAGATGGAAAATACGAAGCTGGAACACTAGATTTAATAGACTTAAACAATGTGAATATAAGTGAACTTGAAATAGGAAAAGTTCAAGCTTTAGGTGGAAAAGCGGCTTTTGAATACATTAAAAAGTCTGTTGATATGGCAATGAACAAGGAAGTAGATGCTATTGCAACAACACCTATAAACAAAGAATCTTTAAAGAAGGCAAAAATAAATTATATTGGACATACAGAAATATTAGCAGATTTAACTGATACACAAGATCCACTTACAATGTTTGAAGTTAGAGGAATGAGAGTATTTTTCTTAACTAGACACGTTTCCCTTAGACAAGCTTGTGACCTAGTTACAAAAGAAAAAGTATTAGATTATATTATAAGATGCACAAAAGCATTAGAAAAATTAGGAGTTAAAGATGGTACTATGGCGATTGCTGGATTAAACCCTCATAGTGGAGAACATGGATTATTTGGTGATGAAGAAATGAAAGAAATCGTTCCAGCTATTGAAGAAGCTAAAAAAATGGGATACAAAGTTGAAGGTCCAATAGGTGCAGATTCAGTTTTCCATTTAGCATTACAAGGAAGATATAATTCAGTTTTATCCTTATATCATGATCAAGGACATATAGCAACTAAAACATTAGATTTTGAAAGAACAATAGCTATAACAAATGGAATGCCAATACTTAGAACTTCTGTTGACCATGGAACAGCTTTTGATATTGCTGGTACAGGAAAAGCAAGCAAGATAAGTATGAAAGAAGCAATTTTACTAGCAGCAAAATATTCACCAAATTTTCAAAGATAAAAAAAGGGCACCTCTTAAATAAATATAAGAAGCCGGGAAGTTTCATTATAAAAAATAAGAGGTACTCGTCTATTATACAAAATTTAAAATTGAAGTCAAATTAAAAAGAGAGTTTATATAAAATTAAATAAGTTAAACGAGGGGGAATGAGAAATGGGAAACACACTATCTGGAAGTCAAATGATAGTTGGACTTGTTATAGGAATTAGTATATTAGTATTTTTAATCATAAAAACAAAAGTGCATACATTTCCAGCTCTTATAATAGCTGCTGCTACAACTGGATTAGTTGGGGGAATGCCTACAAATAAAGTTTTAGATGCCATATCTAAAGGATTTGGTAGTACACTTGGAAGCATCGGTATAATAATTGGTTTTGGCGTAATGATGGGACAAATATTTGAAATATCCGGTGCCGCAGAAAGAATGGCAAAGACCTTTATAAAAGTTTTAGGAAAAAATCACGAAGAATTAGCATTAGCTATAACAGGGTTTATAGTTTCTATTCCTATATTCTGTGATTCAGGATTTATAATATTATCGCCTCTTGCAAAAGCTATATCAAAAAGAACTAAAAAATCAGTAGTTTCACTTGGAATAGCACTTGGATTAGGTCTTGTTATAACTCACAGTTTAGTACCACCAACACCAGGTCCAGTAGGAGTTGCAGGAATCTTCGGTGTAAGTGTAGGAAGCTTCTTATTATGGGGTATCGTATTAGCTATTCCAATGGTTATTGCTGGTCTTATATATGCAAAATATATTGGGAAAAAGATATATCAAATACCTGGAAATGAAGATGATGAGTGGTTAAGACCAGAATATCAAAAACCAGTATACTATTCAGAAATGGAAGATGACAATAAAAATTTACCAAGTACATTTAGAGCTTTTGCTCCTATAATTATTCCAATAATATTAATTTTAATAAGTACAATAATATCTGTTCTTCTAAAAGAAAAAGTTATAGCGGAAAGTACTGTAATTGAAGTGTTTAAATTTTTAGGAGCACCTGTTATTGCTGTAGGAATAGGACTTATAGTATCTATTTATGGACTCGCAGGAAATTTAGATAGAAAAACTGTATTAGAAGAAATGGAAAAGGGAATAAAATCTGCTGGAATTATTATATTAGTTACAGGTGGTGGCGGAGCTTTAGGAATGGTACTTCGTGAAAGTGGTACTGGAGATTATATAGCAAGATTAATCGCAAGTTCTCATATGCCAGGTATATTAGTTCCATTTATAATAGCTTCAATTGTACGTTTAGTTCAAGGAAGTGGAACTGTTGCAATGATTACAGCAGCATCAATAACAGCACCTATGATAACAAACTTAAATGTTAACCCTGTATTTGCAGGACTTGGAGCATGTATGGGATCATTAATATTCTCTTACTTTAATGATAGTTTCTTCTGGGTTGTAAACCGCTCATTAGGTATCAAAGAAGCAAAAGAGCAAATAAAAATATGGTCAGTTACAACAACTATTGCTTGGGCTGTAGGATTTGTAGAGTTAATAGTAATCAATTGTATATTTTAAAATTTAATCTTTGAGAAAACGTTAACATAAATGTGTTGACGTTTTTTTTATTTTGTTTCATTTTATTTAATGGAATTCTGTATAAAAAATGGATATGTGTTCAATAATCAATTAATGGAGTTGTTAATATAATCAAGTAGGAAATAGGGGTGAAATTATGAGAGTTGGAATTCCAAGAGGACTGTTATATTGTAGATATTATCCTTTTATAATCACTTTTTTAGAGGAATTAGGTGCAGATTATATAGTATCTGAAAGTACAAATAAAAGTATCCTTAACGAAGGGGTTAAATATTCAGTTGATGAAGCTTGTCTTCCTATAAAAATATTTCATGGGCATGTGGCAAGTTTAAAGGATAAATGTGATTTTATTATAGTTCCTAGAATAATGAAAGTTGAAGCAAATGAATTTATATGTCCTAAATTTTGTGGACTTCCTGAAATGATAAAAAACTCTATTGATGGACTTCCTGAAATTACAGAACTCCCACTAGATATATCATCAGAAAAAAGTTCATATAATTGGTGCAAATATATTGGACAAAAGCTTAAAGCAAATTCTAAGGACATAAAAGAAGCTTACAATAAAGCACTTGATGATCAAAAGAAAATACAGCTAGGAATAAAAAATATTAATTATAAGATAAATATTGCTTTACTTGGTCATCCATACAATGTATATGATGAGTTTGTAAATATGAATTTAGTAAAGAAGCTAAATAAATTAGGAGTAGGTGTTATTACTGAAGAATTTATAAAAAAAGAGTATATAGACAGGGAAGTTAAAAAGTTATTTAAAAGACCATTTTGGAATTTTGCAAAGAATGCCTATGGTGCTGCTGCAAATTTTTATAAAAATAAAAGTGTGGATGGAATTATATATATATCGTCATTTGCATGTGGAATAGATTCTGTTGTAATAGAACTTATAAAAGATAGAATAGGAAAGTTTCCTCTTTTAGTTTTAAAGGTAGATGAACAAACAGGGGAAGCTGGATTTATGACTAGAATAGAGGCTTTTACAGATATGATAGAAAGGAGAAAGAACTTTGAAAATAACATTTCCAAACTTGGGTAATACATATATTGCAGCTAAGGTTTTGTTTGATGGATTAGGTATAGAATATGTAATTCCACCTGTTAATAATAAAGAGGCTTTAGATATAGGAATTGAGAGTTCACCAGAGGAGATGTGTACTCCATTTAAAATTATGATGGGAAATTATATTCAAAGTATAAGAAAAGGTGCAGATACAGTATTATTAGTTGGAAGTTGTGGACCTTGTAGATTTGGTGAATACTGTGAACTACAGATGAAAATATTAAAAAAGCTAGGGCATGATGTTAAGTTTATAGTTTTAGATAAGCCAGAAGATATAGGAAAAAAAGAACTGTTAAGGCGTGTAGAACTTATATTGTCACAAAGTAAAAAGAGTAAAAGTGAAAAAATATTGGCTATGAAAAGGGCCATTAAAGCTATTAATTTAATTGATTATATAGAAGAAAAAGTCCACTACTTAACTGGATATGAGGTTAACAGGGGAGAATTTAAAAAACTTTTTTATAAGTGTAAAAATGAAGTTATGAATGTAACAAGTGATATAGAAGCTATAAAAATACTGCAATCATATAAAAATGAATTACATAAGATAGTAGTAGACAAGAATAAAAATCCATTAAAAGTTGAAATTATAGGAGAAATATACACAATAATAGATTCTTTTTCAAATCTTAATATAGAAGATAAACTAATGGATTATGGAGTGTGTACAAGAAGAAAATTGACTCCTAGTTGGTGGGTTAAGGATGCTATTATGGGAGTTGTAAATTTAAATTCTATGGATATAAAAAGAGCTTCAAGGGATTACCTTTCGTATTATGTTGGTGGGCATGCAAGAGAATGTGTAGGAGAAGCGGTACTTGCAAAAGAAGATAATTTTGATGGAGCTATTCAAATATTTCCTATGGGATGTATGCCTCAGATAGTAAGTAAAGCTATACTTCCTAAAATATCAAAGGATAAAAACTTTCCTATAATGACGTTGGTTGTTGATGAAATGACAGGGGAAGGTGGATATGTAACTAGAATAGAAGCATTTCTTGATTTAATTGAAAGGAGAAAGAAATATGTATTATATGGGAATTGATGTTGGCTCAGTCAGTACAGATATTGTGCTTTTAGATGAAAATTTACAAGTTGTAGAAAAGATATATTTAAGAACAAAGGGAAATCCCATTAAAGTCATACAAGAAGGTATTAAATTATTAAGTAACAAGTATAAGAGTGAGGAAATTAAAGGAGTAGGAACTACAGGAAGTGGGAGACACATAGCAGGGGCACTTTTAGGAGCTGATGTTATAAAAAATGAAATTACAGCTCATGCAATAGCTTCCCTTAATTTAGATAAAGATGTTAGAACTATAATTGAAATTGGAGGACAAGATTCTAAAATAATAATATTAGAAGATGGCATTGTCACTGATTTTGCAATGAACACTGTATGTGCTGCTGGAACAGGATCATTTTTAGATAGGCAAGCTGAAAGACTAGATATACCTATTGAGAAATTTGGAGATTATGCATTAAGGTCTAATATACCA
This sequence comes from Clostridium novyi NT, assembly GCF_000014125.1. NCBI lineage: Bacteria > Bacillati > Bacillota > Clostridia > Eubacteriales > Clostridiaceae > Clostridium > Clostridium novyi. The sequence continues at coordinate 2,314,700 of NC_008593.1, read as the reverse complement.
GTTAGAATTGCAGGAAGATGTGCAGTATTTGCAGAGTCAGATATGATACATAAACAGCAACTTGGATATAATCAAGAAGATATAATCAAAGGTTTATGTACTGCGCTTGTTAGAAATTATCTTAGTAATGTTGGAAAAGGAAAAGAAATTAAATCTAAAGTGTTTTTTCAAGGTGGAGTAGCGGCAAACAAAGGGATAAAAAAGGCTTTTGAAGATGAATTAGGAGTACCTATTTATGTTCCCAAAGATTATGATGTTATGGGAGCAATAGGGGTTGCTATTATGGTTTCAGAGTTATCAGAAAATAAAAAAAGTAACTTTAAAGGATTTGAAATTGGAGAGAGCAAGTTTACATCTACTAGTTTTGAATGTAGTGGATGTGCTAACCAATGCGAAGTTGTGAACATTAAAGAGAATTTAAAAATTGTAGGGTGTTTTGGAGACAAATGTGGTAAGTGGAATGAAAATATCTGAAAATTCAAAAAACTAAGAAAACGTTTTAAAATTAAGAAATTTGTAGTAAAATCATATATTTTATACTAATTTTCCAAGAAAATAAACTTTAATCAAAATTTACATAAAAATTTAATGTTGGTATAATTTAAATGTAAGAAAAATTATTAAGGGGACGATTTCTATGAATAAGTTTTTTAAAAAAGTTATGAGTAAGTTATTATTAGTACCGTTCTTAGTTTTATCTTTGGCAACACCTGTATTTGCTACAGAAAACAGTAGTAAAATGAAAAATAATAACTACCCCATTGTATTAGTTCATGGTTTTATGGGATGGGGTCGTGATGAAGCGTTAGGTTTTAAATATTGGGGTGGATTTAACGACATTCAAGAAGACATGAAAAAAAGTGGTTATAAGGTTTATACAGCTACAGTAGGTCCTATAGCGAGCAACTGGGATAGAGCATGCGAGTTATATGCCTATATTAAAGGTGGACGTGTGGACTATGGAAAAGTTCATTCAGAAAAATATGGACATAAAAGATATGGTAAGACATTTCCAGGTTTGTATCCACAATGGGGAGAAAAAGATCAATATGGAAATATAAAAAAGATTCATTTAGTAGGCCATAGTATGGGAGGTCAAACTATTCGTACCTTAGTTCAACTTCTAAAAGAAGGTTCTAGAGAAGAAATTGCAGGAACTAATCAAAATGAAATATCTCCATTATTTAAAGGTGATAAAAGTTGGGTATGCAGTGTAACTAGTATATCTACACCACATGATGGTACAAGTATATTAGATGATAAAAATTTTGTTATAAATACTGTTGTTCAAAAGATGCTTGGAACTTTAGCATCAGTAACAGGAAACAATAAGAGTTTTATATATGATTTTAAAGCTGATCAGTGGGGACTTAAAAGAGAACCTGGTGAAAGTTATAATAAATATGTTAGTAAAGTTTTAAATAGTGATATTTGGAATACAAAAGATATTGCAAAATGGGATCTTTCACCTCAAGGCGCCAAGGAATTAAATAAGTGGGTAAAAGCTCAACCAGATGTATATTATTTCTCTTGGACAACAAAAGCAACAAAAACTATACCTATAATAGGCAGAGTTGTTCCAGATCCTATATTTATGAACCCAGTATTAATGCCAACTGCAGAGATAATGACTCATCATACTAATAAGGGTGAAGGTGGAATAAAAATAGACTCTAAGTGGTTCCATAATGATGGGGCGGTAAACGTTATCAGCTCTAATGGACCTAAACTTGGATCAAGTGATAAGATTGTTAGACATAAATTCTATGAGGCACCACAGAAGGGGCAATGGACAGATATGGGTATTATTGAAAATACAGATCATATGGACATTGTAGGAATTGCAAATATTAGAGATTTAAGAAGTTTCTATAATAATATAGGAAATCAACTAACATCTTTGCAAAAATAAACGAGAGTATAAGTATAAATTTAAATAAAAATTTAAAAAAGTTTGCATATAATATGTGAGTTAATATAAGGCAATTAAGCTGTTAGATATAATATTTGTATCTAACAGCTTTTTTATTTTTACAAAAATAAAGATTGATATACGTTTACATAAATGCTAAGTTTTGACATTGAATAGCTTTTGTGTTAAACTTAGATTACTCATTTGACAACTTTAATAAAAAATGAAGTTGTCTCTTTGTTTTTGATAAAAAGGGGGAAAATTATGATTGAACTAAAAAATGTAAAAAAGACTTTTCAAAATACTGAAGTTTTAAAAGATATTAACTTAAAAATAGAAAAGGGTGAGCTTGTTGTACTTATAGGTCCTAGTGGGTGTGGAAAAACAACCACTCTAAAAATGTTAAATAAACTTATAAAGCCAACATCGGGGAAAATATATATAAATGGCGAAGATATATCAAAAAAAGATTCAATAAAACTTAGAAGAAATATAGGATATGTAATACAACAAACAGGATTATTTCCACATATGACAGTTGGGGATAATATTGGATTAATACCATATCTCGAGGGATGGGAAGATGAGAAAATAAGAAATAAAACAATAGAATTATTAAATATGGTAGGGATGGAACCTAAAAAATATATAGATAGATATCCAAATGAATTAAGTGGAGGACAACAACAAAGAATAGGTGTTGCAAGAGCCTTTGCTACAAATCCAGAAATAATTTTAATGGATGAGCCTTTTTCAGCTTTAGATCCAATTACGAGGAATCAACTTCAAGATGAGCTTTTTAACATACAAGAAAAGATGAAAAAGACTATAGTGTTTGTTACTCATGATATGGATGAGGCGTTAAAATTAGCAGACAAGATATGCATTATGAAGGATGGAATTGTGCTTCAATATGATACTCCAGAAAACATACTTAAAAATCCATCTCATGGCTTTGTTGAAGAATTTATAGGAAAAAATAGAATTTGGAATCAACCTGAATATATAAAAGCAGAGGATATAATAATAGAAAATCCAGTTAAAGCTGTTGGCAATAGAACTATATTACAAGCATCAGAAATAATGGCTGAAAGACATGTGGATAGTATTTTAGTTGTAGATAGAAACAATACATTAAAGGGAATAGCTACCCTAAAAGATATAAGAAAAAGCAGAGAAAATGATAAAAAATTAATGCTTAAAGATGTTATGAATAGAGATGTAGTATGTGTAAATAAGGACAAGTCTATTGTAGATGTATTAGAAGTTATGAATATTAAAAACGTTGGATATATTCCAGTTGTTGATGAAAATAAAAAACTATTAGGATTAATTACTAGAAGTAGTTTAATTAATGTTTTAAGCGGACAATTTTTAGATGTAGAGGGGGTGGGGATGTAATGAGAGGTTTTCTTATATATGTGTCAGAAAGAAAAAATGAAATTTTAAATTTATTGATTCAACATATAGGACTCACATTAGCTTCTGTAGCTGTTGCAATATTAATTGGAGTTCCACTTGGAATATTGATTTCAAGAAAGAAAAAACTTTCTGGACCAGTAATTGGAGTGGCGAATGTAATACAAGCAGTACCTAGTTTGGCGTTACTAGGCTTTTTGATTCCGATACTTGGAATAGGCAGTACACCAGCTGTGTTTATGGTGTTTTTATATTCCCTGCTTCCAATTATAAAAAATACTTATATAGGTTTGAGCAGTATTAATCCAGATATGTTAGAAGCGGCAGAAGGAATGGGACTTACACCAGCCCAAAAATTAAAAATGGTACAACTTCCATTAGCAATGCCAATTATAATGGCAGGAATTAGAATAGCTGCGGTTACAGCCGTTGGACTTATGACAATAGCTGCATTTATAGGTGCAGGTGGGCTTGGGTATATGGTATTTACAGGTGTTCAAAGGGTAAATAACTATATGATTTTAGCAGGTGCTATACCATCAGGAATTCTTGCACTTTTAATGGACTATATAAGTGGCAAAATAGAGAATTCAGTTATTCCAGAAGGAATAAAGAGTGTGCCAAGTAATAAAAAGAGAAAAGTAAGATCAAGAAAAAGAGAAAAAAGAAACAAAAAAATAGCTATAACTGTTGTAATTATTATATGTACAGTGTTAGGAGGAACTTTAGCTTATAGAATATATGATGACAATAGAAGTATAGTTGTAGGATCTAAAAACTATACAGAAGAACTTATACTTGGAAATATGTATGCCACTTTACTTGAAGAAAATACAGATTTGAAAGTTAAAAGAACAGGTATAAATTTGGGGGGAGCAGGGGTTACATTTCAAGCTTTAAGGTCCGGAGACATAGATTTGTATGTAGAGTATACAGGAGTTGCACTGGTCAATATCATGGGAAGAAAAGCTATAAATGACCCGGAAAAAACATTTAAAATAGTTAAAGATTATTTTAATAAAGAATATGATATTACTTGGATGGACCAAATGGGATATAACAATACTTATGTTTTAGCTGTTGCCAAAGAAACTGCTAAAAAATATGGATTAAAGACTTTAAGTGATCTTGCTAAAGTTAGTAATAACTTAGTGTTAGGATGTACAATGGAATTTTCAGATAGACAAGATGGATATTTAGGTATGAAGGATTTTTATAATATGAATGTTAAGGATGTTAAATCATTAGATGGTTCCCTTAGATATTCAGCGCTTCAAAGTAAGGAAGCTGATGTTATAGATGCTTTTGCAACAGATGGATTATTAAAGGTTTATAATCTTACTAGATTAGAGGATGATAAACACTTTTTTCCACCATACTATGCAGCACCTATTATAAGAAATGATGTGTTAAAGAAACATCCAGAATTAAAGAAAGTTTTAAATATGTTAGCAGGAAAAGTAAGTGAAGATGATATGACAGAACTTAATTATAAAGTTGATAAATTAGGAGAAGATCCAAGAAAGGTTGCAGATGATTTCCTAAGAAAAAGAAAGTTAATAAAATAATAAACAAATAGCACAAATCTTAAAGATTTGTGCTATTACAATTTAACTATCTATCTATATATAAATGAATAATTAGCACCATCCACCATTAGAACAGCAATTATTCATTGGAATACACTGACAGCAGCACATTTCGCATTTGTCATGTTTGTGGTGTTTATGATGTTTGTGATGTTTTTTATGCTTTTTACCTTCGGCACAACAACAACAATCACAGCAATTGCAACAATCACAACATTCACAAGGGTCACAACATTGACAACAGCAACAACAAGGTTTAGCAGGTTCACAACGATAAATTTCGTAAGAACCACAATGTTTACAACACATAGGGCCGCAACCGCAGCATGGGTTAGGTCTTGGAGGGTTGCAACCGCAACCATTACCACGGCCACCTAAACCACATAACAAAGGAAATAATAATGAACCAAACATGATTAACTAACACCTCCATATATTAGGATTGTGTAGCTTGTCTAGGGTGGAGATATTGTGGACCTACTATATTATATTGATTAGTATAAAAAATTGTTAATAAAAAGAAGCTTATTTTTATTTTGGTATTGACATCTTAAAAAATAATAGTATAATTTAACACAACAACTTAACAAATTAATTTTGAATTTAAGTTATTATTATACAGGTTAAAATTAATTAAACTATTAAGTAAATTATTGGAGGATATACAACTATGAAAAATCTTATTAGAAAGGGAATAACAGCAGAATTCTTTTATTACGGAAACTGGAGCTACTTTTTTAGCGCTGGTTATTTTTGCTACTCAAAAACTGAAATTCCTATATCTAATGAGTTAAACAGTATCTAAATATTGTTATATTTCATAAATATATCTAAGAATATATTAAGAAGGCTCATTATGAGGCTTCTTTTTTTTATACATTTTATTAAAATAAATAGGGGGTTATCAAAATGATAATAGTTATGAAAGCTACAGCATCAGAAAAAAGCATTGAAAGAATTAAGGAACAAATTACAGCAAGGGGCATAGGAATTAATGATTCAAAGGGGGATAATTTTCGTATACTTGGTTTAGTTGGGGATACAAGTAATATTGATTCAAATCAAATTCAGGCAAATGAAGATGTAGAAAGAGTGGTGCAAGTGCAAGAACCTTATAAAAAAGCAAATAGAATGTTCCATCCAGATGATTCAATAATAAAGGTTAAAAATACTCTTATTGGTGGAAACAACTTAACTGTAATGGCAGGTCCATGTTCAGTTGAAAGTGAAGAACAAATCGTAAAGCTTGCACAGGATGTTAAAAAATCAGGGGCAACATTCTTAAGAGGCGGAGCTTTCAAACCAAGAACTTCACCATACAGTTTCCAAGGAATGGGATTAGATGGATTAGAACTTTTAAAAATAGCAAGAAAAGAAACAGGATTACCAATAGTAACTGAGATTATGTCACCTAACTTAGTTGATAAGTTTGTTGAAGATGTAGATGTAATTCAAGTAGGAGCAAGAAATATGCAAAACTTCGATCTTTTAAAGGAACTTGGTAAGACAAACAAACCAATACTTTTAAAGAGAGGACTTGCAGCTACAATAGAAGAACTTTTAATGTCAGCTGAATATATAATGGCCGGTGGTAACGAAAATGTTATCCTTTGTGAAAGGGGAATAAGAACATACGAAACATATACAAGAAATACATTAGACTTAAGTGCTATACCAGTTATAAAGAAATACAGTCACTTACCTGTAATTGTAGATCCAAGTCATGCTGGAGGACTTTGGTGGTTAGTTGAACCTTTAGCAAAAGCAGCTGTTGCAGTTGGAGCGGATGGACTTATGATAGAAGTACACAATGATCCTAAAAATGCTAAGAGTGATGGTGGTCAATCACTAAAACCAGAAAAATTCGATACATTAATGAAAGATTTAAGAGCGGTTGCAAAAGCAGTAGGAAAAGAAATCTAATAAGGGGCTTAATAGTGGGGTATTTATTATGGATGAAATAGACTTTAATGTAACTATTGTTGGTTTAGGACTTATGGGCGGTTCTTATGCTTGTGCATTAAGAGAGCTTAATCCGAAAAAAATATATGCTATAGATAAAGATGAAAATGCTTTAAAACTAGGAGAAGAATTAGGAATTATAGATAAAGGATTTAAAGATCCAAGAATTCCTTTAAGGGAGTCTGATTTAGTAATAATTTGTGTTTATCCTAAGATTATAAAAGAATTTATAAAGGATAATATAAAATACTTTAAAAAAGGTGCTATTCTTACAGATGTAACTGGAATTAAAAGCGATTTTGTGGAAGAAATAAACAAAGTTTTAAGAGAAGATATGGATTTTGTTTTTGGACACCCAATGGCAGGAAGGGAATTCAGTGGAGTTAAATATGCATCAAAGGATATTTTTAAAAATGCAAACTATATAATAACTCCCAATGATAGAAACAAAAAAGAGAACATTGAATTTTTAGAGCAACTAGTTAAAAAGATAGGGTTTTCTAGTGTAAAAAAGATAACCCCTGAATTGCATGATAAGGTAGTAGGATTTACAAGTCAACTTCCTCATGTTATAGCAGTTTCTTTAGTAAATAGTGATAATTTAGGAATAGATACAGGAAAATTTACTGGAGATAGTTATAGAGATTTAACAAGAATAGCTAGAATAAATACTAAGTTATGGACAGAACTTTTTATAGGAAATAAGAAAAACTTAATTGATGAAATAGAAGAATTTCAAAATAATATACAAGAATTAAAAATGGCAATTGTCAATGATGATATAAAAGGCTTATGTGAAATATTAGATACTGCATGTAAAAAGAGAGAGGCGATGTGTGAGTGAGAGAACTAAAAATAAGTCTTGGAGAAAATAGTTATTCTATACTTATAGAAAAAGGGCTTATTTCTTCCATAGGTAAAAAAATAAGTGAGATTTATAATGGCAAAAAAGTTGCTGTTGTTACAGATAAAAATGTAGATAAATTTTATGGAGATAAAATAGTAAGTCAATTAGAAGGCAGAGGATTTAACGTAAAAAAAATAGTTTTAAATCCAGGAGAAAAGAGTAAATCAGTAGAGGTTTTACTTAACACATATGATGAACTATTAGATTTTAATATAACAAGAGGGGATCTTATAATTGCTCTTGGAGGAGGAGTAGTTGGAGATTTAACAGGGTTTGCAGCTGCAACTCTTTTAAGAGGAATACCATATATTCAAATACCAACTTCTCTTTTAGCACAAATAGATAGCAGTATTGGTGGAAAAGTTGCAGTAGATTTAAATAGGGGCAAAAATCTAGTGGGAAATTTCTATCATCCTAAAGCTGTTTTTATAGATCCTAATATGTTAAAGACTTTAGATGAAAGATTTTTTTATGATGGTATGGCGGAAGTTATTAAATATGGTTGCATAAGAGATAAACAGCTATTTTATAATTTATTAAATTATAATACAAATGAAGAACTTATAGAAAACATGGAACATATAATTTATTCTTGTTGCAATATAAAAAGAGAAATAGTTGAAAGAGATGAAAAAGATACTGGAGAAAGAATGCTTTTAAACTTTGGTCATACAATAGGTCATGCTATTGAAAAATATTTTAACTTTGAAAAGTATACTCATGGTGAGGCAGTTGCACTTGGAATGTATGCTATAACTAAAAAAAGTGAAGAAATGAAGCTGACTAAAGAAGGTACATCTAACCTTATAAAAGATATTCTAACTAAATATAATTTAAAATATGATATACATCTTGAAGATAAAGAAAGTATATTAAATGCTATATCATTAGATAAGAAAAATAAAGGAGAATTTATGAATATAGTTATTCTAAATGAAATAGGAAAATCTTTTATACACAAAATAAAAAAAGAAAAAGTAAGTGACTTTATATAAGTAAGGGGCTGAAATTATGGAGAATATAAAAATTATTCCCTCAGAGTTAAATGGGGAAATTAATATCCCGCCGTCTAAGAGTTTAGCACATAGGGCTATTATAAGTGCTGGACTTTCAGAGGGGGTTAGCAATATTGAAAATATAATATTTTCAGAGGATATAAAAGCCACAATTAGAGGAATGAAAAGTCTTGGAATTGAAATTGAGGACATTACTAATGAATATAAAAAAGGTTCTGAAAGAAGTACTTTAAAAGTTATAGGAAAAGAGAAGTTAACATTAGAAAATGATACTATAGATTGTTCAGAATCAGGATCAACACTAAGATTTTTAATTCCAATAGCTTTAAGAGCGGAAAAAGAAGTGACATTTACAGGGAGAGGTAAGCTAGTCTCAAGACCTCTTGATGTATATTATAATATATTCGAAAATCAAGGAATCAAGTATAAAACATCTAATAACGAGTTACCATTAACCGTAGATGGAAAGATAAATCCAGGTGAATTTCATGTTAAGGGAAATGTAAGTTCACAATTTATAACAGGGCTTATGTATACACTACCATTTTTAGATGGTGATTCTAAAATTATTATAACTACTGAATTAGAATCAAAAGGATATGTTGATTTAACAATAGATACACTAAAGAAATTTGGAGTAGAAATTGAAAATAACAATTACAAAGAATTTATTATAAAAGGAAATCAAAAAAGTACAAGTAGAGATTATAGAGTGCAAGGGGATTTTTCTCAAGGAGCATTTTTTATAGTAGCTGGAATACTTGGTTCTAATGTTAAAACATTGGATTTAGATATAGATTCTCTTCAAGGAGATAAAGCTATTATAGATATAGTAAAGAAAATGGGTGCTAATATTAAGGTAGGAAGAGATTACATAGAGACTAAAAAATCTAAGACACATGGAATAACAATAGATGCGTCAGAATGTCCAGACCTTGTTCCTATTTTAGCGGTTTTAGGAGCAGTAAGTCATGGAACTACAAAAATTATAAATGCTGAAAGACTTAGAATTAAAGAATGCGATAGATTAAAAGCTATGGCAACAGAACTTTCAAAAATTGGGGCTGATATAAAAGAATTAGAAGACGGACTTATTATAAAAGGAAAGTATAAGTTAAAGGGTGGAGTTGTTGATAGCTGGAATGATCATAGAATAGCAATGGCAATGGCTATAGCGTCAATTAAATGTACAGAACCAGTTATAATACAAAATAGCATGGCTGTTAATAAATCTTATCCTGATTTTTGGAAAGATTTCGAGAAGGTAGGAGGAATTATAGATGAGTGGAGTATGGGGAAATAAAATAAAATATTCTATATTTGGTGAATCTCATGGAAAAGCAATAGGAATAACTATAGATGGACTTCAATCTGGAATAGAAATTGATTTAGATGAAGTTAATAAAGAAATGAGAAGACGTGCTCCAGGAAGAAATAAACTATCTACAGCTAGAGCTGAAAAAGATGAATTTGAAATATTAAGCGGTATATTTAATGGAAAAACAACTGGTACTCCAATATGTGCAATAATAAGAAATTCTGATAAACACTCAAAAGATTACGAAAAAACTAAAAATCTTATGAGACCAGGTCACGCTGATTATACTGGATTTGTAAAGTATGATGGATTTAATGACTATAGGGGAGGCGGACATTTTTCAGGAAGACTTACAGCGCCAATTGTTTTTGCTGGAGCTATTGCAAAACAAGTACTTGCTAAAAATAATATATTAGTAGGAAGTCACATAAAAAGCATAGGAAATATTGAAGAAGAATATTTTAATCCTATAGATATAAAAGAAGATACCTTAAAAACTTTAAAAAATAAAGAGTTTGCAACTATTGATGATTCAAAGGGCAAACTTATGCAAGAAGAAATTTTAAAAGCAAAAGAAGATATGAATTCAGTTGGTGGAGTTATAGAGTGTGCTATTTTAAATCTTCCATCAGGTATTGGCTCTCCGTTTTTCGGTTCTGTTGAAAGTGTATTAAGTAGTTTATTATTTTCTGTACCGGCTGTAAAGGGAGTAGAGTTCGGAACTGGATTTAACATCTCCAAAATGAGAGGAAATGAAGCCAATGATGAATTTTATATGGATGGAGAAAATATAAGAACTTATACAAATAATAATGGTGGTATACTAGGTGGGATTACAAGTGGAATGCCTGTAATATTTAGAACTGCATTTAAACCAACACCATCTATTGCAAAAGAACAACGTACAATTAATATTGAAACTAGAGAAAATACAACTATAAAAATAGAAGGAAGACACGATCCTTGTGTAGTTCAAAGGGCAATTCCTGTAATTGAAGCAGTTGCTGCAATGGGAATACTTGAATTGATTTAAATAGGAGGTATTATAGTGGAAGATTTAAAAAAATTAAGAGATGATATAGATTCTATAGATAAAGAATTAATTGCATTATTCCAAAAGAGAATGGAAACTGTACTTAAAGTTGCTGAATACAAAAAGAAAAACAATATACCTATATTAAATGCAAATAGAGAAGATGAAGTAATAAAGAAAAATTCAAAGCTTATATATAATGAAGATTTTAAAAAACCAGTTGAAGAATTTTTAAAAGATGTAATGAAAATAAGCAAAGATTTACAAGCAAAAAAGATATCAGAATAGGGGTATATAATATGAAGGGATTATATGGACTTATAGGTGAAAAGTTAGGACATAGTTTTTCACCGCAGATACATTCATTAATATTTGAGGAATTAAAAGTAGATGGATACTATCATTTATTTGAAGTAGATAAAAATGATGTTTCAGGTATAATACCAGGATTTAAAACTTTTAAGGTAAAAGGGGCAAATGTAACAATTCCATATAAAGTTGATATAATCAAATACTTAGATGATATATCAGAAGAAGCTAAAAATATAGGTGCTGTTAATACTATTTGTTTTAAAAATGGAAAAACAGAAGGATATAACACAGATTACTTTGGTTTTGGAATGATGTTAAATAAATTTAATATAGATGTAAAGGATAAAAGTGTAGTGATACTTGGAACAGGGGGAGCATCTAAAGCTGTAAGACAATACATATTAGATAATGAGGTAAAAGAAATAACTTTTGTAACTAGGGATGTTAGTGACAAAAAAGATGATTTAAAAGAATTTAAAGTGATTTCTTATGATGATATAAAAAACTTACAAAACCAAGATGTTGTAATAAACTGTACTCCATGCGGAATGTATCCGAAGATTTCTAAATCTCCACTTACAAAAGAAGAAGTATCAAAATTTAAAGCTGTAGTAGATTTAATTTATAATCCAAAAGAAACATTAATTATGAAGTATGCAAAAGAACAAGGGATAAAAGCTATAAATGGATTATACATGCTTGTGGGGCAAGCAGTAAAAGCAGAAGAATTATGGAATGACATAAAAATACAAGACCATATTATAGACAGTATATATGAACGTATTTCAAAGTTAGTTTAGAGAGGAATATTTTTATGAAAGAATTAACTAAAAATATAGTTTTAATAGGTATGCCTGGTTGTGGAAAAACTACAATAGGAAAAAAACTTTCAGAAATATTAAAATGTGATTTTTGTGATGTTGACGAGTATATAGTTAATAGTACAGGAAAGTCCATAAACGAAATTTTTGAAAATGGAGAAGAATTTTTTAGAGATATAGAAAGTAAGTCTATAAAAGAAGTTTCATCTTGTATACCGAAAGTTATATCAACTGGCGGTGGGGCAATTAAAAGGAAACAAAATATAGATTCATTAAAAGAAAAGGGGACAATATTTTTTATAAATAGACCAATAGAAGATATATGTAGTGATGTAGATGTTAAAAGTAGACCATTACTTAAAGATGGTGTTGGTAAAATATATAAATTGTACGAAGAAAGATATGATTTATATAAAAATTATTGTGATTACGAAATAATAAATACGGATATTGATAAGTGCATAAATCAAATTTTAAGATATATTTAATATAGAAAATATATCTACATATAATAATATATACATAAAAATAAAGTATTATATAGGGCAATAAATGATGCGAGATAGTCTTAGATTATCTTGCATCATTTATTTTAGAGGTTACTTTAAAGGTTCAAATGTTGCACAGTCAGTTTGTTCTGAAGAACAAGTGTGTGAATCACAGTTTGATCTTATTTCTATTCCTCTAGCAGTACAACAGTTATCAGTAGCGTGATATTTACAGCTGTTAACAACACATTTTACTCCAGAAATATGGTTTTTATTATTTGAATTATTCATAAAAATGCCTCCTTGTTATATAATATAAATATTACAAAGTATAGTATTAGATAATTAGAAGTATTTATTCATGATTAAAAATATAAATAAATATTCATTTTTCTAATATAATAAATGGAGTTAAACTTTAAGAGGTTTATTTAAGGAGGGATTTTTATGAAAGTATTGCATTGGATAGGTGCAATAGTGGTTTTCTTTTGGGTTCTCGGACTTATATTTAAAATAGGAGGAAGATTAATAAATTTATTATTAGTAGTTTCTGCTATGGTATTTCTTTATGATGTTATTGTTGGAAAGAAAAATGGAAATTAAAAAGTAAAAAATATCTAAAAACAACTTTACGGACATTAATTAGGGTTAAATAAATAATATAAAGTTATAAAATTAACAGGGGTGAATAATAGTGGCAGATAGAGAAACAATGATACTTTTAAAAGAAGAAGAATTAAAAGAATTTTTAGAAAGTATGAAGTATCAATATGGACAGAATTATATGGATTATGAGGAAGTTAGAGGAAGAGTTGAATTTATGGAAAATGTCATAAAGTTATTAAAAGAGGGAAAGATATAACCATTAATATTTCTAAATAAACTAAAAAAATACGAATATTAAAGGAAAAGTTGGAAAACATAATAATATAAATAACTTAATTGCTTAAATTCAATAATACATATGTTTATTGACAATAAAAGTTATATATGATACCATTAATTTAACGTAAAATATGATAAGCTAAATAAGAAGAAGATTAATATTAAGTTATAATATTAGCTTGTTTTTGCTAATTAAAATAGACGACTGACTGTATTATGGGCTTTGAAAATTAATACTAATCCTCCTATGATTAGGTAAGTTTACTTTTAGGTAAGTTTAGCAATGTTTAAGATGGATTGTTAAGTTGTAAGCCGATATTCTTGTTTTATAAATCAAAGGGTATATATTTAATTCAGTTAGGTTATAAGAATTTGTTCTTCTGGTCTTAATTAAAAGATTAATAAGGCTTAGTTTTTTATGATAGCTATAATGGTGTTGTAAAAGACAGTATAAACTAGCTTGTTCATTGATTTTTGTATATCGTAATGTTTGGCATTGCCTTAAGGCAAAAATCTATGTTCATATATTTTAAGGAAATTTTTTTTTAGGAGGATTTTTTAATGAAAACAGGAATAGTTAAATGGTTTAACGCAGAAAAAGGATTCGGATTTATTTCCGTAGAAGGAGAAGATGACGTATTCGTACATTTCTCAGCAATCCAAGGAGAAGGATTCAAAACTTTAGAAGAAGGACAAAAAGTTGAATTCGAAGTAACTGAAGGAGCTAGAGGACCTCAAGCTGCTAACGTAGTTAAACTATAATTTGTATTTAAATAGATTGTTTTAAATACGTTAAATAAAGAGTGGTATTCATTTATGAATACCACTTTTGTTATTTTATTTTGTTATTTTTGGATAATGAAATTCTGGAACTATATCTACTATATCCTTTGAGCAACAATAATTTATATCATCTTTAAGTCCTAAGTTAGATAATATATTATAATGTTTTGCCTTATGTACAAAAGAATGAATATCTTTATTTTCTGAGTATACATAATGAGCTGTTATTGCAATATCAGATAATTCAGCATCTCTATTTTTTAAAATGCAGTCTATAATGTAACCTGCACAAACAAAATCATCTATAGAAAATTCCCCGTTTGTACCTGAGTTTATAATTATTAAATCATTATCAAGTTCTAAAACTTTATTTGCTATAGACCTAGCGTTTATCATAGCACCTATTAAAATGTTTTTAGCGCTCATAGCACCGTGAATTGCTCTAGTTCCGTTGGTTGTTGTCATAACTAATGTTTTATCTTTTACAACATCCTTTGTATAGTCTAGAGGTGAGTTAGAAAAATCAAATCCTTCTATTTTTAATGCGTTTCTTTCCCCGCCTAATATGTATTTTTTTCTATTATCTTTTACAATTTTCATTGCATCTTCTACTTCAAGCACTGGTATTACTTCATTGCAGCCATTGTTTAATGCAGTTACTATAACAGATGTAGCTCTTAAAATATCAATTACAACAACGGTCTTATTTTTAATTTTTTCTTCTTTAATATCACTAGCTGAAATGATTAGATCAATTTTCATAATGAATACCTCCTGATTTTTATGTGAATCAAAGTATAAATTATATTTATTATAACCTATAATAGAATATGGTGCTATAAAACATATATAATAAGAATATGTGTTTTTATGTGGTATAAATATTAAATTGGGGTGATTATTATGAACAAAGAATTTTTTATGAAAAATAGAAAAAGATTAAGTGAAAAACTAGAAGATAATTCTATTATGGTAATATTCGCAGGAAGAGCGCCATATAAGTCAGCAGATGAAACATATCCTTTTACACCTAATAGAAATTTTTATTATTTAACAGGTATAGATAGAGAAAACATAATTATTGTGATGACAAAGAGAAATAATAATGTTAATGAGATTTTATTTATTGAAGAAGAAGATCCAGTAATGGCAAGATGGGTTGGGGAAAAACTTAAAGTTAATGAAGCTATAGAAATTTCAGGAGTTCAGAATATAGATTATACAAAGGGATTTAATGATTTTATAGGAGAGTTAGTTTCAAGATATGGATATGATAAACTTTATTTGGATTTAGAACGTCAAGAGTGGGGTATATCATATACATATGCACAAAACTTTGCTAAAGAAGTAAAAGAAAGATATCCATACTTTACTATAAAAAATATATATAATGAGATAAGTGAACTTAGAACTGTAAAAACTGTAGAAGAAATTGAAAAGATAAAAACAGCAATTGGTATTACAAAACGTGGTATATATGAAATGATGAAGCACGCAAAACCTGGAATGATGGAATATGAAATAGAAGCATACTTTGATTATGTTCTTACATCGGAAGGAGTTCGTGATAAAGCATTTAAAACCATAGCAGCATCAGGGAAAAATGCCACTGTACTTCATTATTCAGAGAACAATTCAAAGTGCGGAGATAATGATTTAATAATGTTTGACCTGGGGGCACAATATCAATATTACAATGGAGACATTACAAGAACTTTTCCTGTAAGTGGTAAATTCACTGAAAGACAAAAAGAAGTTTATAATGTAGTTCTAAGGGCTAATGAAAGAATAATAAAAGAAGCAAAAGCTGGAGTTCCATACTTAAAATTAAATGAAATTGCCAAAGATGTATTAGCTGAAGGGTGCATAGATCTTGGACTTATGAAAGACAAAAATGAGATATCAAAATATTATTTTCACAGTATAAGTCATAGCTTAGGTCTTGATACCCATGATGTTGGAGATAGAGATATAATATTAAAGCCGGGAATGGTAATAACAGATGAACCTGGATTATATATACCAGAAGAAGGAATAGGTATAAGAATAGAAGATGATCTTTTAATTACTGAAGATGGTTGCATAAATTTATCATCAGATATAATTAAAACAGTAGATGAAATAGAAAAATTTATGAAAGAGAATAGAATATAATATATTATATTTAATAAAATAATAAAAGATACAAGGAAAAATTTAACTTGTAAACAGTTGTAATATAAAGAGTTAATAAAGAAAAACCCATAAAATATTGAAGTTTAAATAATGAGTATATTGTAATTTTAAATTACTTTACACTCATTTTTTTTTATATAAAGACTATTCGAAAAATTTTTATAAAGGAATTTTTCAAACTATATAGAATAATATTAGTAATAATAAAATAATATAATTAACAATATTTAGGAGTGATTGACGTGAACGTAGAAGTGGATATTAACAAAAATGATTATTGGAATTATAACAAGTATTTAATAAAGCATATGCCTAAGTTTACTCGTAGCTTTATATTAAATATGTTAAGCATGCCTATAACTGTTTTAATAGTTATGATTATGCTTAAAAAATCTATTATTAGTACTGCTATAATGACCGTGGTAATAGGTGCATTGGGAGATTTATTTCTTATATATATGATAAAGTTGCAAGTTAATAGATCAGCAGCAAAGAGACAAGATATACTAGGAAAGCGCACTTTTGAGTTATACAATAAGGGAATAAAAGAAGTTAGCGAAATAAAAAATCAAATGCGCACTTGGAAAAGTGTAAGGGACATAAAGGAAGATAAAGATAACATTTATATCTTTTTAGGTGGATTTGAAGTTAATTTAATACCTAAAAGATCATTTGAGTCTCAAGAATTATCACAAGAATTTTATGATAAATGCATGGAATACTATGCGAACAGTAAAAACAAGTAAAAATTTTTTTAAAAGATATAATTTTATAAATAAAAACATATATATAATAATGCAAATTAAATAATAAGTAAATTTTATGATTTGGTTATATTTTCAATAAAAAGAAGAATAAGGTTGAGAAAAATTCTTGTAATTGATATAATTTATCTTGTAATATATAGATGAATGAAGTTAGCTATATAAATTAAATTATACAAGCTCTAATAAACGTAAATGTTAGGTAATCACAGATATATATATGATTTTATTTTAAATTAATAGATGGAGAGTGACGAATTATGAGAAACCAATTTTATGACAAGTTAAGTTTAAATCCTATAATTGCTGCTGTTAAAGATTTGAATAAGTTGGATCGGGCTATAAAATCTCCATGTGAAGTTATTTTCTTACTAAAGGGGAATATATGTAATATTAAAGAGCTTGTAGAAAAGGTTAAGGCATCTGGGAAAAGCATATATGTACATATTGACCTTATGGAAGGCTTTGCTAGAGACAAGTATGCCTTACACCATATACAAGAAAAGGTAAAACCGGACGGTATAATCACAACGAAATCAAGTTTGACAAAAATCGCCAAAGAATTAGAGCTTTTTACAATTCAAAGATTGTTTATAATTGATAATTTATCTTTAGAAACAGGAATTACATCTATTAATTCAATTAGACCTAATGCTATGGAAATTCTACCAGGGGTAATGCCTAAGATCATAAAACAAGTTAAAAGTCAGGTGAAAGTACCTGTAATAGCTGGAGGACTAATAAATGACAAGGAAGATGTAATAGAAAGCTTAAAGGCTGGTGCGTTGGGAGTATCAACCAGTAAAGAAATTATATGGCATATGTAACCACAATTTACAAAATATTATGAAATTTGCAAAAAATATGATAAATAAAATATTTAAGTTGACAAAATATGCTTAGATGCTATAATAAAGGTATAAAAAATAATACGAAAAAGGCACAGTTCAGAGAGCCGTAATTTTAGGGTAATACTTTATAATTAATAGTAGTACTTGCTATTGATATATAGTAAACCTTTAAATTACGGCTTTTTTGTTTAGAGGAGGAGGTATAATATGTTTGATGTTACAATTGTTGGTGCAGGTGTTATAGGCTGCAGCATTGCAAGAGAATTATCTAAGTACAATTTAAAAGTATGTGTTCTAGAAAAAGGACCAGACGTAGCAACAGGTACTTCAAAGGCGAATAGTGGTATAGTTCATGGTGGACATGATGCAACACCAGGTACATTAAAAGCTAAATTAAATGTTAGAGGAAATGAAATGTTTGACAAGCTAGTTGAAGAACTTGATTTCCCATTTAAAAGAAATGGTTCATTGGTATTATGCTTTGATGAATCAGAAAAAGAAGGACTACAAAAGTTACTTGAAAAAGGACAAAAAAATGGAGTTCCAAACCTTGAAATCATAGGAAAAGAAAGAATTTTAGAAATGGAACCAAACGTAAATGATGATGTAGTAGGAGCTTTATATGTTCCAACTGGTGGAATCGTATGTCCTTACGAAATGACTATAGCAATGGCTGAAAACGCATACACTAATGGAGTAGAATTTAAATTTGAAACAGAAGTTAAAAATGTAGTTAAAAAAGAAAATGGTTTCACACTTGAAACAAGCAAGGGAAATGTTGAAACTAACTTAGTAATCAATGCTGCTGGATTATTCTCAGATGATTTAAATAATATGGTTAGCAAAAACAAAATCGAAATCATAGCAAGAAAAGGTGAATACTGCCTATTTGATAAAACTGCAGGAGCAATGGCAACAAAAACATTATTCCAATTACCAACTAAAATGGGTAAAGGGGTACTTGTAACTCCAACTGTAGATGGAAACTTACTTATAGGACCAAACGCAGTTGACGTAGAGGACAAGACTGATGTAGATACAACTCAAGAAGGAATAGATGATATCTTAAATAGAGCTAAAAAGACATTCAAACAAATTCCTATGAGACAAGTTATTACTTCATTCTCAGGACTAAGATCACATGATACAGTAAACGATTTTATCATAGGAGAAGCTGAAGACGTTCCAGGCTTTATAAATGTAGCTGGTATTGAATCACCAGGACTTTCAAGTGCTCCAGCAATAGCTGAAATGGTTGAAGGTATAGTTGTAGAAAAATTATCACCAGCTAAAAACGATAAGTTTAACCCAATTAGAGAAGGTATTCCTAAATTCAGAGAAATGACAAACGAAGAAAGAAAAGAACTTATAGCTAAAGACCCAAGCTATGGAAAGATAGTATGTAGATGTGAAACTGTTACTGAAGGTGAAATATTAAATGCTATCAGAAGACCACTAGGAGCTAAAGACTTAGATGGAATTAAGAGAAGAACAAGAGCTGGCATGGGTAAATGTCAATCAGGATTCTGTTCTACAAAAATAGTTGCACTTCTATCAAAAGAACTAGGTATACCAGAAACAGAAGTAACTAAGTTTGGTGGAAAATCAAACTTATTAATTGGAGAGGACAAAGAAATCTAATGTTACAAATAACTCATAAAACATATTTATAAAGTTTGGGGGATTGAAAAATGAGAGAACATGATGTAGTAATTATAGGTGGTGGTCCTGCCGGTCTTGCAGCTGCTATAGGAGCAAGAGAAGAGGGCGTTCAAGATATCTTAATCTTAGAAAGAGATACTTGTCTTGGAGGAATATTAAATCAATGTATCCATAATGGATTCGGATTACACACTTTTAAAGAAGAACTTACAGGTCCAGAATATGCTCAAAGATTTGCTGATAAAGTAAAAGAAATGGAAATACCATACAAATTAAACACTATGGTTATAGATGTAAGCAAAGATAAAGTTATAACAGCAGTTAATGAAGAAGACGGATTAATAGAAATAAAAGCTAAAGCTATAATCTTAGCTATGGGTTGTCGTGAAAGACCAAGAGGAGCAATAAACATACCAGGAAGCAGATGTGCTGGTATATACTCAGCTGGTGCAGCTCAAAAATTTGTTAACATAGATGGATTCATGCCAGGAAAAGAAGTTGTTATCTTAGGATCAGGAGATATCGGTCTTATAATGGCAAGAAGAATGACTTTAGAAGGTGCTAAAGTTAAAGCAGTTGTTGAACTTATGCCATACTCAGGTGGTCTTAAGAGAAACATCGTTCAATGCTTAGATGACTTTGGAATACCACTAAAATTAGCTCATACTGTAACTAACATAAAAGGTAAAGATAGATTAGAAGGAGTTAGCATAGCTCAAGTAGACGAAAACAGAAGACCTATAAAAGAAACTGAAGAATATATCCCATGTGATACTTTATTATTATCAGTTGGTCTTATACCAGAAAACGAGTTATCTACAAAAGCTGATGTAGACCTATCACCTGTTACATCAGGACCATTAGTTAACGAAAGTCTTCAAACTAACATTGAAGGAGTATTCGCATGTGGAAACGTGCTACACGTTCATGACTTAGTTGACTTCGTTACAGAAGAAAGTATTAATGCTGGTAAAAATGCTGCTAAATATTTAAGTGGTAAGAAATTTGAAGGAAATGGAATTGAATTAGTTGCAACTGAAGGTGCAAGATACACAGTGCCAAAAACTATAAATCCTGAAAATATAGAAAAATTAGTAGATGTAAGATTCAGAGTTGGAGATGTATACACAGATAGTTACGTTTCTGTATACTTTGATGATGTTAGAGAAATGCATATTAAGAAGAGAATTATTGCTCCAGGTGAAATGGAAACAGTAAAACTTACAAAAGCTTTATTTGATAAGCATCCTAATTGTAAGAAAATTACTGTTAAGGTGGAAGGAGAGTAGGATATCATGAGTGAAATGAGAGAATTAACATGTATAGGATGCCCTATGGGTTGCTTATTAGAAGTTACTTTAGAAGATGGAAAAGTTGTTGATGTAAAAGGAAACACTTGTTTAAGAGGAAAAACTTATGCAGAAAAAGAATGTACTAATCCTACAAGAATAGTTACATCTTCTGTAAAAGTTAAAGATGGAGAAATAGCAGCAGTTTCTGTAAAAACTGAAGCTGATATTCCTAAAAATGCAATCTTCAAATGCGTAGAAGAGCTTAGAGGAGTTGTTGTACCTGCACCTGTAAAAGTTGGCGATATAGTTGTAAAGGACATAGCAGGAACAGGCGTTAATATAATAGCTACAAAAAGTGTTGCAAAAGCAAATTAACTGTTGCAAAAGCAAAGAACATATAGTAAAATATAATTAAGATAAATGTAAAAAACGTATTTTGTAGAAATTAGTGGAGAGAAAAGAAGTATAATAAATCTGGCGGAGAATAGAGAGAGCCATTATTAATAAGAGGGATGAACACCTCATCTATTAATAATGGCTCTTTATTCTCCTTTTATAAAAAGCAAGTATACAAACGTTTTCAAAACATAATATGCCAGAATTAACAAAGTTTATTAAATCACATTATTTAATGTGAGTTGATAATAAAAAATATATAAGGGGGATGAACTTATGTCTAGATTTATGGCAGAATTTTTAGGAACTATGTTACTTATCATGTTAGGTGATGGTGTAGTTGCATGCGTATCACTTAATAAGAGTAAAGGACAAAATGGAGGATGGATAGTTGTAACAACATCTTGGGCAATAGCAGTTGCTGTTCCAGCACTTATCTTTGGAGCAATAAGTGGAGCTCATTTTAACCCAGCAGTAACAATAGCATTTGCTGCAACAAACTTTGGAGGAATAACTTGGGCAATGGTTCCATCATATATCATAGCTCAAATGTTAGGTGCAATGCTAGGAGCTGCAATTGTATGGATTGCTTACTTACCACATTGGGCTGAAACTGAAGACCCAGCAGTAAAACTTGGAGTATTTGCTACAGCACCAGCAATTAGAAACAGTGCTGCAAACCTTGTAACAGA
Organism: Clostridium novyi NT; assembly: GCF_000014125.1. Taxonomy (NCBI): domain Bacteria; kingdom Bacillati; phylum Bacillota; class Clostridia; order Eubacteriales; family Clostridiaceae; genus Clostridium; species Clostridium novyi. Next base: position 2,292,423 of record NC_008593.1, on the reverse strand, counting down.
AATTATAGGAACATTTGTACTTGTATTTACAATTATGGGATTATCAAGAGTTGATCAAGCACCAGGAATTGGAGTTTATTCAGTAGGATTAGTAATATTAGTTATAGGTCTTGCATTAGGTGGACCAACAGGATATGCAATCAACCCAGCCAGAGACTTAGGACCTCGTATAGCACATGCTATATTACCTATCGCAGGAAAAGGCGGTTCAGATTGGGGATATTCTTGGATACCTGTAGTTGGACCAATAATAGGTGGATTAATTGGAGCATTCGTATTCACAATGGTATTTCCAGTTTAATAATTAGAAAAGTTTCAATAAAGTAGTAGGAATAATTGAAAATTAATTTTAATAGTTATTAATTATTAGTAAGTTTGTCAATAAAAGTTTGTAATGATTTTAGTAAGACTGATTCAAGTATCTAATTGTTAAATCTTTAAATTTATAGTTCAAATATAAATTTAATGAAAAATAAATTATTTATACCTTTGAGAGATGGAGAAGGGGAGGAATATTTAATGGAAAAGCAACAATATATAATGGCGTTAGACCAAGGCACAACAAGTTCAAGATGTATTATATTCAACAAACAAGGTGAAATAGTATCAGTATCACAAAAAGAATTTAAACAAATATATCCAAAAGCAGGTTGGGTTGAACATGATCCAATGGAAATTTGGGGAACTCAAGCAGGTGTTGCTAGAGAAGCTTTAGCAGGAGCTGGACTTTATGGAACAGACCTTGCTGGTATAGGTATTACAAATCAAAGAGAAACTACAGTAGTTTGGAACAAAATTACAGGTGTTCCAGTTTACAATGCTATAGTTTGGCAATGTAGAAGAACAGCTGAATATTGTGATACACTAAGAGAAAAAGGATTCGATAAGAAAGTAAAGGAAAAAACAGGATTAATTCTAGATGCTTACTTCTCAGGAACAAAAATAAAATGGATATTAGATAATGTTCCAGGAGCTAGAGAACAAGCTGAAAAAGGCGAATTAATTTTTGGTAATATAGATACATGGTTAATTTGGAACTTAACTAAAGGAAAAGTTCATGTAACTGACCACACAAATGCTTCAAGAACAATGTTATATAATATACATGAATTAAAATGGGATGATGAAATATTAGAAGAATTAAATATTCCTAAATCAATGCTTCCAGAAGTTAAACCTTCAAGCTGCGTTTACGGAAATGCTGATGAATTAATATTCGGAGCACCAGTTCCAATATCAGGAGACGCAGGAGACCAACAAGCAGCATTATTTGGACAACTTTGCTGCAAAGAAGGTATGGCTAAAAATACTTATGGAACAGGTTGTTTCTTATTAATGAACACTGGAGACAAAGCTGTTGAATCTCAAAACGGACTTCTTACAACAATGGCTGCATCATATGCAGGAAAAATTGAATATGCATTAGAAGGAAGTATATTCATTGGTGGAGCTGTAGTTCAATGGTTACGTGATGAATTAAGAATGATCAGAAAAGCATCTGAAACAGAAAGATATGCATTAGATGTAGAAGATTCTAATGGAGTATACCTAGTACCAGCATTCGTTGGACTTGGAGCACCATACTGGGATGCTTATGCAAGAGGAACTATAGTTGGGCTTACTAGAGGAGCTAAGAAAGAGCACTTCATAAGAGCGGCTCTTGAATCTATGGCATATCAAACTCTAGATGTATTAAAAGCTATGGAAGAAGATGCTGGAACAAGCTTAAAAACATTAAAAGTGGATGGAGGAGCTTGTGCAAACAACTTCTTAATGCAATTCCAAGCTGATATGTTAGATAAACCAGTTGTAAGACCAGAAGTTATAGAAACAACTGCTTTAGGAGCTGCTTATCTTGCAGGTCTTGCAGTAGGATTCTGGAAAGACGTTGAAGATTTATCTAGAAGTATAAAACCATCTCAAACATTCTCACCTAAGATGGAAGATATTAAGAGAATAGAATTAATTAACGGATGGCACAAAGCTGTTGAAAGATCTAAAGGATGGGAAAAATAATAAGTTAAATCAATATATTCTACTAAAGGCAAATCTCTATATGGGGGGTTTGTCTTTAGTTTGTTAAAGGAGAATAACTTATGAAAAGACACAAAGACTTTTTTTGTTTTATGATTATTTCAGCGATTATAAATATAGCCTTATATTATCTTATTCCTAACATAAAGATAAATGGAGTTATTATCGCTATAGTAAATATATTAATTTTATATTTTGCAAAAAGAACATTTAATTTTAATGATGTAAAATTGGACAAACATTTAAACAAATACGATATAAAAAATAATGAGTCTAAGGAGAAACAAGATAATAAAATAAAGGAATCTATACTAACTGCTTCAGAAGATATTGCATTTAATTCTCAACAATTATTATGGACTGCGCAAAATAACATTAATGCTTTTAAAAGTATATATGACATGTCCTATAAAGTTGAAAATTATTGCCAGCAGAATGCTGCTAGTTCAGAAGAAATAAATGCTAGCATAAATCAATTTGTAAATTTTTCTAAGAATTTAAATGATAATATAGTTAAAATTAGAGGATATTCTCTTGAGTCTGTTAAGATGTTAAATGACAACAGAAACATAATAGAAAGCATAGGTGTGTTTTTAGAAGAGCTTAATATTGAAATAAGTAGCGCATCTAGCAGAAATGAAGAACTAATGGAATCATCAAATAATATATATTCAATAGTAGATTATATAAAACAAATTTCAGTACAAACAAATTTATTATCTTTAAATGCAGCTATAGAAGCGGCTAGAGCTGGAGAAGCTGGTAGAGGGTTTGCAATAGTAGCTAATGAAATAAAAAAGTTGTCGGAACAAACTCAAGATGCTATAGGCAAAATAGAGGATATAGTTCAAGATATATCTGGTAAAATTGAAAATTCTAATGATGCTATGGACAAATGTAATGATAAACTTGATAAAGTAGAAGAGGTAATGACTAAATCTACAAAGGTAATAGAAAAAATAAAAATAGTTGTAGAAAGTATAGAAGATTCTATAGAAAAACTGGAGAAAGAATCAGAAGAAGGAATAAGAAATGTTACCGAGGTAGAAGTAGCCGTAGAAGAAGTTGCAAACGCAGTAGAAGATACCCATAAGCTAGCTTATGATTCTATGGAAGAGGTTGGGTATGTAAAAGAAAAAAATGAATTAATGATAAAGGCCTTTGACGAATTAATAGATATTTCCGAAAAATTACAAAAGGTTTCATCTAAATTTAAAATGGAAAATGAAATCATATTTGGAGTAAACCCATTCACTGCACCTAAAAATATTAAGAAAATGTATGTACCTATATTAGAAAATGTGTGTAAATCCATGGGATATAAAGCTAGAACTATAATAGTAAAAAATTACGATGCTTTAAGTGACAATATAAAAGAAGATATAATAGATGTTGGTTGGTTTTCACCATTTGCCTATGTAAATGCTCACGAAAAAGCAGGGGTTATTCCTATTGTTACCCCTAAGATAAATGGCAAGGATTATTATAATGGATATATAATAGCAAGAAAAGATAGTGTTATTAAAAAATTATCTGACCTTAAAAATAAAACATTTGCATATGTAGATGAAAATAGTGCATCAGGTTGTATATATGCAAAGCATATTTTAAAATTAAATAATTTAAATCCAGATAGGATATTTAAAAAATCATATTTCTTAGGAAGTCATGATAATGTTATAAATGCTATACTAAATGGCGAAGTGGATGCTGGTGCTACATATGACGAGGCCTTAGATAATGCTAGAAAAGAAGGTGTGCCAGTAGAGGATTTAGTTATACTTGCTAAAAGTGATAATATTCCAAAGGATGCAATTGCGGTTAATAAAAAAATGCCTAAGGAATTAGCGGATAATTTGAAGAAGGAATTCATAAAAGCAAAAAGTTTTGAAAATCTTAATACACCAATAGAAGGATTTATCGAAAGTGTTGATGAAAAGTATGATGTAATAAGAAAAATAAGATAAGACATATATATAATTATAAGGAAATTATATATATGCTACAAATTTAAACTATAACTTATTGGTTTTTCCAATTTAAGTTATAGTTTTTTTATTTATAAAAAGTTATATTAGTTTATTTAAAGATTATGTGTAATAAATAAGATAAAAAAGTCATAGATATAACTGTAGCGAAAATTTTATTTAGTTAAGGGGGAAAGCGTATGTCTAGAATGATGGCAGAGTTTTTAGGGACAATGTTGCTTATCATGTTAGGTGATGGTGTAGTTGCATGTGTATCACTCAATAAGAGTAAAGGACAAAATGGAGGATGGATAGTTGTAACAACATCTTGGGCAATAGCAGTTGCTATTCCAGCACTTATCTTTGGAGCAATAAGTGGGGCTCACTTTAATCCAGCAGTAACAATAGCATTTGCTGCCATAGGTTTTGGTGGAATAACTTGGAGTATGGTACCAGGATATATAATTGCACAAATGTTGGGTGCAATGTTAGGAGCTGCGATAGTATGGATTGCTTACTTACCACATTGGGCTGAAACTGAAGATCCAGCAGTAAAACTTGGAGTATTTGCTACAGCACCAGCAATTAGAAATAGTGCTGCAAACCTTGTAACAGAAATTATAGGAACATTTGTACTTGTATTTGCAATATTAGGATTATCAACAGTTGAACAAGCACCGGGAATTGGAACCTATTCGGTAGGTCTTGTAATTTTAGTCATAGGTCTTGCTCTAGGTGGACCAACAGGGTATGCTATTAATCCAGCCAGAGACTTAGGACCTCGTATAGCACATGCTATATTACCTATTGCAGGAAAAGGAGATTCAGATTGGGAATATTCTTGGATACCTGTAGTTGGACCAATAATAGGAGGAATAATAGGCGCATTATTATTTGCGGCTATATTTTAATTGCATATGTTAAAAATTTTTAAGCGTTTTAGAGATATTATAAATCAAGATCATTATGAGCAAGTAGAAAGTACAGACATAAGTGATTTAGACGTTAATGGAAAGTATATAATGGCATTAGATCAAGGCACAACAAGTTCAAGATGTATTATCTTTAATAGAGCTGGAGAAATGGTATCCGTAGCACAAAGAGAGTTTGCACAAATATATCCAAAACCTGGTTGGGTTGAACATGATCCTATGGAAATATGGGGAACACAACTAGGGGTTGCGCAAGAAGCTTTAAATAAAGCTGGACTAGAAGTTGGTGATATTTGTTCTATAGGAATAACAAATCAAAGGGAAACTACTGTTGTTTGGAATAAGAAAAATGGTAGACCTGTTTATAATGCTATAGTTTGGCAATGTAGAAGAACGGCTGAGTATTGTGATGAGTTAAAAAAAGAAGGGTTCGATAAGATAATAGAGGAAAAAACGGGGCTAATTTTAGATGCTTATTTTTCAGCAACTAAAATAAAATGGATTTTAGATAATGTACCTGATGCAAGAAGATTAGCTGAAAGAGGAGACTTAATGTTTGGAAATGTAGACACATGGTTAATATGGAATTTAACCAAGGGAAGAGTTCATGTAACTGATTACACAAATGCTTCAAGAACTATGCTATATAATATTCATGAATTAAAATGGGATGAAGAGATATTAGAAAAACTAGATATACCAATATCAATGTTACCTAAAGTTAAATCTTCAAGTGAGGTTTACGGAAAAACTCACCCATCAGTAATCGGCGGACTTATACCAATATCAGGAGATGCTGGAGATCAGCAAGCGGCTTTATTTGGGCAAATGTGTTTTAAAGAAGGTATGGCTAAAAATACCTATGGAACTGGCTGTTTCTTATTAATGAATACTGGAGATAAAGCTGTAAAATCAAAAAATGGACTTCTTACAACAATAGCAGCTTCAAGAGGGGAAAAAGTACAATATGCTCTTGAAGGAAGTGTATTTATAGGTGGAGCAGTAATTCAGTGGTTACGTGATGAATTTAGAATGATAAAAACAGCGGCTGAATCAGAAGAATATGCAAGTGCAGTTGAGGATTCTAATGGAGTATATTTAGTTCCGGCATTTGTTGGACTTGGAGCGCCTTATTGGGACGCATATGCAAGAGGAACTATGGTGGGAATTACTAGAGGTGCCAAGAAGGAACATATAATTAGAGCGGCATTAGAGTCTATGGCATATCAAACTTATGATGTTTTAAAGGCTATGGAAGAAGATTCAGGGGTAGAACTAAAAGCTCTAAAGGTAGACGGTGGAGCTTGTGCTAACAACTTTTTAATGCAATTTCAATCAGATATATTAAATGTAAATGTACAAAGACCCGAAATCATAGAGACAACGGCATTAGGAGCTGCTTATCTTGCAGGACTTGCTGTAGGCTACTGGAAAGATAGCGAAGATATAGCGGTTAACTGTAAGATAGCTAGAACTTTTGAGCCTTTAATGGAAAAGGAGAAAAGAGAAAAATTCATTAAAGGATGGCATAAAGCTATTAATGTATCTAAAGGTTGGGAAGGTAAGTAAAAGTACGAGAAGGCCTATTAATTTAGGTCTTCTTTAACATAAAATAAAGGAATAAAAGAATAAATTTGTTAAAAATAAAATAAAAAAACAAAAATATAAAAAATAGTAGTTTCACTATAAAAAACAGTGTAAATGATATATATTTAACAATAAATTCTGAAAAACATGGAAAAAAGAGTTTGAAATATTCTATCAATTTGATGTATAATAATAAATGTAAACAACAAGTAAGTAACCACGGTTGAGAAAAAACGTTGTTACATTAGTAGACTATATATAGTGGATACTTTTGTAGGTGCAAGATTTTTTTTAACTATTAAAGTTAAAAAATTAACAATACATCGAACTATAAGGAGGGAATTTCAATGAAAATATGTGTTCTAGGTGCTGGAACAATGGGATCAGGAATTGCTCAAGCATTTGCTGTAAAAGGACATAAAGTTGTTTTAAGAGACATCAAAGATGAATTCGTAGAAAGAGGACTTAAAGGAATAGACAAAAACCTTTCAAGATTAGTTAAAAAAGGGAAGATGGAAGAAGATAAGAAAAACGAAATCCTTGCTAATATAACTGGAACAGTTGACCTTAATATGGCAGCTGATTGTGACTTAGTTGTAGAAGCAGCAATAGAAAACATGGAAATTAAGAAGCAAATATTTGGAGACTTAGATAAGATATGTAAGGCAGAAACAATCTTAGCTTCAAATACATCTTCACTTTCAATAACAGAAGTTGCATCAGCAACAAATAGACCTGAAAAAGTTATTGGAATGCATTTCTTTAATCCAGCTCCAGTAATGAAGCTTGTAGAAGTTATAAGAGGAATGGCAACATCTCAAGAAACTTTTGATGCTGTTAAACAAATATCAATTGAAATAGGAAAAGAACCAGTAGAAGTTGCAGAAGCTCCTGGATTTGTTGTAAATAAGATATTAATTCCAATGATTAATGAAGCTGTTGGAATATATGCAGAAGGAATTGCATCAGCAGAAGATATAGATACAGCTATGAAACTTGGTGCAAATCACCCAATGGGACCTTTAGCATTAGGAGATCTTATAGGACTAGATGTTTGTCTTGCTATAATGGACGTATTATATAAAGAAACTGGGGATTCAAAATATAGAGCTCATACATTACTTAGAAAATATGTTAGAGCTGGATATCTTGGAAGAAAATCTGGCAAAGGATTCTTTGATTATTCAAAATAATCTTATGAATATATATTATTAATTAGTAGTAAAATGAAAAACAAAAAAATAAGGGGATTAATGGAGGAGATATCATGAAAAATGTAGTTATTGCAAGTGCAGTAAGAACAGCCGTAGGTAAATTCGGTGGAACTTTAAAAAATGTACCAGCTGTTGAATTAGGCGCAATCGTTATTAAAGAAGCTATTAAAAGAGCTGGAATCAAACCAGAAATGATAGATGAAACAATAATGGGAAATGTTATTCAAGCAGGTCTAGGACAAAGCCCAGGAAGACAAGCAGCTGTAAAAGCAGGAATTCCTGTTGAAATACCAGCATTTACATTAAACAAAGTTTGTGGATCAGGATTAAGAGCAGTATCATTAGCAGCACAAATGATAAAAGCAGGAGATGCTGATATCGTAGTTGCAGGTGGTATGGAAAACATGTCTGCTGCACCATATGTTGTACCAGGTGCTAGATGGGGACAAAGAATGTTCGATGGTAAAATAGTTGATGCTATGGTTAAAGATGGTCTTTGGGAATCATTTAACAATTACCATATGGGAATGACAGCAGAAAATATAGCTGCAAAATGGAATATATCTAGAGAAGATCAAGACCAATTTGCACTTGCTTCTCAAAATAAAGCTGAAAAAGCTATAAAATCAGGAAGATTTAAGGATGAAATAGTTCCAGTTGTTATAAAAACTAAAAAAGGTGAAGTTGTATTTGATACAGATGAACACCCAAGATTCGGTGCTGACATAGAAGGATTAAGAAAATTAAAGCCTGCATTTAAGAAAGATGGCGGTACAGTTACAGCAGGAAACGCTTCAGGTATCAATGATGGAGCTGCTGCATTAGTTGTAATGAGCGAAGAAAAAGCTAACGAATTAGGAATTAAACCATTAGCTAAAATAGTATCTTATGGTTCAAAAGGATTAGATCCTGCATACATGGGATATGGACCAGTTGGTGCTACAAAAGTTGCACTTGAAAGAGCTAACTTAGAAGTTAAAGACTTAGACTTAATAGAAGCTAACGAAGCATTCGCATCTCAAAGTTTAGCAGTTGCTAGAGATTTAGGATTCAACATGGATATCGTAAATGTTAACGGTGGAGCTATTGCACTTGGTCACCCAGTAGGATGCTCAGGAGCTAGAATCTTAGTTACATTATTATATGAAATGGAAAAGAGAGATGCTAAAAAAGGTCTTGCTACACTTTGCATAGGCGGTGGAATGGGAACTGCTATGATCGTTGAAAGAATGTAGTTCTTATAAATCGTATAGTTGATGTAGTATAATTAATGTAAATTTAATAGAAAAGAAAGGTTTCTTGATAATATATCAAGAAGCCTTTCTTTTATGTTAAAATTTCGTCACGAAAGGCTAAAACTTACATAATATAGAGTATAAACAATTGAAGTTGGAGTGTGCTAAGGTGATATATGCACTAATTTTAGCCGGTGGAAAAGGGACAAGACTTTATCCATTATCTCGTGAAAAAAGTCCTAAACAGTTTTTAAAAGTTATAAATGAAAAAAGTTTTTTAAGAAATACTGTAGATAGAATTAGCCCAGTTGTAGAGAAAGAAAATACTTTTATTGTTACAAATAAAGATTATATAGATAAAATAAAAGGGGAACTACCTGATATAAATTGCAAAAATATTTTCATTGAACCTGCTAATAAAGAGACCTCTTAATAAACAACATAGGTCATACATTACAAATAAGGCGTTATGTAAAATTATTAAGAAATTAAAGGTAATATATACATAAATTTTATAAAAACCGTTACTAATGTGGAATATAGATTTAATATATATTAAACTTATAATATGAAGCTAAAACATATAAATTTAGGGGGTATATAATATGCGTATATCAGTATTAGAACCATTAGGATTACCTAAAGAAGAAGTTTATTCTATAGCAAAGCCAATTATTGATAAAGGGCATGAAGTTATATTATTTGAAGATAAAGTACAAGATAAAAAAGTTCTTATGGAAAGAGCTAAAGATGCAGAAGTTTTAGTTCTTGCAAATATGCCTTTAGAAGGAGAAGTAATAAAATCAGATGACAAATTAAAAATGATTTCTGTTGCATTTACTGGAATTGATCATGTGGATACAAAAGCATGTACAGAAAAACAAGTTATGGTATGTAATGCCGCTGGATATAGCACTTCTTCTGTAGCAGAACTTACTTATGGACTTATATTTTCTGTCCTTAGAAATATAGTGCCATTAGATAAAGCTACAAGAGAAGGAAAAACAAGAAATGGATTTTCTCAAAACGAAATTTTAGGAAAAACTATAGGAATTGTTGGAACAGGTGCTATTGGAATAAGAGTAGGACAAATTGCAAAAGCATTCGGATGTAATGTACTAGCTTATAGCAGAAGTGAAAGAAAAGAAGCTATAGATACAGGATTTAAATATGTATCTTTAGATGAATTATTATCTAAAAGTGATATAGTTTCATTACATGTACCACTAAATGATGAAACAAAAGGACTTATAAGTAAAGAAAAAATAGAACTTATGAAATCATCATCAATATTAATAAATACAGCAAGAGGGCCTGTTGTGGATAATAGTGCCTTAGCTGAAGCGCTTAAAAAAGGCAAAATTAAAGGGGCAGGAATTGATGTGTTTGAAATAGAACCACCAATTTCAAAGGAGCATCCATTATTTAATGCACCTAATGTTGTTGTAACTCCACATATTGCATTTGCAACAGAAGAAGCTATGTATAGAAGATGTGAAATAGTATTTAAAAATATAGAAAAATGGTTAGATGGAAGCCCACAAAATGTAATGTTATAGAATATATGATAGAATATATATTGTGTAAAATTTTAGGAGGTGAATTCAACAAATGAGTAATGTTGTTATTGAAACTATCAAAAGTAGAAGAAGTATAAGAAGCTATAAAAAAGAACAAATATCAGATAAACAATTACAGGAAATTTTAGATGCAGGTATGCATGCGCCAAGTTCTCATAATAGTCAATCATGGCACTTTACAGTTATCCAAAATGAAAAAGTAATAGAACATATTAGTAATAAAGCTAAAGAAGTAATGATAAGTAGTGGGGATAATAAAATAGTTCAAATTGGAAAGGGCGCAGGAAATATATTTTATGAAGCTCCTACAGTTATAGTGGTTTCAGGAAATCAAAATTCTAATTCAGGTTCCACTGTAGTTGATTGTTCAGCGGCAATTGAAAATATGCTTTTAGCAGCTGAATCTTTAGGACTTGGTTCTATTTGGATAGGTCTTATTAAGTTCTTCTTTACTCTTGATGATGAAGTTAAAAAATTAAATATTCCAGAAGGATATGTTCCACACTATGCAATTGCAGTTGGATATAAACAAGACAATATAGAACTTAAAGAAAAAGTTATAAACAAACATGTTTTAAATTATATAAAATAAATAAAAAACCCTTGGCATATAAATAGAATGATAACTAATATGCTGGGGGATTTTTTATGTCCAAAAATAAGCCAAAAATAAACTTTCACTATGGACAAGAAGATTTAAAAAAGATAATAAAAAATATATTAAAGTATAAACTAAACAGCTATGATACAGAAATAAATAACAAAAATTTTAATGCAATTGCTCCTGATATTAATAAATTAAAAAAAGAAAAGGAGTGATTGCATGAAAAAAGTTTGGAATGTAGCAATATATGCAAGAGTATCTACTGATAAAAAAGAACAATCCGAATCAATACCTGCGCAAATTCAGGGACTTAAAAAATGGATCATGGAAAAGAATAAAAGTGGTAAAGAAGATATATATAATTTAAAAGAAGTATATGAGGATTATGGATTTTCGGGATCAAACTTTAATAGAAAAAGCTTTATAAAAATGAAAGAAGATATAGACTGTGGAAAAATAAATATGGTTTTAACAAGAGATTTATCTAGGTTTGCAAGAAATTATATAGTTGCAGGATATTATCTTGAAGATTATTTTAAAGAAAAGGGAGTAAGGTTTGTATCTGTTTTAGACAATGTAGATACAATAAATGAGGTTGATGACATCGTACCTTTTAAAAACATATTAAATGAAATGTATATTAAAGACTGTTCTAAAAGAACAAGAGATGGATTAAGGCAAAGAATGATTAGAGGTTCTTCAATTGCAAGTAAACCTCCATATGGTTATAAATTTGAGACAACTTATGAAGGAGAAATAAAGAGTATAAAGCTTGTACCTAAAGAAGATGAAACAACTGATATTGTTAGAGAAATATTCAGTTTATATATACAAGGTTATGGTATGGGGAAAATAGCAACATATCTAAACAATAAAGGCATAGAGCCACCTTCTGCTAATGTTAAGAATGCTACTAAAGGTAAATCAAAAAAATGGAGTGGGAACACCATAAGATATATATTAACTAATCCTAAATATGCTGGGATTATGGTTCAAGGAAGATGGAAAAAGGTAAGTTACAAAATCAAAAAAGTAAAGATAACATCAAAAGATCAATGGATTATAGGAAAAGAATTCAAAGGAATAATTTCAAAGAAAACTTTTAAAAAAGTACAAGAAATTATAAATGAAAGAAGGAAAAAGTTTAGGCACAAAGACGGTAATGTGCATTTGTTTTCAGGTGTACTTAAATGTAATGAATGCAAAGGAAGTATGAGCTATAGAACAAAGTTTAAAGGTTATAAATGTACTAATAGCCAAAGAGGTGGAGGGAAATGCACAGCTCATTCCATAAAAGAAGAATACTTAAAAACAGCTATTCTTAATGATTTAAGAAGACATGTCCTGGAAATTAATGATATGGAAGAAGTATATGAATTATTAAGAGAAAAAATAAAGGGCGACAATAATTATGAAAAAAAACTAGAGTGTTTAAATAAGCAACTAGATAAACTTGATGGAAAAATTCAAAAGATATATAATGACAAGCTTAATGGGGCTATTAACTATAGAAACTTTACAATGCTAGTAACCATTATTGAGCAGAAACAAGAAAATATAATAAATAAAAAAAATAAATTAATTAATAAAATTGAATCAAATGATTTTAAAGTTCAGGAACAAGAAATATATAATTATTATAAAAATTTTATAGATGAAATATTATCTTTTAAGGATTTAGATAGGTTTATTTTGGAAAATTTAGTAGACAGAATTGTTGTTTCGGAGGATAAAGAAAGAAAATGTAAAGTTATAGATATATGTTATAAATTTAAAAGCAATGATTTACATTAGTTTATCACAGGTATATTTAATTAAAAAGTAAAATTTACATTTTGGTTCTTATATGGTTTCTATTAGAAATAATAAGGTATTAGAAGAATACTTAAAGACCTATAACCACAAGTAAGAGACCGCTACATGTATAGGGCTTTCTGCAATTAAACTTTTGAAAAAAGATAAAGATGCTATAATGGTGGTGCTTCCATCGGATCACTTTATAAATCAAGAATCTATATTTGTGGAAACTGTAAAACAAGCTGTAGAAATTGCTGAAAGAAGAAGAGGGCTTATAACAATAGGAATAAAACCCACAAGACCCGAAACAGGATATGGATATATTCAAATGGGAAATAGAGTTAGAGGAAATATTCCTACATTTAAAGTAACTAGGTTTACAGAAAAACCTAATTTAGAAATTGCAAAAGATTTTCTCATGGATGGTAATTACTTATGGAATAGCGGGATGTTTGTGTGGAGAGCAGATGTATACTTAAGGGAGATGCAAAAATATCTTCCTGAAATGTATAATTGTCTAATGGAAGTATATAAAACAATAGGAACAGATGAAGAAGAAAAAACTATAAATAGACAATATGACTTAATAGAAGGTATATCAGTAGATTTTGGAATAATGCAAAAGACTAGAAAAGCTTACGTTATTAAAAGTGAGTTTCAATGGGATGATATTGGCAGTTTTTCAGCTATGGCTAGATTTGCTGAGAATTATAGAGGAAATAGTATAAAGGGAAAAACATTTTTAGAGCAAAGTGAAAACTGTTTTGTTTTAGGTAAAGAAAAATTGATAATAGGTTTTGGAATAAAGGATTTGATTATAGTAGATGCAGGTGATGTTCTTTTAGTAATGGATAAAAATCGAGACCAAGAGATTAAACATTTAGTAAATTTATTAAAAGAAAAACATAAATATGATGAATATTTATAAAATAAAAATATTAACTTCTTTAGACATTGTTGCAATTTATTTTCAGCATACCATTTTATAAAAATGGAGAAGATATCATTGTAGACATGATGGCAGGACAAAAGGATTTAGTATTTTAAGTGATTAGAAGGGAGATTTTTACTGATGAATAATGATTATTTAAAAGAAACTAAAGAATTAAATAAGCAATCAGCTCAAAAGGCAGGAACTTCTGCTAATGCAGCTCCTAATATGAATAACATGGCATATGGATCTCCATTAGAAGAAGTTAAACAACAAAATGCTCAATCAGCTGCTAATGCAACAAATTCAATGGCAAACATGAATAATGCATCTATGAATAATTCTGTAACAAATAATGCTATGACATCTTCAGCAGCAATAAGTAATGATGCAAATGTACTTGCACAAGTAAAAGAAGAAAATGCTAAATCTGCAATGAATAAAGGAAATAACCAAATGCAATAAATGTTATAATTAAAATAAATAAAAGCCTTTATTTAGGCTTTTATTTATTTTATCTTAATCTGCTCTCCATCTTTTTATAAGTTCTTTTCTTAAAGCATTTTTTTGTTCTGGAGTTAGTTTCCAATAGTTTTTAGCAAGAGATGATTCCCAATGACCATAAGTTGGATTCGGAAGAACTATAAATTTAGAACCAAATTCAGATTTATGATTATCTACTAAGGAATTACGAGTTTTCATATCTTTATGATATGAGCCAACTGGAAAATCACCTGCATCATCGCCCATATATATTATAACGTTATATTTTTTTTCGATTTCTTGCATTCTAGGTTCTTTGTTTCCTGTAGTTGTTTTTAAGCGCATATGATATTTATCAACGCAAGGGAAACCTACTTTTTCAAGATTTTTCATTGTTCCATCTAAAGAGTTCTCTTCATCTCTACCTGTTACATAAAATATTTCAATGCCTTTACTGTGAGCGTAGTCTAAAAATTCCTTTGCACCAGGCATAGCTTTTCCTTCAGCTGCATTAACCCATTTAGGCCAGTTATCATTATTATGACAATCATTATGATCTATAAATCCAGCATCATATATGCTATTTTCAATAACTGTTTCATCACAATCTGTAATTAATGCTAAGGGCTTATCGCCTTTTTTAAATGAAGATACATTTTGATCCACAATAACTTTAGCAGTGTTATATGCTTGATAACATAAAGCTCTATATTCAGCAGAAGTTTGCATCCATAGTTCTGCCATTACTAATTGTTCATTTAAATCTTTTTGAGTTATTTTTGCTTGTTTAGGTTCTGGTTTGCATACTGGAGCTGGTACTGGTATTTGTGCGTTTTCTTGAAGTTTTAGTATTTGATCTGGGAATATGAGATATGGACTTTTTATGTTATTTAATTTTGCTAAGCGTTTCCAGGTCATATGATACTTTGAACTTATTTTTCTTAAAGTATCACCTGGTTTTACCTTATATGTTGTATCTGTTGCAAATGCTGAGAAGGATGAAAATAATACTGATGAACTTACAATCATAGAAATCAAAAGACTATTTTTCTTTAAAGACATGAGCAGTCCTCCTTAAATTTATATTTTAAAATGGTAATTTAGTAATTCTACAAAAAATTGTAAAATCCTTTTCAAAAAAACCATAATAAAAAAAGCCCCTGATTAAGAGGCTTTTTTTGTTGTTCTAATTATTAATTTTATAACTTCATTTATAACTATTACTAAACAAGAAGTTAGTATAACTTTAATCCACATAATAGGACTTAATGAAACAGCGTTAAAGAATCCTGAGAATAATTCTGTTATAATAATTTGAACTACAGCTGTAATTCCTATTATTTGTAGTGCTACTTTATTGTTTTTGAAGTAAGGGAATATACTGTTTGTACCAAATTCTCTACAGTTAAATGCATTAAATAATGCGTTGAAAGCAAATAGGGCAAATAAAACAGTTTCCATTTCGTTTGGTCCCTTAAATCCTGCTGGAGGAACTTCTGCTCCAAGTGGATTAAATACCATTTGTATCATTATTACTGCTGTTATATATATAGCGTTTAAAATCATAGTTATTAGCATATTTTTAGTAATTATGCTAGAGTTTCTATTTACAGGTTTTCTCTTTAAAACAATATCACGGACAGGTTCAAGTCCTAAAGAAAGAGCTGGAGGACCATCCATTATTATATTTACCCACAACAATTGTATTGTTGTAAAAGGCATTTCAAAGTCAAATATTACAGATAAAATAGCAGTTAAGAAGGCTACTATATTAACTGTGATTTGGAATTGAATAAATCTTTGGAAGTTTTCATATATTCCACGACCCCATTTAATTCCTCTAACTATTGTTCCAAAACTATCGTCTGTTAGTATAATATCAGCTGCATTTTTAGAAACTTCAGTTCCTGCAATACCCATTGCAATACCTACATCGGCTTTTGTAAGGGCAGGGGCATCATTGATACCATCACCTGTAACTGCAACTACTTCATTATTATTTTGTAATGCTTGTACAATTCTCATTTTTGTGTCTGGTTTTGAACGAGCAACTATGGCAATTGTTTTAATTTCTTCTCTTAATTCTTCATCAGATAGGGTATCAATATAACTTGATTCAACAGCTCTTAGACCATTTTCTAATAATCCAAGTTCTTCTCCAATTGCAATAGCAGTGTTTATATTATCACCAGTAAGCATTTTAGTTGAAACCCCAGCTTCTTTTGCTATTCTAACGGCATCTGAAACTTCAGGTCTTAGAGGATCTTTTATACCAACAAATCCTGTAAATACTAAATGATTTTCAATTACACCAGCTTCTGTTGACATTGCAACTTCAGCTTCAATGCTTCTATATGAAAATCCAAGTACACGCATAAATTTCTTTTGAAGACTTTCTATTGCACATAAGATTTCACTTTTTCTCTCATCAGTTAATTTTACTATTTCATTATTTATGTTTTCATAAGCACACAAATCTAAAATAACTTCAGGAGCACCTTTAGTTAAAACAGTACAATTATTTTCTTCATTTATAATTGTAGACATTCTTTTACGCTTTGATGTAAAAGGAATTTGATGCATTATGTTACTATTTTCTCTTTCTTTTATATAATCATAAGAATCATTGTATAAAAGTAATGCACATTCAGTTGCGCTTCCTAAATATTTAACTTCATCATCATTTTTTTCTATATCGGCAGTTGAGTTGATTAAGCAGTTATCTATAAAGTAATTGCTACCTCTGCTTAATTCGTTTCTTTCAACAAATTTACCGTTAACATAAACTTTTTCAACAGTCATTCTGTTTTGTGTTAAAGTACCAGTTTTATCAGAACAAATAACACTAACTGAACCGATTGTTTCACATGCTTCCTTTTTAGTTACAAGGGCATTTATTTTAGCCATTTTTTGCATTGTTATAGCAAGTGTCATATTAATCATTGTTGGAAGTCCTTCAGGAACTGCTGCAACTATTAATGCTACACAAACTACAAATGCAGTTTTTATAGGTTCAATAGAATCAAGGAAAGGAACTATTCCTGATGTATCAATATGTAGAGTATGAGCCATGATTAATTTTACAAGCATTATTATAAAAAGAATACCTGCAATGGCACTAGATACTTTTGAAATTTTTGAACCTAAATCACCTAATTTAACTTGAAGTGGAGTTTCATTATCGCCATCATCAAGGTTTTTCGCAATTCTACCCATTTCAGAAGAATCACCGGTAGCTGTAACTACGAATTTTCCTCTTCCATAAGCAATAAGAGTACCACCAAATACCATATTAATTTGTTTTGCTGGTATTGGGTCTTGTACTATAGTTTTGCCTTTACTTTCAATAGTAGTCATATCAACAGTAATATCTGCTTTTTTAGAAACATCTTCCGATTCACCAGTTAGCATATCTTCTCTAACTTTTAAATCAATACTTTCAATAAGTCTACCATCGGCAGGAACCATATCACCCATTTCAACAAAAACTATGTCTCCAGGAACTAAATCGTTTTTGCTTATTTGAATGATTTTCCCATTACGCATAACTTTAACTTCTATGTTTTCTGTCATTTTTGATAGAGCTTCTGCTGCCTTTTGAGATTTACCTTCAGTTACGATACCAATAGCGATACCAATAGCTACAGCACAAACAATACCAATCGCATCTTGAAATTCTCCAATAATAGCACTTACAACAGCAGCTATTAGAAGAATTATCATCATAGGTTCTGTTAATGCATCTTTAATATCGTCCCAAATAGAACCTTTTTCTTGCTTGGTGAATTCATTAGGGCCGTATTTTTCTAATCTGGATTTAGCTTCCGAATTAGATAAGCCTTTGTCTGAATCTACTTCTAGTTCTTTTAACACATTAGAAGTTTTTTCTTTAAAGTATTTCATATCATCACCCTTTTTTTTAGTGTATAGAATAAATTATAACATGATTGTAATATAAAAAGTAATTTATTGTAACATAAAAAGGTATATAAGGTAATGAATTTATTGTAAATAAATTAGAATAATTAAAAAAATATTGCAATAATAATGATTGTTATGTAATATATAGTATATAATTGCATCATATTGGAATAAATCATAAAGTTTTAACAAATTAGCAATAAATATTAAATATGTTCATTTGAAATATTAATTTATTAGGGGGATAAAAGATGTTTAAATGTTCACAGATTAAATCTCAGTTAAAAGATATAGTAAGTCATTTTAAAAAGTGTGATGAATTAGCATTAGAAAATGAGGAAAAGAAAATAGATAATTCCGATGTATCTAGCATTATAAAAATATTAAAGGGTATACTTTATGGAGCAAAATCAGTAAAAATAATCATAAAAGGTATATTAAATATAACTACTTATATAAGTAATTTTAATGTTAGATTAAATTATCAATCAGAAGAGTTAACAGATATATCAAATATATTAAAAGATTCTAGTGAAAATTTATTATCAGCTATGGAAGAGTGTAGTGCAAGTATAAATGAGTCTGCATCATCAATAGCATCTAACTCTGATGCTATATCTATAATAGCTGATAATTCCAAAAAGGTTTCAAAGTCATTAGATGAGAATGATAAGATACTTAAAAATATGAATATGGCTAATGAAGATATTATTAATAATTCTAAAGTTATGTCAGAAAGTATGGAAAATTTATCATCAATAATTAAAAATATGAGTGAAATTGTAGCTGGTATAGATAAGACAGCATCAGATACTAATTTATTAGCTTTAAATGCTAGCATTGAGGCTGCAAGGGCAGGAGAAAATGGAAAGGGTTTTGCGGTTGTAGCCGAAGAAATAAAAAAATTATCAGAAAATACAAAGGAACAGTTAAAGTTCATTGTAGATTTTATGAAAAAGATAGAAGACGGATATAAGAATAGTAATGAGGGAGTTAAAAATACTCTAAAGTCCATTGATGAAATAAATGAATACACAAATAAAATGTCATTATCATTTAAGGAAAGTAAAGAATTAGTAGAACAAGTAACAGATGAAATTACAGTTATGTCGTCTAATATGGAGGAATTAACAGCAGTAAGTGAGGAAATAGGAGCAACAGTTAGTTCTATTAGTAAGGATACTGAAAATTTAGCTAGTGTAGCAGAGAAGGTAGGTGAAAAATCAAACAAAATAAAGGAAATATCAAATGAATTAGAAGTAATAGAAAATGATGTTTCTGATTTATCTAAGCTCACAGGACAGTTAAATAAAATTGACTATTTTAAGATTTCAAATGAAGATTTAATAGCTAACTTAGACAATGCAATAATTGCTCACGGGAAGTGGGTAGATACTCTTAAAGAGATGGCTAATAGTATGGATATAAAACCACTACAAATAGATGGACAAAAATGCGGATTTGGACATTTTTATCATTCCGTAAAACCTAAAAATGAAGAAATTCTAAAAATATGGAATGAAGTAGATGAAATACATGACAAACTACATGGTATTGGACATATTGTTATGAATGATATAGAAAAAAATAATAAAAAAGATGCACTAAATCATGCTAGTGAGGCTAAAAAGCTATCTGAAGATATTATAAATAAATTTGATAAAATGAAAGAAATATCTAATAAATTAACACAGGAAGGAAAATCAGTGTTTTAAAAATTTTATATAAATTTTTAAATGGTAACATAAGTTACATAAATCTTTTAAAGTACTCCGTATAATAAACTCATGTCACGAGGAAAAAATAATTTGTTTATTATATAGGAGGTAATATTAATATGAGTATGTTTTGTTATCAATGTCAAGAAACAGCTGGATGCAAAGGATGTACTTCAAGAGGGGTATGTGGTAAAACTTCAGATGTTGCAAATCTTCAAGATTTATTAATTTATGTAGTTAAGGGAATTTCAATATATGATTTAAAAGCAGAAGAAGCTGGAATCAAAAATAATGAAGTAAATAAATTTATAATGGATGCATTATTTTCAACAATAACTAATGCAAACTTTAGTAGAGAAGATTTTATAGCTAGAATAAAAGATGCTATAGGGTTAAGAGATTCTATCAAAGATGAGTTAGTTAAAAATAATGTACAAATAGATGATATAAAAGATGATTGTGCATTATGGAAGGGAATAAGCGTAGAGGAATTTGAAGCAAAAGCAGCTACTGTAGGTATACTTGCTACTGAAAATGAAGATGTTAGATCTTTAAGAGAGTTATTAACATATGGAATAAAGGGTATGGCTGCTTATGCACATCATGCTTATAACTTAGGATATGAAAATGAAGAAATCTACACATTTATGAAAAAAGCATTAGTATCCACAAGAAATGCATTATCTGTGGATGAAATGATAGGAATAGTTTTAGAATGTGGAAAATTTGGAGTAGATGTAATGGCATTATTAGATAAGGCTAATACAGAAACTTACGGAAATCCTGAAATAACAAAAGTTAATATAGGAGTTAGAAATAATCCTGCTATTTTAATAAGTGGACATGATCTAAAAGACATGGAAGAACTATTAAAGCAAACAGAAGGAACTGGAGTTGACGTATATACTCACAGTGAAATGCTTGCTGCAAACTACTACCCAGAATTTAAAAAGTATGACCATTTTGTAGGGAACTACGGAAATGCTTGGTGGAAACAAAATGAAGAATTTAAAAGCTTTAATGGACCAATATTAATGACTACAAACTGTTTAGTGCCACCAAAGGAGTCATACAAGGATAGAGTATATACAACAGGTGCCGTTGCATTTGAAGGATTAAAACATATTGAAGATAGAAAAGATGGAAAAGCTAAAGATTTCTCTGAAATTATTGAACATGCTAAAAGATGCGCATCTCCAATGGAAATTGAAAAAGGAGAAATAGTTGGAGGATTTGCTCACAATGCAGTATTATCATTAGCGGATAAAATAGTTGATGCTGTAAAAACTGGAGCAATAAGAAGATTCTTTGTAATGGCAGGATGTGATGGAAGAGCAAAATCTAGAAATTACTATAGTGATTTTGCAAAGGCTCTTCCAAAGGACACAGTAATATTAACAGCTGGATGTGCTAAATACAAATACAATAAACTTGATTTAGGGGATATTGGTGGAATTCCAAGAGTTTTAGATGCTGGACAATGTAATGATTCATATTCATTAGCAGTAATAGCACTAAAATTAAAAGAAGTATTTGAACTTCAAGATATAAATGAACTTCCAATTTCATTTAATATATCATGGTATGAACAAAAGGCTGTAATTGTACTTCTTGCATTATTACATTTAGGAGTAAAAAATATTCACTTAGGACCAACTCTACCTGCATTCTTATCCCCAAATGTAGCTAAAGTTTTAGTTGAGAACTTTGGTATTGCAGGAATTGGAACTGTAGAAGATGATATTAAGTTATTTTTAGGAGAAGCTTAATTTTATTTATGAGTTCAACAGTACATTTTCCATTTCTTCTAGATTAAGTATAGTGATAGATTTTTTTTCATAGTCAATTAGTCCATCGTTTTTCATATTAGAAAGTTCACGAGAAAGGGAAGGACGTGTAATTCCAAAGGAATCAGCCATTTCTTGTCTAGAAGATGAAAGTTTTATTTTTATGGATTTTTGAATTTTATATTCGTTTAAAATAAAGTTACACAGTTTAGCTCTAATGGTTTCATAAGAAATATCACGAAGAATTTTGTTTAATTTAAGTATTCTATTAGAAAGTAATCTCATGAAGTTGTTTAAAAACAATGTATTTGAAGCACACATAGCTAAAATATATTTTTTAGATATAAAGAAAATCTCTGAATTTTCAAAGGCAACTATTGTGGAAGGATATGTATTTTTATTAGAAAAAATAATGGCTTCTCCAAAAACGTTGCCTTTTTTTATACGATTTATGGAAACTATTTTGCCAGAGGAATAATTTTTTTGTACTTCAACACAGCCATTTAAAACAAGTCCAATACTATGAATAGGGTCTCCTTCAATGGCTATGGTTTCTCCTTTTTCGTATTTTGTAATTTTATAATTTATACTGTTTATAGTTTTTAATATATGCTCCTTTTCAAAATTATTAAATAAAAAACATAGACTTAAAGAGTTAATTAAATTATCCATAAAATCCTCCCATATTTTTAAATTAACTTAGTTTCTTTATTGATTTGGTAACTTAGGTTACATATTTATTATTATTATCCTATTATAATAAACTTATGAAATCAAGGGAATACAGAGATTAAGGGGGAAAAACAATGATAAGAAAGATAATATCTATAAATGAAGACAAATGTAATGGCTGTGGAATATGTGCAACTGCATGTCATGAAGGTGCAATTGAAATTATAAATGGAAAAGCAAAATTAATTAAAGATGAGTATTGCGATGGTCTTGGAGATTGTCTTCCTGGTTGTCCTATGGATGCCATAAAGATAATTGAAAGAGAAGCAGATGAATATAATGAAGAAGCTGTTAAAGAAAGAATAAAGGAAAGAGAAGAAAAATCTAATGAAAGCTTACCTTGTGGATGTCCTGGAACTATGGCAAAGAAAATAGTAAGAAAAGTTATAAAAAAGGTTAAACCAGAAGAAAAACAGATTTCAAATAAGGAAGTTGTATCAGAGCTATCTCAATGGCCAATTCAACTTAATTTAATAAATCCACATTCAGAGTTTTTAAGTGATGCAGATTTATTAATAGCAGCAGATTGTACAGCTTATTCGTATGCAAACTTTCATAGAGATTTTATAAAAGGACATATAACAATGATAGGATGTCCAAAACTTGATGACGTTGAATATTACAAAGAAAAACTTACAGAAATATTAAGATACAACAATGTAAAAAGTGTAAAAGTTATAAGAATGACAGTTCCATGTTGTGGAGGAATAGTCAGTGCAGTTAAAGAAGCAATGTTAAATAGCGGAGTAATTGTACCCTATAGTGAGGTTATAATAGATACAGATGGAAGTATAATATAAATAAAATATTACAACAAAAGCTACAGATTAATGAGATTATTCTGTAGCTTTTATATTTACTAAACAATTATATTGGCTAGGTTGTAGAATTCGGTAAAAGTTGTATAATACTAGTGTAAGGAAAAATTTTCTGCCTAAACATAAATTATCATAAGGAGAGAAGAAAAATGAATGATATACTAAAAGAAAATATGGAGGAAGAGGACTTAAAGCTCGAAGATGTTATAGATTTAGACTTTCTCCAAAAATTTCAAAATGCTTTTTCTGATAGTACAAATATATCTAGTGTTAGTGTAGATGGTGAAGGAAAGCCAGTAACTATTCCTAGTAATCACGCTGAGTTTTGTACTATGACTAGAAGAACGGAATTAGGCTTTAAAAGATGTGCAGAGTGTGATAGAAAAGGTGGAGAAGAGGCATTAAAGACAGGAAAGCCATGTGTATATGAATGTCATGCTGGACTAATTGATTTTGGGGCTCCAATTATGTTAGGTGATAAACAAATAGGAAGTATACTTGGTGGACAAGTATTAACAAAAGAAGTTGATGAAAGATACATAAGAAAAGTAGCAAGAGAAATAGGCGTAAATGAAGATGTCTATGCTGAAGAGGTAAAAAAGATAAGAATTATAGATAAAAAGACTATAAAAGCTGCTGCGGATCTTTTATACATAGTAGCTAATACAGTTTCAAATATGGGATATCAACAATATAAATTAAGAAAGTCAATTTCAAAACTTAAAGATGATTTTTCTAAAATATCTGAGACAATGGAAGAAGTTTCGGCAACTTCAGAAGGTGTTTGTCAAAACCAACAAAGTCTTAATGATGAAATATCAAACATAAGAGACCTATCTAATAAAATCAATGAAATTTTAGAAGTTACTAAGAAAATATCAAATCAAATAAAGATTTTAGGATTAAATGCATCTATAGAATCAGCAAGGGCGGGAGAAGTAGGTAAAGGATTTGGTGTTGTTGCAAAAGAAATAAAAAAACTATCGGGAAATTCAAAAGAAACTGCTGATACAATCGGAAAATTGACAGCAGATATGCAAAGTTATATTGATAGAACATTAGAAATATCAAATTCAACTCTTGATACTGTAAAAGAACAAGAAAGAGTTGTATTAGGGGCTGCAACTAGTATGGATGAAGTTTTGAAATTAACTGAGGAATTAAAAGAATTATCAAATAGTAAAATTAGCAAATAACATAGTAAAAATAAAAAGTTTACAGAAGCAGTCTGTAAACTTTTTATGATTGAAATACCTTTTTATATACTTCAAAGGTATTTTTTGCAGTTTTTTGCCAAGAAAACCTAGCAGATTGTTTTAGACTTCGTTTACTAAGAGTTTCTTGAAGTGTTTTATCATTTAATAATTTTACTAAAGAATTAGAAATATCATCTTCGCTATAAGGATTTATAAGTAATCCACTATTTCCAACAACCTCAGGGATAGAAGTTGTATTTGAAGTTATAACTGGAATACCGCAACTCATAGCTTCAAGTGGAGGTAGTCCAAAACCTTCATAAAGAGAAGGGTAAACAAAAGAATCACATGCGTTATAGAATATAGGTAGTTCTTCTTGAGGTATAAATCCAGTAAATTTAATTTTATTAGTTAAACTAGAGTATTTCTTATTTAAATACTCACCTAAATCTTTTCGAGCTCCTGCTATGACTAGGTTATAATCATCATTTAAACTAGAGTGAACCTTTAAAAACGAATTTATTAAAGAAGGAACATTTTTTCTAGCGCTAAATCCTCCTAAGTAAAGAACAAAAGGATTAGTTATATTGTATTTTTCTTTTAATAATGATTTACACATGTTTTTATCCAGTGGTTTATATATACTGTCTGCTGCAAGGGGAGTTACAAATATTTTATCAGGGTCTATAGGGAAAAATTTTAATATATCTTTTTTGGAGTATTCTGATACTGTAATTATTCCATGAACATTTTGAATAATATTAGGCATTTCTTTTAAAAATTTAAGTAAGTAACCTCTACCCACAGTTTCTGGCATAATATAAGGAATTAAGTCATGAACCGTAATTATCTTTTTACACTTTATATTTACATCTAATCCTATCCCATTTTGTGGTACATGATATATGTCCATTTTATTTTTATTTAAATCATTACAAAAATAACTTTGCTCAAAAAATCTTGGGTGTTTTTTTGAGGTTATAAGTAATTCTGTATTTTCCTTATTAAAATCATTATAATTTTGTTCAGACCAATAAAGTCTAAAGTAATCTTTATTATATATATTTATTAAATTTCTAACCAAATTTTCTGTATAAGTACCAATACCAGTGCCTCTATACCAATTGATACCCCTAGCATCAATGGCTATTCTCATTATATCCTCTCCTTAACAGTTCCTATATAGTATTAATATTAAATAAAATTAAAAAGTGTGATATGAATTAATTAATATTTACTATTATTCACACACTAAAAAAAATATTCATATACTAAAATGAGAAAAAGGTTTTGGGGGAGGAACAATTGGAAACGGAAGAATTAAAAAACCTATTACAAAGAGAGTATGGAATTAATATTACAAGCATTGAAAAAGTAAAAAGTATATATAGGATTGTTTCAGATAATAAAGAGTTTTGTCTAAAAGTTATAGAGTATGAATTTGGACATTTCTTTTTTATATTAAATGCTATAAAACATCTTCAAAATAGTGGATTTTCTAAAATACCTAAAATAATTAAAACTAAAAGTGGTTCCGATTATATAAAAATAGGAAATAACTATGCCTATTTTACCCCTTGGATAAAGGCAAGACAAAGTAACTATGATAATCCAATAGATTTAAATATGGCAACTAAGAAACTTGCAGAATTACATTTAAAAAGTAGAGGATTTAATGTAACTGAAAGCATGAATCCGAGAATTGGTTGGTTAACATGGATAAAGACTTATAAAACCAGAAAAAATGAAATATTAGATTTTAGAAATAGAATAAATAAAAGGTATAAGAAATCTAAATTTGATTGTATGTATCTTGGAATTATGGATGAAGAACTTAAAAGAGCCGACATAGCTATTTCTAATTTAATTAAGAGCAATTATATAGAAAAAATGAAAAAAGAAATTTTATATAGAGGATTTTGTCATCATGATTATGCATATCACAATGTGTTAATTGATGATAAAAACTGTGTAAACATAATAGATTTTGATTATTGTATGTTAGATACTCATCTTCATGATTTATCTAGTTTACTTATAAGAAGAATGAAATATGGTAAATGGGATATTAGTAATGCCAGTGAAATACTAGAAATTTATAATACAATTAATAAAGTTTATTCTGATGATATTCCCGTTATGGCAGCCTTTATGGAATTTCCACAAGATTATTGGCAAAGGGGAATCCAGTATTATTGGGAGGAAAAGCCTTGGGGAGAAGAGTTCTTTATAAAAAAACTAGAAAGATATATGGAAGATAGAGAGGAAAAACAACAATTCATTGAGGAATTTAGAAATAAAGGAATTAAAGGACTTTAAATTAAGCAAAAGGTAGATAGAGGTGAATTTGATGACTGTTATATCTAAAAATCCGTTTTTAACCTATATGGAAAGACAAGGGGTTGTTGAAGGTGAATTTAAGGGAAAAGTATCACTTAAAGATCCTGATTTAGAAAAAGAGATTATAAATCAATTGTATATAATAAGTGAGTTTCACAAAAAAGCTATGGGATATAATGATTATATAGGTCATAGGTTAGAAGATAAAAGAGGAAGAACTATAGAACAGTATAAGGTATATATAAAAAGAGTAAAAAGAAAAATTAATGATATAATGCATAATTCACCACAAAATGATTTTGAAGAACTTTTATTGGGATATGGGAAAGATTATTTAAATAGAGCAGAAAAGTCTATAAAAAATATATATGATATTGGGTACTTAGAGATTATGAAAAGAAGTATGGACAGAAATGAAATTTGTTTAGGAAATACTTATTTTAATAGTCTCAGAAAAATAAAATTCATAGAAGCATTAAATCTCGAAAAGTGTTTTTATGACTTAGTAGAAATTGATGCTGCTACTTTTTTTAGAAAGCTTATGAAGAAAAATCTAAAATTAGATTATAAAAAATTAGTGGATAAATTTTGTGAATTTGAAGATTTAGATGATAGAAGCAATGTTTTTTTACAATCACTTATAGCATATCCTACTGAATTTATGAAGTGTTGTAATAAATATATAACCAGCACTAAGTATATGATGTATGATAATAGATTAAACATTAATAAGAGTAAAGACAAATTAAAAAAAATCATAAGATGTGATTATAATATTTTATGTGAAGGGGGTGTAGAAAATTTTACAGAATGTAAGATATAAAGATAAAAAAGCCCTAGTTGAATATGATTTAAATTTAAAAATGTTTGAAGCATATGATTTTAAAATTGAAGAGATTATTCCTGTAAGAAAAGTATATATTTTAATTACTGATAAAGGAAATAAGATTTTAAAGAAAATTGATTATAGTATAAATGAATTAAATTTTATAAATTCAGGAATAAACTATATAAACAAAAATTCCTTCCATAGAGTATTTAATTTTACTAAGACTAAAGATGGAGAAGTTTATGTGAATTGGAACAAAAATATTTATTGTGTCATGGATTTAATTGATGGAAGAGAAAGTGAATATTCAAATCCATTAGATGTAATGGTTGTATCAAGGGGACTTGGACAACTGCATAAAGCATGTGAAGGATTTAGATATAAAAATAAAACAAGGTACCTTTGTGGAACTACAATTGATACATTTAAAAGAAAAGGTGAAGAGTTAAAAATATTTAAAAATGTAGTTAAACTTATAAAGAATAAAACAGAATTTGATGAAATTTTTATAGAGAATGTTGATTATTATATAGGAGAAGTAGATAGAGCTATTGATGTTTTAGAGAGGTCTAATTTTTACAAGTTATGTAGTGAAGAAGATAAAATTATATTATGCCATCATGATCTAGCTCATCACAATGTACTCATCAAAGATGAAGAAGCACATTTTGTGGATTTTGATTATTCTATTATAGATTTAAAGGTTCATGATCTTTGCAATTTTATAAATAAGGTAGAAAAAAGATCAGCATATAATTTTGATGAGTTACATTTTATATTAAATAATTATTATAAACACAATAATCTTACTAAAACAGAAATGGAAGTTCTATATGGCATGATGATATTCCCTCAAGATTTTTATACAGTAGCTAAAGCTTATTATACTAGAAGTAAGGATTGGTCATACGATGTATTTTTAGATAAATTAATTAAAAAGAATGGATTAAAGCAAGATAAGAGAGAATTTTTAGAGAAATTTAGAACAGAGATTATAAAAGAATAGTATTTGTTGATAATATAATGTAAGGTAGTATATAATAACTTTATAAAATTGTATATTAGCTTAGGTGTCTGATTAATTTCAGGTGAAAAGGGAATACGGTGAAAATCCGTAACAGCCCCCGCTACTGTAATGTGGACAAATCTAAAACCACTGGTTTATAACCGGGAAGGAAGAGGAGGATGAAACTAAGTCAGGAGACCTGCCTAAGCTTTGGATAAAGACCTTTCGGTGGGAAAGAGTTGTTATAAGTAGACCTATTTAAAAATTTCATAGGTTTTTTTATGATAATTAAGTACGCTGAAAGGTGTACTTTTTTTATTTATATTGATTATAAGGAGGATACAAATGAAGGGAATAGTAGTATCTTCAAATGCCAGTGGTGGAGGGAAAACCACAGTAACTCTTGGACTTATGAAAGCACTTAAAAATAGAGGCTTTAGTGTTCAAGGATATAAGGTAGGACCAGATTACATAGATACAGCATTTCATAGCAAAATAACGGGAATAGATTCTAGAAATTTAGATTTATTTTTAATGGGGGAAGATGGAGTTAGAGCATCTTTTTCAAGAGGAATGTGTGATTATGCTGTAGTTGAAGGGGTTATGGGATTATACGACGGAAAAGGAATAGACTCAAAATATTCAACTGCCCATGTGGCTAAAACTATAGATTTGCCAGTGGTTTTAGTTTTATCACCAAAGGCACAAGTTGCAACTTTGTGTGCAGAGATAAATGGGATTTTAAATTTTCAGGATATAAATATTGTTGGAATTATATTTAATAATATAACTGAGGGATACTTTAAACTTTTAAAAAAAGCAGTAGAGAAGTTGTGTAACATAAAAGTATTTGGATATTTACCTAAGGATGAAAAACTAGCAATAGGAAGTAGACATCTTGGACTTATTCAAAGTAGTGAGATAGAAATGCTTAATGAAAAAATAAATTATTGTGCGGAGTTAATGGAAAAATATATAGATTTAGATTCTCTTTTGCTTGAATTTAAAAGTTGTATGAGATTTAAAGATGAATTTCATGTTAAAAATAAGGGGTTAAAGATAGCTGTAGCAAAAGACAAAGCTTTTAGTTTTTATTACAAAGAAAATATTGAACTTTTAGAGGAAATAGGAGAAGTTATTTATTTCAGCCCGTTGAAGGATGAAAAACTTCCAGAAGATATAGACTTATTATACATAGGTGGCGGTTATCCAGAGGTATTTAGAGAAGAAATATCAAAAAATAAAAGTATTCTTAAAAGTTTAAAAGAAAAACTAGAGAGTGGTCTTAGATGTTATGCAGAATGTGGTGGGCTTATGTATCTTATGAGTGCTTTTATTGATAAAGGTAATGAAGATGAAACTTATTACAATATGGTAGATTTCTTTAAGGGAAATTCTTATATGACTAAAAGACTTCAAAACTTCGGGTATGCTAAAGTAAATGTTGTAGAGGAAAATCCTATTTTACCTAAAGGATTTAATATAAATTGTCATGAGTTTCATAGATCCAAAATAGAGAGTAATGATACAAAAGCTTATTTAGTTGAAAAAGAAATGTATGATGGAAGTAAAAAGACATGGAATTGTGGATATATTAAAAATAATACATTAGCATCTTATGCTCATATACATTTTTTCGGGAATATTAAATTTATAGATTATTTAACAGAGAACATAAAGGGAGGGAAAATATTTGAGTAACTATATAAAAAGTCCTATGGGAATTGAAAAAAGAAGTTTTGAGATAATTGGAGAGGAAATGGGACCACATAATTTTAGTGAAAGAGAATTTCAAATAGTAAAAAGAGTTATACATACAACGGCAGATTTTGAATATAAAGATTTATTGTATATAAGAGAAGGTGCTATTGATGAAGCTTTAAAACTATTAAAAATGGGAGTAACAATATATACAGATACTAAAATGGCTCTTTCAGGAATAAATAAAAAGGCACTTGAAAAGTTAAACTGCAGGGTAATTTCTTATGTATCTGAAGAAGAAGTAGCAAAAATTGCAAAGGAAAGAGAGATTACACGTTCTATGGCGGCTGTTGAAAAGGCAGTTGAAGACGGAGTTGAATTTTTTGTGTTTGGAAATGCACCTACAGCAGTTTTTAAATTAAAAGAACTTGTAGAACAAGGAAAAGCAAATCCTAAATTTATAATAGCGTGTCCAGTTGGATTCGTTGGAGCGGCGGAATGTAAAGTAGAAATAGAAAAGTTAAACATACCTATGATAACTGTAAGAGGTAGAAAAGGTGGTAGTGGAATTGCTGCATGTATTGTAAATGCACTAATGTATATGTTGGCAAGATAAAAAAGGAAATGAGTGAAAACCATGTTTGAAATGTATGTTGATTGTGATGGTAAAAAACTAAGATGTGGTTATACAACAGGTTCTTGTGCAGCGGCGGCGGCAAAAGCAGCTACAAGGATGTTATATTACGGTGGAAAACTTGAAAAAATCACAATAGATATTCCAAAGGGGATAGAAATTACTGTGCCTATAGGAAACATAGAAGTTGGAGAAGATTATGTTAAATGTTCTGTAACTAAGTTTTCGGGAGATGATCCTGATATAACAAATGGTATAGAAATTTATGCTACTGCAAGAAAAATAGAAAGTGGATATTCTCTAAAAGGTGGCAAGGGTGTAGGTGTTGTAATGGGAGAAGGACTTTATGTAAAAAAAGGAGAACCTGCAATTAACCCTGTGCCAAGACAGATGATACAAAAAGAGGTTATGGAAATTGTACCTAAAGATAAGGGAATAGAAATTACTATTTCTGTACCAAAGGGAGAGGAAATTGCAAAGAAAACTTTTAATCCTAGATTAAATATTGAAGGTGGCATATCAATACTAGGAACTACAGGAATAGTAACCCCTATGTCAGAGGATGCACTTAAAGAGTCTATTGCCCTTGAAATAAAGCAAAAATATGCATCAGGAGTAACTCGTCCTGTACTTGTATTTGGAAATATGGGGGAAGAAAGAGCTAAAGCTTTAGGATTTAATAAAAATGATATGATTATAGTTTCTAATTACATAGGATATGCACTAGACATTTGTAGGCAAAAGGAAATAAAGAGTATTGCTCTTGTTGGACATATAGGGAAGATGTGCAAAATAGCTAGTGGGTGTTTTCAAACCCATAGTAGAGTATGTGATGTAAGAATGGAAACAATAGCTTTAGAATTAGCATTAATGAATGCCCCTTTTCACATAGTAAATGAAGTTTACAATATGAAAACCACAGAAGGTGCTGTGAAGTTTTTAGAGGATAAATATAGTGAGGTATATCTAAGAATAGCACAAAAAATAAAAAGTAGAATTTATACTTATACCTATGACACTATAGATGCTGAAATTGTGATGTTTTCTATGGAAAAGGGTGTTATTGCAAGAGTTAATTAAAAAGAGTGGTGATATATTTTGGATAATAAAAAGGTTTATGTTGTTGGAATAGGACCAGGAAGCCGAGAATATATACTTCCCAAAGCCATAGAAATTATGGAGAATAGCGATATTGTTTTAGCCTTTGAGAGAATAGAAAAAAGTATTAATTTTTTAAATAAACCAATTAATAAAGTAAAAAAGCTTCAAGAAATATTAGATAGTATAAATGATGACAGATATAAAATAGTATCAATTGCTGCAAGTGGAGATCCTAATTTTTATGGAATAACTGATTACATAAAAAGAAATTTTAATGGAAGTGTAGAGGTAGTTCCGGGAATAACATCTATACAATATTTAAGTGGCAAACTAGGAATTGTATGGAGTAAGGCTTATGTTGGAAGTATGCATGGAAGAGAAGAAGATTTTTTAAGCATAGTTAAAAATAATAATGTTTCTATGTGGCTTACAGATAAAAAAAATTCATCACAGGAACTTTGCAAAAAACTGTGCAGTTTAAATGGAAGATATAAGGTATATGTAGGAGAAAATTTATCATATTCAGATGAGAAAATAACAGTTGGATATGCAGAGGAATTAATACATAAAGATTTTTCTCATTTAAGTGTGATGATTATTGAGGATGAATCAAAATGAAATATATAAAGGATGAAGAGTTCATAAGAGGGGAATCTCCTATGACAAAGGAAGAGGTTAGAATTTTATCCATATCTAAAATGGGTGTAGATGAAAATTCCACTGTCTTAGATGTTGGTGCAGGAACGGGTTCAATTAGTATACAGCTAAGTAAAATATGCAATAAAGGTGAAGTTATAGCCGTAGAGAAGGAGGAAAAAGCAGTTAAACTCATAAATAAAAATAAAGAAAAGTTTAGTGCACATAACTTAAAAATAATTAAGGGAGAAGCGCTAGAAGTGTGTGAAAGTATAAAAAGTAAGTTTGATGCTATTTTCATAGGTGGAAGCGGTGGAAACATAGAAGATATAATTTTAAACTATGAAAAAAAGCTGAAAAATAAGGGCAGAATAGTTCTCAATTTTATTACTATAAACAATTTATATAAGGCTATGGAAACATTAAAAAACATAAGTTACAAAGTTGAGTTTATTGAAGTTTCTATAAGTCGTTCATTTAAAAATACTTATATGCTTAAAGCAAATAACCCTATTTTTATTGTATGGGGAGAAAAAAACGAGAAGATGGAGAGATAAAATGGCAAAGTTATATGGAATAGGCGTAGGACCAGGAGATGCAGAGCTTTTAACTATAAAAGCTGTAAAAACTATAGAAAAGTGTGATGTTGTAGTAGCACCATCTGCTATGAAGGGTGGAGAGAGTATAGCGCTTAATGCATCAAAGGATTATATAAAAGAAGGTACAGAAGTTGTAGTTATGCATTTCCCAATGGGAAAAGAAGATACTGACGAGAAGGTAAGAGAAATATATGAATTTATAGCAAACAAATTAAAAGAGGGAAAAAATGTAGCCTTTTTAACTATAGGAGATGCCTATGTTTATAGCACTTATGTGCATCTTTTAAAGTATATAAATGAAAGAGGATTTGAGGTTGAAACAATAGCTGGAGTTCCATCATTTTGTGCATCAGCAGCTATTGCAAATGTACCACTTGTTATGGGAGAAAACTCTTTAAAGATACTCCCAGCATTTAAAGTAGAAGAAATAAAAGATGAAAAATATGTTGTTCTTATGAAAGTGTATCATCATGCTGAAAAAGCACTTGATTTCCTTGAAGCTAAGGGATTTTCCTATGTGTATATAAAAAATGCAGGAAGAGAAGGACAAAAGGTATTAACAAATAGAGAAGACATATTAAAAGAAAAAGGCTATATGAGTTTAATTATAGCAAACAGAGCATAGGAGGAGAGTTATGGTAACTTTTGTAGGTGCAGGTCCAGGAGATGTTGAGTTAATAACAATAAAGGGAAGACGTGCTATAGAGGAAGCGGACATAGTAATATATGCAGGTTCTCTTGTTGCAAAGGAACATTTAGATTTTTGTAAAAATGGAGTGCAAATATACAATTCAGCATCAATGACATTAGATGAAGTAATTGATGTTATAAAAAATAATAGAGAAAAAAATATAGTAAGACTTCATACAGGAGATCCATCTATTTATGGTGCAATAAAAGAACAAATGGATGAACTTGATAAACTAAATATAGGTTACTTGGTAATACCAGGGGTAAGCTCTTTTACAGCAGCGGCATCATCAATAAAAAAGGAGTTCACACTTCCCAGTGTTACTCAAACAGTAATACTTACTAGAGTTGAAGGAAGAACCCCTGTTCCAGAGAAAGAGAAGTTAGAAAAATTAGCTTCAATAGGTGCAAGTATGGCGATTTTTCTTTCTGTATCAATGATTGAAAAAGTAGTGGATAGTTTGAAAAAAGGATATAAAAGAAATGTGCCAATAGCTGTAATACAAAGGGCTACATGGGATGATGAAAAAATAGTTATAGGAACACTTGATGATATAGCTGAAAAGGTGAAAAAAGAAAACATAACAAAAACAGCTCAAATACTTGTAGGAGATTTTATTGATTGTGAATATGAAAAGAGTTTACTGTATGATAAAAACTTTTCTCATATGTTTAGGAAGTGATAAAAATAGTGAAAACAGTAATTATAAGTGTTACAAATAGTGGGGATAAAATCGCTGAAAAGCTTGAAAATTCAATTGTTGTGGATAAATTCTGTGGATATAATGAAGAAAATAAAATAAATGTGGATAAATTTCTAAGAGATGATGTAAAAAACATAGGAATTAAAAATATCACTGAAAAATATTTTAAAAAAGATAACACAATAATTTTTATATCATCTACAGGGATAGCAGTTAGAACTATAGCGCCCTACATAGAAAGTAAGGATAAAGATCCAGCGGTAATTGTAATTGATAGTACGGGAAGATTTGTAATAAGTCTTTTAAGTGGACATTTAGGTGGCGCTAATGATATTACTTTAAAGTTAGCGTCTATTTTAGGGGCAGAGCCAATTATAACTACAGCAACAGATAATCTTAATATAGATGCACCTGATGTTATTGCAAAGGAAAAAGGGTATATTATAGATGATTTAAAGATGGCAAAAGAAATTGCATCAATGCTTGTGAATAATGAAAAGGTAGCTTATATTGAGGATTTTGTAGCCTTTAATAAAAAAATAATAGAAGTGCCTAAAGGATATATAAAATCAGTTAATAGTGCAGAGGGATTAGTTGTAGTTACAGATAAATATAATTTAGATTTTAATAAGCCATATCTTAAACTTATAAAGAAAAATGTAGTTCTTGGAATAGGATGCAAAAAAGGAATTTCGTTTAGTCACATGAAAGAAAAGATATTTAAAGTTTTAAAAATATATAATATAGATAAAAGAGCGGTAAAATCAATAGCTACAGTAGAAATAAAGAAAAATGAAGAAGCTATTTTAAA
Organism: Clostridium novyi NT; assembly: GCF_000014125.1. Lineage (NCBI taxonomy): Bacteria > Bacillati > Bacillota > Clostridia > Eubacteriales > Clostridiaceae > Clostridium > Clostridium novyi. Next base: position 2,256,836 of record NC_008593.1, on the reverse strand, counting down.
AATGGTAGATGAACTTAAATGTGACTTTAATGTATTCAAAGTAAAAGATATAAAAAAGGTTGAACATAATTATAAGGGCAGTGAATTTGTAAAAAGTGTAATAGGGGTAAGGGCTGTTGCAGAACCATGTGTAGAGCTTACGGGAGCTACTTTAATTACGGAAAAGTTAAAGCTAGATGGAGTTACCTTATGCATAGGAGTTTTAAATTAGTTCAAAGATTTTTGAGAATAAAAAATTACTATATTTTAAGGAGAGAAACATGAACAATAAAGGAAAATTATATGTTATTGGTATTGGTCCTGGTTCTTTAGATGAGATGAGTATAAGAGCTAAAAAGGCTATAGAAGAAAGTGAAATTATAGTTGGATATACTAAATACATTAAACTTATAGAACCTCTAATTGAAGGAAAAGAAATTTTTTCAACTGGAATGAGAGGAGAACTTGAAAGGGTAGAATATGCACTTAATGAATCAAAGAGTAAGACAGTTTCAATAATTAGTACAGGAGATGCTGGTATATATGGTATGGCAGGTCCTATTCTTGAAATGGCAACAAATGAAGAAGTTATAGTAATCCCAGGAATTACGGCATCATCATCAGCTGCATCATTACTTGGAGCACCTCTTATGCATGATAATTGCAATATAAGTTTAAGTGATTTGTTAACGCCTTATGAAGTTATAAAAAATAGAGTTGAATGTGCAGCAAAGGGAGATTTTATAATATCCTTGTACAATCCAAAAAGCAAAGGAAGACCTCATTATCTAAAGGAATGTTTAAACATTATAAAAAAATATAGAAATGATAACACCCCAATTGGAGTAGTTAAAAATGCACTTAGAGAAGGGCAAGAAATAACAGTTACAACTATAGGAAATTTCAATGATGATATTGTAGATATGATGAGTATAGTAGTTGTGGGAAATAGCAAAAGTTATATAAAAAATAATAAATTTATAACTCCAAGAGGATACGAAAACAAAGCAAAAGGAGAAGTAAAGTGATAGGAGTAGTACTAGGTACTAGTGAAGGCAGGAAAATACTACAAAGGTTAAATGAATTTACAGAAGATATATTTGTATCTACAGCAACAAAGTATGGTGGAGAGTTGCTAGAAGAATACAAATATAAAATTTTAAATACATCACCTTTAGATACATTAGGATTTATAGATGTTATAAAGAAAAATAATATAGAGTTAATTATAGATTCATCCCATCCTTACGCAGTAGATGTAAGTAAAAATATAATGGAAGCTTGTAGGAAATGTAATATCTTATATTATAGATATGAAAGACCGTCTATTATGAGGGAATTTAAGGACAATAAAAACATAATTTCTGTTAAAGACTACGATGAATTAGAAAAAAAATTAAGAAGTGTAAAGGGTAATATACTTGATACTACTGGAAGTAAGAATATAGATAAAATCATTAATATGAAACTAAAAAACAGAGTTATACATAGGGTTCTTCCAAGTAGTGCTGTTATAAAAAAGTGTATTGATTTAGGAGTTAAAATAGATGATTTAATAGGAATAAAAGGACCTACTAGTTATGAACTTAACAAAGCTTTTATAAAAGAATATGATGCTAAAGCGATGATAATGAAGGATAGTGGAATTGCTGGAGGAACATACGAAAAGCTTAAAGCAGTTATAGATATAAATATACAAGGATTTGTTATTGAAAGAGAAAACATAAATTATGAAAATAAGTTTACTGATATAGATAAATTAATTAACCAAGTTAAAGGAGAAAAATATGAAAAATACAAATAAAAGTGCAATACTTGTTGTGAGCTTTGGAACAAGTTACGAAGATACAAGAAAAATTACATTAGATGCTATAGAAGAAAAAATAAGAGAAGAATTTAAAGAGTTTGAAGTTAGAAAAGCATATACATCTAATATGATAATAAAAAAACTAAAAGAGAGAGATGGAATATTTGTTGATACTCCAATGGAAGCTTTATCTAAGTTAAAGGAAGATGGATATGAAAAAATAATAGTTCAGCCACTACACGTAATGCCAGGAGAAGAATACGATAAAATTAAATTATGTGTGCATAGATTTGAAAAAGAAGAAAGTTTTCATAAGATAGTTCTTGGAAAGCCATTACTATATCAAACAAAAGATTATGAAATTGTAATAGAAGCTATGAAAGAAGAACTTGTTGAGAAAAATGAAGATAAAGCTTTAGTGTTAATGGGGCATGGTTCATATCATCATGCAAATTCATGTTATGCTCTTTTAGACTATATGTTAAAAAGCAAAGGATATGAAAATACATTTGTTGCAACAGTAGAAGAAACTCCAACCTTAGAAGATGCTATAAAAAGATTGAAAGATAAAAACATAAAAGAAGTTATATTAAAACCGTTTATGATTGTATCAGGAGATCATGCTAAAAACGATATGGCGTCAGATGAAGAAGATTCATGGAAAACTATACTTGAAAAAGAAGGGTTTAAGGTTAATATAAATCTTCACGCATTAGGGGAGAATGAAAATATAAGACAAATATATATTAATAATATAAAGAGTATAATATAAGAAAAATGAGTTATTGCTTTATGCAATAGCTTATTTTTATAAAAGAAATTGACAAATAATATCAAGTGTAATATAATACGATTAAACTACTCGGAATTAAAATCAGTTGTTTTATTATTTAAGAAGGATTAACATTATTATGTGGCGTATATTATAAAGGGGGAATTTTTATGAAAATAGCAAAAAATTTAATTGAGTTAATAGGGAATACACCTCTTGTTGAACTATCTAAATATAGTAAAAACAATGATTTAAAAACAAACCTTATTGCAAAGGTTGAATATTTTAACCCAGGTGGAAGTGTTAAGGATAGAGCTGGGTATTACATGATAAAAGATGCTGAAGAAAAAGGGATAATAAATAAGGATACAGTAATTATAGAACCTACTAGTGGAAATACTGGTGTTGGTCTTGCTCTTGTAGCAGCAATAAGGGGATATAAGCTTATTATAACAATGCCAGAATCAATGAGTCTTGAGAGAAGAAAAACTCTTAGTGCATACGGTGCAGAACTTATTCTTACTCCAGCTAGTGAAGGAATGACAGGTGCCATAAAAAAAGCAGAAGAACTTGCAAAAGAGATTCCAAATTCTTTTATACCAGGACAATTTGAAAATCCAGCTAATGCAAAAGCACATAAAGAAACAACAGCAAGGGAAATATGGAATGACTTAGATGGAAAAGTTGATATCTTTGTTGCTGGTGTTGGAACTGGTGGAACTTTAACTGGAATTGGGGAAGCCTTAAAAGAAAGAAATCCTAACGTAAAAATTGTAGCAGTGGAACCAGCAGATTCTGCTGTTATATCAGGAGAAAAACCAGGGGCTCATGGAATACAAGGAATAGGAGCAGGTTTTATTCCTGAACTTTTAAATGTTGATATAATAGATGAAACAATAAAAATAAGTAATGAAGAATCTTTTAAAGTAACTAAAGAAATTGTGCAAACAGAAGGAATGTTTGTTGGAATATCTTCAGGAGCAGCTATTGCTGCAGCTAGTAAACTTGCCAAAAGAGAAGAAAATAAGGATAAAAATATAGTTGTATTATTACCTGATACAGGATTAAGATATTTATCAACTCCTGTTTTTGATTAATAATTTTTAATTAATCATCGTAAAAGGTGATTGCAGTATATAAATATGCAATCACCTTTTACATCCTGCAATAGTTTCAAAAGCTTTAACTGTTTCTTGAGCGGTTTTAAGCCAACTAAAATTTGAACTTCTAATTAAAGACTTATTTATTAAGTTAGCTTTTAATAGAGGATCTTCTAAAACTCTTTTCATAGCTTCATAAAGCTCATCAATATTATAGGGATTTATAAGAAGAGCAGCATTCCCTACAACTTCTGGTATTGATGTTAAGTTTGAAGCTATTATTGGAACTCCTGAAGCCATGGCTTCTATTGGAGGTAGTCCAAAACCTTCGTAAAGAGATGGATATACAAAAACTTCACAAGCACTGTAAAATATAGGCATATGCTCTAAAGGTATGAATCCGGGAAATATAACTTTATCTTCAACATGTAATCTTTCAGCTGTGGATTTATAAATTTCATAGGATTTACCTTGTCTACCCACTATAATTAATTTTAAATCACAATAATTCAACTTACTAAAAGCTTCTATTAAACCTACTATATTTTTTCTAGGACTAAAACCACCAACATACAATATATAATTATCATTAATATTATAGTGTTTGCTAAGAAAATTTTTGCACATGTTTTTATCACGAGGAAAATAAATATCTTCGTTGGCTAAGTGAGTTACAAAAATTTTTTCTTCAGGAAAGTTAAAGGTTTTTATTATATCTTGTTTTGAGTAATTGGATACAGTTAGAATTCCATCGCATCTAGAGATTATATTTGGCATTTCCCTTTTAAAAATTTCTAAATATGTTTTACCTACTGTTTCGGGCATTTTACAAGGAATTACGTCATGCAGAGTTATTACAAAAGGTGAGGTTTTGTATTTAGGTAACCCTACGCCATTTTGAGGTACATGATATAAATCTATATCCTTATTTTGTAAGATATTTGGAATGTTTATTTCATTCCAAAATTCACCCTTCATATCCTGAGTTACATTTTTTATTTTGTAATTACTATTGAATTTTATATCATAAGTACTACTTTTTGGCATAAAAATTAAGTATTGATTTAAATAATCAATTTTATTTAATGAATTAACAAGTTGATAAGTGTAGGTGCCAATACCAGTTCCTCTATACCATTTTGCAGCTCGAGCATCAATTCCTATTTTCATAAAGCACCCCTTTAAGAAATAATTACTTAATTTAGTATATTGTTATTAAAGCAAAAATGTTAACAAATGAATATGTATTCTAAATGTAACATATTGTACATATAAATTTATAGGGGAGGCGATAATAATGATGAGGGAGTTTGAAATAGAAAGACAATTTGATATTAGAATTGAAAGTATAAAGCCAAATAAAGGAGTATATTTTTTAAAAACTAATAAAGGAAATAAGTGCCTTAAAAGAATAAACTATGGTGTTCAAAAGTTATGGTTTGTTTATGGAGCTAAAGAGCATCTTATAAATCATGGATTTACAACTGTGGACAAATATAGTTTAAATGTAGAGGGTGATCCTTATGCAATAGTTAATGAGGACATATATACATTATCTGAATGGATTGAAGGTAGAGAGTGTGATTTCCATAATGATGATGATATAAGAAAAGCAGCAAAAGCTCTTGCAAATATGCATATAGCTTCAAAGGACTATGATCCACCTGAAAATAGCAAGTTAAAAACAGACCTTGGAAGATGGCCACATCTTATGGAAAAAAGGGTTAAGGCTTTAGATAAGATGAGAAATATGGCTAGAAAGAAAAATAGAAAAGGTGATTTTGATTTAAATTATATTAAGACAATGGATTTTTACAAGAAGCTTGGTATAAGGGCTTTAAATGTTTTAAATAGTTCAAAATATATGGATATATGTGCATATACAGAGGCTCAAAAAACATTCTGTCATCACGATTTTACTTATCACAATATAATTATAGACAATGATGATCGTGTAAATGTTATAGATTTTGATTATTGTAAGAGAGAAGTTAGAGTTTATGATATTTCAAACTTTATAACAAAGGTACTTAAAAGAAGAGATTGGAATATAGATTGTGCAAAGATAATTATAGATTCTTATAATGAAGTAAGTCCTTTAAATGAGGATGAATATAAGGTATTATTTGCATTTTTATTATTTCCACAACGTTTCTGGAGACTTGGAAATAGATATTATTATAATGAAGTTAATTGGGCAACTAATACTTTCAATAGAAAAATAGAAAATTTAATATCAGAACAAGATAAGTATATGAAGTTTATTGAAGATTTTAAAGAAGTATACAATCAAAAAGAAGATATATGAGTAAATATAGATATTTTAAATAGAACCATATAATATATTAACTTATTTTATATGGTTCTATTATTGTAGTAATAGAAGTTATTTTCTCAAGGATAAATTTAGCTAGTTATACTGTTTTAAATTTGTAAACAATAGTCATACACATACATAATATGAAATTATAACTTTATATCATTGGGGATGATAACGTGAAAGTTGGGGATTTAGTAGTAAGGAAATCTTATGGAAAAGATATTACTTTTAAAATAATAGATATAAAAAATGCAAATGGGAAATATTTATATGTACTTAAAGGCATTAACATGAGGATAATAGCAGATTCTCCAATGGAAGATTTGGAGTTTGCAACAGATGAATTTGTAACTAAAAAACAAATGACTTTTGATAAGAAGGTTAATAATCGAATTAGGAATATTCTCATTGAAAGAAATGCTGGTAATAAATATAGATCTGTAGATGAAAAAAGAGGAAAAAGTAAAACTCAGAAATCTTCTAAAAAAGAAGAAGCAAACATGCTATTTGGGAGACCAGGAAGAGTACTTCACATAGATGGTGATCCTGAATATTTAGATTTATGTTTGAAAACATATAAACAATTAAGTGTTGAGGCCGTTGGATATGTTATAGCTGAAAAAGAGCAACCTATTCGAGTACCGGAGTTAGTAGCCAATATAAAACCTGATATTGTTGTTGTAACTGGACATGATGCTATTATAAAAGGAGCTACTGAATACATGGATTTAAGTAACTATAAAAATTCTAAATATTTTGTACAAACCGTTCAAAAACTTAGAAAATATGAACCAAACTATGATGATTTAGTTATATTTGCAGGTGCTTGTCAATCATGTTATGAGGCCATATTAGATGCAGGAGCAAACTTTGCAAGTTCACCAAATAGGGTGCTTATTCATTGTTTAGATCCTGTTTTTATTTGCGAAAAGATAGCCTATACAAATGTAGGAAAAGTAGTTTCTATACATGATGTTGTTTATAATACCATAACTGGTGTTGAGGGAGTGGGAGGCTTAGAGACAAGGGGGAAGTATAGAGAAGGGTTTCCTAAGTCGAAATATTCCTAAACAATACCAGAATTATATTTAATTATAAAATAATGTATATAAATAATATTATTACACATAATAAAAATAAGAGAATATTCATTAGAATAATTTAATATTAGGAAAGTTTTAATAAAAAGTTAACATAAAATTAATATTGACAAGTAGCGTATATTAGTGATAAAATATTTAGTTACTTGACAATCACTAGGATGTATTATATAATATATAATGTAGAAAGAGGGTGCTAGTGATGGAAGGAAGAAATGTATTAGCGTCCATAAAGGATAAGATGGATGATCATGTAGGAGAGAAAGTGACGCTAAAAGCTAACAACGGAAGAAGAAAGATTGTAGTAAATAGCGGAGTGCTAGAAAAGACATACCCAAGTATCTTTCTTGTTAGATTACAAGACGACACCCAAAGGACGGTCACATATAGCTACTCAGATGTTTTGACAAAAACAGTTCAAATAGACTTCGCAGGATAAATGAGGTACTGAATTATCAGTACCTCATTTTTTTTATTAAAATAATCATATTTTCCATAAAAGAAATATATATATTAGTTAGTAGGTATTTTATGGGAGGTAGAATGGATGGCTATGGAATTGATAAAAGAGAGTATAGAATATAATCAACTATTAGGAAAAGAAATTATCGATAATGTTGTAAAAGAGGAGTACGTTATACCAGATATACAACCAGATGTGGAAAAGATATTGATGCTCGACGCTAAACCAAAAATAACTAGTAAAGAAGTTATGCAAAATAAGGTTTATATAGAAGGTCAAATGATTTGTAACGTACTTTATTTAGCTACCGTAGATGAAGGAAAAGAAATCTTTAATGTAATTTATACAAAGGATTTTTCAACATATGCAGATATGGATGGTGCAAAAGCCGATATGGATTGCACATTGGATTGTAATATTGAACATATAGAATGTAACATAATCAATGAAAGAAAAATAGTTATAGAAGGAATCATACAAATAGAAGCTGCTGTTTATAAAAAATATGAATTTGAAGTTATAAAGGATGTAGATTCATTAGATGATATTCAGTTATTAAAGAATCCATCTTCAATTGATAAAATAGTGGCTAGACCTACAGGGGAATTATTGAGTAAGGCTCATATTCAAGTGCCTATGGATAAACCTGAAATAGGTAAAGTTCTTAATTGTGATGTTAGAGTTCATAAAAGTGATGTTAAGTTATTAGAAGGAAAGATACAAGTTGAGGCATTTACTCAAATACAAGTATTGTATAAAGCTGCTGACAGTAAAGAACTTTGCACTTTAAAAGAAGATATATATGTAAATGATGAAGTGGAATGTTTAGACGTAACTGAATTTATGCAAAGTAATACTGAATTTGTTATAGATGATGTTTCTTTTGATGTTAAAGAAGATGATCTAGGAGAAAATCGTATTATAGATTTAGAAGCTCTAATAAAGTCTGAAACTAAGATTATAAGTAAAGAGCAAATAGATATGATAGAAGATGCTTATTCTCCTTCAAAAATGTTAAAGATGGACAAAAAAGCATACGATCTTAATGCTATGCTAGGTCAAAACAATACTGAGATTATGGTTAAAGAAAATATAGATGTGAATGGAGCTAAACCAACAGAAGTTATAATGGCATTAGGAAATATGTTTATAACAGATAAAAAAATAGTTGAAGATAAAGTTTTAGTTGATGGATTATTAAATGTTAATATACTATATAAAACTGAAGATGAACAAGATAACATTGCTGTAATTAGTGAAGAAATTCCATTTAGTGCAGGTGTAGACGTACCTGGGTCTAAAATAGATATGGAGTGTATTGCAAAGGTTAGCTTAGAAAACTTAGAGGCTGGAGTTGAAGCAGGAACTATTGCTATAAAAGCATTAGGAAAAGTTTATAGTAATGTTAATTACATTACACATAAAGAATTTTTAGTTGATATAGAACCATTGGAAGATGAAGTTGTGGATAAAAAGGCTAGTATAACAATATATGTTGTACAAGATGGTGATACATTGTGGAAAATAGCTAAAAGATATTGTACAACTGTGGAAGATTTAATAAAAATAAATGGTCTTGAAAGTGAAAATATAAATGTAGGGGATAAGATGATTATTCCTGGCAGAGCAATTATATAAAATGTCTCCATACTTAAATTTTTAAGTATGGAGACATTTTTATATAATTAAAAATTTGTGATATAATAAACTAATTAAAATTAAACTATTTTGGGGGAAATACTATGTTTTTTAGAGCATATGCTAAAATAAATATATCATTAGATGTAGTAGGTAAAAGAGAAGATGATTATCATCTACTAGAGATGATAATGCAAAGAATAGAATTATATGATATTTTAGAAGTGACAAAAAATAAAACAGGAATCAATATAAAATGTAATAAAAGTTATGTTCCTTTAGATGAAAGAAATTTAGTTTATAAAGCTGCAAAGTTATTTCTAGATACATACAATTTAAAAGGTGGCGTAGACTTTAATATAATTAAAAATATACCAGTTTCAGCTGGGCTTGCTGGAGGAAGTTCTGATGCTGCAACAACTCTTTTAGCCATGAGAGAGTTATACAATATAGATGTAAGTGATGATGAACTTTGCAAACTAGGATTAAAAATTGGTGCAGATGTTCCATATTGTATAAAAGGCGGTACAGCTTTATGTGAAGGTATTGGAGAAAAGGTTACAAATCTTAAAGGATTTAAAGGACATATATTAGTTTTGGTTAAGCCTAAATTTGGTGTGTCAACTAAAGAAGTATATAAAAGCCTTGATATAAATAAAATATATAGACATCCAAATACAGAAGGATTAATAAAAGCAGTAGAAAATAATGATTTGAGATATGTAAGTGAAAACATGAGAAATGTTTTAGAAAATGTAACATTAAAAAAACATACCATAATAAAAGAAATAAAAGAAAAGATGATTAGAAGTGGAGCCTTAGGTTCTATGATGAGTGGAAGTGGCCCATCTGTTTTTGGATTTTTCGATGATATGTTAAAGGCACAAAGGTGCTATGAATATTTTAAAAGTAAATATAATGATGTATATATTACTAGAACTATATAAAAGAGATTGTACTAAGTGTGCAATCTCTTTTTATATGTATATTTTTAGTGGTTAATACAGAAAATAATTTAAGAAAAATAGGAGTGATAATGTGAAAGTTATAAATTTATTTACTAAATATTTTTTAGCATTGCTATTAATTCAAGGATTTATTGGAGTTGTGTTAGATTCAACAAGTTTTAAAAACGCTGGTATGAATAGTGCATCTAGAAAGGCGAGATTTGTAGGAAAGTGGGCTATGATACTAGGAGCAATTTTATATATATTAAGGTGGGTAGTTGTGAGTTAGTTTAATTGGAAAAGGAAGTGAAAGATTTGAAGGAGAAGGTAGATAAAACTATATCTAGTAATATTGAAAAGAATATTGAGTACATAAAAAATTTACTTGAAAATAACTCAGATATAATATACAGACAGTTTAAATTTAGTCATTTTAAAACAGCCATAATATATATAGATGGAATGGTAGATAGGGATTTATTAAATGATTATGTTCTCGAAAGTTTTATGGAAGGAAACCAAAAAATAGAGGACTTTAATGACATAAAAGATAGAATACTCACTGTATCTGACTTAAAAGAAATAGATGATTTATATGAAGGTATTTCAAGTATTTTAAGTGGAGATACTTTGCTTTTGGTAGATGGTTTTAATGTAGCCTGTGTTATAAGTTCACGTTCCTGGCCAGCAAGGGGCATTGGGGAACCTTCAGGAGAAACCACAATTAGAGGCTCTAGAGATGGATTTTCTGAAACCATAAGATTTAATACTGCATTGGTTAGAAGAAGGGTCAAAGATACAAGGCTTAGAATGGAATCTAAAGTTGTTGGAATTAGATCTAAAACGGATTTAGCAATTACTTATATAGATGATATAGTCAATGTTGGAGTTTTAGAAGAGCTTAAAAGGAGACTGGATAAAATAGATATTGACGCAATACTTGATAGTGGATACATAGAACAGCTCATAGAAGATGATTGTTTATCTCCATTTCCACAAGTGCAAAGTACAGAAAGGCCAGATGTAGTTGCGGCAGCTTTATATGAAGGAAGAGTAGCAGTTCTTGTGGATAACTCACCATTTGCTATTATTGTACCTGCTACAATGCCTAATTTATTGCAGTCACCTGATGATTACTATCAAAGATGGATAAATTCATCAATTATAAGATTACTTAGAACACTTGCAATAATTATGTGTATAACATTTCCGGCACTTTATATTGCAATAACTTCTTTCCATACATCCATTATTCCAGCAAGGCTTGCATATTCTATAGCAGCATCAAGAGAGGGAGTTCCGTTCCCGGCATTTGTTGAAGCTATAATAATGGAAATTAGTTTTGATTTGCTGTTAGAGGCAGTAGTCAGGTTGCCGAGACCTATAGGAGCAACAATAGGTATTGTTGGAGGTTTGATTATAGGACAATCGGCAGTAAGTGCAGGAATTGTAAGTCCAATAATGATAATAGTTGTAAGTATAACAGCTATTACTGAATTTATAACTCCTAACTATGGAGTAACTACGGGACTTAGGATAACCAGAGTATTTTTAACTATATGTTCTGCTATAGTTGGACTTTATGGAATAATATTAGGACTTATTGTAGTATTAGTTCATTTAATAAAATTAAAAAGTTTTGGTATTCCATATTTAGCTCCAGTTGTTAACCCTGATATAACAGATTTTAAAGATGTATTTTTAAGATTACCATTAAAATGGTTTAAAAAAAGACCTGTGTATATGAATACGCAAGATAAAACTAGACAGGAATAGAAAGAGTGGTGAAATGCTCTTATGAAAAAAAATAATATTATAAGCACATATGATTTATTTATATCAATGGTTATTACTGTAGCTGGTACATCTATATTTGCGTATCCAAGAATTTTAGGTGAAAAGGTTGGAACTGATGGATGGATAGTAATAATATTAACTGGATTATTAGTAGTACCGGCTCTTTACATTGTAAAAAAGTCTATTGAAGTAAATGGATATAAGAAATTTACAAATATGCTTGAAGACAATTTTGGGAAAATCTTTGGAAAAGTTATTGCTTTGGTAGTAATACTAAGTGCCATGTTAATAATTTCAATGGAAATGAGAGTTTTTACAGAAGTTTTAAAAATGTATCTTTTAAAGAGGACACCTTCTGAATTTATAATTATATTAGTTATTTTAGTAGGTGCATTTTTAGTAAGGGGAGAAATTGAAAGTGTAATAAGATTTAATGAAATAGCCTTTTGGTTAATGTTTTTGCCTATTTTGGTGGCTATTTTATTTGTTTTAAAAGGATCTGACTTTACAAATATATTTCCGGTTTTAACTCACAAGCCCATAGATTATTTAAGTGGAATCAAAAATAGTGTATTTGCATTTTTAGGGTTTCAAATTGTGTATGTGTTGTATCCTTTAGTTAAAGAAAAAAGAAATATAATGAACATAACATATAAATCTTTAGGATTTATAGTAATTTTCTATATTATAGTGGCGGTAACTACGGTAATTGTATTTTCTAAATCATATATTTCACAGTTGTTATGGCCAACTATAACCATGTTATCAACTGTAGATATTCCTGGAACTTTTGTTGAGCGATGGGAAGGTGCAATTATGGCATTTTGGTTCATATTTTTCTTTACTACATATATAAATTTGTATTACTTTAGTTCAGAAGTGGTGAAGGATGTATTTCATTTAGAAGATATAAAAGTTTCATTAATAATTGTAACTCCTATTATATATTTATTATCTTTATATCCAGAAAATATAGCAGAGGTTTATAGAATAAAAGAAAGGTTTTCTCCATATATAGGGCTAGGCATTATGGTAATATTGCCTCTTTTATTACTTATAATTGGAACTATAAAATCAAGGAGAGTCAAAAATGAAGTATAAAAAGATTATATTTTTTACACTAGTGTTATCATGTTGCTTATTAACTGGATGTTGGGATAAAGTTGAGATAGAGAGAAAGAGTTTTATATCTACAATTGCAGTAGATGTAGGGAAAAGTATAAGTAAACAAGATGAGCTTAAAAAGATAAAATCAGATAAAATATTTAATGAATCAGAATATAAAAAACTTAATATAACCTTTGGATTCCCTAATATAAGCGAACTTGGGCCTACAGATTCTGGGGCAGCCACAGAACAAATTATATCTACAGATGCTTTTTCTATGCAAGACTCTATAAATGAACTAGCGTCAAAAACCAGTAGAATAATATATACAGGACATTCTAAATTGCTTTTATTGAGCAATGAAGTAATACAATATCCTGAAGTATTTAAAGAAATTGTAGACTTTTTTGAAAGGCAAGCAGACATAAACAGAATGATGTTTGTAGTAGTGGTTAATGGAAAAGCACAAGATTATGTTAAATTTGTACCTAGTATGGAGAAGAATATACAGACTTATATAAGTGGGCTTATGGAAAATAGCAGTAATAATTCTTCTATACTACCAGTTACTTTAAATGATATGTTAATATGCCTTTATAATAATAAAAGTATAGCTATTCCAAGCTTAGAATTTGATAAAGATGATAAGAGTAAATTAAATATATCAGGAATGGCCTTAATTAAAGATTATAAAATTGATGGATATTTAACACCAGATGAAACATCATCTCTAGATATTTTAAGAGGAGAAATAAAAGGTGGAAAAGAGACTATACTTAAAAATGGTCATCCAATAGAATTTGAAGTTGGAGGCGTAAAAAGAAGAATAAAAATCGTTGATTCTAATAATATAAAAAAATTAAATGTTAGAATTGATGTAAGTTTAGAAGGACAATTAAAGGGATATAGTGTTTCAGAAAACCTTTTTAACTATGAAGAGTTAGAGAACATTCAGCAGGATTTTGGTCATGTAATAGAAAGAAAATGTGAAAAGGTAGCTAGAATTTTACAAGAACAACATCCTATAGATTTGATAGGATTAAAGGATTATTGTGAAAAGTTTCATCCTGATTTATATAAGAAGATAGGAGATAATTGGGATGAAGTTTACAAAAATGCTAACATAGATGTAAATGTAACCGTTCATGCAAGAAGAGTTGGTATAACAAAATAATTTATAAAACTAATAATTAAAAAATAAATTGAGAAGATTTTATTTTCTCAATTTATTTTTTGTTCAAATTTATTTAGAAATATATTTAAAATATATTTAAAATAAAAGTATATAATATGGGGAATGGTCAATAATCTTAAACATCAGATAATAAAAGGGGATGTTTAAGATGAAAAAGGTACTAGCTATTATGATTTCATTAATAATTTTAACAGGGAGCATATTAGTAATTTCATATATGAAGGCAGATGCAAGTCAAAAATCAATTGCTGAAAAAGTAATAAGATTTCATGTAATTGCAAACAGTGATTCAACAGAAGATCAAGCTTTAAAATTAAAAGTTAGAGATAATGTTTTAAAATATATATCACCAAAATTAAAAAATTCTAAAAGCATAGAAGAATCAAGAGAAATAATAAAAGAAAACAACTATGAAATAAATAAAATAGCTGTAAAAACTATAGAAGAAAATGGATACACTTATACTGTAAAATCAAAGTTATCTCATGAAAATTTTCCAGTTAAAACTTACGGGAATATAACTTTGCCTCAAGGAAATTATGAAGCATATAGAATTATAATTGGAAACGGACAAGGACATAATTGGTGGTGTGTAATGTTTCCTCCATTATGTTTTACAGATATAACAAAGGGTGATGTAGAAGTTAAGAAAACCGATGAAATGATGAAGAAAACACTATCAAAAGAAGAATATGAACTTGTAAATGATGATGTTGAAAAAAATAACTTAGTATTTAAATTTAAAATTGCTGAAAAGATAAAAGAAGCTTGTAAGTCAAAATAAATTATTGGATTATGTATAACCCGAATTATTAAAACAAATACTACTTATATAGATTATAAGAGTAGAAGCGGAGGCATATATACATATGAACAAGAAAAGAGTTATATATACAACCATTGTTGCATTCATAGTTGTTTTTTCAACTACATTTGCTTTTTTAATGACATTAGAGAGAAGGGATTATAAAAATTATTTGCAAGGTGAATATACTAAAAGTATGTATCAATTAATTGATTCTGTAAAAAATCTAAAAGGTAGTCTTGCAAAGTCAGCTATAGTAAATTCTAGAGAAGCTAACATTGTAACTTTCAATAATATATCTAAATACGCTGATATTGCTAATGACAAGATACACTCAATTCCTGTATCTCAAGAATATGTAGATGGTACTAGTAAGTTTTTAGCTCAAATAGGCGATTTTGCACATAGACTTAGTAGAAGTTCTTTTGAAAATGAAAAATTAACAGATAAAGATTATGAAACAATAGAATCATTAAAGGATCAAGCGGACTATTTATTAATACAATTAAATCAAGTCCAAAGGGATATAAATGAAGGAAAATTAAAGTGGGGAGAAATAAGAAAGAAGGCTACTAGTAAATTAGCTAAGAGTTCTGAAAATCTTGCTTCTGATAAATTTAAGGCTATACAAAATCAAGTACTTCAATATCCAACTTTAATAAATGATGGACCATTTTCAGAAAATACATTACAAATAAAACCTAAAGTTACTAGTGAAAAAGAAGTAACAGAACAAGATGCAAAGAATGTTATAAAGAAAATATTTGGAGAAAATAAAATAAAGAATATAACTAGAAAAGATGATCCAAAATCTAAAATACCTTCATACAGATTTGGTGTTAACTTAAATGAAAGATCTGAAGGTGATGAAATAGTTTGTGAGATAAGTAAAAATGGAGGACACATAGTTTATCTAATAGACAATAGAAAAGTTGATAAATCAGCTATTGATTTAAAAAAAGCTAAAGAATTAGGAAGTGTATTTTTAGATAAGTTTGGTTACAAAAATATGAAACCAACTTATACACAAAAATTTGATAACACAGTAACAGTAAGTTATGTTTACAATAAAGAAAATATAAATATATACCCAGATCAAATAAAATTAAAATTGGCATTAGATACTGGAGAAATAATAGGAATAGAATCAGAAAAATATTTAACTTCTCACGTTGAGAATAGAAATATACCAAAACCTAAAGTTTCTAAGGAAACTGCCATGAGCAAGATAGGAAAAAATTTAAAAGTGCAGTCAACAAAACTTGCTATAATTCCAACAGAAAGTAATAAAGAAATTCTTTGTTATGAAGTTGCTGGTAAATGTAAAGATGATGAATTTGTTGTTTATATAAATGCTGAAACTGGTTATGAACAAAGAATATTACAAATTATAAAAACAGCCAATGGAGAACTTGCATTATAGCATTATTAAAAAAGAGAATTAAACTTAACTATAATAAGGAGATATCTGATTTTCAGGTATCTCCTTCCTTATAAAAAAGGGTTCACATATTTAATGGATTGGTATATAATTTGAAGTGCGTCAACATTCAAATTAGAAAATAAATGTATGTTAGCATATATTAATAGATAAAGATTGAAAATATAATTCTTAAATTGTAAGGGGAGAGCATTATGAAGAAAAAGGTAGCTATTCTTTTTGGAGGACAATCTACAGAACATGAAGTTTCACGTGTTTCTGCATCTTCAGTTTTAAAAAATATTGATTTAAGCAAATACGATGTATATCCAATTGGTATAACAAAGGATGGCAAATGGTTTGAATATACTGGAGCTATTGATAAAATAGAATCTGGCGAATGGGAAAAAGATGAATTTTATAAAAATCCAAATGGACAAGAAATTCTTTTCAATAGGGAAGTTGATGTAGTATTTCCAGTTATGCATGGATTATATGGTGAAGATGGTACAATTCAAGGATTATGTAAGCTTTTAACTATACCATGTGTAGGACCTGGAGTTATGTCATCAGCAGTATGTATGGACAAGGTATACACAAAATATGTATTGGAAAACTTTGGGGTAAAACAAGCAGACTATGTAGTAGTAAATGCTCATGATTATAAAAATAACAAAATGGACATAATATCTACAATAGAAAATAAGTTAGGATATGATGTATTTATAAAACCTTCAAATAGTGGTTCGTCTGTTGGTATAAGTAAAGCACACAATAGAGAAGAATTAGAAGCTGGACTTGAAGAAGCTTTAAAATTTGATAGAAAAGTATTAGTTGAAGTTGCTTTAAATGCAAGAGAAATTGAAGTTGCGGTTCTTGGAAATGATGAACCAGTAGCAGCAACTCCAGGTGAAATAGTACCTGCAAATGAATTTTATGATTACGAAGCAAAATATTCAAATGCACAATCAAAACTATTATTACCAGCTAACTTAAGCCCAGAAAAACTTGAAAAAGTTAAAGAATTAGCTGTTAGAATATTCAAGATGTTAGACTGTGCTGGAATGTCTAGAGTAGATTTTCTTGTTGATAAAGAAACAGAAGAAGTTTACTTAAATGAAATAAATACAATACCAGGATTTACAAAGATAAGTATGTATCCTAAGATGTGGCAAGCAGAAGGAAAAGCTTACGGAGAATTAATAAGCGAAATCATAGAACTTGCAGTTGAAAGGGATAATAAATAATAAAGTTTTATGAAAGGAGAACATTATGACAAAAGCGTTAGCACTTATATCAGGTGGACTAGATAGTATATTAGCTGCAAAGTTAATAAAGGATCAGGGAATAGAAGTCATAGGAATATGTTTTAAATCCTACTTTTTTGGACCAGAAAATGCTAAGAGAATGACAAAGCAAATAGATATACCATTGGAGGTAGTTGATTTTTCTAAAGAACATTTTGATATGACTAAATCACCTAAACACGGACATGGAAAGAATATGAATCCTTGTATAGATTGTCATGCCATGATGATGAGATACGCTGGTGAACTTTTAGAAAAGTTTAATGCAGATTTTATTATAACTGGAGAAGTTTTAAATCAAAGACCTATGTCTCAAAATAAATCTTCATTAAATGTAGTAAAAAAAGAATCAGGATTTGCGGACAAAATATTAAGACCTTTATGTGCAAAAGTTTTACCAGAAACAGAAATGGAACTTAACGGTCTTGTTGATAGAGAAAAGTTACTTGGTATAACAGGAAGAGGAAGAAAAGTTCAAATGGAACTTGCTGAAAAATGGGGTATAAAAGATTACCCATCACCAGCTGGTGGATGTAAATTAACAGAACCTAATTTTTCTGTTAGACTTAGAGATTTAGTTAATCATAAAGAGGAAATATCAGAAAGTGATCTTGAATTATTAAAGTATGGAAGACATTTTAGAGTTTCTGAAAATGCAAAAATAATATCTACTAGAACTGCATCTGAAGCATCTCAAATAAAAGCATATCTTACAGAAAAAGATATTGCATTTTTAGTTAAAGATTTTAAAGGTTCTATGGTAGTTATAGTCGGAGATGCTACAGAAGAAGATATAGAGTTTGCAGCAAAAGTATCTGGCAGATATTCAAAAGGTAGAGAAGAAGATAGTCTTAAAGTTATATACGGAAACTATTCTAAACCTTATACTAATTCTATTGAAGTAAAGCCAGCAACTGAAGAAGAACTAAAAGAATTTATGATAGAATAACAGAGGGGGTATTGTATGGGTAAGGAAGCACTTATATCTATAAAGAGTGATCAAGTAGGCGTTGAAGATGGTAAAATAGAAGTTGTGACTAAAGGAAAGTTATATAAAAAAAATGACTTATATTATGCTGTCTACGAAGAAACTGAAATTTCAGGGATGAAAGGCACTACTACCACTTTAAAAATAGGTTCAGATAAGCTTAGCCTTATTAGAATAGGAACTACTAATGCGAAGATAAATTTTAAGAAGGACTATAAAGATTTATCCTTGTACAATACGCCATATGGAATTTTAGAGCTTGAAGTAGATACTAAAAAAATAAATATAGATGTCAATGAAGAGGGTGGAAGTATTTTAGTAAAATACAATATGGTATTGACCGGACATAAGCCAATAAAAACATCATTAAGTATTGATATAAAAACTATGTAAAGTAAAAATAGCGCGTAGTAACTTAGCAACTATGTGCTATTTTTATTTATTTGAAGGCTTGTATGTGTTTAAATTTAACTTCGTTAGACAATAATTCTAATGAGGTGAATTTTATGTATAATTCTAATAAATATGAAAATATAATAAGTGCCATATGTAAGGTTAAGGGTATAACAAAAGAAGAATTATATAAAATATTAAAGGATAAAGATTGTAAATATTTAATGTTTTTATTACTGAACAAAAACAAATGTTTAAATATAGATTTTATAAACAGGGATTTTTCTATAAATAGCAAAAGAATTGTAAATAATAATATAAGAAAAGCTCAAGAAAAATTACTTATAAATAAAGAATTTAGGGAAATTTATTTTGGTTTGCAAGATGAATTAGACAAAAGATGCGACATTTGAAAAATAAAATAAAAATAAATCAAAAAATATATAAAAAAGGGTAGCATAAGAATGGAAAATGTGATATTATCTTTAATATGTTTTAAAAACAGAAATGGAAATAGACGCAATTAGTCTATTTTATAGGGTAATATTTATTATAATTAAGATTATATAATATGTCAACACTTTTTACATAAATTAAAGGAGGAATTATTTTGAGTACTAAGTATGTATTCGTTACAGGAGGCGTTGTATCTTCATTAGGAAAAGGAATAACAGCGGCTTCACTTGGAAGATTATTAAAAAATAGAGGTCTTAAAGTATCAATTCAAAAATTTGATCCATATTTAAATGTAGACCCAGGAACTATGAGCCCATATCAACACGGAGAAGTTTTCGTTACAGATGATGGAGCTGAAACAGATTTAGATTTAGGACACTATGAAAGATTTATAGATGAAAACTTAAGTCAAAACAGTAATGTTACTACTGGTAGAGTATACTGGTCAGTTTTATCAAAGGAAAGACGTGGAGATTATCTAGGAGGTACAGTTCAAGTAATTCCTCACATAACAAATGAGCTTAAAGATAGAGTTTACAGAGTTGCAAAAGAGAAGGACGTAGATGTAGTTATAACTGAAATCGGTGGAACAGTTGGAGATATAGAATCATTACCATTCTTAGAAGCTATAAGACAAATAAAATATGAAGTTGGATTTGAAAATGTATGCTTTATACACTTAACTTTAATTCCTTACTTAGGAAAAGCAGGAGAATTAAAAACAAAACCTACTCAACACTCAGTTAAAGAATTAAGAAGCATAGGAATTCAACCAGACGTATTAGTATGTCGTACAGTAAAACCACTTCCTCATGAAGTTAAAGAAAAGATCGGATTATTCTGTAACGTAGATGCTAATGCGGTAATTCAAAACTTAGATGCAGAACACCTTTATGAAGTACCACTAATGCTTCACAATGAAGGATTAGATACTTTAGTGTGCAAGAAATTAGGATTAGCTTGTGATACTATAGATAATTCTGAATGGACTGATATGGTTCAAAAGATTAAAAACTTAAAAGAAGATGTAACTATTGGACTTGTAGGAAAATATGTAGAACTTCACGATGCTTATATATCAGTTGTTGAAGCGTTAAATCACGGTGGAATACCTAATAATTCAAGTGTACATATTAAATGGATCAATGCGGAACACGTTACTTCTGAAAATGTTGAAACTTACTTAAGTGATGTTGATGGAATATTAGTTCCGGGTGGATTTGGTGATAGAGGAGTAGAAGGAAAAATAGAAGCGATAAAATATGCTAGAGAGAAGAAAGTTCCTTTCCTTGGAATATGTCTTGGAATGCAATGTTCAGTTATAGAATTTGCTAGAAACGTATTAAGCTATACTGATGCTCATAGTTCAGAAATAGATGAAAATACTAAACATCCAGTAATTGATATAATGCCAGATCAAAGAGATATCGATGAAAAAGGCGGTACAATGAGACTTGGATTATATCCATGTAAATTAAAAGAAGATTCAAATGCATTTGCAGCTTACGGAGAACCTGTTGTATATGAAAGACACAGACATAGATATGAATTCAATAATGAATACAGAAAAGAGCTTTTAAATGCAGGACTTGAAATAACAGGATTAAGCCCAGATGATAGATTAGTTGAAATCGTAGAAGTTAAAAATCATCCATGGTTTGTGGCAACTCAATTCCATCCAGAATTAAAATCAAGACCAAACAGACCACATCCATTATTTAGAGACTTCGTAAAAGCAGCTTTAGAAAATAAATAGTATATATTAAATATAAAAGAGTAGTTAATTTATTACATTAACTACTCTTTTTTTACTTTAAAATACAAAAAAAATAAGTCTATTTACAAAAAATTTAATTTATAGATTTATTTATGAAGGAAAAAAGGAAGAAGTATAGAATTTATATATTTAGAAGTTTTTAAAATATGGAGGTGTTTTAAGTGATAATAGATACAGAAATAACAATTGCACTTAAAAATTCGATAGGTCAGTATGATATGAGAAGATTATCCATATTTAAAATAAATGATATAGGAAATATATTTAAAGATTTAGAAGTTATAGAAGTTAGTGAAAAGGAAATTCAATTTAGAATAAAGTGTCCTATATGTGGAGAATACCACTATTATACTTACAAGAGTATGAGTTTTGTAAAGGGTAGTATGACCATTTGTGGTTGTGAAAAGTTGGGAGATCCAATATTCTTTATTGGGCAGAAGGAAAAAGTTGAAGATAAAATAAATAAATATAGAGAAGTTAATGAAAATATCTATGAGATGATTTAAACATCTGAATATAATCAGTGTAATCTGTCAATATTATGGATATATGGATGGATTACTTTTTTCTTGTTGAATTGCTAGATAAAAAAGTAAAAATAGGGTATAATCTAAAAAGTGTTACATTTCAAACATTTCTGTACGAATTATTTCCCAAAATTATTATATAAATAAATATTATTATGGAGGTGCTATTTTGGATAGTAAAGATTTAAGCAATATGACTGTCGTTCAATTGAAAGAATTGGCAAAGGAGTTAAACTTAACAGGTACAAGTAGATTAAAAAAGCAAGAATTAATAGACAGTATTAATGAGGCAATGCAAATATCTATTAACAAAAACGGCGTTATTTTAAAAGAAAATATAACTCCTAAAAAAGTACATAATTCTTCGAATGATAATATGAAAAATACAAAACAAATAAAAGTAAATAAAAATGAATGTATAGAAGAAGAAAATCCACAAGAAAAGGAAAAGAATTTTAAAGAAATGATACATGAATCTGATAGCGCAAAAGGCGTACTAGAAATTATAGAAAATAACAATTACGGTTTTTTAAGAGGGGAAAATTATTTAACTGGACCTAAGGATATTTATGTATCACCATCACAAATAAGAAGATTTAACTTAAAAACTGGGGATGAAGTAACAGGTAAGATTAGAACAGCAAAAGATGGAGAGAAGTTTCAAGCTCTTATATATGTTGAAAAGATAAATGGAGAAAATCCAGAAAAAGCTGTAGGAAGAAAAAGATTTGAAAAGTTAACACCAATCTATCCTGATGAAAGAATAAGATTACAAACAGGTCAAGCAGACTTATCTTCTAGATTAATGGATATAATATCGCCAATAGGTAAGGGGCAAAGAGGACTTATAGTTGCACCACCTAAGGCTGGAAAAACAACTCTTTTAAAGAAAATTGCTCATAGTATATCTAAAAATCACCCAGAATCAAAATTAATAGTTCTTTTAATAGATGAAAGACCAGAAGAAGTTACAGATATGCAAAGATTTATAAATGGAGAAGTTATATATTCAACATTTGATGAAGAACCAGAACATCACACAAAAGTAGCTTACATGGTTCTTGAAAGAGCTAAAAGAATGGTTGAACAAGGACAAGATGTTATTGTACTTCTTGATAGTTTAACAAGACTTACAAGAGCATATAATTTGACTATTAACCCAACAGGAAGAACATTATCAGGTGGTCTTGATCCAGGAGCATTAATAATGCCTAAAAAATTCTTTGGTGCAGCAAGAAACATAGAAGAGGGTGGAAGTCTTACAATACTTGCAACAGCTCTTATTGAAACTGGAAGCAGAATGGATGATATGATTTTTGAAGAATTTAAGGGAACTGGAAATATGGAAGTTCATTTAGATAGAAAGTTAGAAGAAAGAAGAATATTCCCAGCTATAGATATTTATAAATCAGGAACAAGAAGAGAAGACTTATTATTAACTAAGCAAGAATTAGAAGCTTCATTTACAATAAGAAAAGTATTATATAAAGAAAATAATACAGCTGGTGTAACAGAAAAACTTATTAATCTACTTTCAAAAACAAAAAATAACTTTGAGTTTTTAGAAAACTTTAATAAAGAAAAATGGGAAAGATAAAATCTTTCCCATTTTTTAAATTAATTATTTTTGGTTTAAGTTGTATTTCTTCATGAACTTTTCGATTCTTCCGCCTGTATCTAATATCTTTTGCTTTCCAGTATAGAAAGGATGACATTTAGAACAAACATCGACTTTAAGTTCAGCATTAGTTGATCCAGTAGTGAAAGTATTTCCACATGCACATTTAACTACTGCATCATGATGGTATTCTGGGTGTAAACCTTGTTTCATTATTTTCACCTCGCTCGTTTATAATCATTCTTATAGAATAATTCAAACCGAATTGTCAACTCTTAAAATTATATCATAGGGTGCTACAAATAGCAACAATTTTGTACTTGCAATTTAAAGGAATAAACATATAAAATAAGTAGTATGAAAAATAAAATACCAGTTGGTAAAATTGTGGAGGGTATGCTTTAAATGAGTAAATTATATTTTAGATATGGTGCTATGAATAGTGGAAAATCAACAAACTTAATGCAGGTAGCACATAATTATGAAGAAAGAGGCATGAAGGTTATTATTATAAAACCTAAAACAGATTCTAAAGGTGGAGAAAATGTAGTTTCAAGACTAGGAGTTACAAGAAGAGTAGATATGCTTTTAGAAAGTAATGAAAATGCTTATGAAAAAGTAAAAGATATTTGTAATAAAGAAGGAAAAGTAAATTGTGTATTAGTAGATGAAGTGCAATTTTTTAAAAAGGACCAAATAGATCAACTTCTTGAAATAGCTGTTAAATTAGATATACCAACAATATGTTATGGTCTTAGAACTGACTTCCAAATGAATGGATTTGAGGGAAGTACAAGATTACTTCTATTAGCTCATAGTATAGAAGAGTTAAAAACCATTTGCAGATGTGGAAGAAAAGCATTATTAAATGGAAGAAAAATAAATGGAAAGTTTGTTTTTGAGGGAAAACAAGTAGCTATAGACAAAGAAGATAATGTTGAATATGAATCACTTTGTCCTAAGTGTTATTTTGAATTTAGAGATAAATACAACAATAAATAAGATGAAGTTTAGTAAGTTTTAAAGAAGAGGGGTGATCATATGGGAAAAAAGGTTTCAGTTGGAGGGCAGGCAGTAATTGAAGGAGTTATGATGAGAGGTTCTAAGGGAGTGGCTACTGCTATAAGAAAGAGCAATGGAGATATAGAAGTCGAATTTGATGAAATAGAACCACTTACTAAGAAAAATAAAGTGTTTTCACTTCCAATCATAAGGGGATTTGTAACTTTGATTGATTCTCTAATCATTGGAATAAAAACATTAAATTATTCCGCTTCATTTATAGAAGAGGATGAATATGAGGAAAAAGAGCCATCTAAGTTTGATAAATGGATGGAAGAAAAGTTTAAGGGAAAGGCTGCAGATATTGTAATGGCAATTTCATTTATAATATCTATGGCTTTATCAATTTTCATATTTTTCATAATACCTACCTTTGCTGCTAACGGTTTTAAAAGGTTAAATGTAAATAATACTATTGCTCTTAATATATTAGAAGGAATAATAAGAGTTGGAATTTTCCTATCTTATATATATTTAATAAGCAAAATGAATGACATAAAAAGAGTGTTTGAATATCATGGTGCGGAACATAAAACTATATTTTGTTATGAAAGTGGAGAAGAGCTTATTCCGGAAAATGCAAAAAAGCAAGGTAGATTGCATCCAAGATGCGGTACAAACTTCTTGTTTTTAGTTATGATAGTGAGTATAATATTATTTTCATTTACAGGATGGAATTCCATATGGCAGAGAATATTTTATAGAATAATTTTATTGCCGGTAGTATCGGGAGTAACCTACGAAATTATAAAGTGGATGGGAAGTAACAATAATAAATGCACAAAAATATTATCTTATCCTGGGCTTATGCTTCAAAAGCTTACAACTAGAGAACCTGATTTAGAGCAATTAGAAGTAGCAATTGTTTCGCTAAAGGTAGCAGAAGGCATAGAAACAGCTGAAAGTATAAAGGAAAAGTATAATAAAAAATTAGAAGATGAAGATATGAATATTGAAGATACAAAAGATCTAGAAAGTGTTCGGAGAGATATACAATAAATTTTTAGTGGAATTTATTGCAGGAGGTGATTAGATGAACATAGGAGAAGTGTTGAAGTATGCATATGACATATTAAAAAAAGAAAACATAGATACATATATGTTAGATGCACAACTTTTACTTCAAAAGGTTTTAAAAAAAGATAAATTGTTTATAATTTTAAATAGAAATGAAATCTTATCAAAAGATGAAGAAGAAGAGTTTTTGAAATTAATAAACTTACGAAAAGATAAAATGCCTGTAAAGTATATATTGGGTGAATGTGAGTTTATGGGATTAAATTTTTATGTAAAAGAGGGAGTATTAATTCCAAGAGCTGATACTGAGATTTTAGTTGAAGAAGTAATAAAAGAAATTAAAGAAAACAACTATAATAGAATATGTGATGTTTGTTGTGGCAGTGGTGCAATAGGAGTTTCTATAGGTAAATATATGGAAAACTCTACT
Source organism: Clostridium novyi NT (assembly GCF_000014125.1). Classification (NCBI taxonomy): domain Bacteria; kingdom Bacillati; phylum Bacillota; class Clostridia; order Eubacteriales; family Clostridiaceae; genus Clostridium; species Clostridium novyi. Next base: position 2,230,811 of record NC_008593.1, on the reverse strand, counting down.
GTGGATTGTTATGATATATCAGATATAGCAATTGAAGTTACGGGTAAAAATATAGAGAGATTTTTACTTAAGGACAGATTAACTGTTGAAAAAAGTGATTTATTAACTGTAGCAATAAAACAAAATAAAAAATTTGATGTTATAGTATCTAATCCTCCATATATAAAAGAAGAAGTAATTCCAACTTTAATGGAGGATGTAAAAGACTATGAACCATACATTGCACTATGTGGAGGAATAGATGGCTTAGACTTTTATAGAAAAATAACTGTTCAGAGTTTAGAAATATTAGAAAATAACGGACTTCTAGCATTTGAAATAGGATACGACCAGGCGGAAGCTGTAAAAGAGCTTCTTATGGAAAGTGGATTTACTGATGTTAAAGTTATAAATGACCTTGAAGGACTTAATAGAGTTGTAATAGGTAAAATCAATAAGTAAAAAGCTTAAAGTATAAGGTTTAGAGAGGTTATAACACTTAAGAGAAACTTTTTATAAGTTTTTACTAATAAATAATTTTATGTTATAATATTGTAATGTGAAAATACAGATTACGGAGTGATAAATCTATGTTAGATAAATTGGAGTTTACAGAAAACAAGTACGAAGAATTATCGATAAAAATTAGCGATCCATCTGTAATGGCTAATCAAAATGAGTGGAGAAAACTATGTAAAGAGCATGCAGAGCTTGAAACTATAGTTACAAAGTATAGAGAATATAAAACTAATAAAGAAGAATTAGAAGCTAATAAAGAGATGCTTTCAGAAGAAACTGATAAAGATATGAAAGAAATGATTCAAGAGGAAATAAAAACTCTTGAAGAAAGTATAGTAAAAGATCAAGAAGAATTAAAAATATTACTTCTTCCTAAGGATCCTAACGACGATAAGAACGTATTTATAGAAATAAGAGCAGGTGCTGGCGGAGATGAAGCAGCATTATTTGCAGCTAACCTATTTAGAATGTATACAAGATATGCTGAAAGACACGGCTGGAAAACTGAGCTTATGAGTGCTAATGAAACAGACATTGGTGGATTTAAAGAAGTTGTATTCATGTTAAGAGGGGATTGTGCTTATAGCAAAATGAAGTTTGAAAGTGGAGTTCATAGAGTACAAAGAGTACCTGATACTGAATCAAGTGGAAGAATACATACATCTACAGCAACAGTTGCCGTATTACCAGAAGTTGATGACGTTGATATACAAATAGATCCTAATGACATTAGAGTTGATGTATTTAGAGCATCAGGACACGGTGGACAGTGCGTTAATACTACTGACTCAGCAGTAAGAATGACACATATACCAACAGGAATTGTTGTATCATGTCAGGATGAAAAATCACAGCTTAAAAATAAAGAAAAAGCTATGAAAGTATTAAAAGCTAGATTATATGAAAAAGCTGAAGCAGAAAGATCTGCTAGTATATCGGCTGATAGAAAGAGCCAAGTTGGTACTGGAGATAGAAGTGAAAGAATAAGAACTTACAACTATCCACAAGGAAGAGTTACAGAACATAGAATAGGATTAACTCTATACAAATTAGAAGCATTCCTTGATGGAGATATGGAAGAAGTTATAGATGCTTTAATCACAGCAGAACAAGCTGAAAAGATGAAAGCAATGGGAAATAATTAATAGGACATATACTAGTGAATTTAGAGGTGTAACTATGAGTGTAAATAAAGCCATTAGAAAGCAAAAAAAGTCTTATAAGAGATTTATGCTGACTATGAGCTTTATTTTTTTGTTGTTACCTACAATGTTGTATTTTACACATATTTTTTCTCCGTTTTTTATAGTGTATTTAGTATTTATAGAGTTTTTAATAATTCTTGTTATGCTTATTAAAGCGGATAAGGAAAGATTAAAGTTTAAAATAGATACTAAAATGAAAATTGTAAATGGAATTTGGGGTGGAAGATATGTAGTGCCTTGCGACAAGGTTAAAATGGTACACACATATAGAGAAGGAAAAGATTTAAGGATAATAATCATATTAAGAAATAAGTTTAGAAATCCAAAAATAAAAATAATAGGACCTCAATTTATAAGAAAAAATAGATGGATTAAAAAATACTATGAAGAATTAAAAAGTGAGGATATATATAACCAGTGCTACTATTTCATAATATATAAAGGTGGATTTATGAAATACCAGTTACTAGATGACATATATAGAAATTGTGTACAAGCATACTTTACGGAAGATTGCATAAAAAAAATAAAAGAATATAGAAAGTAAAGAATAAACCCTTCATTTAAAAAATAATTATAAATTAAGAATGGAGGGTTTATTTTGAATATTAAATTAATTTTAATTGTAACTTTAGCTAGTATAGTTTCATTAATGGGAACCATAATAGGGGCTTCTATAGGTGTAATTATAAAAAATCCATCTCAGAAGATGATTGGCAATATAAATGGACTAGCAGCAGGACTTATGCTTTCTGTGGTTATGATGGATTTAATACCTGAATCTATAGCAAAGGTGAATATTTTTTATACAGTTATATTTTGCGTATTAGGTGTAGGTATGGTTATGCTTATAGATATACTAACTGGAAATGAAAAAAATATTTTTAGTAATAGTAGCTTAAAGGTTGCTTTTATGGCAGCAATAGGACTTATGATTCACAATTTTCCTGAGGGTATAATTATGGGTGCTGGTTTTCTAGCACAGGCTACTTTGGGTGTGAAAATGAGTATAGTTATAGCTGTTCATGATATACCAGAGGGAATTGCTGTGGCGGCGCCACTTATGGCATCTAAAGTTAAACCTTTTAAAATAATGCTATATGCTTTTATTACAGCTTTCCCTACACTTCTAGGCGCTTGGCTTGGAATGTATATAGGAAATATATCTCAAATAATATTAGCTGAATGTTTGGGTATTGCATCTGGAATAATGCTTTATGTAGTTCTAGGACAAATGATACCAGAGTCTTTTAAAAATGGAGAAAAATTAGGAGTAACAATAAGTAGTTTGTGCGGAGTAATTTTAGGTATTGTAATTACAAATATATTATAATAAAATACATAGTAATGGTTAATTATAAATAAGTAAAGAAGTGAAAAAAATATGAATACAAAAGTTAGTTATTTAGATTTAAATAACTTAGATGAAAAGGTTATGAAAGAAACGGGAGAAATAATAAGAAGTGGTGGACTTGTAGCATTTCCAACAGAGACTGTATATGGTCTTGGTGCTAATGCATTAGACTCTGAAGCTGTAAAAAAAATATTTATAGCAAAAGGAAGACCACAAGATAATCCTCTTATAGTTCATATAGCAGATTTTAATATGGATGATCTAGTTAAAGATATACCAGCTATTGCGAAAAAGATTATGGATAAGTTTTGGCCAGGACCATTAACTTTAATTATGAAAAAATCAGATAAGATACCTGATGTAACAAGTGCAGGACTTGATAGTATAGGTATTAGAATGCCATCAAGCATAGTTGCAAGAGAGCTTATAAAAAAAGCAGGAGTTCCTATTGCGGCTCCATCTGCTAATATATCTGGAAAACCAAGTCCTACTAATATCGAAAGATGTATAGAAGATTTGGATGGGAAAGTTGAAGCCATAATTGGAGGAGAAAAGTGCGATGTAGGACTTGAATCTACTATAGTTGATTGTACTGTAGAACCTCCATGTATATTAAGACCCGGTGGAATAACATTAGAAATGTTAAGAGAAATAGAGCCTAATATATACATAGATCCAGCTATTATGAAAAAAGCAGATAAAAACTTAAAACCTAAAGCTCCAGGTATGAAATACAGACATTATGCTCCAAAAGCGCCTGTTAAAATTGTAGCTGGAAATTTAGAAAAAAGTATTGCAAAAATCAATGAAATGGTGCAAAATTATATAGATGATGGTAAGGTAGTTGGTATTATGTCAACAGATGAGCATAAAGATAACTATTCAAATGCTATAGTAAAGTCATTAGGAAGTAGAAAAGACTTAAACAGTGTAGCTCATAATTTATTTAAAACTTTAAGTGAATTTGATAGTGAAAAAGTAGACATAATAATATCAGAGGCATTTGAGGAAGAGGAAATTGGAATTGCTATCATGAACAGGCTAAAAAAAGCTGCTGGTTTTGATATAGTATATGTAAGTTAAGAGTTTATTAAGTTTTAAGGAGGTGCAGTATGAATATATTGTTTGTTTGTACAGGAAATACATGCAGAAGTTGTATGGCAGAAGTTATTTTCAATGAAATATCAGATATAAAAGAAGTTACGGCATATTCAGCGGGTATTTCAATTGTTCATGGAAGTAAAACATCTTCTAATACTGCAGACCTTATAAAAACTAATTTTAATTTAGATATAAGTAATAGAGTTGCCAAGCAATTAGTGCCTGATGATTTGGAAAAGAATGATTTGATTTTAACCATGACAAAGTATATGGAAGGACTTTTAAAAAATGCTTTTCCTGAGCAGAGTCATAAAATATATAGTTTAAATTCATTAGTTGGTATTGAGTATGATATATCTGATCCATTTGGTGGAAACATTCAAGTGTATCAGAATACTTTTCATTCTCTTAAAAAGAGTATAGAGTTATTGATTAATAAATTAAAAGAAGATAGTGGTAATTAATACTAGTGTCTTCTTTTTTTGCATAAAACATTAAATTAGGAGGAAAAATCTATGAAAATAGCTATAGGATGCGATCACGGTGGAGTGGAGCTAAAGAAAACTGTAATTGAACATTTACAAGAAAAAGGAATAGAAGTTAAGGATTTTGGAACTTACACTGAAGAATCTTGTGATTATCCAGAATACGGACAAAAGGTAGCAGAAGAAGTTGTAGCGAAAAATTATGATTTTGGTATAGTTATATGTGGAACTGGTATTGGTATAAGCATATCTGCAAACAAAGTTCCAGGAGCAAGAGCTGCATTATGTCACGATACATTTAGTGCACATGCAACTAGAGAACACAATAATGCTAACATACTTGCATTAGGAGCTAGAGTAACAGGACCAGGACTTGCTTTAGATATAGTTGATGCTTTCTTAGGAGCAACTTTTGAAGGTGGAAGACACGAAAGAAGAATAGATAAAATATCTGAAATTGAAAAGAAGTATTCAAAATAGTTAAATTAAATAAAATTTATATATAATTTTAAACAATTTATTTTTAGGGGGAATTTTTTATGAGTAAAGTAACACAAATAGCACATCCTTTAATATTACATAAACTAGCTATTATAAGAAATAAAAACACAGGATCTAAAGATTTTAGAGAACTTGTAGAAGAAGTAGCTATGTTAATGGCTTATGAAGTTACACGTGACTTACCATTAGAAGAAGTTGAAATTGAAACACCTATATGTAAGACAAAATGCAAAATGCTTTCAGGAAAGAAAATGGCTATAGTTCCTATATTAAGAGCTGGTCTTGGAATGGTAGACGGTATGTTAAAACTTATACCAGCTGCTAAAGTGGGGCACATAGGAATGTATAGAGATGAAGAAACATTCAAACCTGTAGAATATTTCTGCAAGATGCCTCAAGATATACATGAAAGAGATATAATTGTAACAGATCCAATGTTAGCTACAGGCGGATCAGCAATAGATGCTATTAACGCTCTTAAGAAAAGAGGAGCTAAAAGCATAAGATTAATGTGTTTAATATCTTCACCAGAAGGAATTAAAGCAGTTATGGATGCACATCCAGATGTTGATATATATGTTGGAGATATAGATGAAAGATTAAATGAACATGGATATATAATACCAGGTCTTGGAGATGCTGGAGATAGATTATTTGGAACTAAATAGTCATATAAAAGAGAAAGGGTTAGGGAGATTATGTCCTAACCCTTTCATGCGTTTTGTGGGAAAATTCATAGTATTTATGAAAAATTAATAATAAAGTGTAAGTGGTGTACAGAGTAATACAAAATACATCATAAAACTTAATCTTTTTTTAAACTTCGGCTTTAAATCTTCCAATTATTTAATTTATAGTATAGAATATTATAGGATAGATATATTACAATTATACAAAAGTAGAGGGTTAATATGGAAAGAATAGATAAATGTAATTATTACTTGGATATTTGTCAAACAATATTAGAAAGAGGAACTTGTCTTAGAAGAAATTTTGGAGCTATAATCGTAAAAAATGATGAAATAATTTCTTCAGGATATACAGGTGCGCCTAGAGGCAGAAAAAATTGTTCTGACTTAAAGCGTTGTAGAAGAGAAGAGTTAAATGTAGAAAGAGGAACAAGATATGAACTTTGCAGATCTGTTCATGCAGAACAAAATGCAATTATATCAGCTAGAAGACAAGATATGTTAAATGGTGTTTTATATCTTGTTGGAAAAGAAGTGGCTACTGGAGAATTAGTAAAAAATGCGGCACCTTGTTCTCTTTGTAAAAGATTCATTATAAATGCTGGAATAAGCAAGGTTATTATAAGAGATACAATGACTAATTATAGGGTTATAGATGTAGAAGAGTGGATAGAAAATGATGATTCTCTAAACGGAGACGGCTCATACTAACAAAAGGAAGGTTATAATTAAATTATGGATAGAATAACGGTTTTAACATTAATTGCAGTGTTGATATCATTTATATTGACACCTTTTATGAAAAAGATTGCTTTTTATGTAAAGGCATTAGATGTTCCTAAAGACAAAAGGAAGATACATAAAAAGCCAATTCCTCTATTGGGAGGGGTTGCAATATATTTATCATTTTTAATAACTTTATTGTTGAAAAGTGGTAGTTTGCATAAGTCTGAAAAAGGATTGTTAATTGGAGCTACAATAATTGTTATTGGTGGACTAATAGATGATTTAAAGGATATAAAACCTTGTATAAAACTTTTATTTCAATTAGCTGCGGCTATTTCTCTTGTGGCATTTGATATAAATATAATTAGAATAACCAATCCTTTACCAACAAGTAGAGCATTTTTAGATTTAGGATGGCTCTCAATACCAATAACTATATTTTGGGTGGTGGGAATTACAAATGCATTAAATTTAATTGATGGATTAGATGGCTTAGCAGCTGGGGTGTCCTTTATTTGCTCTGTTACTATATTTATAATAGCTGCATTAAATGGAAGACATGAAGCAGCACTTCTTACTGCAGTGTTAAGTGGAGCTATATTTGGATTTTTACCATATAATTTTAATCCAGCATCTATATTTATGGGTGATACGGGATCACAATTGCTTGGATTTTTACTTGCAGCAATATCTTTAGAAGGAACTATAAAATCAGCAACTGCCTTTGCAATAGCGGTACCAATACTTGCTTTTGGACTTCCTATATATGATACAATGTTTGCTATGATTAGAAGAAAAGTTAACGGAAAACCTATAATGCAAGCTGACAGAGGACATTTACATCACAGATTATTAGATATGGGATTAAGTCAAAGACAGGTTGTTGTAATTATGTATTTAATAAGTGCAGTTCTTGGTGGAATCTCTATTATTGCAATGCAAATAAGCAGTACTAGAGCATACTTCTTGTTAACTGTAGTAATAATTATAATTACATTTGCTGCGTGGAAATATGGATTCTTTAAAAAGAGAGATTAAGTAAAGTTTGGAGGGAAACAAGTGAAAAAGTTAAAAGTAATGAGTGTATTTGGAACTAGACCAGAGGCTATAAAAATGGCACCACTTGTTAAAGAATTAGAGAAAAACAGTAGTATTGAGTCAAAAGTATGTGTTACAGCGCAACATAGAGAAATGTTGGATCAAGTTTTAACTCTTTTTAATATAGTACCTGACTATGATTTGAACTTGATGAAAAGAAAACAAAGTCTTAATAGCATAACTACGGATGTGTTAAATAGCTTAGGTGATATTTTAAGTGCGGAAAAACCAGATATTATTTTAGTACATGGAGATACTACAACTACTTTTGCTTCGGCACTTGCGGCTTTTTATAATAAAATAAAAGTTGGGCATGTAGAGGCTGGACTTAGAACTTATGATAAATATTTCCCTTTTCCTGAAGAAATGAATAGAAAGCTTACAGGAGCTATAGCAGATTTACATTTTGCACCTACTTCTAGAAATAAAGACAATTTATTGAAGGAAGGAGTAGTTGAGAACGATATTTTTGTAACAGGCAACACTGTAATAGATGCCATGAATTATACTATTCAGGAAAATTATACCTTTGAAAATAAAGTCCTAAATAACATTAATTACAATAAAAAAGTAATAATGGTTACTGCTCACAGAAGAGAGAACTGGGGAGAAGGAATAGAGAATATATGTAAAGCCTTATTAGAAATAAAAAAGGGTAATAAGGATGTTGAGATTGTATATTTAGTTCATTTAAATCCCGTTGTGCGAGATGTTGTGTACAAATATTTAGATGGGGTAGAAGGAATACATTTATTAGAGCCACTAGATACTAAGGAAACTCATAATTTAATGAAAAAGAGTTATTTTATAATGACTGATTCAGGCGGAATACAAGAAGAGGCGCCACATTTAGGAAAACCTGTGTTAGTTCTTAGAGATGTAACTGAAAGAATTGAGGCTGTAGAAGCAGGGACTGTAAAAATTGTTGGTGTAAATACTGAAAATATAGTGAAAGAAGCCAATAAATTATTGTCGCATAAAAAAGAATATGAAGTTATGAGTAAAGCTGTTAACCCTTATGGTGATGGTAAAGCTTCTGAAAAAATTGTAGAAAATATAATAAATTACTTCCAAAGCAAATAGATAAAAATTATATATAATTCAAAATATTGGGATAAATTATATATAATTGAAATTCACAAATAAATGTTAAAAAAATAACAAATTTATGTTGAATAAAGACGAATAACCATGTATAATAAAAGAGAAGAAAAAATTATGGAAAATTATATTATGGGAGTTGATATTATGAAGGAAGTAGTTATTGCAAGTGCGGTAAGAACAGCTATAGGAAGTTATGGTGGAGCGTTAAAGGATGTTCCTGCAGTTAAACTTGGTGAAATCGTTGTCAGAGAAGCGCTAAAAAGAGCTAATGTAAAACCTGAACAAGTAGATGAAGTGATTCTTGGACATGTATTACAAACAGCACAAGGACAAAACACAACAAGACAAGTAATAATAAATTCAGGAATTCCTAAAGAAGTAGCAGGATTTACTATAAACAAGGTTTGTGGATCAGGTTTAAGAGCAGTTTCATTAGCGGCTCAACTTATAAAAACAGGAGATGTAGATATAATCGTTGCAGGTGGAATGGAAAACATGTCAGCTACTCCATATGCTTTACCAGGTGGTAGATGGGGACAAAGAATGTTTGATGGAAAAATCATAGATACTATGGTTAAAGACGGTCTTTGGGATGCATTTAACCAATATCACATGGGAATAACTGCAGAAAACATAGCAGAACAATGGGGAATCACTAGAGAAGAACAAGATGCTTTTGCATTAAGATCTCAAAACTTAGCTGAAAAAGCAGTTAAATCAGGAAGATTTAAAGATGAAATAGTTCCAGTTGTTATTAAAACTAGAAAAGGTGAAAAAGTAGTTGATACAGATGAATTCCCAAGATTCGGAACAACTGCTGAGGCTTTAGCAAAATTAAAACCTGCATTCAAAAAAGATGGTGGTACAGTTACAGCAGGAAATGCTTCAGGTATCAATGATGGAGCAGCAGCATTAGTTGTAATGAGTGCTGATAAAGCTAAAGAATTAGGAATAAAACCACTAGCTAAAATAGTATCTTACGGTTCAAAGGGTGTTGATCCAAGCATAATGGGATATGGACCATTTGGAGCAACTAAAAAAGCTCTTGAAGTTGCAGGATTAAAAGTTGAAGATTTAGACTTAATAGAAGCTAATGAAGCTTTCGCAGCTCAAAGTATAGCAGTTGCTAGAGATTTAGGATTTAACATGGATATAGTAAATGTAAATGGTGGAGCTATAGCATTAGGACACCCAATCGGATGCTCAGGTGCAAGAATACTTGTTACACTATTACATGAGATGGAAAAAAGAGATGCTAAAAGAGGACTTGCTACACTTTGCATAGGTGGAGGAATGGGAACAGCTCTTATAGTTGAAAGATAGATTGTTTATATTAAAGTCATATTATAAAAAAAGGGAAGCTTATTTCCCTTTTTTTATATTTTTAATTTAAATATAAAATTTAATTAAAAAATTTTTTATGAAAATATTGAATAAAAAGCAATAAGTTCATTCAAACTATATTTGATGTAGTTAATTAATATATGTATATTCATTGGTATAACAGCAATGTATTTGTTTACATTAAATTTATATGCTAAAATATGCATTTAAAATATTCAGAAAATTATGAAAAAAGGTTAAATGGAAATTAACTTTATCGAAAGCGATAGAAAAATATGTAATTGAGTAGCAATCTCTAATAAATTAAGGATATATGTGTTTAATATTATATCTTTAGAAAATTTAACGATTTATTAAAGTTTTTAAAGTTTGAATGTAAAATTAAGAGTAATATAATTATCCTTATTATATTACTTGTTTAGGAGGAGAAATGAATAAAGACCATGAAGTTTATACTATGATAAAACAAATGAAGTATTTAGATATTGTTGTTTTATCTATACTAGTAATTATTTGTTACATTATAAATAAGAAGTATATTGCAATTTGTACTCTTGGCTTTATGGTTTCAGTTTTAAGTTTTTATTTAAATGCATATGTTACAGAATATGTTTTTAATAAAAATTTAGAAAAAAGTAACCAAATAACAATTTTAAGTTATTATATAAGAATATTTTTAATAAGTATTATAGGAATTGCAGTATTTACATACAATAGATTTAACATAATAGCTTATATATTAGGTTACACATTTCGTTTTTTCTCCTTAATTCTTTATGCTTTAGTTATAAAGAAATAATACTAGAGGGGGTGATGTAATAAATGGAGGAAGGTAAAGTTTTTTACTTGAATCTAGCTAACTATAAGATTGCTATTTCAAATATAGTAGTGATCCAATGGGCGATAATACTAATAACATTATTAATATGTATTATGGTTACTAGAAAGCTTAAAAAGATACCTGGTAAAAGACAAACTGCAGTAGAAATGTTTGTTTCAGGTATCAAGGATATCATAAAAAATATTATGGGAGAAGAAGCAGTAGTATTTACCCCGTATATAGGCACACTAGTTATATTCTTATTAGTAATGAATTTAGCTGGTTTAGTGGGAATAGAACCCCCAACAAAAGATTTTAGTGTAACTTGTGGAGTTGCAGCAATAAGTTTTATAGTAATACAAGCTTATGCAATAAAGAAACAAGGACTAGGAGGTTACTTAAAGGGATATACTAATCCTATTTGGGTGTTGTTCCCTATAAATATAATGGAAAGAGTAATGCTTCCAGTATCATTGAGTCTAAGACTATTTGGTAATATGACAGCTGCTGTAGTCATAATGGACTTGGTTTATAAAGGGCTTTCAAGTTTACCACTTCCATTTGGAATTGCTCAACTTGGAATACCAATTCCATTACATTTTTATTTTGATGTATTTGATGGTGGATTACAGATGATTATATTTACTATGCTTACAATGATAAACATTAAGATAATATCAGAACACTAAAACAAAAATGTAAATTTTTAATTTTTATTTAGGAGGAGTATATTTATGATAAGTTCACAAGCGTTTGTAGCAGGAATGTGTGCAATAGGAGCTGGATTAGCATCAATTGCATGTATAGGTGGTGGTATTGGAACAGGTAATGCTACAGCTAAAGCAGTAGAAGGAGTTTCAAGACAACCAGAAGCTAGTGGTAAAATATTAAGTACTATGATTATAGGTAGTGCGTTATCAGAAGCAACAGCTATATATGGCTTCTTAATAGCTATATTATTAGTATTAAAAATTGGAAATATAGGTTAAAATCAGCTTGGCAACAGATGAGCCTGAAGGGAGGCTTTGGTTATAAATGAATTTTTCAATACCTACATTTGTTTGGACAATAATAAACTTCTTATTACTTCTAGTAGTACTTTCCTATTTCTTATTTAAACCTGTCAATGAAATTATTGATAAAAGAAGTAAGGACATTGAAGGCGATATAGAACAGGCCAGAATAGATAAAGATAAGGCCGAGGAACTTAGAATTGCAAATGAGGAAGAATATAAAGCAGCTAAAAAAGAAGGAAAAATAATAGTTGAAAATTATAAAGCAAAGGCTGAAAATGTTTCAGAGGAAATTATTTCGGATGCCCACAAAGAAGCAGAAATTATTATTGAAAGGGCTAAAAAAGAAATCCAAAGAGAAAGAGAAAAAGCAGAGTATGAAATCAAAAATAAAACTATAGAACTATCTCTAGAGTTATCTAAAAAAGCTTTAGAAAGATCTATAGACGAAAAGATGCATAGAGAGCTTATAGAAGAATTCATTTCTAAGGTAGGAAATTAACTATGTATGAATATTTAGATAGAAGATATGCCCTTGCTTTGTATGAAGTTGCTGAGAAAAATGGGAAAATAGATCAGTATATAGAAGAGTTAAAACAGATTGTTGATTTAATTAAAAACAATGAAGAACTTTCTAAGATAGTGCATCATCCACAAATAACTACATCTAAAAAGAAGAAAATATTTAAAGAAATATTTACTGGAAAGATTGATGATGAGTTACTAGCTTTTCTATTGATACTTATAGAGAAAGATAGAATTTTATATTTAAAAGAAAAAATAAGAGAAATGGAAAAGATTCATTTAGAGAAACAAAATAAACTGGTTGCTCATGTAAAAAGTGTTGTTTCCTTAAATGAAGAAGAAAAACAGAGCCTAATCGATAAGTTATCTAAAAAATATAACAAAACAATAATCCTAAAAGAAGAGTTGGATGAAACTCTTATAGGTGGGGTATATGTAAGAATAGGTGATGATGTGATTGATGGAACTATAAAAGGGAAATTCGAAGAAATAAGAAAAAAAGTAATGAAGAATTAAACGTAGAAAAGAGGTGGAACTATGAATGTTAAACCTGAAGAGATTACTTCAATAATAAAAAAGCAAATAGAAAGTTATGAACATAAAATCCAAACTGTAGACTCAGGTACTATAATCCAAATAGGTGATGGTATTGCAAGAGTATACGGAATTGAGGATTGTATGGAAGGAGAACTTCTAGAATTCCCAAATGATGTTTATGGTATGGCGCTAAACCTTGAACAAGATAACGTAGGTTGTGTTTTGCTAGGACCTGAAAAGGGAATAAAAGAAGGAGACGTAGTAAAAAGAACAGGTAGAGTAGTTGAGGTTCCAGTAGGAGAAGCGTTAATAGGAAGAGTTGTAAATGCATTAGGTCAACCTTTAGATGGAAAAGGACCTATAAAATGCACTCAAACTAGAGCTATTGAACTTGAAGCTCCTGGAGTTATTGAGAGAAAATCAGTAAAAGAACCTCTTCAAACTGGTATAAAAGCAATAGATTCAATGGTTCCAATTGGTAAAGGACAAAGAGAACTTATAATTGGAGACAGACAAATAGGAAAGACTGCAATTGCAATTGATACTATAATAAATCAAAAGGATAAAAATGTTAAATGTATATATGTAGCTATAGGACAAAAACAATCAACTGTAGCACACATAGTTAACACTTTAACTGAAATGGGAGCTATGGATTATACAATTGTAGTATCATCTACAGCATCAGATTCAGCACCACTTCAATTTTTATCACCATATTCAGGATGTAGTATGGCAGAATACTTCATGTTAAAGGGCGAAGATGTACTTATTATATATGATGACTTGTCTAAGCACGCAGTAGCTTATAGAACAATGTCACTATTACTTCGTAGACCACCAGGAAGAGAAGCGTATCCTGGAGATGTATTCTATATTCACTCTAGACTTCTAGAAAGAGCAGCTAAACTTTCAGATAAACTAGGTGGAGGATCAATTACAGCACTACCAATAATAGAAACACTTGCAGGAGACGTTACAGCATATATACCAACAAACGTAATTTCAATTACAGATGGTCAGATATTCCTTGAATCAGAACTTTTCTATGCAGGACAAAAACCAGCAGTTAATGCCGGTATATCTGTATCACGTGTTGGTGGTAATGCTCAAATTAAAGCAATGAAACAAGTTTCTGGAACTTTAAGACTAGAACTTGCCCAATATAGAGAACTTGCGGCATTTGCTCAATTTGGATCAGACCTTGATAATTCATCTAAAGAAAGACTTGAAAAAGGTAAGAGATTAGTTGAAATATTAAAGCAAGATCAATATAAGCCTATGCCAGTAGAAAAACAAATAATAATTTTATATGCAGCTGTTAATAACTACTTATCTGATATAAAAGTTAGTGATATTAGAACTTTCGAAAGAGAATTCTTAGAATATGTAGATACTCACTACAGAGACTTAGGTCAAAAAATATTAGATAAAAAAGAACTAACAGATGATATTAAAGGAGAACTTAATACTGCTATTCAAGAATTCAAAAAAGTGTTCTTGGCATAGAATTATTTTGTAACCTTAGGAGGTGAAGTATGGCGGGCGCAGGGTTAATTGCTATAAAAAGAAGGATTAAATCTATAAATAATACTAAGAAAATAACAAAAGCTATAGGACTTGTTGCCACCTCTAAACTAAGGAAAGCTAGACAAAAGTTAGAACTTAATAATGCTTATTATAGTTCAGTTAATGAAATTATGAATGGAATATTAGCCGATAAGAACTTAGAAAAGGGTATATATTTCAAAGATAATGGAGTTAATAAAAAATTGTATATAGTAATTACCTCAGATTCTGGTTTATGTGGAGGATTTAATGGTAATGTAATTGCAAAAACTTTAGAAACAATATCCGGTGATAGGGAAAATAGTGTCATTATTACTGTAGGTAAAAAGGGAAGAACCTATCTTAAGAAATTTAAGATAGATTCTATTGCCGAATTTGTTGAGATACCTGAAATTCCAACTTTAAAGGAAGTAAAGGCTATCTTAGAAAAAGCTTTAAATCTTTATATGAATAAAGAAATATCAGAAATCAATGTAGTATATACTCATTTTGTAAGTTCTGTAAAGCAAGAAGCTAAAGTTAAAAAGATATTACCAATAACTATGGAAGAGGACAGTGAACAAACAAGTACTTTCGTAGAATTTGAGCCAGATAAAAATATAGTTTTAGAAGGTATTTCAGAGTTATATTTAAAACAAACTTTACTTAACTTAATGTTAAACTCTAAGACAAGTGAAGAATCTGCTAGAATGACTGCAATGGACGGTGCTACAAGTAATGCTAATGATTTATTAGATAAACTTAACTTGCAGTACAACAGAATTAGACAAAGTAGTATAACTCAAGAAATATCAGAAATAGTAGGTGGAGCACAAGCTCAAGAGTAAGGGAGGTATATCATGCCGGATAATAATGTAGGTAGAGTTGTACAGGTAATAGGACCTGTTATAGATATAAAATTTGATTCTGACTGCCTTCCTAATATTTATAATGCTATAGAAATTGATATGGGTGATAGAATTCTTATAACTGAAGTAGAACAACACATAGGAGATGACGTTGTAAGAACTATCGCTATGGAATCTACAGAAGGCTTAAAAAGAGGTATGAAAGCCGTTAATACTGAAAAGCCAATATCAGTACCTGTAGGAAGTGAGATATTAGGAAGATTGTTCAACGTATTAGGAAAAACTATAGATGAAGAGGGCGAATTTAAAGCTGAAGAATATTATCCAATTCATAGACCAGCCCCAACTTTTGAAGAACAATCAGTTGAACCTGAGATGTTTGAAACTGGTATAAAAGTTATAGACTTAATAGCACCTTATCAAAAAGGTGGTAAGATAGGTCTATTTGGAGGAGCTGGAGTAGGTAAAACAGTATTAATTCAAGAATTAATCAACAATATAGCGAAGGAACACGGTGGATTATCTGTATTTACAGGAGTTGGAGAAAGAACAAGAGAAGGTAATGACCTTTACTATGAAATGAAAGAATCTGGTGTTATAAATAAAACAGCACTAGTATTTGGTCAAATGAATGAGCCACCTGGAGCAAGAATGAGAGTTGCTCTTACAGGACTTACTATGGCAGAATATTTCAGGGATCAAGGACAAAACGTACTTTTATTCATAGACAACATATTTAGATTCACTCAAGCAGGTTCAGAGGTGTCAGCTTTACTTGGAAGAATACCTAGTGCCGTTGGATACCAACCAACACTAGCAACAGAAATGGGTGCGCTTCAAGAAAGAATAACATCTACAAAGCATGGTTCTATAACATCAGTTCAAGCAGTATATGTTCCTGCTGACGACTTAACAGACCCAGCACCAGCTACTACTTTTGCCCATCTTGATGCTACAACAGTTTTATCAAGAAGCATAGCTGAACTTGGTATATATCCTGCAGTTGATCCACTAGAATCTACTTCAAGAATATTAGATCCTAGAGTTATAGGACAGGAACACTATGATGTTGCTATTAATGTTAAACATATATTAGAAAGATATAAAGAACTTCAAGATATTATAGCAATATTAGGTGTTGATGAACTTTCAGAAGAAGATAAACTAGTAGTATCAAGAGCGAGAAAGGTACAAAGATTCTTATCTCAACCATTTACTGTAGCAGAACAATTTACAGGTATGAAGGGTAAATTTGTTCCTGTAAAAGAAACTGTTAGAGGATTTAAAGAGATAATAGAAGGTAAATATGATGATGTGCCAGAAGCGGCCTTCCTATTTGTTGGATCTATAGAAGAAGCTTTAGAAAAAGCTAAGACTATGTCATAATAATAGGAGAGATAACTATGGCAAAAACATTTAAATTAAAAATAGTTACTCCAGAAAAGATATTCTTTGAAGGAGAAGCTGAAAAAATTAATTTAGAAACTACTGAAGGCAAAACTGAAATATTAGCTAATCACTCAGCATTCATAGCAATGCTAGTACCAACTAACTCAAAACTTATTACAGACAAAGGAGAGGAAAAGAAATTTTTCTTATCATCTGGAATCTTAAAAGTTAATACAGAGGAAGTTGTAATACTTTGTGATGCAGCAGAGTGGCCAGAAGAAATAGATAAAAAAAGAGCGGAGGAAGCTAAAAAAAGAGCGGAAGAAAGACTATCTAAAAAAGATGGTGTTGATATAAAAAGAGCTGAATTCGCATTAATGAGAGCAATAAAAAGAATAGAGATGGTATAAAGCTATCCAAAAATAAAGTGGTGTAAACGACAAATTGTCATTTACACCACTTTATTTTTGCACATTTTTATATGTAAAATTATATATTAATAGTATATTTTAGGTATATATTACCTGAGGTATGTTAATAATCTAAAGAGAAAACAGGGAGGGGTAAACATGGATAATAAGATAAGAAACATAGTGGTGTTTTTTATAAGCGCAATAGCCATACTTTTAAATTACAAAATATCTTATGCATATAAAAATATAAACTTTTTTGATGAAATAATAGAGACTACTAGAAGTAATGTGGAGGAATATGGAGTTGAAACTCATTTTACAACAAAAATAAATGGACAAGAGTTAATAAGTTACTTTAAGCATGAAATTATTAATAATTATAATGGTCATACTTCTATATGTAAAAATAACGAGAATTGTGATATTAAATTTAGTTATGGAAACAGTACAAAAGGACTTATATCAATAGAAAATTTAAATTCTAATCCATTAGTAAAAATAAGAATTACTGAAAAAGAAAAATACAATAATTTAGAGCAAATAAATAAATGGGTTAAAAACATAGAAAATAAGATATCAGAAGAAGAAAACATAAATTATCAATATTTAAAAGCTAAATTACCTAAATGCAATTTAAATAAAGTAAATGAAAACCTAATAGGATTACTAAAAAGTAAAGGGGCTAAAAATATTGATTCTATAGAGATAAATAATGGATTTACTACTTGTGCATATACTCGTCAATATAAACCTAAGAAAATTAATGGTAAATTGATGGATTTTAATTATGCATTAAGTAATTATTCTTCAGGAGAATATATTACAATCGGAACTCCTGAAATAATTACAACCTACTAGCTAAGCAACAATGAAATGGAGAGGATATAAGTGGAAAAGATATTAATAAAAGGTGGTAAAAAGCTTAGAGGGGAAGTTAATATAAGTTCAGCTAAAAATGCTATTCTTCCAATAATAGCAGCTAGTATATTATGTGCAGATAAATGCACAATAAAAAATACTCCTATGTTAAATGATGTATTTGTAATAAGTGATGTACTAAGAGATTTAAATGCTGATATACACATAAATTGTAAAGATAATGTAATGACAATAGATACTAAAAATGTTATAGATAAAGAACCTAATAGTGAACTTGTAAGAAAAATGAGAGCATCATTTCTTATTATGGGTCCTATGATTGCTAGATTCGGAAAGTTTAGATTATCA
Organism: Clostridium novyi NT; assembly: GCF_000014125.1. NCBI lineage: Bacteria > Bacillati > Bacillota > Clostridia > Eubacteriales > Clostridiaceae > Clostridium > Clostridium novyi. The sequence continues at coordinate 2,212,365 of NC_008593.1, read as the reverse complement.
TTGCCTGGAGGATGTAATATAGGTACTAGACCTATTGATTTGCACTTAAAGGGATTTTCGGCACTAGGAGCAACAATAAATGTTGGACATGGCTATGTAGAAGCCTCAGCAGATAAATTAGTAGGAAATAAGATATATTTAGATTTTCCATCAGTAGGTGCTACGGAAAATATAATGATGGCATCGGTATTTGCAGAAGGACAAACGATAATAGAAAATCCAGCAGGAGAGCCTGAAATACAAGATTTAGCGAATTTTTTAAATGCTATGGGAGCTAAAGTAAAAGGTGCGGGAACTGATAGAATTATAATAGATGGAGTTAAAGAATTAAAAGGAACAGAGTATACTCCTATTCCAGATAGAATTGAAGCTGGAACATTTATGGTTGCTGCAGCAATAACAAAAAGTAAAATAAAATTAAATCATGTAAACATTGCTCATTTAAATCCTATTATAGCTAAGTTAGATGAAATAGGAGTTGGTATTGAAAAGCACAACAATAGCATAATTGTAAATGGAGATAATAACTTAAAACCAGCAGATATAAAGACAATGCCATATCCAGGATTTCCAACAGATATGCAAGCACAAGTAATGAGCCTTTTATGTACAATAGAAGGTACTAGTGTTATAACTGAAACTATTTTTGAAAATAGATTTATGCATGTTTGTGAGCTTAAGAGAATGGGAGCAAACATAAAAATAGATGGAAGGTGTGCAGTTATTGAGGGGGTGAACAAGTTAACAGGGTGTGAAGTTAAAGCAACTGATTTAAGGGCAGGAGCAGCATTAATATTAGCTGGACTTGCGGCAGAAGGATGTACAAAGATAGGAAATATATATCATGTGGACAGAGGATATGTAAATATAGAAAACAAACTTTTAGGATTAGGTGCGGATGTAAAGAGAATACAGGAATAGAAGAATAATTTTTTAATAGTTATAGACTGTGAGTTTATTTATAAATAGAGTATAAATTCGCAGTCTATTTTTATATAAAATTTTAATAATCAGTAATATATGAGTTGTAGATTTAATACAAATATACTAATCTTGCGAAATTTAAAGATAAGGAGAAACTTAATGAAAAAGGTTATTTTAAGTATAGTATTAGTTATAGTATTTATCATGGGGCTTTCAGTGTTTATAGTAGGGGTAGGAACTCATGAGGAAAGTTCAAATACAAATAAAAAGTATGTTCCTAAGGCTGAAAGTAAGATAAAGTCTAGTTACAGTAAAGATGAATTAAAAATGAAGGTGTACATAACAAAAAAGAAGACTATAGATTCAATTGACCTTGAGGACTATGTTAAGGGAGTTGTATCAGCGGAAATGCCAGTAGAATTTCCATTAGAAGCATTAAAATCTCAAGCAGTTGCAGCTAGAACATATGCCCTAGCACACAAAGAAGCTTTTGGTGCAGGAAATGCGCCTAAAGCTCATGGGGGAGACGTAAATGATACTACTGATTTTCAAGTTTTCATGTATAAAGATGAAAGGCTTAAAATGTGGCCTAAAAGTAAAAGAAAAGAATTCTGGGACAAAATTACACAGGCTGTAAAAGAAACAGAGGGTGAAGTTTTATCTTATGATGGAGAATTGGTCATGAGTCCCTATTACTTTTCTACAAGTGGTGGTAAAACAGAAGATGCAGTAAATGTATTTAATAAAGAAATACCATATTTAAAAAGTGTTGATAGTCCTGGAGAGGAAAAAGCACATAAATATATTTCAAGTAAAACAGTTAATTGTGATTATGCAGCTGATAAATTAAATAGTTGGAATTCAAGTTGTAATGTAAAATCAAAAAAATTAAAAAATCAAATAAGCATATTAGAAAAAAGTAAAGCAGGAACTGTAATGAAGATTAAGATTGGGGAAAAAACTATAAGTGGAAGTAAGTTTAGAAGTATTATGGGATTAAATTCATCTAATTTTGATATAGCATTTAAAAATAATAATATGATTATAACTTGTAGAGGATATGGACATGGGGTTGGAATGAGTCAATGGGGCAGTAAAGCTATGGCAAACAAGGGATATGACTATAATGAGATTTTAAAGCATTATTACAAAGGGACTGATGTAATAAAATTAAATGTTAAAAAATAAATAGTATATAGGTTGGATAAGTTTTGGGTTATTGGTAAGAATCATTACTAATAACCTTTTTTATATACATAAAATCGAAATATGTCTAAAAGTAATGGAAAAAGAGGAAAAATTTTTAATAAAAAAATGTATTTTTTATTTGCTAACGGACAAACTACAAAAAGGAGGTGTTTTTATGGAAAACAAGGATAATAAAAAAAGTTTTACTAATTTTTTAAAGAAACAAGGCTTTTATATAGCTCTATTTGTTTGTTTAACTGTATTAGCTGTAGTTACAGCAATAACAGCAAGCAATACTAAAGAAGCTAGAAAGGTTGCCAAAAATGAAGCTACTAATAATGTACAGCAAAAACAAAATCAAAAGATGAACTCAAAAACAAAGGATGCTCTATTACAAGAAGATAAAAAGATAGATAACGCTGTTGAGGTAAAAAATAATTCAAAACAAAAGAAAAATGTTGCAAATAATTCAAAAAAAGAAGTTTCAGTTTCTAAAGTATCACAAACTAATTTCATAAAACCAGTTGAAGGAAAGGTTGCTATGAAATATTCAGAAACACCAGTATGGTGGGAAACTTCAAAATCATATAGACCAAACTTTGGAATAAACATAAATGCAAAAGTAGGTACAGCTGTAAAAGCTATTGCAGATGGAAAAGTTAAAAAGGTAGATAACAATGGTTCTTTTGGAACAACAGTAGTTATTTATCACCCAGAAAGCGGAAAAACTAGTGTCTATGGAAATTTAGATAAAAAACTAAAGGTTAAAAAAGGCGACAAAGTAACACAAGGACAAGAAATAGGATCAATTGGAAAGACTTCCTTAAGAGGTATGTCACAAGAAGTAGGTAGTGATTTCTTACATCTTGAAATACTTAAAAAAGCAGATGGAGATCCTCAATTTGCAAGTGAAAATCCAGAAAAATATATAAAATATTAATTTATCTTAAGTACACATTTAAAAGCCATTTTCCGAGTCTATTCGGAAGATGGCTAAATAATAAGTAGACATAGTAATTTAAAAGAAAATAAATGCATATTTATAAATATATAAGGTTAAGGAGGTAGCAATTACTTTGAAAGATTACATTGAAGAAAGAGTGCTAGAAGTCGCAAAGTATATAATCGAATCTAAAGCTACAATAAGGAAAACAGCTAAAGTTTTTGGCGTAAGTAAAAGTACGATACACAAAGATATGACTGAAAGATTACCTAAAATAAATCCACAAGTAGCCAAAGAGGCTAAGGATGTGTTAGATTTAAATAAATCAGAGAGACATATAAGAGGTGGAAAAGCCACTAGAATGAAATATAAAACATTAGAAGGTTAAAAAAAATCCTGTTTTTATGCGAAATATAAGTAATTTTATGTAATCCTATGGAATAAATCAACATAAACGTATATAATAAGTATAGATAATGTCATAGAGTAGAATATATAGCAAAGAGCAGGAGTGAAAATTGGAATGTTTTTCAGAATGAGTACAGATATGGGGATAGATTTAGGTACAGCCACAGTACTAGTTTATATTAAAGGAAAAGGAATTGTATTACAAGAACCATCAGTTGTCGCTATTGATAGAAATAAAAACAAGGTTTTAGCAGTTGGAGAAGAAGCAAGACAAATGATAGGAAGAACACCAGGAAATATAGTAGCTATTCGTCCTTTGAAGGATGGAGTTATATCTGATTATGATATAACTGAAAGAATGTTAAAACATTTTATTAGAAAAGCATGTGGAAAGAAAAAAGTAGGAGCTCCAAGGGTTGTTATATGTGTTCCATGTGAAGCTACAGAGGTGGAAAAAAGAGCTGTAAAAGATGCAGCAGTAAATGCTGGAGCTAAAAAAGTGTTCTTAATAGAAGAACCTTTAGCGGCTGCTATTGGATCTGGTCTTGATATAACTAAGGCAAGTGGTAATATGGTTATTGATATTGGTGGAGGAACTACTGATATTGCGGTAATCTCATTAGGCGGTATGGTTGTTAGAAATTCAATTAAAATTGCCGGAGATAATTTTGATGAAGATATAATAAAATACATAAGAAAAAAACACAAGCTTATGATAGGCGAAAGAACAGCGGAACAATTAAAAATAAACATAGGTACTGCATTTAAGAGAGAAGAAAATGCAACAATGGATATCAAGGGAAGAGATTTGGTTACTGGTCTTCCTAAGAATTTAACAATAACATCAGAAGAGATGAGAGAAGCTCTAAGTGAATCTGTTAATGCTATTGCAGAATGCACTCACTCAGTACTAGAAAAAACTCCACCAGAACTTGCAGCTGATATAGCTGATAAAGGTATTGTTATGACTGGTGGCGGAGCTTTATTACATGGTTTAGATAAATTAATTGAACAAGTAACAAAAGTTCCTGTATCTGTTGCAGAAGAATCTGTTTCATCAGTGGCACTTGGTACTGGAAATGTACTAAAGTTCTTAGATAAAATAGATGCATCTTATAAAGGAAGAGATATAAACTTAATAGATTAATCTATACTTAATATAAAACGCCCTATAATTTTATTATAGGGCGTTTTATATTCCACTCAATCATTATATCTATTTTTTAGCTGATAAAGATAATATGCATGTATTAAAGAATGTACAATAACTTTTGACATATTAACAATAAGATCTAATCTTATATTTCTATTGGTAAATAGTTCATTAGAATCGCTAGAATCTACAATACCTATTATGGAGGTTTTACCTACGTTAGGAAGTGATTTTCCAACACCTTTTCCAGGGTGAATAGGGGATGTTCTAGCTTGAATTTCTCCTATATTTTTTTCGTTACCTAAACAAGCATCTATGCCTATTATATTGCAATTTGGATATAAATGTTTTATTTCTTTTAATTTTTTATCTATGTTTAAAGCATGTATTGGATTAGAAATTGTTCCGTACACTTTTAGAGGAAAGTTTTTAAGAGTTAACATAGTACCTACTAAAGGTCCTAGACAATCCCCTATACATCTATCTGTACCAATACATACAATAATAGTATCTTCGTTAATGTAATCTTTAAAAAAATAGGCTATTTCATAATAAGATAAATTATCATCATAGTGAACTCGAACTTTATTCAAAAGCCACACCTCCTTGATAATTTATATGTAAGGCTTTTAAACATTATGAAAGTCAAAAAGAAAAAGGTTGAATTTGTATCAACCTTTTATTGTAAAAGAAAAATTTATTTAATTTTTTTATGCCATATATTAAGTTGCTCTATATTTGAAAGTGAATTAAGAAGATTATTTTTTAATCCTGGTATATCTTTTTCAAGAGAATATGTAAGATCCTTCATATATTCTCTTTTAGTAAACCCATTTGCAGGACAAGGGTTTTCAACTATAGGTATATTAGAGTTCTTAATAAATGTTTTTATGTTTTGTTCATCAATGTAAATCATAGGTCTTATTATATGAAGATCTGTACGGCTTAAATATGTGTCAGGTGAAAATGTATTTATACGACCTTCATAGAACATGGACATAAGTAAAGTTTCAATAGCGTCATTTTTATGATGTCCTAAAGCTACTTTATTACAGCCAAGTTTTTTAGCATGATCATTTAGAGAACCTCTTCTTAAATTTGCACATAAAGAGCAAGGGTTAGATTCTTTTCTTATATCAAAAACTATTTCCTTGATTTTAGTTTTAAATAAATAATATGGAACATTTAATTCTTTACAAATTCTTATCATTTCAGAAAAGTCTGCCCCAGCACCTGGATCTAAAGTGATTGCTATTAGCTCAAAAGGTTCTGGAGAAAATCTTTTGTATGCGTTAAGTAAATATAATAAAGTTATGCTATCCTTACCACCGGATAAACCTACAGCTATTTTGTCACCAGCTTGAATTAAATCAAAATCGACTACAGCTCTACGTAGTCTGCTTAATAATTTTTGCATATGTATCCTCCAAATTAAATGAAATTATGAACCTTATTATAATATAGTAAACTACACAAATAAAGAGGGGAAAATATGAATATTTAAAATCAAATACATGAGTAAAAATGAGAATAATGGTGAAAAATGAATAAAATAAAAGAAAATCTGTTTAAATAGATAAAAATGACGTTTGAAATAAATTAAATATCAATGTATACTAATATTCGTTGGCGCGGGGAAGTGTCAACGAGAAAACAAAAGATAAAGTAAGCTGGCATGGCTCAACTGGTAGAGCAACTGACTTGTAATCAGTAGGTTCCGGGTTCAAGTCCTGGTGCCAGCACCAACAAGGAGGAATTCCCGAGTGGCCAAAGGGGGCAGACTGTAAATCTGTTGCGTTTCGCTTCGATGGTTCGAATCCATCTTCCTCCACCATTTATAAATGGGCGCATAGCTCAGCTGGGAGAGCATCTGCCTTACAAGCAGGGGGTCACAGGTTCGAGCCCTGTTGTGCCCACCATTTATAAAACAGTTGGCATAGATATTTCAAAACTAAATATGGAGGAATTCCCGAGTGGCCAAAGGGGGCAGACTGTAAATCTGTTGCGTTTCGCTTCGATGGTTCGAATCCATCTTCCTCCACCATCTAAGAGACATTAATATGTCTCTTATTTTATTTTGCATTAAAATATATATTATAAATTTGTATTAGTTTGTTATTATAACTTACAAATAACAGTATACTATTATTGACATAGTAATGTGTATATGTTAATATTAAATTCGAAAATTCAATATTGGATAAGTAACATCTTATCAAGAGAGGTGGAGGGAATGGCCCTATGAAGCCCGGCAACCAGTATATAAATAAATACTAAGGTGCTAATTCCTGCAGTATAATCTGCAAGATAAGAATTTAAAGTGATTAAACAACCTCTTCTTTTAAATTCTAAGAAGAGGTTTTATTTTTGGGAGGTATATATAAATGAGAAGATTATTTACTTCGGAGTCCGTTACAGAAGGACATCCAGATAAAATGTGCGACCAAATTTCTGATGCTATATTAGATGCTATATTAAAAAATGACCCAAATGGAAGAGTTGCTTGTGAAACAGCAGTAACTACAGGAATGGTTATGGTTATGGGAGAAATATCAACTAATTGTTATGTTGATATTCCTAAAGTTGTAAGAGAAGTTATTTCAGATATCGGATATACAAGAGCAAAATATGGCTTTGATGCAGAAACTTGTTCTGTATTAACATCTATAGATGAACAATCACAAGATATAGCTATGGGTGTTGATGAAGCTTTAGAATCAAGACAAGGACAAAAAGACGATGTAGAAGCAATTGGTGCTGGAGACCAAGGTATAATGTTTGGTTTTGCTACAAACGAAACAAAAGAATATATGCCACTACCAATTAACATGGCTCATAAACTTTCAAGAAAATTAGCTGAAGTTAGAAAGAATGGTACATTAGCATATTTAAGACCAGATGGTAAAACTCAAGTTACAGTTGAATACGAAGATAACAAACCAGTTAGAATAGATGCAGTAGTTGTATCTACACAACATGATCCAGAAGTTACTCAAGAACAAATTCAAAAGGATATTATGGAACATGTAATAAAGACTGTTGTACCTAATGAATGGTTAGATGACGAAACAAAATATTACATTAACCCAACAGGAAGATTTGTAATAGGTGGACCTCATGGAGATACAGGTCTTACAGGAAGAAAAATAATAGTTGATACATACGGCGGATCAGGAAGACACGGCGGTGGTGCTTTCTCTGGAAAAGACCCAACAAAGGTTGATAGATCAGCAGCTTATGCAGCAAGATGGGTTGCTAAAAACTTAGTTGCAGCAGGTGTTGCAGATAAGATCGAAATAGGTCTTGCTTATGCTATAGGAGTTGCTCGTCCAGTATCACTTTTAGTAAATACTTTTGGTACAGAAAAAATTGAAGATAGCAAAATAGTAGATATCGTAAATAAAGTTTTCGATTTAAGACCAGGAGCAATTATTAGAGATTTAGAATTAAAGAGACCAATATACAGGCAAACAGCTGCATACGGTCACTTTGGTAGAACTGATGTAGAACTTCCATGGGAACAATTAAATAAAGTTGACGAAATAAAAAAATACATCTAATTATATAAATGATTATAGAAAGACCAATGCCGAGTAGGTATTGGTCTTTTATTAGTTGAGAATAATATAGCTATATCTTATAATTAATTTAAATGAATTAAGTTTAGGAGAGGGTTTGCTATGACTGAGTTAAATGGAACTGTAGAAGGTATAGTATTTAAAAATGAAGAAAATGGTTATGTAGTAGCTCATGTAAAATCTAATAAAAAGAGAATAACTATAACAGGGTGTATACCATATGTAATGGAAGGTCAAAATCTAAAATTACAGGGTCAGTGGGTTAATCATCCTCACTTTGGACAGCAATTTAAAGTTACATCTTGCGAAGAAATAGTTCCAAATTCTTTAGAAGGAATAGAAAAATACTTATCTTCAGGTATTATATCAGGAATAGGACCTGTAACTGCGAAAAAAATAGTAGAACATTTTGGAGAAAAAACACTAGATGTATTAGATGAAGATATTGAAAAACTTAAAGAGATTGATGGGATAGGTACAAAAAAGATTGAAACCATAGCTAAATCATACTCAAAACAAAGAGAAGTAAGAAACATAATGGTGTTTTTACAGACTTATGGAGTAACAGCAAAGCAGTGTGTAAAGATACATAAAAAATATGGTCATGATTCTATTGCAGTTGTGAAACAAAATCCTTATACACTAACGGAAGATATATCAGGAATAGGATTTAAGACAGCAGATAAAATAGCCAGAAGCTTAGGGATTGAATCCAATTCACCTTTTAGAATTCAATGTGGTATAAAGTACATAGTAAATCAATTTTGTGGTATGGGAAATACATGTATGCCATTAGAAAAGTTATTAAAGCAATCAGTAGATGTGCTTGGGGTTAATGAAGAAGAAATTATGAATAACATTCAAGAGACAGTATTAAATGGAAAATTAAAAATTGAGACTATAAATAATGAAGAATATGTATTTACAATGCCTTATTATTACTGTGAATTGTCTGTTACAAGTAAAATATTGACTTTAAGCACAAGTGATTATGGAAAGTTAAATATAGATGTAGATGATAAAATACAAGAGTTCGAAAAAGATAATAATATAAGCTTTGCGCCTACTCAAATACAAGCTATAAAGGGTGCATTTGAAGGTGGAATTGAGATAATAACAGGGGGACCTGGTACGGGAAAAACCACTATAATAAAATGTATTACAGAGATATTTGAAAATGCCTCTATGACTGTATTTATGGCAGCTCCAACAGGAAGAGCAGCTAAAAGAATGAGTGAAGCTACAGGAAGAGAATCTAAAACAATACATAGATTATTAGAACTTGGATTTAGTGATGATGATAATATGGAATTTCTAAAAACAGAAGAATCGCCACTTCAATGTGATGTTGTAATAGTAGATGAAGCCTCAATGATAGATATACTGCTTATGAATAATCTCCTAAAGGCTATACCTATGGGAACTAGACTTATAATTGTGGGAGACGCAGATCAGTTACCGTCAGTTGGACCTGGAAATGTTCTTCGTGATCTAATAGAGAGTAAATGTATAAATGTAGTTAGATTAAGAGATATATTTAGGCAGGCTGAGGAAAGCATGATTGTAGTTAATGCACATAAAATAAACAATGGTGAAATGCCTATACTAAATAAAAAAGGAAAGGATTTTTATTTTTTAAACTCTCAAGAGTCGGACAAAATATTAGATACATTGGTGGGACTTATAGATAAAAGACTTCCTAACTTTAATCAAAATTGGAACAAAATAAAGGATATCCAAATACTATCTCCTATGAGAAAGGGACTTTTAGGAATAGAAAATTTAAATTTGAGACTTCAAGAAGTATTAAATCCTAAAGCTAAAGATAAAGACGAATTGGAATTTAGAGATGTAACATTTAGAGTTGGAGACAAGGTGATGCAAACAAAAAATAACTATAATCTAAAATGGACATCTATATATGATCATAGTGAAGAAGGGGTTGGAGTATTTAATGGGGATGTTGGATATATATTATCCATAAATGATGATAAGGTAACAGTGGTCTTTGATGAGGATAAAAAAGTTGTATATGATAATATGTATTTAGATGAATTAGAACTTGCTTATGCTATGACAGTTCATAAAAGTCAAGGAAGTGAATTTCCTGTAGTTATAATGCCGGTGTTTATGGGACCGCCGCTTCTTATGAACAAAAATTTATTTTACACAGGAATTACAAGAGCTAAACAAATGGTAGTTTTAGTTGGGATAAATAAAGCAATTCACTTTATGATAAATAATAATAGAAGTTTTGACAGATATTCAGCTTTAAAATGGAGAATATTAAACATATTAGAAGAAAATTAAAAATATAAATAAGGAGGGCAGATATGTATACTATAAATAAAAATAATATAGATGTTAAAAATATAATAATTAATAAAATACTCAGATGGAGTTTATCTGAAGAAAAATTTTTAAATATAGTATCGCCACCTTATAATTTTTCTGAAATATTTTTAAAAGTTATAATGTTCTTTGTAAGAAATAAAAAAAGAGTTTTATATATAACTAATGAAAACCCTAGCAACATAGTTATAATAAACAACATAAAAAAGTATACAAATTTTACAGATTACACTTATTATAGTGGTTGCGATGATTTAAATAAAAGTGCCCTAGTTATAACGCCTTCATATAAAGCTAAAAATATAAATGATAAATTTGATTTAGTCATTTATGATGATATAAAAAGTTTTTCAGATGATACTATGGAAGATATTTTAGAAATTGCAATAAACTTATGTGATAAACAGGGAAAAATAATAACATATGTAATTGAAAAAATATTTCATAATAATAATGAAGTAACTTTTCCTATAAGGGATAATTTTATACCAATAATTGAACCTAAATTTATAGAAACTAAAATAGATATAAATAAGGACATACCATATGTAATTTATGAGTATATAAAATGGTCTATAAAAGATAATCATAAAATGATAATTTTTGTTCCAGATGAAAAGAAGGTAGAAAATGTTTATAAATATTTATATAAATACTGCAAAGATTTAACGCCAAATACCATTAAATATATAAATGGAAAGAGTTCTAGTAAAGTTTTATATAATATAAAGGATTTAAATGATTGTATAGTCATAACAAATAATATTAGTAATATAGATTTTAAATTTAAAAGCTTAAATGTCATGGTGTTTTTTGCAAATAGTGAAGAATTTAATTATAAAAAGTTAGTATATCTTTGTGGTAAAGTGGGTATAAATGAAAATAGACATAATGGAGAAGTAATATTCCTAGGAAATTATGAAACAGATAATATTGATAAGGCAAAAAAAATAACGAGGTATTTTAATAAAGAAGCATGGGAAATGAATTTGTTAAAAATATAAAATACTATATAAATTGTTTTCTTGATGTAATCTATAGCGGAAAAGAAAAATGTATAATTTGTGAAGAAATTTCAGAAGCTAATAGAGTGTTATGTTTAGATTGTATTAGAAATATGAAGCTGTGCAATAAAAAGACAGTAATTAATAAGGGTGCATATAAGTTTTGGTGTTATAGTTCATTATATTATAGTGGAATTACAAAAGAGTTAATATTAAATTTAAAATATAAAGGTCAATTTTTAGCAGGGAAAGAACTTTTAAGATATCTTATAAATACTATAGAACTTTATGATATAAAATTTGATATTGTTACATATGTACCATCTTCTAAAAATAAGTTAAAAGAGAGAGGATACAATCAAAGTAAGTATTTAGCTAAGTTAGTAGCTGAGAAAACGGAAAAGAAACTTTTAAATACTTTAAAAAAAAGCAAAAGGACACAAGATCAAATAGGTTTGGGAAAGTATGAAAGATGGGAAAATTTAAAGGAATCATTTATATATGTAGGGAATGGTAAACTTAAAAAACAAAAGGTCTTACTAGTAGATGATGTTTTAACTACAGGGGCAACTACTTTTTATTGTGCAAAAGAGTTAAAGAAAAATGGTGCTGAGGATGTTATTATATTAACTGTAGCTAAAAGTAATTTTTAAACCCTCTACACTACATTATAGCATATAACTAAAAAAATATCCTTTAGAGGTTACTATATTAACATTATGATATATAGAGAGAAACAAGTTTCTTACAGTAAAAATTGACTAAATTTTCAGTAAACTAATGTTGGATTAGTTGTTAATATTTTAAATAGGTTATAAAATATATATATAAAAGATAATAAATTATATCTTCCAAACATTAATTATAAGATGTTAAAACTAGAAGATATGCATGAAAGGGGCTGGCTTTATGAACATAAAGGTTAATGGAAAAAATATTCAAGTAACAGAAGGATTGAGGGATGCAGTAGAAAGAAAGTTATCTAAATTAGATAAATATTTTGATCCTAATGTAGAAGTCATTACTACCCTAAGTGTACAAAAGAATAGTCAAATTGTAGAGGTTACAATACCTTTTAATGGTGTTATATTAAGAGCTGAAGATTCTAATAGTGATATGTACGCTGCTATAGATATAGTTTTAGAAAAATTAGAAAGACAAATAAGAAAGCAAAAAACTAAATTACAAAGAAGAAAACATGGAGATGCATTAAAGTTTCAATTTATACCTGAATATGTCCCAAAAGATGATGAGGATAATATAGAATCAAAAATAGTAAAAACAAAAAGATTTGCAATAAAGCCAATGAGCAGAGAAGAAGCAGTTCTTCAAATGGAGTTATTAGGACATAACTTCTTCGTATTTACAAATGCAGAAACTGAAGAAGTAAATGTGTTATATAAAAGAAAAGACGGTCAATATGGATTAATAGAACCAGAATTTTAGAAGAGTTTAGAATGATTTAAAAAGGAGGCTATAAAGTCTCCTTTTGTTTTTTAAAAAAATTTAAAAAATGCTCAAAATCTTTAAATGCTATATTTGCTTCATATTCTGAGTTTATATAGTCTTTAAGAGTGAAATCATCATTTAAAATTAATATTACTTTACGACCATGCTTATAAGCTAAAGCATATTCGGCAGTAAGCTTATTTACTACTAAAATTAAGTTCCTAGAATGCATATTTAATTTACTAAAAGCATTAGACGAAGTAGTTAATATATGTCTATCAGGAACTAATATTCTGTCACTAAAAGTGTTGATTATATATTCAAGAATACATTTATTTTTGCAAACATTACACTTCATGTTGCCTGAACGACATAATTTATAAGAAAATGATATAATACTCTTAGTATTTTTTAAAAATGCTAAATCATAAGAGGATAATTTTGTTGTGTTTATAAATATAAAGTTTGGGTTTACGGTATTCACTGGAATTTTTAATTCTGTAAAATCATGTATATCCTTAGAATTGCTTATTGAAGATGCAGAGAAATTTCCATATATTTTTTTTATGTATTGTATTAAAACAAAGTTTGGAGATAATATATTGTTGTATTTACATGAAAAATTACTATTTATAAGTTTTTCATAACAAGAATGATGACTTATATCACATTCATCTGTGAAAAAAAAACAATTATATGGTGAAATATTATTTATGAATTTTAATGCAGCTACATCTACAGTATTATTTTTAAATAGCATATCTATATTAAATAAAAAGCACGGTTCATTAGGCAGCATAATAAAAATCCTTCCATATTAATATATAAACTTTTACAAATAGTATATAAAAAAATACATAAAAAAACAAGAAAATACATAAATATAATTTATAATACAGGAGAAAACTTTGCCAATACAAACAAAAACTATTTAAAAAGTATAATATTGAACGGTTTATAAATAGGTGATATAATCATAAAGTATAACAAAGTATAATAGCGAAAAAATATAATTTAGTGAGGATGAAAGTAATGGGATTGTTTGAAAAGATATTTGGTACATATAGTAGTAGAGAAATAAAAAAGATTATACCAATAATTAATAAAATAGATTCTTATGAAGAAGAGTTTAAAAAATTAACAGATGAAGAGTTAAGAAATAAAACAGATGAATTCAAAGATATGTTAGCGAAGGGTAAAACATTAGATGATATATTACCAGAAGCGTTTGCTGTAGCAAGAGAGGCTTCAGCTAGAGTTCTTGGTATGAGACACTTTAGAGAACAGCTTATAGGTGGTATTGTTCTTCACCAAGGTAGAATTTCGGAAATGAAAACAGGTGAAGGTAAAACATTAGTTGCAACACTTCCAGCATACTTAAATGCATTATCAGGCAAAGGTGTTCATGTAATTACAGTAAATGACTACTTAGCTAAAAGAGATAGAGATCAAATGTCACAACTGTATGGATTTTTAGGATTAACTACAGGAGTTATAGTTCATGACTTAGATAATGAACAAAGACGTGAAGCTTATAATTGTGATATAACTTATGGAACAAATAATGAATTTGGATTTGACTATTTAAGAGATAACATGGTTATTTATAAAGAAGAAAGAGTTCAAAGAAAGCTAAACTTCTGTATTGTGGACGAAGTTGACTCTATTTTAATTGATGAAGCTAGAACTCCACTTATAATATCAGGAGAAGGAGATAACTCCACTGACTTTTACAAAGTTGCAGATTTCTTTGCTAAAACTTTAAAAGAAGATGATTATACAGTAGATGAAAAGACTAACTCAGTTATTTTAACTGAACAAGGTATTGAAAAGGCAGAAAAATTCTTCCATATAGATAACTATGGTGATGGAGATAATATGCAAATTCAACACCACGTAGTTCAAGCGTTAAAGGCTAATTACACAATGAAACGTGATAAGGACTATATGGTTAAAGATAATGAAGTTATAATAGTCGATGAATTTACAGGAAGACTTATGGAAGGTAGAAGATACAGTGACGGTCTTCACCAAGCTATAGAAGCTAAAGAAAATGTTAAAATTCAAAAAGAGTCAAAAACTCTTGCAACAATAACATTCCAAAACTACTTTAGAATGTATACAAAGCTTTCTGGTATGACAGGTACTGCTCAAACAGAAGAAGCTGAATTTAGAGAAATATATGGACTTGATGTAATAGTTATTCCTACACATAGACCAATTGCAAGAATAGATGCTCCAGATGTAGTTTATAAATCTGAAAAAGCTAAATTTAAAGCTATAGTTAATGAAATTGCTGAAACGTATAAAAAGCAACAACCAGTTCTTGTTGGTACAGTAAGTATAGAAAAATCTGAACTTCTATCAGATATGTTAAAGAGAAAAGGAGTCCCACATCAAGTATTAAATGCTAAGTATCATGAAAAAGAAGCTGAAATAATTTCTCATGCTGGTGAAAAAGGTATGGTTACTATAGCTACTAACATGGCTGGTCGTGGTACTGATATTAAACTTGGAGAAGGCGTTGAAGAAGTAGGCGGACTTAAAGTAATAGGTACAGAAAGACACGAATCAAGACGTATAGATAACCAATTAAGAGGACGTTCTGGTCGTCAAGGAGACCCTGGATATTCTAGATTCTATGTATCATTAGAAGATGATCTAATGAGAATATTTGCGTCAGATAGATTACAAGGCGTTGTTGAAAAATTAGGATTAACTGATGAAGATGCAATTGAAAGTAGAATGGTTAGTAATGCAATAGAAAACGCTCAAAAGAAAGTTGAAGGAAATAACTTTGATGTAAGAAAGAGCGTATTACAATATGATGATGTTATGAATCAACAAAGAGAAGTTATTTACAAACAAAGATCACAAGTTCTTGAAGGTGAATCTTTAAAAGAAGATATTCAAGAAATGATAAGATCTGTTATATCTGAAGCTGTTGATGCTCATATGAGTGGACTTGATGAAACTTTAGAAGAAGATTTAGAAAAATTATTAGCTTATCTACAAGAAATTTATTTACCAAAGAATGTTGTAACTGTAGATGAACTTAAAATAAAATCTGATGATGAAATAAAAGAAATTTTAATTGATATAGCAGAAAAAATGTATAGTGAAAAAGAAGAAGAAGTAACTCCAGAAAGAATGAGAGAAATAGAAAGTGTAATTCTTCTAAGAATTGTTGATACTAAGTGGATGGATCACATTGATAATATGGATCATTTAAGACAAGGTATGGGACTTAGAGCTTATAGACAACAAGATCCAGTTCAAGCATATCAATTTGAAGGTAGTGAAATGTTTGATGAAATGATCAATGGAATAAAAACTGATACTGTAAAATACTTATTCCATATTCAAGTTGAAAAGAACATTGAAAGAGAAAGAGTTGCAAGAGAAACTTCTACTAATATAAATGATGGTGAAGGCGGAAGTCATGAGCCAATAAAGAGAAAAGAAGAAAAGATTGGTAGAAACGATCTTTGCCCATGCGGAAGTGGAAAGAAATATAAAAATTGTTGTGGAAGATAGATAAATTAAAAAATCCAGTATAACTGGATTTTTTAATTTATTAATTATTGTTTATAGAAAGGGTGATTTTATGATAATTCAGTTAGAAGAAGCAAATAACAAAGTTACTGAATTAAACTCAAATTTAGACGAAGTGAGGGTTTCACTTTGACATCGCTAAGATGGAAAAAAGACTTGGAGAACTTGAACATAAAATGCAGGAAAGTGATTTTTGGGACGATATAAATAAAGCTCAAGAAATTACTCAGGAAGCAAAAGGTATAAAAGACAGAATTGATGGATATAACTCTACAAAAACACGCATAGAAGATTTAGAAGTGTTAATAGAAATGAGTATTGAAGAAGAGGATGAATCTTCTATAGAAGAAATATTAAATGAAGTAGAAGAAATTGAAAGTATAATAGATAACTTTAAAGTGGAAATTTTACTTTCAGGTGAATATGATAAAAACAATGCAATAGTAACTCTTCATTCTGGAGCTGGTGGAACTGATGCTCAAGATTGGACTGAAATGCTACTAAGAATGTATACAAGATGGGCAGAAAAAAGAGGATATAAAGTAGATGTACTGGATATACTTCCTGGAGATGAAGCTGGAATTAAAAGTGCAAATCTTAAAATAACAGGTGAATTTGCTTATGGATATTTAAAGGCTGAAAAAGGAATCCACCGTTTAGTTAGAATATCTCCTTTTAATGCTAATGGAAAAAGACAAACATCATTTGCATCATTAGAAGTAATACCTGAACTTAAGGAAAATCAAGACATAGAAATAAAAGCAGATGATTTAAGAATAGATACTTATCGTGCTAGTGGAGCTGGTGGACAGCACATAAACAAAACAGATTCAGCAGTTAGAATAACTCACATTCCAACTGGAATTGTAGTACAAAGTCAAAGTGAAAGAAGTCAATTCCAAAATAAAGATACTGCCATGAGTATGCTTAAATCTAAACTTGTTGAACTTAAAGAAAGAGCTCATAAAGAGAAAATAGAAGACCTTTCAGGAGACTTAAAAGAAATAGGTTGGGGAAGTCAAATAAGATCATATGTATTCCAACCATATACTATGGTAAAAGACCATAGAACTAACACTGAAATGGGAAATGTTGATGCAGTTATGGATGGAGATATAGATATATTTATATTAGAATATTTAAAGGCTAATAATTAAAATTTAATATGAGTAATTAAAAAGGACATATAAATGGAACTTGGGTTCCCTTTATATGTCTTTTTATTGTTTTACAAATCAGCAAATTGAACAGCAATCATCATGTTCTTCTTCACATACATCGCAAGTATCTGGTTTTGGAATTGGCTTTGGTTTTGGTAAAGGTTTTGGTCTACTTACCTTTGCTAGAGTATATATGATTTGATTGCAACAGTTATCCATAGTTTGTGTACTTACTATTTGATATCCATATCCAAGAAGTTTAGATAGAGCATAGGCGCAGTTTGAACCTCTAGGAATTCTCCTATCACTGGAATAAGAAACGTATATGTCATTACAGTGACACCAACCACTACTTTGTTCGCAAATAAGAATTATTACTTTTGCATTATTTTTCATTTAAAAGTGAACCTCCTTGTAATCTTCAGAAATATTGTAAAAGGTAACAAGCTATAAAGCTTGTCTCTTTAATATATTATGTAAAATAATGGATATGTGTTACATTATATAATTTTATTTATAAAAATTATATAATTGTATACTTATGTTTTTATGGTAAAAATGTCATTATTAAAAGCTCTAATATTTTTAATATATTGGGTTAAACTATTAATGTTAAAAATCAAGCAAGAACAAGGGAGGAATTTTAAATGCCAACAGGAACAAAACTAGAACAAGCGGTAGCTTCAGCTAAAGGGTTATCAGCTGATTTAAAAACATTCTCACTAGATACAGATAACCAAGAGGCTAAACAAATGTTTAAACAATTATCAACAACTGTTGAAAATGTTGCTCAAACTATTCAAGGAAGACTTGATTTCGTTAAACAAGAAGAACCTCAATACAGAGACTAAAATTAAGATAAAAAATCCTATGTTTTAGAATTTAAACTAAAGCATAGGATTTTTTTATTTTAAATATATAGTTCAGACAAGAAATTTAAATAAAAATACCTATATACATAATAAATATTGTGGATTGGACTTTTGATTTATATTAATGTAAAATTATGAGAGCGAGAGCAACTATATTTAAAGATAGGATGGAGGAAACCATGACGAATATTAATGATAAATTAGCAAAGGAATTTAATATTAAATTAAAACAAGTAGACAGTGTTATTGAGCTTTTAGATGGAGGAAATACTGTCCCGTTTATAGCTAGATATAGAAAAGAAAAAACTGGTGGACTTGATGATGTGGTTTTAAGAAATCTTGCTGAAAGACTTACATATTTAAGAAACTTAGAAGAGCGAAAAAAAGATGTAATAAGAATAATTGCAGAACAAGAAAAGTTAACAGATGAATTAGAATCAAAAATTAATAAGTGTGAGACTTTAACAGAGGTTGAGGATATATATAGACCATTTAAACCTAAAAAAAGAACTAGAGCTACAATAGCTGTTGAAAAGGGATTAAAACCTCTTGCAGAAGTTATATTAAGTGGTGAATTCACTGGAAATATAGAAGAGTATGCAAAAGAGTTTATAAACGAAGAAAAAGAAGTTATGACTATTGCTGATGCTTTAAATGGAGCTAAAGATATAGTAGCTGAAGCAATTTCAGATGAAGCTGAATACAGAAAGTGGATAAGAGAATACGTTAGAAAAAATGGAGTTATTGAGTGCAGTGGAAGTAGCGACGAACCAACTCCATATGAAATGTACTATGAATATTCAGAAGCTGTATCTAAAATACCTTCTCATAGAATACTTGCAATAAATAGAGGAGAAAAAGAAAAAATCTTATCTGTAAAGGTAGTATGTGATACAGATAAAATAATAGATTATTTAAATAAAAAATCTAAAAAAGATAATGAAATTACAGATAAGTTCATTGAGGAAAGTGTAGAAGATTCATTAAAAAGACTTATATATCCATCAATTGAAAGAGAAATAAGAGCAGAACTTACTGACAAAGGAGAAGAAGGAGCAATTGAAGTTTTTAAGGCTAATTTAAGTGCGCTTTTAGTGCAGGCTCCAATAAAAGGTAAGGTTGTATTAGGATATGACCCTGGATTTAGAACAGGATGTAAAATAGCAGTTCTAGATGATACAGGAAAGCTTTTAGACACTGCAACAGTATATGCAACTGCTCCACAAAATGATGTAGAAGGTTCAATTAAAATACTTAAAGAACTTGTTTATAAACATGATGTAGATGTTGTTTCACTTGGAAACGGAACAGCAAGTAGAGAATCAGAAGAAGTTTTAGCAAGACTTATTGATGAAGTGAAGAAAGAAACAGGGAAAGACTTGTTTTATGTTGTAGTATCAGAGGCAGGAGCATCTGTATATTCGGCATCAGAACTTGCATCAAAAGAGTACCCTGACATAAATGTATCAATAAGGGGAGCAATATCAATAGGACGTAGACTTCAAGATCCTATGGCTGAACTTGTTAAAATTGATCCAAAATCTATAGGGGTTGGGCAATACCAACATGATGTTGCACCTAAGAGACTAGATGAATCTCTAAGTGGTGTTGTGGAAGATGTAGTAAATAGTGTTGGAGTAGATTTAAATATAGCAACACCTTCACTTTTATCATATATTTCAGGAGTTAATTCAACTATTGCAAAAAACATTGTTGAATATAGAGAAGAAAATGGTAAGTTTAAAAATAGAAAAGAGTTATTAAAAGTAAAGAGACTTGGACCTAAAGCCTTTGAGCAATGTGCAGGTTTCTTAAGAGTTACAGAAAGCAATGAAGTTCTTGATAATACAGCTGTTCACCCAGAATCTTATAAAGCCACTAAAGAATTTTTGAAGATGTTAGGGTATACAGAAGAAGACATAAAAAACGGAAAGTTAGATGATATAGATGCTAAAGTTAAAGAAAGTGGAATAGAAAACTTAGCTAAAGAATTAGAAGTTGGAGTGCCAACTCTTAAAGATATTATTAAAGAAATTAAAAAGCCAGGTCGTGACCCAAGAGAAGAACTTCCAAAACCAATATTTAAAAAGGGAATAGTAGATATAAATCAACTAAAACCAGGAATGATGCTTACTGGTACAGTAAGAAATGTAGCCGATTTTGGAGCTTTTGTTGATATTGGAGTGCATCAAGATGGATTAGTGCATATAAGTCAGCTATCAGATAAGTTTGTAAAGAATCCACTTGATATAGTTAAAGTAGGAGACATAGTTGAAGTTAGAGTATTAGAGGTAGACGAGAAAAGGGGAAGAATATCTCTTTCTATGAAGAAGTAGATATTGAATTTTCTGAAAAGTAATAGTATAATTAATTTAAGAAAATAAATAAGTTAATAGTATCTTCAGGGCAGGGTGTAATTCCCGACCGGCGGTTAAAGTCCGCGAGCTATACTTGGTATGGCTGATTTGGTGAGATTCCAAAACCGACAGTAAAGTCTGGATGAGAGAAGGTATAGATAGAGTTTTAATATGATTTTTTGCCCTGATAACTTTATGTTATTAGGGCTTTTTGATTGCAGCTCTACCCATAACCTTGAAGATAGCAAAACAAGGGGGTTTATTATGAGACATAATAATTTAAACAAAATGATCAAAATTTCATTATTATCTGTAATGGCATTTATACTAATGTTCTTTGAATTATCAATACCTATTTTTCCTGAATTCTTAAAAATAGATATAAGTGACCTACCAGCACTTTTAGGTGCTTTTGCACTTGGACCTATAGAAGGAATAGGAATTGAGTTATTTAAAAATGTACTAAAAGTAATATTCAAAGGAACTGCTACTGGATTTGTAGGCGAACTTGCAAACTTTATAGTAGGAGCAGTGCTTGTTGTAGTAGCTGGATATATATATAAATATAAAAAATCTAGAAAAACAGCAGTTTTAGGATTAATAGCAGGTTCAGTTGTAATGTCAGTTGTTGCAGCAGTATTAAATTACACAGTATTTTTACCACTATTTGCTGTAGCTTTCAAAGCTCCAATAGAAGCATTTGTTGCAGCAGGAACAAAGGTTAATTCACATATACACACTTTAAAAGATTTAGTAATGTGGTCTATACTACCATTCAATTTATTAAAGGGCGCTATAGTATCAACAATAACTTTAGTAATGTATAAGAGTGTATCACCAATATTACATAAAGAAGAGGTTTTACACCAAAGTGGAAATGCAACACCTGTAAAAAGTGAAAGATAAAATTGAATTTAAAAAGGCACTAAAAACTATGAGTTTTAAGTGCCTTTGTTTTATTATAAAGTTATTTATTTTAAAATATCTTTTTTCCACATAATGATTCCGTTTATATTTGGACCATAATAATTTTTGCGAAGTCCTTCCTTAGTAAATCCGTACTTTTCATATAGTTTTATAGCAGATATATTATTTTCTCTAACTTCAAGTGTTAAGTTAGGAATATTTTTTTCTTTGCAAATTTCTAATATTTTGCCCATTAAAATATTGCTATATCCATTGCCACGAAAGTCCTTGTAAATAGCTATATTAGTAATATCAGCTTCATCAAACATAAACCATAGACTTGCATATCCGAGTATAATATTTTTATCTGTATCTTTAAGCACTATATATTTGTAGGCATTATCGTTAAATTCACTTTTAAGAGAATCAATACTAAGTGGGCTTGTGAAACTCGAATTATTAATCTTTAATACATCATCAAGATGTTTTTCGGTCATGTCCTCAACAGTTAAATTATGCATTCTTTTGAGTTCCCATCTTTTTTTCATATTCTCTTTCAGCCTGAGATTTTCTAAGATATATAGGTGCAAATGTAAGAGGATCATCAGCTAAACCTTCTTTTATTCTGCTAAGTCCTAGTTCTCCAAGAGATGATGCACGAGCTAAGTTAACGTTGTTTGGTGCGAAGTTTACTTTTTCAAAACTAGATGAAAGCTTTTCTTTAAATTTAGGAATAGCATCTCCAATGAAGCTTACAGAATCGTAATTTCCGTTCTTTATAGTGGATATTAAATCATCAATATGTATAGCCATATAATCAGTTAATCTTTCAAGTTTACCATTTTTAAAAGAATATAAAGCTGTATAAACATTATCTCTTAAAGCATCAATAATAGGGCATACAACACCATCTGTATAAGCTAAATTAAAGGCAAGTGCATCTAAAGAGGAAACCCCTATAAAAGGCTTATTAGTAGCTGATGCAAGACCTTTAGCAGTAGCCATACCAATTCTAAGACCTGTAAATGAGCCAGGACCGCTAGATACTGCAAATGCATCAATGTTATCTAAAGATAATTTTAAATCTGTTAATAAGTTATCTATTAAAGGCATTAATATAACAGAATGTTGCTTTTTTCCGTTTAAATTAACTTCACCTAATAATTTATCTTCTTCTAAAATAGCGCAAGAAGCACTAGAAGTAGAAGATTCTATGCTAAGAATTTTCATAGTTTAATCTCCTTTACATAATTGTATTTGTCGCCATTAGGAGTTAAAGTTATTTTTCTAAAGTTTTCTCCAAGTTCAGGCATTTTCTCTATTGTAACATTTAAATATTCTTCAGGAATTAATTCTTCTATATAGTTGGCCCATTCAATTATGCTAACTCCATCTCCAAATATATACTCATCAAATCCAATAGCTTCTATTTCATCAGGGTCATTTACTCTATATACATCAAAATGATATAATTTTAAATTTCCTTCATATTCATTTACTATATTAAAAGTAGGACTAGTTATATGTTCATCTATTCCAAGTCCCTTAGCTATACCTTTTGTTATATGAGTTTTACCAGTTCCAAGATCACCAATTAAACATATAATATCTCCGCTATTTGCAAGTTTTCCTATTTGATATCCTATATCTACAGTTGAATCTACATTATTAACTACAAATTGCATTTATATCAACTCCTAAGATTTAATACATTAAAAATAACTAATGAAATTCTAATTCATTAGGAATTAGTAATTCATTAGTTATTTTATACTAAATATAAGAAAAATAAAAGCATCTAAAGGGCTTATTCATTGTAATAGTGCTATTTAGTGAAATAAAATTAAGTTATGATAAAGCTTCTTTTAAATTATTAACAGCTTTTTTGCAAATAAAATTTTTTTCAACCATATTATCTAGAATTTTATAGGCTTCTTCATTGTTTAGTCCTTTTCTATAAGGTCTATCCTCGGTTAACGCCTGAAATATATCGCAAACGGCAAGTATTCTACATTCTTCACTTAAATCTTTAGCGGAATATCCATTTGGATAACCTGTACCATTTAGTTTTTCGTGGTGATTTGAGGCCCAGTTTTTTATATCAGGGATATCGCCTATTTTGGATAAAATTATATTAGTGTAATATACATGAGATTTTATTATAGAGAATTCTTCGGGTGTTAGTTTGCCGTTTTTATCTAATATAGATGAAGGGATAGCGAGTTTACCTATGTCATGTAATAGCCCAGCTATTTTTATCTTGTGACATTTTTCATTTGAGTAGCCTAAATATTTTGAGATTTTAAATGCGAGTTTTGCAATTTCACGAGAATGAGTAGCTGTAAAGGTGCTTTTGGAATCTATTATATTTGAAAATATATATGCTATAGATTCAAATTGTTCTAAATTTAGGTATATACCTAGTTTAGGCGCTATATTATCTAAGATAGAATCAATAAAAGATATATTTTCAAGGTCAAACCAAAATACATCCTTAGAGGACACTTTAACAAAAGCATTACATATTTTTGGAGAAAATATATCCCCAGAGTGAGACATTACCCAGTTTATTATGTAATCACGTTGTTTAAATATAGGAATTTCTGCGTTATATAGAAGTTCTACCAAATCAGATAATCTTATGATTTGACTTTCTATTGGAATTTCATCCATTTTTAAGTTAAGAGGGCCTGTTCCATTAAAGTTTTCATGATGATTTAAAATTATGTGAGAAAGATTATTAAATATAGGAAACCCTTGTAGTATTTCAGAACCATTAATACAATGTTTTTTTATAAAATCAGTTTGGGTATGACTAATTTTTAAACTGTTAGTAGCACCTATATCATGTAAAAGTGTTGATAAATATAAATATTTTTTAGAAGAATCGCTGAGATTTAAATAATTAGCTAAGGATAATGATATATAGGTTGCTCTTTGAGAATGATTCATAAAGTTGTGTTTTGAATAGTTTATATTAGATATATTTTCAATTATATTTTTATTTTCAACTGAACTAATCTCTGCTAAATCTAAGGCAAGAGAGATTGAACGAATTGTTTTATCAAGACTTATTTTCATTTTAATGCTCCTTCTTAAATGGAATTGGTTATCATTTATCATAATTTTAACATAATATATATATATTGTGAAATAATTAAAAATAAAGTAATAAAAAATTTTTAATAAAATACTTGCATATATCTAATTGCCATGATATAATTAATATCGTTCCATAGGGGTATGGCTCAATTGGTAGAGTAGTGGTCTCCAAAACCATTGGTTCTGGGTTCGAGTCCTAGTGCCCCTGCCAGATAAAAGTCAGTAATCATAATGATTACTGACTCAGGCTGTTGATAAACATAATTTGTCAACAGCCTTTTTACATTTATTACAAAAAGGATTTTTAGTGTTTATGTAGAATATATATTTTAGAACAATAAATCTTTTAGCCCGTTAGGGCTCCTACGGAGGAAAAATGCTTACTAATAATGAAAGAAAACAAAATCAATTAGAACTAGTTTATATAGAAAATTTAGTACCTGAAAATCACATACTTAGAAAGATAGATAAACACATAGACTTTTCATTTATAAGAGATTTAACTAAGGATTTATATTGTGCTGATAATGGCAGACCATCAGTGGATCCAGTTGTATTATTTAAAATGCTTTTTATAGGATACCTATTCGGTATACGTTCAGAGCGTCAGCTTGTAAAAGAAATCCAGGTAAATGTAGCTTACAGATGGTTTTTAGGATATGGACTTACTGATAAAATACCAAGTCATTCCACTATAAGCCAGAATAGAACAAAAAGATTTAGTAATACAAATATACATCAAGAAATATTTGATAATATTGTATTTCAAGCTATTAATAGAAACTTGGTTGATGGCAAAATTCTATATACTGATTCTACTCACTTAAAAGCTAACGCTAATAAACATAAATTTATTAAAAAAGAAATAACTAAATCCACAAAGGAATACTTTGATGAATTAGAGAATGACATTAATAAAGATAGAATTAATCATAATAAAAAGCCTCTAAAAAAAAAGACTAAAATAGCTGAAACTAAGGAAATAAAAGTAAGTACAACTGATCCAGACAGTGGATATATGGTTAGAGATGGAAAACCTAAAGGCTTTTTTTATTTAGATCATAGAACTGTTGACGGAAAGTATAATATTATAACAGACGTTCATGTTACTCCCGGGAATATAAACGATGTAGATCCTTATGTTAAAAGAATAGAAACTCAAATAGAAAAGTTTAATTTTAATACAAAATATTTAGTAGCAGATGCCGGATATTCTACGAATCCTATTTGTAAACAAATTTCAGACAAAAATTATCAAGGTGTTTTTGGGTTCCGTTTAGGACCCCATGTTAAAGGAAAATATACAAAATATAGATTTCAGTATGTTAAAGAATTAGATGGATATGTGTGTATTAATAATTGCTTTTTAAAATATAGAACTACTACGAGGGAAGGTTATAAAGAATATTTAAGTAATGCGGAGCATTGTGCTTATTGCAAATATAAAAATAATTGCTTAACATCTGATAAATCCATTAATAGAACTATACGTCGTCATGTTTGGGAAGACTATAAAGATCAAATTTTTAGCTTTACTAAAACAGAAAAAGGTAAAAGTATTTACAAACGACGTAAAGAAAAGATTGAGCGTAGCTTTGCTGATTCAAAAGAATTACATGGGCTACGTTATTGTCGCATGCGAGGAATTAAAAATGTTTCTGAGCAGTGCCTACTTACAGCGGCAGTTCAGAATATGAAAAAGATAGCCATGGTGCTATCGCATTATTTTTTGTGTACATTAATTCAAATTTATTCCAAATTAACATACATAATAAATATTTTTCGAATGCTATCGCATAAAAGAATTTTGGCGTAAACAAAAGCCCCCAATTGTTGGGGGCTTTTTGAACAATCTGAGTCAGTAATCATAATGATTACTGACTTTTTTATTTTTTGATAAGTATAGAACATGGTAATTTTTTTATGATATCAAAATAATACATCATATTGTAATCTATATAATACAAAAATAAGTCGAAATAGTCAAAAAAATTTAACTTCTTTAAGACTACAATTTAAGTATGGGAAATAACATGGATAAAATACAAAGTAGTTATAACAAGGAGGAATTATAATGAATGATATTTTGGCTAGAAATTATTCGTCTATACCTAAAGAAAGAATAAATATATTAATTGAGGATCTTTATTCGGTTACTCCAGAAATTGAAGCAGATAGAGCAGTTTTAATTACTGAATCATTTAAAGAAACAGAATCAATGCCTATGGTTATTAGAAGGGCTAAGGCTTTAGAAAAGATACTAAGCGAAATGCCTATAGTAATTCGTGATAGTGAATTAATAGTGGGAAATCTTACTAAAAAACCAAGAGCAGCTCAAATATTTCCTGAGTTTTCAAATAAATGGTTACTGGACGAATTTGATAGACTTGCAAATAGAAAAGGTGACGTATTTTTAATTTCAGAAGATACAAAAGATAAATTGAGAGAAGTATTCAAATACTGGGATGGAAAGACAACAAATGAATTCGCAACTGAAATTATGTTTGATGAAACAAAAGAAGCAATGGATGAAGGGGTATTTACAGTAGGTAATTACTATTTCAATGGTGTTGGACATATATGTGTAGACTATGCTAAAGTTTTATCAAAAGGTTTCAATGGAATAATTCAAGAAGTACAAGAGGAAAGGAAAAAAGCAGATAAGGGAGATCCTAATTACATAAAGAAGGATCAATTTTTAACATCTGTAGAAATAACATGTAAGGCCGCTGTTAAGTTTGCAAAACGTTTTGGAGAAGAAGCAAAAACTCTTGCAAGTAGAACAATGGATTCAAAGAGAAGAGAAGAATTATTACAAATAGCTCATAATTGTGAATGGGTACCAGCAAATCCAGCAAGAAACTTCTATGAAGCATTACAAGCTTTCTGGTTTGTTCAAGCTATAATTCAAATAGAGTCAAATGGACATTCAATTTCTCCTATGCGTTTTGATCAATATATGTATCCTTATTTTAAGAATGATATAGAAAGTGGAAGAATTGATATGTCAAGAGCTCAAGAACTTCTTGATTGTCTGTGGGTAAAATTTAATGATGTAAATAAAGTTCGTGATGAAGGTTCCACAAAAGCATTTGGCGGATATCCTATGTTTCAAAACTTAATAGTTGGTGGACAAACCATATATGGTGAAGATGCAACAAATGAATTATCATTTATGTGCCTTGAAGCTACAGCACATACAAAATTACCTCAACCATCAATATCAATAAGGGGTTGGAACAAAACTCCAGATGAATTGTTATTTAAAGCTGCTGAAGTTAGTCGTCTAGGATTAGGTATGCCAGCTTATTATAATGATGAAGTTATAATTCCATCTTTACTTAATAGAGGACTTTCCATGGAAGATGCTAGGGATTATGGAATTATAGGATGTGTTGAACCTCAAAAGGGTGGAAAAACAGAAGGATGGCATGATGCTGCATTTTTTAATATGGCAAAAGTTCTTGAAATCACTATGAATAATGGTATGTCAAATGGAAAACAACTTGGACCTAAAACTGGAGATGTTACATTATTTAATTCTTTTGAAGAATTTATGAATGCATATAGAGAACAAATGAAGTATTTTGTAAAACTTTTAGCTAATGCAGATAACTGTGTTGATGTAGCACACGGAATGAGAGCACCTTTACCATTCTTATCTTCAATGGTTTATGATTGTATAGGAAAGGGAAAATCACTTCAAGAAGGTGGTGCGCATTATAACTTTACAGGTCCACAAGGTGTTGGAGTTGCAAATACCGCCGATTCTCTTGAAGTTATTAAAAAGTTAGTTTTTGAAGAAAGATTAGTTTCAATGGGAGATTTAAAAGAAGCTCTTGATACTAACTTTGGAGAATGTAATTCAAGTAACAGCTTAAATTTAAATAGTATAAATAATATAAATCCAGAAAATTTAAATAGAGAAACAATTATGGCTGTAATTGAAAAACTTTTATTTAAAGAAAGTAATATATCAGTAAATAATTTAAATAGTAATATTAACTTAGGAAACTATCAAGGAAAAGAAAGTCTTCGTCAAATGCTTATAAATAGAGCGCCTAAATATGGTAATGATATTGATGAGGTTGATAATTTAGCTCGTGAAGCAGCATTAATTTATTGTAAAGAAGTTGAAAAATATACAAATCCACGTAATGGTAAATTCCAACCTGGATTGTATCCAGTTTCTGCAAATGTTCCTATGGGTGCTCAAACAGGGGCTACTCCAGATGGAAGAAAAGCTGGAGAACCACTAGCAGATGGTGTATCACCAGTTTCAGGCAGAGATCAAAATGGGCCTACTGCTGCTGTCAACTCAGTTGCAAAATTAGATCATGCTATAGCATCTAATGGAACATTGTTTAATCAAAAATTCCATCCATCTGCACTTCAAGGTGAAGCAGGGCTTAGAAACTTATCTGCTTTAGTTAGAACATTCTTTGAAAACAAAGGAATGCATGTACAATTTAATGTAGTTAGTAGAGAAATGCTTTTAGATGCTCAAAAAAATCCAGAGAAATATAAGAGCCTAGTAGTTCGTGTAGCAGGATATAGTGCTCATTTTACTTCACTTGATAAGTCAATACAAGATGATATTATAAAGAGAACAGAACATCAACTATAATTTAAGAAAAATAAGGAAGAGTTACACACCCTTCCTTATTTTTTAAGTAATAATAAAGGGGGAGACTTTTAATGGAAGGTATTGTTTTTGATATACAAAGGTTCTCTGTTCATGATGGTCCTGGGATACGCTCATTAGTGTTTTTAAAGGGATGTCCTCTTTCATGCTTATGGTGTAGTAATCCAGAATCCCAAAAGCCTAATCCTCAAGTAATGTTCATTTCTCGCAATTGTATACAATGTGGCAATTGTGCTAGAGCCTGTAAAGTTGGAGCAATAGATGTTATAAATAGAAATGGAATAGATAAAAACAAATGTATAAACTGTGGAAAATGCGTAGAGACTTGTTATGCTAATGCATTAAATATGGCTGGTACATCAAAAAAAGTAGAAGAGATTATAGAGGTTTTAAGAAAAGATAATAGTTATTATAGAAGATCTGGTGGAGGTATAACCTTATCTGGTGGAGAACCGCTATATCAAGGTGATTTTGCAATAGAACTTTTAAAAGCTTGTAAAGATAAAGGATGTCATACAGCTGTTGAAACAACGGCATTTGTTAATAGAGAAGTGCTAAAAAGAGCTTTAAAGTATTTAGATTTAGTTATGGTTGATGTAAAGAGCATGGATTGCATAAAACATAAAAAATATACTGGACAAGATAATGAAATTATATTAGGTAATATAAAATTTATTTCAGAATTTGGAGTACCAATTGTAATCAGAGTTCCTGTTATACCAGGAGTTAATGATGATGAAGAAAATATAAGGAATACTGCAAAATTTGCAATGAGTTTAAATGGGGTAAAAGAAGTTAACTTATTACCGTACCATAGATTAGGTGAAAATAAATATGATTACTTAGGATATGAATATAAAATGAAAGATTTAGAAGTTCCAGGGGATGACAATATAAATAAACTAAAGTCTATTGTAGAACAATATGGATTAAATTGCAAAATAGGTGGTTAAAATAAAAGTTAAGGAGTTTTAATATTCCTTAACTTTTATTTTTATATAAAAGAAGCTTTGTATTTACAAGGAGATTTTTTTTCTGATTTATAAAAAACTTTACTAAAGTAGGCTGGATCTATATAACCAACCTCTAGTGATATTTGAGTTATAGATTTATCTGATGTTGCAAGAAGTTTTTTTGCTTTATCAATTCTTAGTTTTGTTATATATTGAGTAAAAGTATAACCTGTTTTAGATTTAAAATATCTACTGAAATATTGAGGATTTAAGTGTACTAAATTTGCTACTAAATTTAATGTAAGCTGTTGAGTGTAATTGTCATTTATATATTTTATTGCAGCTTTAATAGGGTTTTCTTCAGTTCCACTTAAAGTTTTCTTACTAATTTTTGATGAAGTTTCTTTATTTATAAGATTAAGTGCCTTATTTATAGAGTTTTTTAAATCTGATGGACGAACGGGTTTTAAAAGATAGTCTATAACATTATATTTTATAGCTGTTTGTGCATAATTAAAATCACCATAAGCAGTTAAGATAATTGTTTTTACATTTGGCAAAAATGATATTATTTGTTTTTGTGCATCTAAACCAGTTTTTTCAGGCATTCTAATATCCATAAGTATAATATCAGGTTTATTTAATCGGGCGTTTTTAATAGCTTCTATACCATTTTTAGCATCATCTATAACTTCTATATTAAAAAAATTTTTTTCTAGTATAATTCTAAGAGCCCTTCTTTCTAACGGTTCATCTTCTGCAATCATTAGCTTATACATATAGTAACACCCCTTAATAATTATTTTATTTGTGGTATTTTTATATAAACTGTAGTTCCTATATTTAATTGGCTTTCTATTTTAAGTCCATAATTTTCTCCAAAGTAATGTCTTATTCTGTTATGAGTATTTTGAATTCCGATTCCAAAAATATCCTTATCTAAGTTATCTAAATTGTTTAATATTCTAAGAACAGCAGAGTCTATTCCTTTTCCGTTATCAGAAACTTTTATTATTAAATCATTATGTCCAGTTAGTTTTCCGGTAATTTCTATAGTTCCGCCATCTACTTTTGTCTCTAGACCATGAACTAAACAATTTTCAACTATTGGTTGTAATGTCATGGTTGGAATCCTAAAGTCCAATACTTCCTTATCTATATTAATTTTATAGAATATTCTGTCACTATAGCGTAATGATTGAATAAAAAGATATCTTTCTATGTTTTCCATTTCATCTTTTATTTTAGGAAGTACTTCTAAATTTCTAAGATTATATCTTAAAAGATCAGATAAATTATATATTAATTCTTCTGTTTTGGGAGCATCTTCAATAAGAGCCATTCTTGCTATTGTGTTAAGTGTGTTAAAAAGAAAATGAGGATTAACTTGCGCTTTTATAGTTTTAATTTGGGCTTTTTTGGCTTGTTGTTCAAGTTTTATTTTTTCCTTACTTTCTTTTAATAATTGTTCTTGGGTTAGACGCACCATTCCTAAATGAGCTATATAATTAGCTAAAAGCCTATAGAAACTTACGCAATCTTCAACATATTGAGAATCAACTATAGGTATGGTTTTAGCAATTTCTTTTAATTTTTTCAAAGGAATATTACATTCCTTTGATATTTTTTCAAGATCTAAAGAATTTATATCTTTTTCACCTCGTACAAGAACTTGTCCACCTAAAACAGATCCTAAATATAAATCGTTTACAATAATCGGAGCTGCGCAATCAATAAGTCCTGTATGACAGTTGTAATGTCGTGGTTTTTTCTCGCGTATTGCAATAAACCCAGCTTGTGAATCACAAAGAATACACTTTTTTCTACCCTCTGGAGATGAACGAATTAATCTACAAAACGGAGTAAAGTTATTTTCTTCACATACAGGTATACCATTTATATCTACTGTAATTGTAGGGAAATTAATAAGTTTTGCTAATTTATTTTGAATATCTCTAAGAGTATTAATGTCTATGATATCTGCAAATTGTACATTTTTTAACAAATTCATTTTCAAACACCTACTATAGGTAAATTTATACTATATCAAAATAGTACAACATTTTTTTATATATATAGTACAAAATTTAGTCGAATTTGTCAAAAAATTTAATCAATTTTTATAATAAAATTTTATTTAGAAAAGCAATTAATAAATATTATAGATTTTTGGAGGTGCTACTTTATGGGACAAGAAGCATTAGGAATGATAGAAACAAAAGGATTAGTAGGCGCAATAGAAGCAGCGGATTCTATGGTAAAGGCAGCAAATGTTGCGTTGATTGGATATGAAAAGATAGGATCAGGACTTGTAACTGTAATGGTAAGAGGAGATGTTGGGGCAGTCAAAGCAGCTACTGATGCAGGTTGTGCAGCTGCAAAAAGGGTTGGAGAAGTTGTTTCAGTTCATGTAATTCCAAGACCACATACAGATGTAGAAAAAATATTACCTTGTTTAAACAAATAATATAGATTAGAGGTGTTACTATGAACGAAGATTTAATAAATAAGGTTATAGAAGAATTAAAGGGAAGAATGAATTTAGATAATAGTAGTAAAAATACAACAAATAAAAATGAAAATATAGTTAAAGAAGAGGAAGTCAAAAAAGTTTTAAAAAATGATGAAGAGAGGGAAAGTGCTATGTTTAATGATGTACCAACAATAACAGAGTATGTAGGAAGTGCTATTGGGGATACTGTAGGCTTAGTAATTGCAAATGTAGATGGATATTTACATGAAAAAATGGGATTAGATCCAAAATATCGTTCAATCGGATTGTTAAGCGCAAGAACTGGTGCAGGTCCACATATTATGGCAGCAGATGAAGCTGTAAAAGCTACAAACACTGAAATTGTATCTATAGAACTTGCAAGAGATACAAAAGGTGGAGCAGGACATGGTTCTTTAATAATATTTGCTGCTGAAGATGTTTCAGACGCAAGAAGAGCTGTTGAAATTTCATTAAAAGCTTTGGAAAGAACATTTGGAGATGTATACGGATGTGATGCAGGACACGTGGAACTTCATTATACAGCTAGAGCAAGTTATGCTTTAGAAAAAGGATTTGGAGCTCCTGTTGGAAAATCATTTGGTATCATAGTTGGAGCACCAGCTGCTGTAGGAGTTGTAATGGCTGATACTGCTTTAAAAACTGCAAATGTAGAAATGATTTCTTATGCAAGCCCAAGCCAAGGAACTGCTAACTCAAACGAAGTTATAATAACAATAACAGGTGATTCTGGTGCTGTAAGACAATCAGTTATGGCAGCAAGAGAAGTTGGACTTGGAATATTAAGATCTATGGGTCAAAATCCAGTATCAACAACTGAACCTTATATTTAAAATATAGTTTTATAATTGGACTTTAAAATAGAGGTTAATTCATATCCTTATATTTGAATAGTGTATAGGGATATGAATTACAAACCTTGAGGGAGGGTGAAAAATGCATAGAGAAGCCCTTGGATTTATAGAAACTTTGGGCATGATTCCAGCAGTGGAGGCTGCTGATAGTTGTGTTAAGTCTGCTAATGTAAAGTTTTTGGGGTATGAACGCTCAACTGGGGGACTTGTTACCATAAAAATTGAAGGAGACGTTGGGGCTGTAAAAGCAGCAATCGATGCTGGAAAAGCTAGTGCACAAAAACTTGGAGTTGTAATTTCCACTTTAGTTATACCAAGACCGGCAAATGATATTGATTATATGGTAAGTGGTGACAAAGAAATAAAAAAAGAAGTAAAAGATAATAAGGATGAAAATAAAGAAGAAATTAAGGCTGAAGCTAATAAAGAAGAAGTAAAACAGGTTGAAACAAAGGAATTACAAAAAATACAAGAGACAGAAGATATAGAAGAAAAGATTAAAGAAGATAGAGACAATAGTAAAGAAGAATTACAAACAAGTATCGATGATAATGAAATTAAAAAAAAAAGAAATGTTTGTAACTTATGTTATGACCCTAAATGCACAAGGAAAAAGGGACAACCAAAAACATTGTGTATACACTACAAAAGTAAGTAACTAGAAAGGGGGAGAAGGATGAATGTGGAAGAGCAATTAGTTCAAGATATAGCTAAAGAAATTTTTCAAAAATCTCAAGTTAAAGATAGAAGTTTAAGTATTCCGGTAGGTGTATCTAATAGGCATATTCATTTAAATAAAGAAGATTTGAGAATTTTGTTTGGTGAAAATTATGAACTTAAAGTAAAAAGTAAAATAAGTCAAGTTGGTCAATTTGCGGCTGAAGAAACAGTTTGTATAGCTGGTCCCAAAGGATGTTTTACAAAAGTTAGAGTACTAGGGCCCATTAGAGAATATAGTCAAATTGAATTATCTAAAACGGATTCTTATACATTAGGAATAAAAGCTCCAGTTAGAGTTTCTGGAGATATAGAAGGTTCAGCTAATTTATGTGTAATTGGACCTAAAGGAATGAAAGTGTTTAATGAAAAAGTAATTTGTGCAAAAAGACATGTTCATATGTTACCTAAAGATGCTGATAAGTATGGAGTTAAAGATGGTGACTTAGTAGATGTTGAAACTATAGGAGATAGAAGTGTGGTATTTAAAGATGTATTAGTTAGAGTCACAAATAAGTCTGCTTTAGAAATGCATATAGATACCGATGAAGCAAATGCATCTGGAGTAAAGAGTAAGGATATGGTGAGAATTATTAGGATAAATAGGTGATAAATATGCTTAAAGTAGCCAATAATATTATCAAAAATATGGAATCAAAACTAATAAATAATAATTCGGATATAGAAATAGATAAAAATATTTTAAAGGAAAAGTTAAAAGTTGGAGTAGATTTAGGTACTAGAAATATTGTTTTAACAGTTTTAGATAAAAACAATAATCCAGTAATAGGAGCTATGGAAACTGCAAATGTAGTAAAAGATGGAATAGTAGTTGACTATATTAAAGCTGTAGATATAGTGTGTAAATTAAAAAGTATGGTAGAAGAAAAGTTGAAAATTAATCTTAACTATGCAGCTACCGCAATACCTCCAGGAATTATTGAGGGAAATGTGAGAGTAATTCAAAATGTAGTGCAAGGTGCAGGATTTGAAATTATAAATGTTATTGATGAACCTGAGGCAGCTTCAAAAGTATTAAAAATAAAAAATGGTGCAGTTGTAGATATAGGTGGAGGCACTACAGGTATTTCAATTCTTCAAAATGGAAAAGTTGTTTTTTCAGATGACGAGGCTACTGGAGGTACACATTTAACTCTTGTAACTTCAGGGAATTTCAATTTGTCTTTTGAAGAAGCTGAGAAATATAAATTAGATCCTAAAAATCATGATAAAGTATTTTCTTTAGTAAGACCTGTCATAGAAAAAATGGCTAACATAACTTTAAATTGCATATCTAGATTTGATGTAAATTCTATTTACCTAGTTGGTGGTACTTGTTGTATAGATGGTATTGAAAATGTTTTTGAAAAATATACAAAGGTAAAAACATTTAAGCCATACAATCCATTATTAGTAACACCTATTGGCATTTCGATGAGTATCCAATAATGAGGTGAACCTATGAATATAGAAGAAATGATACAAGCTATTGTAACTCAAATGATGCCCTTATTTAATAAAAAGGTAGTACTTTTTGTAAGTGGGGGAAATGTAAATGTTGAAAAAATCATAAAGATATTATCAAAATTTAATTTAGCAAATTATAGCATAGTTTTTTCAGAGAATGCTAAAGAAATATTAGAAAATAAATTTGTTGAAAAATTAAAAGCAAATATTATAAATGATACAGAAAAGGTAATGGAAGATTTAATAGATTGTGATATTGTACTTATTCCAGTTATGACAAGAAATACTTTAAGTAAAGTTGCATTAGGTATATCAGATAATATTTTAACTACAGGTATTTCAAGAGCAATAATGTTAAAGAAAGAGATTATTGCTCTTAGAGATAGTTTTTGTAGTGAAAATCCTATAAATATAGCAAAAGGATTTTCTAAAAATAAAAACTATAATTTAATGATTTCAAACTATGAGAAAACATTAGAATCTTTTGGAGTAAAATTTGTGGATTCAGAGGAATTCAAAGATTCGTTACAATATAAATTTAATAACTTTTTATCAGAGGATAAACAAGATTTAAAAATAAATAGTGAACTTTCAAATATGTCAATAAAAGAAATTAATAAAACCCAAGAACAAGACTTAAAAGGCATAAAAATATTCAAAGAATCTATTTTAACGGTGAAAGATATAAGTAAGTTTTTAGTGGGGAAAGAATTAAACTTAACTAAGGACAGTATTATAACACCTCTTGCTAAGGATTTTATTTATAATAACAAAATCAAAATAAATTATTGTTAATGATGTAATTATTAAAAATTTAGGAGGTAAGTGACTATGGAAATGTTAGATAATGATTTAAAGTCAATACAAGAAGCCAGAATCTTAGTAGCAAAAGCAAAAGAAGCACAAGCAATATATAGAGAATTTTCAGAAGAAGAAATTAATAAAGTTATAGAAAATATTGTAAGAGTCATTGATAAAGAAGCAATTAGACTTGCAAAACTTGCTAACCAAGAAACTGGTTTTGGAAAATGGGAAGATAAAGTAATAAAAAATAAATTTGCAAGCAATATAGTTTATAACCATATAAAAGATATGAAAACTATTGGAATTTTAAATGATGATAAAGAAAATAAAATAATGGAAGTTGGTGTGCCAGTAGGAGTTATTGCAGGATTGGTACCATCTACAAATCCAACAGCTACAACTATATATAATTCATTAATAGCTTTAAAATCTGGAAATGCAATAATATTTTCACCACATCCAACTGCTAAAAACTGTATTCTTGAAACTATTAAAGTTATAAAAAGAGCAGTAGTTGAAGCGGGAGCACCAGAAGGTATAGTAGATGGAATGAGTGTTCTTTCAATGGAGGGAACTTCAGAATTAATGAAACATAAAGATGTATCATTAATCCTTGCAACTGGTGGAGAAGCTATGGTTAAAGCAGCATATAGTTCGGGAACTCCAGCTATAGGAGTAGGACCAGGAAATGGACCTGCCTTCATAGAAAAATCAGCAGATATAGCCAAAGCTGTTAAAAGAATCATAGATAGTAAGACTTTTGATAATGGTGTTATCTGTGCATCGGAACAATCTATAGTAGTGGAAAGATGTACAAGAAATCAAGTTATAGAAGAATTAAAGAGACAAGGTGGATATTTTTTAAATGCTGAAGAATCAGAAAAACTTGGTGAATTTATTTTAAGATCTAATGGAACAATGAATCCTCAAATAGTAGGAAAAGATGCACAAACTTTGGCAAACTTTGCGGGATTTACTATACCTGAAGGAACAAAAGTATTAATTTCGGAACAAACAACAGTTGGAAAAAGCAATCCATATTCAAGAGAAAAATTAACTACAATTTTAGCTTTTTATTGTGAAGAAGATTGGGAAAGTGCTTGTAATAGATGTATAGAATTATTAATGAATGAAGGTAAAGGACATACATTGATACTTCACTCCAATAATGAAGAAATAATAAAAGAATTTGCCCTTAAAAAACCAGTTTCAAGATTACTTGTAAATACTCCAGGAGCGCTTGGAGGTATTGGAGGAACTACAAATCTTGTACCAGCCTTAACATTGGGTTGTGGAGCTGTAGGTGGAAGTGCAACTTCAGACAATGTAGGACCTATGAATTTAATAAATATAAGAAGAATTGCCTACGGTGTAAAAGAGTTAGAAGATTTAAAAGGAAATAAAAGTGAAAATGTTGCATTATCAGATGATATTTCAAAAGAATGTTTAGAAGATATAATAAAAACTATAATGAAAAGATTAAGTTGCTAGATTAAGGAGAAGGAACATGTTTATTGCAAAAGTTGTTGGTAATGTAGTGTCAACTCAAAAAAATGAAAAATTAATAGGAACAAAGTTATTATTAGTAAAACCTATTGATGATAATGGGAGCACCATAAAAAATGGTGAAGTTATTGTAGCTGTTGATACTGCAGGAGCAGGAAAAGGTGAACTTGTATTAGTAGCGAAAGGTAGTGCAGCAAGACATGTTTATGATAATAAAACAATTCCCTCAGATGCTGCAATCGTAGGAATAGTTGATTCTATTGAATGCACAATAAAGTAAATTTATATTTACAAATAGGAAAGAAGTGAGAAAGAGTGAATAGATTTAGTGTTAAACCGGAAGTGTATTTTAATGAAGGTTCTATAGAATATTTAAAAACATTAAAAATAGATAAAGCTTTAATAGTTACTGATGATATGATGGTTCAAGTAGGAGTTGTTGATAAGGTTGCCGAGGTTTTAAAATCCAACTGCAATGAATATAAAGTTTTTTCAAAAGTTAAGCCAGATCCACCAGTTGAAATTGTAGCTATGGGAGTAAAAGTTATGACTTCTTTTAATCCAGATATAGTTATTGCTTTAGGGGGAGGTTCGTCTATTGATGCTGCTAAAAGCATAATAATATTTGCAGCTAATATGATGAATAAAATAGGTACAAGCTATAAAAAACCTTTATTTATTGCAGTTCCTACTACTAGTGGCACAGGTTCAGAGGTAACAAACTTTTCTGTAATTACAGTTGAAGATAAAAAGTTTCCAATTATTACAAACGAACTTATACCTGATGTTGCAATAGTTGATGCAGACTTTGTAAAAACAGCACCTCCTAAAATTACTGCAGATACAGCTATAGATGCATTAACACATGCCATTGAAGCTTATGTTTCAACAAAAGCTAGTGATTATACAGATGCGCTTTCGGAAAAAAGTGTAAAGTTAATTTTTAAGTACTTACTTTCTGCATATAAAGATGGAACAAATATAAAAGCGAGACAAAAATTACACAATGCATCTTGTATGGCGGGTATGGCTTTTACAAATGCTTCTCTAGGATTAAATCATGGTATGGCTCATGCGCTAGGTGGAGCTTTTCATATACCACATGGTAGAGCTAATGCAATATTACTTCCATATATAATTAAATTTAATGCAAACATTGAATTGGGAGTTGAAAATGAGGTTGCAAGAAGATATGCTGAACTCTCTAGAATTTTAGGACTACCTTCATCAAATGTGAAAGAAGGAGTAGAAAATTTAATATTTTCAATAAAAGTTTTATTAAGAGAGACAAGTACTCCGTCAACATTAAAAGAAGTTAGAATTAATAAAGAAGAGTTTTTGGAAAAGATTGAAGTTATGGCTAATAATGCTATGAAAGATAGATGTACAATTACAAATCCTAGAATAGTATGTTTGAAGGATATAATTAAATTATATTTAGAAGCATATGAAGGCTAATAACTATTTTAGTTGCCACATTAGGTTATAAATACTAGTGTGGCATATTTTTATAATAGTTATAAGGTGTTAGAGATATTTCTAACACCTTATTTTTATATAAATGATTTAAATGATCAACCTTAAAAAGAAAAATAATGAGAATTTAGGGTTATTTGTATAAAAATTCAAATAAGATTAGTTACATAAAGTGATTTATGTAATAAAGTGACAAAATATGAAAAAGATAATATAATATAATATGACAATTAACATTTAGGAATTATGGACGTACTAAAAGGAGTGTAAGATATGCTAGATAATATAAAAGTTAAAGGAAAAATTTTATTGATGACAGGAATCATGGCTTTAATAGCTATTATTGTTGGTATTATTGGACTTTTTTATTTAGGAAAGGCTAATAATACTATGGAGGATATGTATAGTGAAAATATAGTTTCTATAAATTTATTATTAAATGCAAGAAATAATGTTAACAGAATAACTATGGATATGTTAAATCTTTGTTTAGAAAATGGACAAACAGAATATGAAGCAAAAGTAATGAAGGATGCTGAGGAAAATTTACAAGAGCTTTCAACAAAGCTAAAAAAATATACTTTAACAACAGTAGATTCTAATGAAAAAATTATGTTTGACAATATAAAGAGTATAGAAAATAAATATGAAAAAGTTGTAAGGGAAGTTCTAGAATTAGCAAACAATGATAAAAATGAAGAAGCGTATAAGATTTTGAAAGATAATAGTAAAGTTATCGAAGATTTTAAAGATGAAATTATTAAACTAGGTGATTATAATATAGAAGATGCAGAGAAGACAAAAATAATAAATAATAATCAATATAAAAGTGCATTTAAGTCTATAATATTAATTTTAATTATGGCTATAATTTTAGGAATAGGAGTTTCTATATTAATTGCTAGAACTATAGTTAATCCATTAAATGAAATTGGACTTTATATAAAGAGAATTGGACAAGGAGATTTTTCAGAGAAGGTTAATGAAAAACACATAAAAAGAAAAGATGAAATTGGTGACTTAATTAGAGGAACTAATGGTATGAGAGAAACTAGTATAGAGTTAATAGGAAATATACTAAATGAATCTGATGCATCTATAAGTGTTACAGAAAGTGTTTTTAATATTGTATCAGAAGTAAATGCAAGTTCTCAAGAAATTCTAGCCACTACTGAAGAATTATCAGCGGGTATGGAAGAAACGGCTGCTTCGGCTGAAGAAATGAATGCATCTGCAAGAGAAATTGAATCGTCAGTTCAAAATGTATCTAATAGGGCAGAAGATTTATCTGAAAAATGTATGGAAGTAAATGAAAGAGCTAAAAATCTTACTAAGAGTGCTAAGGATTCCATGGAAGATGGATTAAATTTATATGAAAAAAATAAAAAAGAATTAGTAAAATCTATTGAAAATTCTAAATCGGTTACAAAAATAAATGTTTTATTAGATAGTATAATTGAAATCACTGAGCAAACTAATTTGTTAGCATTAAATGCTGCAATTGAGGCTGCAAGGGCAGGAGAACATGGAAAAGGATTTGCTGTTGTTGCGGAGGAAGTAAGAAAGCTTGCAGAAGAATCATCGGACACAGCAGGTAAAATTCAGTTGATTATTAAAGACACTATTAAATCCGTAGAAGAATTGTCAGGCAACTCTCAAGTAATTTTAGATTTTATAAATGATAAGGTTCTTAATGACTATAAAAATTTTGTGGAAGTTGGAAAGGTATATAGTGATGATGTTGATTACTTTAATAGTGTAGTAACTGAATTAAAGTCAGTATGTGAAGATGCTCTTAATTCTACAAAGAATGTAATGGAAGTTATAGATAATGTTACTTTAGCTACCAATGAAGGTGCAGAGGGAACAAGTAATATTGCTAATAAAGTTGGTATTTCTCAAAAGTATATAAATCAATTAATGGAAATGGTAGTAAAAGCTAAAAATAGTTCGGAAGAATTGGGCAAGTCAGTTTCTAATTTTAAAATATAACATTTTAATAAGTAACATAGGAAGTTATTGAAATTTAGGTTTCAGTAACTTCCTATTTGATTTAAACTAAAATATTAAAGAAAAGGATATGATATAATTATATTATATATATTTAAAGAAGGTGATTAAGTGAGTAGGAAACAAAGTTTTCGTACCTATATGGAAATGTTCATTATCTTTTTTAAGATAGGTGCATTTACCATTGGGGGAGGATATGCAATGCTTCCTTTAATCGAGAGAGAAATAGTTGATAAAAAGTCGTGGATAGAAAAAGAAGAATACTTAGATATGATAGCACTTGCACAATCATCTCCAGGACCTATTGCCGTAAATACTTCCGTGTTTGTTGGATATAAAATAGGAGGAGCATTAGGTGTTTTAGCAACAACATTAGGAGCAGTATTGCCATCTTTTTTAATAATACTATTAGTTGCCTCATTTTTCGTTGGACTTCAAGATAACCCTATAGTAGAGAGAGTTTTTAAAGGTATAAGACCAGCTGTTGTGGCACTTATAGCAGCACCTGTTATAAGAATGGGTAAAGATGCAAAGATAAATAAAAAAACAGTAATAATACCTATAGTAGTTGCAATTTTAGTTGGATTTTTAAAGGTTACTGCAATAATTGTTATAATCATTTCAGCTCTACTAGGTGTTATATACACCATATATAAAGGAGGGAAAAAAGATGATGCTGCTTAGTCTTTTTATAACTTTTTTTAAGATAGGGCTTTTTAGTTTTGGTGGAGGATATGCTATGTTATCAATGATACAACAAGAGGTTGTATCTAAACATACATGGGTTTCACCAGGGGAATTTATAAATATGGTAGCAATATCACAGGCGACACCAGGACCAATTGCTATAAATATGGCAACTTATGTAGGGTTTAAAGTAAATAGCGTATTAGGTTCTACATTTGCAACTTTAGGAGTTGTAATGCCATCAGTTATTATAATGGTAATCATAACTAGATTTTTTGTTAAATTTAAAGATAATAAATATGTAGAAGGAGCTTTTAAGGGACTTAGACCTGCCACTGTAGGACTTGTTGCAGCTGCGGCAATACTAGTATCATCAGGAACTTTTATAGATTATAAAAGTATAGTGATTTTTGTAGTTGCATTTATATTATCATTTAAATATAAGTTTGATCCAATACTTATGATAATAATATCAGGTGTTGTAGGTTTTATATTATATAAATAAAAATCACACAACAACCAACAATTTGTAGGAAGTGTGTGATTTTTTATTTATATTAAGATTATTTTAGAACTGATTTAAAGGTATTTGTCATTTTTTCTAAGTTTTCAATATAGTTAGGGTCAAGTGGAGCTAGTTGTTCCGCTTTTCCACCAATTTCAGTAGCAAAAGTTTTGGCTTGCTTACTATCAGTTTCAGCTTGATAGAAGATAGTTTTTACTTCTTTTGACTTAGCAAAATCA
This sequence comes from Clostridium novyi NT, assembly GCF_000014125.1. NCBI lineage: Bacteria > Bacillati > Bacillota > Clostridia > Eubacteriales > Clostridiaceae > Clostridium > Clostridium novyi. Next base: position 2,169,039 of record NC_008593.1, on the reverse strand, counting down.
ATGATCTTTTGCATGTCTTGAGGAGTAGATTCTTTACCTTCTTTTTCTAGTGCAATCATTTCTAATCCATAATCATCTGTAAAATATCCGAATGCAGGATGATATACTATTATGGCTTTAGTTTTTAGATTTTGTAAAGAAGATTTAATATTCGTATCAGCTTTATCTAATTTATTTATATATTCTGATGCGTTTTTTTCATATGTAGCTTTATTTGTAGGATCTAAAGCTGAAAGTTCATTTTTTATTGAATTTATCATAATTTTTACTCGCTTTGGAGATAACCATATATGAGGATCACGTTCTCCAGGAGAGAATTCTCTATCTTTGTATGTTTTTCTAACCTCGCTAGGTAAATCAATTATCTTAACATTAGGGTTAAAATCCTTTGATTTAGGTAATATTGAGTTAGTTTCTGAAGGAACATTCATAGTAAAGTATATTTTCGCTTTACTAAATCTCTCTAAAAGCTCTGGTGTAGGTTCAAAAGTTTCAGGACTTTGACCAGATGGTATCATTGTAATAACATTAACTAAATCACCAGCAACAGCTTTTACAAAAGTTTCTTCAGGAACAATTGATACAGCTACTGTAGGTTTATTATTTTCATAATCATTATTTGGTGGTGTATTAGCAGGTTTATTTATACAACTAGTTAGTAAAAATATACAAGTGATAGCTGACATAATGATTATAGTTTTAAATATTTTTTTCATGATATCGCTCCTTTAATTTAAAATGCAAATCATTTGCAAAAACAAAATTATTATATCATTTAATCAAAATTAAATCAATCTATTAATATAAATAATATTTTACAATTATGAATATTATTATTACTAAGTAGACATTGATATGTCTAAGTGGTATAATGACAATGTTTTTCATATATGATAATAATATTAGAGGAGAATTAGTATGAAAAGAATATTAACGCTTATGCTAATTTCATTTATTTTTTTATTTACGGGCTGTGGTATACAAAAGAACCAGAACTCTTCTAATAATAGCCTAAAAGATAAAAATGTGCCTAAAGTTAATCAAAAATATAGTTTTGGACCTCTAGCGGATTTAGCAAAAATTAATGATAAGAAAAAGGAAGAACTACAAAATGTACTAAATAATTTAGGTGATATTTCAAAGGATCAAGTATCATTTAATCCAATCAATGCTAGATTTAATCAGGATGGAAGCTTAATCGTTGATTTGTTTATTCGCAATGGCCATGAAGAATCTATATTTAATATAGATGTTCGTTTAAATCTTATAGAAAATGGAAGAGTAGTGGCGTCAGCTCCTTTTAGTTTTACTAAAGAAGAATTTGGTGTTCTTGAATCAAATAACTCAAGACCTTGGAGTATATTGTATTATCCTGAAGATTTAAAAGAAAAGAACATTAAAATTGACAGCATCTCAATAGAAGGAGAAAACATTCAATACGAATACTAGTAATTATCTTGATTTCGCCCTAGTTATTAGGGGATAAATCAGGATTTTTTTATGTAAAAAATTATGATAAAATAATCTATGTAAGGTATTGGAATGGAGGATGTTACCGTGTATCAATATGATGTAGTAGTAATAGGGGGAGGAACAGCGGGACTTTCAGCTGCCATTAAAGTTAAAGAAAGTGGAATTGATAGTATATTAATATTAGAAAGAGAAGATTGTCTTGGGGGTATACTTAATCAGTGTATACATAGTGGTTTTGGTATTAATGTATTTAATGAGGAACTTACTGGACCCGAATATGCAGAAAGATTTATAAATAAAGTAAAAGAATTAGGAATAGAATATAGACTTAATACCTGTGTTTTTGATTTTAATGATGATAAAATAGTAACGGCTGTTAGCAAAGAGGGTATAATTAAAATAAAAGCCAAGGCTATAATATTAGCAATGGGATGTCGTGAAAAGCCTAGAGGACTTATAAATATAGCTGGTAGAAAAAGTGCTGGTATTTTTACAGCAGGTTGTGTTCAAAAATTTATTAATCTTGAAGGATATATGCCAGGAAAGGATATAGTCATTTTAGGATCAGGAGACTTAGCGTTGCGTATGGCAAAAAGACTTAAATTAGAAGGGGCAAATGTTAAAGCCATTGTAGAGGTTTTACCTTATGCAGAGGGAAAAGAAGAACTGGTTAAGGAATGTATGGAAGATTTTAAAATACCATTTATATTTTCACATACAGTAACTTATGTAAATGGTAAAGAGAGAATTGACAGTATTATAATATCAGAAGTAGATAATGATAGAAATATAATAAAAGGAACAGAGAAAGAAATACAGTGTGATACGGCTGTGTTATCAGTTGGATTAATTCCTGATAATGAAGTTGCTAAAAAGGCAGGGGTAGATATATCGGTGTCTACTAAGGGAATTAGAGTGAATAAATATATGGAAACAAATATTGAAGGAATATTTGGATGTGGGAATGTAGTTTTTAATAATAATGGTATAGATGATATAGCTTGCGAAGGTGTTAAAGCTGGAGAAAATGTAGCGTTATATATAAAAAAACAAAATGAAAAGCCTAAAGGTTAAAAGAAAACCATAGGCTTTTTCTAAAATAGTTTACCAAAGCAAGATTTGCATATCAGAGTTTTGCCTTTATTTGCTGATATTGAATCTTCTTTATTTTTTAATGGTTTTCCACAAATATCACATAACATAATTGAAGAATTTGAGGATAAGTTACTAGGTATGATTTTATCTTCTTTAGAGGCTAATGATTTTTTGTTAGAAGATTTTTTATTTGGTGGTGGATTATAGTTTATAGGTTCATTTATAGTTTCATTTTTAGATACTTCATAATGAACGTTATATGTACTTTCTCCAAATAATTCTAACTCAAATCTAGGATTTTCATTATCATAGTGTTCTTCAATAATAAGTTGTCTTATTTGAGCATCGTTAATGATAATGCCACTTTTTTCTACACCGTCAAATATACTTTTAGGTATATTTGTTGTATCAGGATGTCTTTTTTTACTTTTATAATAAACTTTTAAAATAGCAATAAGAGATTCTGTAAGAAATACATTGGGATTTTGAATTTTAGCTTCATAAGATATTAATTCTTCATATACACCATATCTATCGTGATATTTGCCAGAATTAAATGGAAGAATTGCTCTACCCTTTACATTAGATAATTTAAAATTTGATTTTGTAATTGGTGATCCATGAACTATAATTTTGGCATAAGATTTACACATAATTTTAACTCCTTAACTAATAAAATCAATATTACATAGTTATTATAGCACGTATGTTCGAAAGAATAAATAATAAGAAAGAGGGAAGAACATGAGTAAAGATATAAAAATTCTTGCAATAGAGAGCAGTTGTGATGAGACAGCAGCAGCGGTAGTTGTTAATGGAAGAGATGTTTTATCAAATGTTATAGCATCACAAATAGATATACATACTAAATTTGGTGGGGTAGTACCTGAAGTTGCATCAAGAAAACACATAGAAGCCATTGGAATTGTGGTTAAAGAAGCTTTAGAAGAAGCTAATGTTACTTTTGATGATATAGATGCTATTGGAGTTACATATGGTCCAGGGCTTGTTGGAGCATTACTTGTAGGAGTACAATATGCAAAAAGTCTTGCTTATGCACTTAAAAAACCATTAATTGGGGTAAATCATATTGAAGGACATATAAGTGCAAACTTTATTCAATATAAAGATTTAAAACCTCCATTTGTGTGCCTTGTAGTATCTGGTGGACATACTTTTATAGTTCACATGAAAGATTACGGAGAATTTGATATTCTAGGAGAAACTAGAGATGATGCTGCTGGAGAAGCTTTTGATAAAGTTGCAAGAGCAATTGGACTTGGATATCCAGGTGGTCCTAAAATAGATAAGATATCAAATGAGGGAAATGAAAATGCAATAGTATTTCCAAAAGCTAATTTCCACGATAAAGATTGCTTAGATTTTTCATTTAGTGGTGTAAAATCAGCAGTTCTAAATTATATAAACAAAATGAATATGAAAAATGAAGAAATAAATAGAGCAGATGTTGCTGCGTCTTTCCAAAAGTCAGTTGTAGATGTTTTAGTTGATAATGTAATTAAAGCTTGTAAGTTAAGAAATGTAGATAAAATTGCTATAGCTGGAGGTGTTGCCTCAAACACACATCTTAGAGAAGCTATGATAAATGCAGGAAAGAAAAATAAAATAGATGTACTATTCCCAGCACCGATTTTATGTACTGATAATGCTGCTATGATAGGAAGCGCTGCGTATTTTGAATATTTAAAGGGAAGAGTAGCACCGCTTGAATTAAATGCTATACCAAATTTAAAACTTGGAGAAAGATAATTAAATTATTTAAAGGTTTTATTTTGTAAGGTTAATATCATAAACATAATAATGAGTTTTAGTATAAAAAGGAGATTGATAAACTGTGAAAAAAAGGTTTATTGTAATTCTTATCATTATTATGTCATTGATATTAACCTTATTTTTATATAAAGATAATTTTGATTTTCTTAAGGAATCTAAAAAGATGGTTGTAATAGCGGAAAGTTTTGAGCCTTTAACTTTAGATCCAGCTTATGCAAATGATAGTGAATCAATTAAAATCATAGCAAATTTATATGAAGGACTTGTAAGATATAAAGATAATTCTAAGGATATAAAGCCAGGTCTTGCTACTAGTTGGGATATTGATGAAAGCAAAAGAGAGTACACTTTTCATCTAAGAAAAGGGGTAGAATTTCATGACGGGTCAGAGTTTAATTGTTATGTAGTTAGAAAAAATATACAAAGACAACTACAAAAAGGTGATCAAAATGCTTGTTTTAATAAAGTATTTAAGGATGTAGTTGAATTTAAAATCATTGATGATTATACTGTTAAATTTATTTTAGCCAAGGAAAACCCAGAGTTTTTAAGGGATTTAGCAAATCCATGTGCAGCAACCATGGTAAGTCCTAATTCAATAAAAAAGTGTAAAGACAAGCATTTCAATCACCCAGCTGGTACAGGACCCTTTGAATTTGTAAAGTGGAACAAGGGAGAATCAATGGTTATCAGAAGAAATAATAAGTATTGGGGAGAAAAATGCAAAGTTGATAAAATAATTATAAAGTTTATAAACAAAAGTTCACAAAAGGTGGATAAGTTTATAGGTAATAATGTAAATATTGTGGATAACTTAGATTGTCGAAGTGTTATTGATATACAGAAAAATGGAGGTAAGATATTAGAGCAAAAGGGTGAAAATATAAATTATATGAAATTTAATCATCTGAAAAGTCCATTTAATGATGCCAAAGTGAGAAAAGCTATATGTGAGAGTATTAATAGGGATGAAATTATAAAGAAATTATATCAAGGATATGCTGCTAAAATAGAAGATGGCATTAATTATAATACACATGGAAATATAGATGAATTAGAAAAGGTGAGAGAACAAAATAATATTATAAAAATTATAATTTATTCAAATCCTACATCTTACAATAATGTAGGAGAAAAATTAGCTGAGTATATTCAGAAGGATTTATTAAACATAGGAATTAAGTCCACTATAGAAGTGACAAGTTTAGATAAATATGATGATAAAATTAAAAGCGGTAATTGGGATATTATGTTTTGTGGAGAAGTTGGAGAGGATATTTTTAAAATAGAAAGAGATAACTTAAACAAAAATATAATATTTCCTATATGTAATTCAAAGTTTATGGCAGCTTATGATAACTCCATAGTAAACTTTAAGTATCATCCCACTGGAATTTTATTTTTAGATAAAATTGATATTAAGAAAAAATAGAAACAGTATATTAATTTTAGTAGAAAACCCCTATAACATGATGTTATAGGGGTTTTTAAGTTTAGAGCATTTCTTCCCATTGCTCATATAATTGTTCAAGTTCAGTTTCTTTATCTAAAAGTTCTTTATTAACTTCTTCACTTTTAACAGGATCGGAATAGATTTCTTCAAGACATAGTTTTTGCTGTAAATCTTCTATGTTTTTTTCTAAGTCTGCAATACTTTGTTCTAGATTTTTAACTTTTAGTTTTTTCTGTTTTTCAATTTTAGCTTCTTCACGTTTCTTTTTCTTTTCAGTTTGAATTTGTGTTTTAGTTTTTCCTTGAGCTTCTTCTAATTGTTGAAATCTAAAAGGATTTTTTTTCTTTTCAACATAATAGCTATAGTTACCAAGGTAAGTTTTAATACCATCTATGTTTAGTTCATGAATTTTTTCTACTACTTTATTTAAGAAGTATCTATCATGGGATATAACAAGGACAGTACCATCATAATCCATTATTGCATCTTCTAGGGCTTCACGTGACATAATATCAAGGTGGTTAGTAGGTTCGTCCAATAATAAGAAGTTAGATTTTGAAAGTATTATTTTAAGTAGATTTATTCGACACTTTTCTCCACCACTTAATTTTTCGACTTTTTTAAATACATCATCACCAGTAAATAAAAATGCAGCTAGAACATTTCTAATTTCAGTTGTGGTCATCTTAGGAAAATCATCCCAAACTTCATCTATAATAGTTTTATTTGGGTCTAAATTAGATTGTTCTTGATCATAGTAACCTATAAATACATTTTTCCCTAGAGAAAAAGTTCCTTCATCTTGCTTGATTTTATCCATAAGGATTTTAAATAGAGTAGTCTTTCCACGTCCATTTTCTCCAATTAAAGCAACGTGTTCTCCACGTTTTATATCTAAATTTAAGTTTTCAAATAGTAACTTATCTTCATAGCGTTTAGATAAATTTTCGGCGTACAATACGTCATTACCGCTCTTTATCTTAGCTTCAAATTTAAATTTGTGCATTTTCTTATCATTAGTAGGAGAGTCAAGTCGCTCAACCTTATCTAATGCCTTTTGTCTACTTTCAGCGGCTCTAATACTTTTTTCTCTATTAAAAGAGCGATATCTTTCAATGATTTCTTCTTGGCGTTTGATTTCTGCTTGTTGAAGATTGTATGCCTTTAGCTTTTCTTCATATGCTTTTTTCTTTAAATCAATAAATGCGGTATAGTTTCCGTTATAAACATCTAACTTTCCATTTATAAGTTCAAAGGTTTTAGTTGTTATACAGTCTAAGAAAAATCTATCGTGGGAAATTATAATTATAGTTCCTTTGTAACCTTTAAGATATTCTTCAAGCCATTCAATTGCATCTAAATCAAGATGGTTTGTAGGTTCGTCTAGTAGAAGTATATCAGGGTTAGATAAAAGAAGCTTACACAGGGCAACTCTAGTCTTTTGACCGCCACTTAAAATGTTTATAGATTTATCATAGTGTTCTTCAGTGAAGCCAAGTCCCTTTAATACTTTACCTATTTCTGCTTTATAAAGATATCCACCGCGATTATTATAAAGTTCTGATAAGTTTGTGTAGTCTTTTATAACTTTATTATGATAATCTGCATTTGAAGGATCATAAGGTTTATTCATTTCTTGTTCTAATAAAGCAAGCTTATTTTCCATATCAATTAAATCTTGAAAAACTAAAAGAGCTTCATCATATATAGAATTTTCACTATCTAAAGATAGATGCTGAGAAAGATAACCTACTTTTTTATTTTTATCTAAAAATAAATCACCACTATCATAATCTAGGGTTTTAGTTAATATCTTAAATAATGTAGATTTACCTGCACCATTAGCACCAACAAGGCCTACGCGTTCTCCTTCGTCTATATTAAATGTTATATTTTTTAGTATTTCATCTATTCCATAACTTTTTTTTAAATTTTTACAACTTAAAACGATCATAAATGTTCACCTTCCTGAGTATATTTTACTATGTAAGTGTAAATTTTTGTAGTCAAATTTTTTGCTAAAAATTTATCATTATAGTTAAGTATTTAACATAGTTTTAGTTAAAATGGTTGATAATAGCCCATATTTTACGAAAATTTCGAAAAATAGCAACAATAGTATAATCTGCAATTATGCATTATATTAACATAAACTATAAAATTATGATTAAATAGTTATAATTAGTTTAAAAAATAGGATAAAAAATAGAATTTTAAGGGAATACTATTATTGTATAAATAAAATAACTATAGTAAAATAATTAATAGCAATTAGTGTTGGAAATATTATAAGTATTAAGCAATATACTATTTCTTTTACTGAAATTAAAATGAGGAGTGTAACTAAGTGGAGAAAAAAAGAAATATTTCGATGGCCGTTATCAGGAGATTGCCTAAGTACTATAGATATTTAGCGGAGCTTATGGATAATGACGTAGATAGGATATCATCTAAGGAATTAAGTGAAAAAATAGGGTTTACAGCATCACAAATACGACAAGACCTTAATAACTTTGGAGATTTTGGACAACAAGGATACGGTTACAATGTAAAGGATCTATATAACGAGATAAGGTCTATACTAGGATTAGATGAGAATTATAACATAGCTATTATAGGTGCTGGAAATATAGGTCAGGCAATTGCAAACTATACGAATTTTGATAAAATGGGGTTTAATTTAAAAGGAATTTTTGATGTTAATCCTAAATTACTAGGATTAAAAATAAGGGATGTAGAAATCAGGGATATTGATCAATTAGAAAGCTTCCTGCAAGAAGAGAAGATTCATATAGGTGTTATTTGTGTAACTAAGAGCAATGCTCAAGACGTATGCAATACACTTATAAAAAATGGGGTTAAAGGGATATGGAATTTCGCACCGATTGATTTAAATGGTGCAGACAATGTAGTTATAGAAAATGTTCATTTAAGCGAAAGTTTACTTACACTTACTTACCTTTTGAATGGTTTTAACTAAACAAAAAAGGAAAATTTAATGACATTTTGAAAAATCTTATATTTATATTATTGAAAAATGTAGATATAAGTTATATAATTATAATTGTAAGTTTTGTCTTGGGGTAATCATACCTAAATTTTTTTAAGTTTAATTGTTACTATATTAACAATATGCTAGTTAAAATTTATGGGTGCAATATAAAATGATGGGGAGGATTATTATGGAATTCAAAAATGTTTTGTTACAAAAAGAAGGTAGCCTAGCTATCGTAACTATCAACAGACCTAAGGCTTTAAATGCTTTAAACACAGAGACATTGAATGAATTAGATTTAGTTCTTGATGAAATCGAGAATGATGACAATGTCTATGCAGTTATAGTAACAGGTGCTGGTGAAAAAGCATTTGTGGCTGGTGCTGATATTTCTGAAATGAAAGACAAAAGTGTACTAGAAGCAAGAAAATTTGGACTTTTAGGAAACAGAATATTCAGAAAAGTTGAAACATTAGGAAAACCAGTTATAGCAGCTGTTAACGGTTTCGCTTTAGGTGGAGGTTGTGAACTTTCAATGTCTTGTGACATAAGAATAGCTTCTGAAAAAGCTAAATTTGGACAACCAGAAGTTTCACTTGGAATTACTCCTGGATTTGGTGGAACTCAAAGACTTGCAAGACTTGTAGGTATGGGAATGGCCAAAGAATTAATTTATTCAGCTAAAAACATAAATGCTGAAGAAGCTTTAAGAATAGGACTTGTAAATAAGGTAGTTGCACCAGAAAACTTAATGGAAGAAGCTAAAAAATTAGCAAATCAAATTGCGGGAAGAGCTCCTATTGCTGTAAGACTTTGTAAACAAGCTATAAACAGAGGAATCCAAGTAGATATAGATACAGCAATTAATATAGAAGCTGAAATCTTTGGGGAGTGCTTCTCAACAGAAGACCAAAAAGATGCAATGACAGCGTTCGTAGAAAAGAAAAAGTTAGACGGATTTAAAAACAGATAGGCTTTAAAAACAGATAGGAGGTTAAGAAAATGAAGTTAGAATTTACTAGAGAACAAGAATTAGTAAGACAAATGGTTAGAGAGTTTGCTGAAAATGAAGTTAAACCAATGGCAGCTGAAATTGATGAAACTGAGGCGTTTCCAATGGAAAACGTTAAAAAAATGGCTAAGTACGGAATGTTTGGAATTCCATTCGCTAAAGAATATGGTGGAGTTGGTGGAGACTACTTATCTTATATATTAGCAGTAGAAGAATTAGCTAAAAAGTGCGGAACAACAAGTATAATACTTTCTGCTCATGTATCACTTTGCGCTTCTGTAATCGATGCCTTCGGTACAGAAGAACAAAAAAAGAAATACCTTCCAGATTTATGTTCAGGAAAAAAACTAGGAGCATTCGGATTAACTGAACCAAATGCCGGTACTGATGCATCAGGACAACAAACTGTAGCAGTTAAACAAGGAGATAAATATATCTTAAATGGACAAAAAATATTCATAACAAATGGTGGAGTTGCTGATGTATTTATAGCATTTGCTATGACTGATAAATCAAAAGGAACAAAAGGAATCTCAGCATTTATAGTTGAAAAAGGATTCAAAGGATTCTCAATAGGTAAAGTAGAAGACAAGCTAGGAATTAGAGCATCATCAACTACAGAACTTATTTTTGAAGATTGTGAAGTTCCAGCTGAAAACTTAATAGGAAAAGAAGGAAAAGGATTCGCAATAGCTATGAAGACTCTTGATGGAGGAAGAATAGGGGTATCTGCTCAAGCATTAGGTATTGCTGAAGGAGCTTTAGAAGAAGCTATTGAATACATGAAAGAAAGAAAACAATTCGGAAAACAATTATACAAATTCCAAGGTATGGGATGGATGGCTGCAGAATGCAAAGCTAAGATAGAAGCAGCTAGATATTTAGTATACAAAGCAGCTTATAACAAAATGACAGGAAAACCTTATACTGTTGAAGCAGCTACAGCTAAATTATTTGCAGCAGATACTGCAATGGAAGTTGCAACTAAGGCTGTTCAAATGTTTGGTGGATATGGATACACTAAGGACTATCCAGTAGAAAGAATGTTTAGAGATGCTAAGATCACTGAAATCTACGAAGGAACATCTCAAGTTCAAAAGATGGTTATTTCAGGAGCATTATTCAGATAATACATGAATTTAAGGAGGAAGAGAACAATGAAAATAGTTGTTTGCTTAAAGCAAGTTCCAGATACAAATCAAGTTAAAATAGATCCAGTTACAGGAACACTTGTAAGAGAAGGAGTTCCATCAATAATAAACCCAGAAGACAAAAATGCTTTAGAAGAAGCATTAAGATTAAAAGATGAAAATGGAGCAACTGTTACAGTAATAAGCATGGGACCTCCACAAGCAGAAGCTGCTTTAAGAGAAGCTATGGCTATGGGAGCTGATGATGCAATATTAATATCTGACAGAGCATTCGCTGGAGCAGATACACTTGCAACTTCATATGCCCTTGCAGGAGCATTAAAGAAATTAGAATATGATTTAATATTAGCAGGAAGACAAGCTATCGATGGAGATACTGCACAAGTTGGACCAGAAATAGCTGAACATTTAGGAATCCCTCAAATCACTTATGTAGAAAAAGTAGATGTTGAAGGAGATACATTAAAAGTAAGAAGAGCTTTAGAAAATGGATATGAAATATTAAAAGTTCAAACTCCATGTCTTTTAACAGCAATCAAAGAATTAAATGAACCAAGATATATGAGCATGAAGAATATATTTGGAGTATTCGATAAAGAAGTTAAAGTATGGTCAGCTGATGATATAGATGTTGATAAAGCTTTATTAGGATTAAAAGGATCTCCAACTAAGGTTAAAAGATCTATGACTAAAGAAGCTAAAGGACAAGGTGAAGTAGTTAATATGCCAGTTAAAGAAGCAGCAGCTTACGCAGCTTCAAAATTAAAAGAAAAACACTACATTTAGTATATATAGAGTAGAAGTGGAGGGATAAGTAATGAATATAGCAGATTTCAAAGGCGTTTGGGTATTCGCAGAACAAAGAGATGGTGAGTTACAAAAAGTAGCTTTAGAATTACTTGGAAAAGGTAGACAAATTGCAGATAAATTAGGAGTAGAACTTACAGCAGTTTTACTAGGAAGCAAAATAGATGCTATGGCAAATGATTTATTAGCACACGGAGCTGACAAAGTTCTATATGCTGATGATGAAAGATTAGCACACTATACAACAGGAGCTTACACAAAAGTAATTTGTGATTTAGTAGAAGAAAAGAAACCAGAAGTATTATTCATAGGCGCTACATTTATAGGAAGAGATTTAGGACCTAGAGTAGCTGCTAGATTAAAAACTGGTTTAACAGCAGACTGTACTGCATTAGACACTGAAGAAGGAACAGGTCACTTATTAATGACAAGACCAGCATTCGGTGGAAACTTAATGGCAACAATCATGTGTACAGAAAACAGACCACAAATGTCAACTGTAAGACCTGGTGTTTTCGATAAATTAGAAGAAGACAAATCAAGAGTTGATGCAGCTAAAGTTGAAAAAGTTGCAGTTAACTTAACTGAAGCTGACTTAAAGGTAAAAGTTGAAGAAGTTGTTAAAATAGCTAAGGAAGTTGCTGATATCGGAGAAGCTGATATTCTAGTAGCAGGTGGTAGAGGAGTTGGAAGCAAAGAAAACTTCGCTAAACTACAAGAACTTGCTGATGCATTAGGTGGAACAGTAGCAGGATCAAGAGCAGCTGTAGATAACGGCTGGATAGATCACGCATTACAAGTTGGACAAACTGGTAAAACTGTAAGACCTAAATTATACATTGCTTGCGGTATTTCAGGAGCAATCCAACATTTAGCTGGAATGCAAGACAGTGATTACATCATCGCTATTAACAAAGATGCAGATGCTGCAATCATGAAAGTTGCTGATCTTGGATTAGTTGGAGACTTAAACAAAATAATCCCAGAATTAATAGCTCAAGTTAAAAGCTATAACTAATAAGTAAAATGTAAGTTAATGTTTACTCTGTTATTTAGAGTAAACATTAACTATATTAAAATAAACATAAATATAAATATAGGATAATCGAGGAGGCAAAAATTATGAAAAAGGTATGCGTTCTTGGTGCTGGAACAATGGGAGCAGGAATTGCTCAAGCATTTGCTGTAAAAGGCTATGAAGTTGTTCTAAGAGACATCAAAGATGAATTTGTAGAAAGAGGACTTAAAGTAATAGACAAAAGTCTTTCAAAATTAGTTTCAAAAGGAAAAATGGAAGAAGCTAAAAAGGAAGAAATACTTTCTAATATAACTGGAACAGTTGATCTTAACATGGCAGCTGATTGTGACCTAGTTGTAGAAGCAGCAATAGAAAATATGGAAATCAAGAAACAAATTTTTGCTGATTTAGATAAGATATGTAAAGCTGAAACAATCTTAGCTTCAAACACATCTTCACTTTCAATAACAGAAGTTGCATCAGCAACAAACAGACCTGAAAAAGTTATTGGAATGCACTTCTTTAACCCAGCTCCAGTAATGAAGCTTATAGAAGTTATAAGAGGAATGGCAACATCTCAAGAAACTTTTGAAGCTATAAAAGAACTTTCTGTAGCAATAGGAAAAGAACCAGTAGAAGTTGCAGAAGCTCCTGGATTTGTTGTAAACAGAATATTAATTCCAATGATCAATGAAGCTGTTGGAATATATGCAGAAGGAATTGCATCACCAGAAGATATAGATACAGCTATGAAACTTGGTGCTAATCACCCAATGGGACCTTTAGCATTAGGAGATCTTATAGGATTAGACGTTTGTCTTGCTATAATGGATGTATTATATAAAGAAACTGGAGATTCAAAATACAGAGCTCATACATTACTTAGAAAATATGTTAGAGCTGGATACCTTGGAAGAAAAACAGGAAGAGGATTCCACAACTACGCAAAATAATATAGGATTTAATAAATTTTGTATAAAAGAGCCCTTGAGATTCAATATCTTAACTAGGCTCTTTTTTTATACAAATATAAAGATTTATATATAAATACAATGATTATTAGGGTAATATTTATAGTATAAAATATACACTTTTGATAATTAGGGGGATTCAAATGAACTATAAAAAAAATTTACATAGTGAAATAATAAAGAAATCTCATATTAGATCATTAACTTATGGAATAGAAAAAGATAGGGTAGTTTCTAAAAAGATATTAAGAGGAAGAGACTGTGTAATGAATATAAGGAAAAATGAAAAACTCATTAAAGCAGCTGTTCCCATGATGAATATATTACAAGAAATATTACAAGGTTCCGGTTTTTTTATAGTACTGACAGATGAAGAAGGGTGTATTTTAAATACTATAGGAGACTCAGATATTTTAAGAATAGCCGAAGAGATGAATATGGTAACGGGTGCGTATATGGATGAAAAAAGTATAGGAACAAATGCCATGGGGGTTACAATACAGGAAGATATGCCAATACAAATTTCATCAAGTGAACACTTTATAAATGCATATCATAAGTGGACATGTTCTGCTGCCTGTATACATGATATAGATGGCAACATAATAGGAAGTATAAATTTAACAGGAGCTTGTGATAAAGTACATCCACATACATTAGGACTTGCAGTAGCAGCTGTAAGATCTATTGAAAATCAGTTAAAAGCAGATGAAATCAATAAAAAACTTATAGAATCATATGAATATATGAATACAATAATAGATTCCATGCCCTCGGGAATATATACAATTAATTCAGAGGGAATACTCCAAAGCATTAACAAATATGCTTGTAAGGTTTTAAAAGTAAAAGAAGAAGATGTAATAAATAAAAGAGTAGATGAAATGCTCCCAGATTGGCAAGAAATTTTAGGAAAATTAAATAATGGTGAAAGTATTAGAGACAAAGAAACCGTTTTAAATGGAGATGTAAATGGGAGATATAATATAAATGCCACACCGATAAAAATTCAAAATGAAGTTGTGGGAATGATTGTTTTATTTAAGGAGATACAAAATGTATATAATCTTATAAACAAGTACAGTGGAATGAGAGCTAGATATACATTCAACGATATTATTGGAAAAAGTGAAGAAATAAATAGTGTTATAGAATTTTCAAAGACAATAGCAAATAGTCCATCAACTGTTTTAATACATGGTGAAAGTGGTACAGGAAAAGAACTGTTAGCACAAGCTATTCATAATTATGGCTCAAGGAAAAATAAAAGTTTTATAGCTATAAATTGTGGAGCTATACCCAAAAGTTTAATAGAAAGTGAACTTTTTGGATATGAAGAAGGTGCTTTTACAGGTGCTAAAAGTGGAGGACATCCTGGAAAATTTGAACTCGCAAGTGGTGGAACACTATTTTTAGATGAAATAGGAGAAATGCCACTAGATATGCAAGTGAAGTTATTAAGGGTGCTTCAAGAGGGATATGTTACAAGAGTAGGTGGAAATGAAATAGTACCAGTTGATGTTAGAATAATAGCCGCTACTAATAAAAACTTGGAAGATGAAGTGTACAAGGGCACATTTAGAGAGGATTTATATTACAGACTAAGAGTAATACCAATAAAACTCCCATCTCTAAGAGAAAGAAAAGGAGATCTTGAAATATTAATTAAACATTATTTAAAATTAAAGGCCAGTAAGTTAAATAAAGAAGTGCCTAAAATAGATAAACAAATAATGAATGATATGATTAGGTATAATTGGCCAGGAAACATAAGAGAACTAGAAAACTATATAGAAAATTTGGTTAATTTAAATGGAAAGACCACATTTAAATTAAAAGTAAAAGAAAATAGAAATGCATTAGAAGAAAATAGTTATGACTTAAATAATGATGTATGTTCCATTGAAGAAATGGAAATTAGACTCATAAAAAAATGTTTAAAAAAATGTAATGGAAATATGTCACAAACTGCTAAGACTCTAGGGATTGGACGCAATACTTTATACTCAAAGATAAAAAAATATAATATTTTAGTATGAAGTATAAATCCAGATATGTACTAAAATTGAACAGTGTATTGAAATTGAACATATATAGGGTAAAAAAGTGTTCAAAAAAAGAACATAAAAATTTATGATTTAAATTTATTCGCTGAAGATGGCTTTATTACTACAGTATAGCATGTACAAAAAGTTGGCACGAAAGTTGCTTAATATATTATTGTTAATAAAATAACAACTTAAAGGCAAATTACAAATCATGAATAATAGGAGGTCATACTATGGCAAGATTCACATTACCAAGAGATATTTATTTTGGGGCAGGATGCTTAGATGTACTTAAAACAATTAAAGGAAAGAGAGCTGTAATAGTTATAGGTGGAGGATCTATTAAAAGATCTGGATTTTTAGATAAAATTGAAGGATATTTAAAAGAAGCTAATATAGAAACAAAATTAATAGAAGGTGTTGAACCAGATCCATCAGTTGAAACTGTAATGAATGGTGCAAAGGTTATGAGAGAATTTAACCCAGATTTAATAATAGGTGTAGGTGGAGGTTCTCCAATAGATGCTGCTAAAGCAATGTGGATATTCTATGAATACCCTGAATTCACATTTGAAAAAGCAGTAGTACCTTTTGGACTTCCAGATCTAAGACAAAAGGCTAAATTCATAGCAATTCCATCAACAAGTGGTACAGCAAGTGAAGTTACAGCATTTTCTGTAATAACTGATTATAAAGCAAAAATCAAATATCCTTTGGCTGATTTTAATTTAACACCGGACATAGCTATTGTTGATTCTGATATTGCACAAACTATGCCACCAAAATTAGTAGCGCATACTGGAATGGATGCTTTAACTCATGCAATAGAAGCATATGTTGCAGGAGCAAGATCAGCAATTTCAGATCCACTTGCAATGCAAGCTATTGTTATGGTTAGAGACAACCTAGTTAAGTCTTTTGAAGGCGATAAAAAAGCAAGAGATGAAATGCACATAGCTCAATGTTTAGCTGGAATGGCTTTCTCAAATGCATTACTAGGAATTACTCATAGTATGGCTCATAAAATAGGTGCAGTATTCCATATTCCACATGGATGTGCAAATGCAATCTTCCTTCCATATGTAATTGAATATAACAGAAAAGCATGTGAAAATAGATATGCTACAATAGCAAGAACATTAGGATTACAAGGAAATACAGATAAAGAATTAGTTGATTCATTAATTGGATTAATTAATGAGTTAAATGTTAAATTAAATATTCCATCAACTATTAAGGAATGGGGAGTAAGTAAAGAAGATTTCCTAAAACATGTTGATTTTATGGCTCATAATGCAGTATTAGATGCATGTACAGGTGCTAACCCAAGAGAAATTGATGATAAGACTATGGCTAAATTATACAAATGTGCATTCTATGGAGAAAAAGTTGATTTTTAAGCTACATTGAATTATATCAAAACTAAAGAAAACTCTCTTTACGGAGAGTTTTTTATTAGTTATAATTTAATAAACATATCAAGGTACATAAACTGATAAACAATTAATAGCATTATATTTTTAAGGACATGCATATTATTAAAACGGGTAAGAAAAATTCAAAATTATAATGTAGATATGGGAGGATAGCGAATATGTTTAAAATTGTAAAAAAAGAACAATTAGTTCCTAATATATATCTTATGGATATAGAAGCTCCAAGGGTAGCAAAATCAGCTAAGCCTGGACAATTCGTAATAGTAAAAATAGATGAAAAAGGTGAGAGAATACCCCTTACAATCTGTGATTATGATAAAGAAAAGGGAACAGTAACTATAGTATTCCAAGCTGTTGGTCGTTCTACTGAAGAAATGGCAATGTATGAAGAAGGACAATACTTTATGGATTTTGTAGGACCTCTTGGAAGACCATCTGAATTTTTAAGTGAAGATATTAATGAATTAAAAAATAAAAAAGTATTATTTATATCTGGAGGAGTAGGTGCAGCACCTATATATCCACAGGTAAAATGGTTCCATGATCATGGAATGAAAGCAGATGTTATTATGGGGGCTAGAAATAAGGATTTATTAATCTTAGAAGATATGATGAAGGAAGTTGCTGATAATCTATATGTAACAACAGATGATGGTTCATATGGATTTAAAGGACTTGTTACAGAACAATTTAAAGATTTAATGGACAATCAAGGTAAAAAATATGATTTTGTAGTAGCAATAGGACCAATAATAATGATGAAATTTGCATGTCTTGCTACTAAACCTTATGGCATAAAAACAATAGTAAGTATGAATCCATTAATGGTTGATGGTACTGGAATGTGTGGAGCATGTAGAGTATCTGTAGGAAATGAAACTAAGTTTGCGTGTGTTGATGGTCCTGAATTTGATGGACATTTAATCAATTTTGATGAAGCTCTTAGAAGACAAGCTATGTATAAGACTGAAGAAGGAAGAGACAAACTTAGAGAAGAGGAAAAACACTTAGAACATCATCACCACGAAAATGGTGGCGGATGTGGATGTTGCGGAGGTGACAAATAATGGATAGAATGAAAAGAGTTCCAGTAAGAGAACAACGTCCAGAAGTTAGAAGAGAAAATTTTAAAGAAGTTTGTTTAGGATATTCTGAAGAAGAAGCAGTTAAAGAGGCTAGTAGATGTTTAAACTGTAAAAATCCACAATGTGTTAAGGGATGTCCAGTTTCAATAAATATACCAGAATTCATTGAACATGTTAAAAATAGAGAATTTGAAATGGCTGCAAAAGTTATAGCAAAATATAGCTCACTTCCAGCTGTATGTGGAAGAGTATGTCCTCAAGAAACTCAATGTGAAGGTAAATGTGTTCTTGGAATAAAAGGAGAGCCTGTATCAATAGGTAAACTTGAAAGATTTGTAGCAGATTGGTCAAGAGAAAATAATATAAATTTATCACAAACAGAAGAAAAGAAAAACATGAAAGTTGCAGTTATAGGAAGTGGTCCATCAGGACTTACTTGTGCAGGAGATTTAGCTAAAAAGGGATATGACGTTACAATATTCGAAGCGCTTCATGAACCAGGTGGAGTTTTAGTGTATGGTATTCCTGAATTTAGACTTCCAAAAGATACTGTAGTTAAAAATGAAATTGAAAACATTAAAAAGCTAGGTGTTAAACTAGAAACTAATGTTATAGTAGGTAGAACTGCAAACATAGATGAGTTAATGGAAGAAGAAGGATTTAAAGCTGTATTTATAGGTTCAGGTGCAGGACTTCCTAAATTCATGGGAATTGATGGGGAAAATGCTAACGGAGTATTTTCAGCAAATGAATTTTTAACAAGAGTAAACTTAATGAAAGCTTACAAAGAAGATTACGCAACTCCAGTTAAAGTTGGAAATAAAGTTGCAGTTGTAGGTGGAGGAAATGTTGCTATGGATGCAGCTAGAACAGCATTAAGACTTGGAGCTGAAACTCACATAGTATACAGAAGATCAGAAGAAGAACTTCCAGCAAGAGTTGAAGAAGTTCATCATGCTAAAGAAGAAGGAATAATATTTGATCTTTTAACTAATCCAGTTGAAATTTTAGAAGATGAAAATGGATGGGTTAAAGGAATGAAATGTGTGAGAATGGAACTTGGAGAACCTGATGCATCTGGTAGAAGAAGACCACAAGTTATAGAAGGCTCAGAATTTATAATGGATGTAGACACTGTAATTATGTCACTTGGAACTTCACCAAACCCATTAATTTCTTCAACAACAGAAGGACTTGAAACAAATAAATGGGGATGTATTGTTGCCGAAGATGCAACAGGTAAAACATCTAAAGAAGCGGTATATGCAGGAGGAGATGCAGTAACAGGTGCTGCAACTGTAATACTTGCTATGGAAGCAGGAAAGAAAGCTGCTAAAGCTATAGATGAATATTTAGTAGGAAGAGCTTAATATTTAAACTACTATATATAATTATATAAGTGATATATAGTTTTATTAGTATAAATTTAAAAAGATTAATATTCTTTGAAAAAACATAAAAATAAAACCTTAAAAGACATATAAATAATTTTATGATCTTTTAAGGTTTTTTATTTATGATATTTTAGACTATAATAATAATTAAAAAGATTTATATAACAAATTTGGCGTATAATAATATTAATAAAAACTATAAGAAAAGAGGAAATTACATGGATTTTAATTATGTTGAATCAATAGATAATGGAATAGTAATAAAAGACGTAATAAATTTTGAACTTCCACATATATTTGATTGTGGACAGTGTTTCAGATGGAATAGACAGGAGAATGGTAATTATATAGGAGTTGCATTTAATAAAGTAATTGAAGTTGAAAAAAAAGAAAATGATGTAATAATTTATAATACAAATGAGAAAGAATTTAAAGAAATTTGGTGTGAGTATTTTGACTTATATAGGGACTATTCAACTATAAAAGATATTTTAAAAAAGGATCCACTTTTAAAAAAATCAGTAGAATTTGGTCATGGAATTAGACTTTTAAAACAAGATCCTTTTGAACTTGTAATATCATTTATTATATCAGCAAACAACAGAATTCCTATGATAAAAAGAGCTATTTTAAATATATCAAAAAAGTGGGGAAATGAATTAGAGTATAAAGGAAAAACCTATTATTCTTTTCCAAATGTACAACAATTGAAAGATTCCACAATAGAACAATTATCTGAGTGTGGAGTTGGGTTTAGAGCGAAGTATATATATAAAACAATACAAGATATCATAGAAGAAACTATAGATTTAGACTATATAAAGTCTTTAAATGATGACGAATGTCATAAAGAATTACAAAAAATCAGCGGAGTAGGACCTAAGGTAGCGGACTGTATAATGCTGTTTTCTATGGAAAAATATACAGCTTTTCCAGTGGATGTATGGGTAAAAAGAGCTATGCAGCATTTTTATTTAGCTCCTGATGTATCGTTAAAAAAAATACGAGATTTTGGTAGGGATAAGTTTGATCCATTTTGTGGATTTGCACAACAATATTTGTTCTATTATGCTAGAGAAAACAACATAAAGCTTTAAAAGTCAGTTATTTCAAATAATTCACAAAATAATAAAATTTCAAAATTCTGTTTCAAATATTTTACTAATTTAGCGAAAAACATGTTACATATTTAACAATAATCTGTTATAATAGGGTTGTCTAAAACGTAATAATGGTAATAGAAAATACATTTTAAAAAATTAGGGAGGAAATAAGGTGAAGTTTGAAACAGAACTAAATAGAGTAAAATATGAAGTCCTAAAAGAAGTTGCCATACTTGCTAAAGAGGATAGATTAGATAAGGAAAATGTTGAAAACATATCTTATAACTTAATAAAGGGAGATAAACCTCAGTATAGATGTTGTGTTTATCATGAAAGAGCAATAGTAAAAGAGAGAGCAAAACTTGTAGCGGGATATATACCAAATGGAGATAGTCCAAAGTATATAAAACAAGATGATAATGACGGAAAAATAATGTATGTTATAGAAGCTGCATGTGATAGATGTCCTATAAATAAATACACAATAACAGAAGCATGTAGAGGTTGTGTACAACATAAATGTATGGAAGTATGTCCAGTCAAAGCTATTACAAAAATCAATGGAAGAGCATATATAAATCAGGATGTATGTAGAGAATGTGGAATGTGTAAACAAGTATGT
This sequence comes from Clostridium novyi NT, assembly GCF_000014125.1. Classification (NCBI taxonomy): domain Bacteria; kingdom Bacillati; phylum Bacillota; class Clostridia; order Eubacteriales; family Clostridiaceae; genus Clostridium; species Clostridium novyi. The sequence goes on along the minus strand of NC_008593.1, from coordinate 2,147,582 downwards.
CCATATAATGCTATATCTGAGGTTATGAGACCTTGTAAAAAAGTATGTCCTACTGAAGCTATATGTATATCACCACAAGATAGAAGAGCGGAAATAAATGATGAAGAATGTATAAGTTGTGGTGCTTGTATGAAAGCATGTCCATTTGGAGCAATATCAGATAAAAGTTATATAGTACCTGTTGTAGAAGCGATTAAAAACAATAAGAAGGTATATGCATTAGTAGCTCCAGCAATAACAGGACAATTTGGACCTAAAGTAACAGTTGGACAAGTTAAAGATGGATTAAAGAAAGCTGGATTTGTAGACATGATAGAAGCTGCTTGCGGTGCAGATGCAGTTACATGTCACGAAGCTGAGGAATTTGTTGAAAGAATGGAAAAAGGGGACAATTTCATGACAAACTCTTGTTGTCCTGCATTTGTATCATATATTGAAAAGAAATTCCCAGACCAGGTAGAAAAGATTTCAGGAACTGTATCACCTATGATTGCAACTGGAAGATGGATAAAGAAGAAAGAAGAAGATGCAATAGTAGTATTTGTAGGACCATGTACAGCTAAAAAATCAGAAATCGGAAGAGAAGGCTTAAAAGATGCTGTAGATTATGTATTAACTTTTGAAGAAATAGCAGCTATTTTCGGGGCTTATAATGTAGAAGTTGAAGAATGTGAAGATTTAGAGGTTGAGGATGCTTCAGCTTTAGGAAGAGGATTTGCTCAAGGTGGCGGACTTAGTGCTGCAGTAGAAAACTATATTAGTAGCAAAAATATTGAAGTTGAATTTAAACCAGTAAAAATTAGTGGACATCAAAATCTTAGAAAGTTTATGATGTTAGCTAAAAATAATAAGTTACCAGGAAACTTCTTTGAAGGTATGATGTGTGAAGGCGGATGTATTGGAGGTGCTGCATCAACAGCTCCTCAAATGAAGACAAAAATGGCTTTAAATAAATTTGTAAAAGAATCTAAAAAACAACAAGTAATAGATAATGATAAATTAGATGAATATAAAGATATAGAATTAGAAAGATAAATCTTAATAAAAGGTCTAAGGGTAAGTGCTCTTAGACCTTTTTATACAATTAGGGAAGATTAGGGGGAGGTGGTATAAACCATTGGTTGTAAGGAATAATATAAATTAGAGAAAAAATAAGGATGAAAGCGATATATATAAATAAATGACGTAAATCAAATTTAACAATGCTATAAGTTAAAATGTGGAATTTGCTATTAAATATAGTATAAATTATTATAATAAATATATTAGCACTCGATGTTATTGAGTGCTAACAGAAAAAGATAATAATAAAATTAAAATAAATTATACATTGAGGAGGTTTTGACTATGAGAATAAAACCACTTGGAGACAGAGTTGTAATTAAAAGATTAGAAGCAGAAGAAAAAACTAAAAGCGGAATAGTATTACCAGGAAGTGCTAAAGAAAAACCACAGGAAGCAGAAATTGTTGCTGTAGGACCTGGTGGATTAGTTGATGGAAAAGAAGTTAGAATGGAAGTTAAAGTTGGAGACAAAGTATTGTTCTCTAAATATTCTGGAACTGAAGTTAAACTTGATGGAGAAGAATACACTATATTAAGACAAAATGACATATTAGCAATAGTTGAATAGTATTAACTATAATAGCTAATACATACAAAATAGTATAGGTTAGTTATTAGGTTAAGTTAGGAATTAATTCATAATTACATTCAAATATTTTAGGAGGTATTAGAATGGCTAAGAGTATTTTATTTGGTGAAGAATCAAGACGTGCTATGCAAGCAGGAGTAGATAAATTAGCAAATGCAGTTAAAGTAACATTAGGACCAAAAGGAAGAAATGTTGTTTTAGATAAAAAATTTGGAGCACCACTTATAACTAATGATGGTGTAACTATAGCAAAAGAAATAGAACTTGAAGACATGTATGAAAACATGGGAGCTCAACTTGTTAAAGAAGTTGCAACTAAGACTAATGATGTAGCTGGAGATGGAACAACAACTGCTACATTACTTGCTCAAGCAATCATAAGAGAAGGACTAAAAAATGTAACAGCAGGTGCTAACCCAATGCTTATAAGAAAAGGTATAAAATTAGCTGTAGATACTGCTGTTGAACAAATTAAAAAATCATCAAAACAAGTTGATGGAAAAGAAGATATAGCTAGAGTTGCTGCAATATCAGCTGCTGATCCTGAAATCGGAAAATTAATAGCAGATGCTATGGAAAAAGTAGGCAACGAAGGAGTTATCACTGTAGAAGAATCAAATACAATGGCTACAGAACTTGAAGTTGTTGAAGGAATGCAATTTGATAGAGGATACTTAAGTCCTTACATGGTAACAGATGCAGAAAAAATGGAAGCTGTATTAGAAAATCCATATATCCTTTTAACTGATAAAAAGATAAGCAATATACAAGAAATACTTCCAATACTTGAACAAATAGTTCAACAAGGAAAGAAATTATTAATTATTGCAGAAGATATAGAAGGAGAAGCATTAGCTACTTTAGTTGTTAACAAATTAAGAGGAACATTTACTTGTGTAGCTGTTAAAGCACCTGGATTTGGTGACAGAAGAAAAGAAATGCTTAGAGATATTGCTATATTAACTGGTGGAGAAGTTATAAGTGAAGAAGTAGGCAGAGAATTAAAAGATGTAACTTTAGATATGCTTGGAACTGCTGAAAGCGTTAAAATAAGCAAAGAAAACACTACAATAGTTAACGGAAAAGGAAACAAAGAAGTTATTGCAGATAGAGTAGGTCAAATAAGAAGACAAATAGAAGAAACATCTTCAGAATTTGATAAAGAAAAACTTCAAGAAAGATTAGCAAAACTTGCTGGTGGAGTTGCTGTTGTTAAAGTTGGAGCAGCTACTGAAACTGAATTAAAAGAAAGAAAATTAAGAATAGAAGATGCTCTAGCAGCTACTAAAGCAGCTGTAGAAGAAGGTATAGTTGCAGGTGGTGGTACAGCATACCTAAGAGCTATAAAAGAAGTAGAAAAGTTAACTGATGATAATGCAGAAGTAAGACTTGGAATAGCTATTATAAGAAGAGCACTTGAAGAACCAGTAAGACAAATAGCTGCAAATGCTGGACTTGAAGGATCAGTAATAATAGATAAAATTAAAAACAGTGAAGACGGAATAGGTTTTGATGCTTTAGAAGGAGAATACACAAACATGATGCAAAAAGGTATCGTTGATCCAGCTAAAGTTACAAGATCAGCACTTCAAAATGCTGCATCAGTTGCATCAACATTCTTAACAACTGAATGTGTTGTAGCAGAAATACCAGAAAAGAACCCAATGCCAGCAGCACCAGGAATGGGCGGCATGGGAATGGACGGAATGTACTAATAAAAAATTAGTAACGTTTAAATGAAGCTAAATATAAAGATAAGAGGGTACCTTAATTTAGGTATCCTCTTATTTTTGTTTCCATATATTTTTTAAATCAACATTTGAAAGTGATGTAATAATATTTCTTTGAGCATCAGGATAAATTTTTTCAAGTGATATAAGTAAATTTTTCATATCTTCTCTAGTAGTTTTTTTATCCATAGGACAAGGACTTTTAATTACAGGAAGTTCATATTTTTCTGTGAGTTTTTCAATTAAATCTTCCCTTAAATATATTAAAGGACGTATTATACTAATATCCTTATCATCAAAATGTATATTAGGATGAAAAGTACCAAGTTTACCTACCTTTAAAACGTTCATAAATAGGGTTTCAATAACGTCATCGCTATTATGACCTAAAGCTATCTTATTCATATTATTTGCTCTAGCAACTCTAATTAAGGCACCTTTTCGTAGCTTTGAACATAAAGAGCAAGGCTTTTTCTCTTTTCTATCCTCAAATACCACTTCGGCTATATTAGTTGTTTCTACTATTATAGGAATGTTGTTATTATTGCAAAAATCAACTAGAGGTGAAATATTTAATTCAAAACCTAAATCAATATTTATTCCAACTAGTTCAAAATCTTTTATAGAGGTCAATTGTATTAATTTTAGAGCAAAAAGTAAAAATATGCTATCCTTACCCCCTGAAAGTCCGACAGCTACTTTATCACCGGGAGAAATCATATTATATTCTTCTATTGATTTTCTTAAATACCTTAAAAACTGTCTATTATATTCTTTTTTGAAGGTTATCATGGTTATCCTCCTTTATAGTGTACAATAACATATTATACTACAAGATAATATGTTTTTTGCAAGTTTATTATCAAAAATAACAGAAATAAATTGACAAAATTCAAAAACTCAAATAAAATAGATATAATAAAAAACGCAGAGAAATAAAATATCACTTATATATACCCTGGATATGGCAGGGAGTTTCTACCGGAAACCTAAAATTTCCGACTATGAGTGAGTGGACTTGTTGCATCAATTTCACTCCTTATAATAAAGTAGACAAACGCTACAATTATAAGTAGAGGAAATTGATGCTTTTTGATTATATTTTATCATTAAAATGCAAAATATATTGAATATTATTAATAATAAAATGAGAAGGGAAGTTGATTATAGTGGCAGTAATTTTAAAACAAGCTTATACTTTTGATGACGTATTATTAGTACCAAATAAATCTGAAATATTACCAAAGGATGTTTCTTTAAAAACAAATTTAACAAAAAAGATTAAATTAAATATTCCAGTTTTAAGTGCGGGAATGGATACAGTTACTGAATCTAAAATGGCAATAGCAGTAGCAAGAGAAGGTGGAATAGGAATAATCCACAAAAACATGAGTATAGAAAAACAAGCAATGGAAGTTGATAGAGTTAAAAGACAAGAAAATGGAGTAATAACAGATCCATTTCATTTATCACCAGAAAATACAGTTCAAGATGCATTAGATTTAATGGCTAAATATAGAATATCAGGTGTACCTATAACTGAAAGTGGAAAATTAGTAGGAATAATTACAAATAGAGATATTGCTTTTGAAACAAATTACGCTCAACCTATAAAAAATATTATGACTAGCGAAAATCTTATAACAGCTCCAGAAAACACAACAGTTGAAGAAGCTAAAGAAATTTTAAAAGGTCATAAAATAGAAAAACTTCCTTTAGTAGATAAAGAAAATAATTTAAAAGGACTTATCACAATTAAAGATATAGAAAAAGTTAGAAAGTTCCCTAATGCAGCAAAAGATGATAGAGGTAGATTACTTTGTGGTGCAGCAGTTGGAGTAACAGCTGATATGATGGATAGAGTTGATGCATTAGTAAAAGCTAAGGTAGATGTTATCACAATTGATACAGCTCACGGACATTCAAAAGGAGTTTTAGTTGCAGTAAAAGAAGTTAAAGCAAAATATCCTGAACTTCAAGTAATAGCAGGAAACGTAGCTACAGCAGAAGCAACAAAAGATCTTATAGAAGCAGGAGCAGACTGTATAAAAGTTGGTATAGGACCAGGATCAATATGTACAACAAGAGTTGTTGCAGGTGTTGGAGTTCCTCAACTTACAGCAGTTATGGATTGTGTTGAAGAAGCAAACAAATATGGAATACCAGTTATTGCAGATGGTGGAATCAAGTATTCAGGAGACATGGTTAAAGCTTTAGCAGCAGGTGCTACAACAGTTATGATGGGTTCTATGCTTGCAGGATGCGAAGAAGCTCCAGGATCAATAGAAATATTCCAAGGAAGAAGTTATAAAGTTTACAGAGGAATGGGATCACTTGCAGCTATGGAAAGTGGAAGTAAGGATAGATATTTCCAAGAAGATAATAAAAAATTAGTTCCAGAAGGTGTTGAAGGAAGAGTACCATTTAAAGGAACTGTCATAGATACAATATATCAATTAATGGGTGGATTACGTTCAGGAATGGGATACTTAGGATCAGCTACATTAAAAGATTTATATGAAACTTCTAGATTTGTAGTTCAAAGTTCAGCAGGACTTAGAGAAAGTCATCCACACGATATTTCAATTACTAAAGAAGCACCTAACTACAGTGTTCAAGGATAATATAAAATTTATATTGTGTAGTAAATAAATAGACATAACTAATAAAAAGCTTATAACATATGACTTATAAATTAGGTAATACTAATTATGATATATTAAAATAATATCATAGTACAAAATGTAAAATTAGGCGCTAGAATAAGAAAATAACAATATAAAAATCTAGCGCCTTTAATTAATAAAGATATATTTAGAAACTAGGAGGATAAAGAATGGCTATAGAACGTGAATTAGTTTTAGTAGTGGACTTTGGTGGACAATATAACCAGCTTATCGCAAGAAGAGTTAGAGAACACAATGTATATTGCGAAATAATACCATACACTACTTCTGTTGAAGATATAAAAAAGAAAAATCCAAAAGCTATAATATTTACTGGAGGACCTAACAGTGTTTATGGTGAAGGAACTCCAAGAGTAGAAAAAGAAATATTTGAACTTGGAGTACCTGTACTTGGAATATGCTATGGACATCAATTAACAGCTTATACATTAGGCGGAAAAGTTGAAAGTCCAGATATAAGAGAGTACGGAAAAACAGAAGTTAAGATTGATAACAAATCACCTTTATTTGATGGAATAAAAGAAGCAGATCAATCATGGATGAGCCATACTGACTATGTATCAGAAATTCCAGAAGGATTTAAAATAATAGCAACAACAGATCAATGTCCTGTAGCTGCAATGGCAAACGAAGAAAAGAAAATATATGGGGTTCAATTCCATCCAGAAGTTGAACATACATTATTCGGACAAAAAATGCTTGGAAACTTCTTATTTAAAGTAGCTGGTCTTAAAGCAGATTGGTCAATGGCATCTTTCGCTGAAGAAAAGATAAAAGCTATAAAAGAACTTGTAGGAGACAAAAAAGTGCTTTGTGCATTATCAGGTGGAGTTGATTCATCAGTTGCGGCAGTACTTGTTCATAAAGCAATTGGTAAACAATTAACTTGTGTATTTGTTGATCACGGTTTACTTAGAAAAGATGAAGGAGATCAAGTTGAAGCTATATTCAAGAAGCAATTTGATATGAACCTTATAAGAGTAAATGCAGGAGAAAGATTCCTTGGAAAATTAAAAGGAGTAAGCGATCCTGAAACAAAGAGAAAGATAATCGGAGAAGAATTCATAAGAGTGTTTGAAGAAGAAGCTGGAAAACTTGGACAAATAGACTTCCTAGTTCAAGGAACTATATACCCAGACGTAGTTGAAAGTGGAACTAACACATCAGCTACAATAAAGAGTCACCACAATGTTGGAGGACTTCCTGAAGACATGCAATTCTCTTTAATAGAACCATTAAGAGAACTATTCAAAGATGAAGTTAGAGCAGTTGGAGAAGAACTTGGAATCCCTCACAAATTAGTGTGGAGACAACCATTCCCAGGACCAGGTCTTGCAATAAGAGTTCTTGGAGAAATAACAGAAGAAAAATTAGAAATAACAAGAGAAGCAGATGCAATATTCAGAGAAGAAATTGCACTTGCAGGACTTGAAGAAAAGATATGGCAATACTTTGCATGTCTTCCTAACATTCAATCAGTTGGTGTTATGGGAGATGAAAGAACATACTGCCACACAATAGCATTAAGAGCGGTAACATCAAGTGATGCTATGACTTCAGATTGGGCAAGAATCCCATACGAAGTATTAGACAAAGTAAGTCGTCGTATAGTTAATGAAGTTAAGGGAGTAAACAGAATTGTTTATGATGTAACTTCAAAACCACCAGCAACTATTGAGTGGGAATAAAAATAGAATATTAGTTTGAATTTTAAAGCCTGTTTTGTAGTAGTTATTTTAATTAATAATCTATAAAATAGGCTTGTTTTATATGATTTACAATTTAAAAGATTTAGAAGTATTATTTTACTATCATAAAATATACTTAGATGACACTATGATAAATAGATCTTTTTATAAATTAACACTTATGATATCATTAATTTAGTAATTATAATAAATTTAGGAAGGGGGGGAAAGTTATTTTCAGTTTTTTATTTAATAGAAAAGTATTATCGTTTAAAAATATTGTAGAGTTTATTGGGTATGTTTGTATTTTTATTTTTTTGAATATAAACATATATTTTATTATGAAATATTTTAGAGCTAATGAGTATTTTATGTGGATTCCATTGATATTATGTTTTATTGCTCCAAAGTTAGGTTTGGTTTTTAAGTATAATTTTTCGATGAATATGAGTCTAATAGTATCATTAACTACATTAATTATTATATATATATCAAAGTCTAGCTCGCTTATAAAAACTTTTTATGATAAAAATAATAATTTTATTTTGGTTACATTGATTATAGCCTTTTTAATCAGTAGAATTATATCTTTTAACTATAATATAGACAAAAGATATAGTGAGGAAAATAAAAATGAATCAGAATTATTCAATTTATTATATGTAAACATATCCAAAGTACACGAAATAGCAATGTTAATAGACAATAAGGTAATGCAAAAAGTAGAAGAAGAACAAGTATCTGAAGAACTACTAAAATCATCATATTCATATGGTATGAAAGCAAACGTAGCAACATCGGATGCCCATATTCAAAAAGAAGAAAATACCAAAAAAAGAGTATATGAAAATTTTGATGTTAAGACAACAAAATCTATAATGCTTAGAAAAATATATGATAAAGTAAAACAAAATAATAATGAAAATAACGCAAATCTTAAAACGGGACAGCTAACTATGTTTAAGGAAATAGCTTTGCAGAGAAGAAATGTTGATGACACAGTTTTGATGTTAAATGTTCTCCAAGATAGTAAGATAAAAAATCAAGGCGATGATAACATAGAAATTAATATGAATAAAATGATGGAAAAAATGCTAGATGATTTTACAATAGATTATGTATTTGAGCAAAAAATGGGACAAAATGAGTCAAACTCTAAGTATATATTTCAATTACCGTATAAATCAAATGAAAATTTTGAAAATGGGTATCAACATAATGATTTACAACTTGGAACGCTTAGTTTAATTGGAATTTATAGAGGAGAAATTGATTTTTCAAAGAGGGAAAGTGTATCATCTAAATTTCTTGAGATGATGTCTGATTCTTATAATAATTCTAAAGTTATACCGAGTGATGATGTTATGAAAAGTAGCATTGTACAAGAAAGTCAACAATTATGTCCATTTGAGTTTAAACATAATAAGTTGAATGAAAAATATCATTTAATTGATATTATAGCTATTATCCAGGAGTTAAATATAGAGGAGTCTGAATAGTGTGAAAAAAATATTATATGTTTATAGCAGTGAAAATTTAGAAGATTTAAAAAAGGATTTCGCTAAAAGTAATTTTACTAGTATAAGTTTAATTTTAAACATGGCACGGAATTTAAATGATCTTGAGAATGAAAATTTTGATGATTTTTTAATTGATATTACGGCTTTAGCATTTGATAACATATATTATAAGATATTTCTAGATCAATATTTGGATAAACTTACAGATGAATTTACAAATGCTGTTTTCTTGTTAAATTATTTACATAGAGAAGCTTTTATTGATAAATTTCCATATATATTTGATTATATAGATGATAAATATGTCAAAAGGTTAGATGAAAGCTTAAATACAAATAAAAATATACAATCTATAGATAATAGAAATATTGAACCTATGCCATTATTGATGTATAGCAAATCTATGCTATATAAATGCCTAGAGAAATATAAGGTTATATCCATTGGTAGTCTTTTTAGTGGAATTGATAATAATAGTTATAGTTTTAATATAGAAAGTATAAAAGATTTTTTTAGTTCTAATAAAATACAGTATATTGATATTACCCAATTAATTGATTTATTTGTATCAAGAAAGGATTTGATATTAACTTTTGAAATTTTACTTAGACAAATTTTTATTTATAAAAAAAATATTAAATTTTTAGTTTGTGATGAAAAGTTAGAGGATATAAAGACTTATCTACCATTTACATTTAAAATAAATAAGGATTTTTTTTATAATGAGAAAGTAGTATCTACACCTGAAAAAACTAGTGGTAATAAATATAATGTTGAAGAAATATTTTACATAATTAATGATAGATTAAAAGGTCATGATGATTTTAAAAGTGATTTTAAATTTAATTTAAAAAAGTATATATTTCTAAATGAATTGGGAGAGCGTAAGATATTTTCTATTTTTTTAACTGGAAAATCAGGAATAGGTAAAACAGAATTTGCTAAAATGCTATCAGAAACAATATATCCATCAGAAAAATTAATAAAAATTAATTTTGGAAATTATTCAAATGAAGGGGTATTAAATAGTTTGATTGGTTCACCTTTAGGTTATCTTGGCAGTCAAGAAGGTGGAGAGCTTATTAATAAAATGAAAATTTCAAAGTCTAAAATAATTCTTATTGATGAATTTGAAAAAGCAACTCCAAGTGTATTTCATTTCTTTTATGAGCTTTTGGAAGATGGTAAATTTACTGACCGACATGGGGTAGAACATAATATGGATGGATATATTATTATATTTACTTCTAATATGTCACGAAAAAAATATATTAATGATGTTCCAAATCCTTTAAAGTCAAGATTTGATATGGTTTATTGTTTTGTTGATTTGCCTAAAGAAGAAAAGAAAAAATTTGCTATAGAAATAGCACAAAAATTAATAGAAAAAATCTATAAAAATACAAAGATAGAGATAGTGTTTAATTCTATAGAAAATGAGTTATATCAACTAAGTGAAGACAATAATTTACGTAGCATAAAAAGAAAAGTTGAGGATGTAGTAATAAGAGAATATTACAAATCTATAGATAACAAATTTAACTGATAGTAATTATTATGATTTCTAAAAAAATAATATTTAAGAAGCTTTTATTGTTTAAAGGCTTCTTTTTTATTTATTCTTAAAAATAAAAAAATATTGATTTGAAGCGAAGTGAAGTATTGCAATTAGGTCAGTAAAAAAAGATTTTGAAAAGTTTATATTAGTTTGATTAAAGTGAGATTTTTTATGTTATTTGAAAACTAAATAAAAAATAGAATTTAAAAGAAGAGCAGTTAATGGAGACAATTAACGAAAAATTAGATTATATGTATGATGATATATTTTCTAATGATGAATATGTTGGTGATAAAAATAATGAAGCGTTTGATAAATTTGATGATGAATTGAAATTTTATTACTAATAGAAATGAGAAAGTAATAAAGAAAAGAATAATTAGAGTATTTTAAAGAGAACCACTAAAAATATTTAAATGTAATTTATTGTAACTAAAAAATATGAAGGAGATTAATTATGGGGAAATTTAGTGATTATAAGAATTATTTTTTAGAGTATTGGTAATTTTAATATTATTTGCGTTGTTATATAGAATATAATTTATGCTAGTTATATTTTGATAAAAACTTTATTTTTCCTTATAAATCTTATTAGTGAAGGATTATTTAATCATTATATTGATAGAATGGCTTGTTGTTATTTTACTTTAGCCATAAGTTTAATATGTTGTTTCTTATCTCAAATACTTTTTTCTGTATTAAAATTTGCATATTCAAAGTTAAAAGTATATAGGAGAAAATATTTATGATAGAAAATTTTTTAGAATGATAATGAAGAAGGAAATTTGCGGGGATCTATTTAAAAGAATTAATTGAGAATGGAAAACAAAAAATAAATGTAGCGGATAGAACTTTAATAGACCAACGTATTTTAGAGTTAATAAATGAAGAAGAATATTGATATACAGAAGGGAGAGTAAAAGATGGGTGTTACTGTATGTAAAGATGATTTAATGAGAATGGGATATAAAAAATATCAAGCTATATCTTTAGTTAGACAAGCTAAAGCTATTATGGTTCAAAGAGGTTGTCCGTATTACAATAATAAACGTTTGGGAAGAGTGCCAAGAGAAGTTGTTGAAGAAATTTTAGGAGTTTCTTTTGAAATAGAAAAGAGTGGTATTAATGAATAAAAAAACACAATATACAACGAAGTATCCAGGCGTTTATGTAGATAATAAAGGAAGATTTTTTTATCAATCAGAATTTGGAATTGATAAGATTACTGGAAAAAGAATAAGAAAAAAAGGAAGAAAAGATAGGAATGGAAAGCCATTTTCTTCCGCTTTAGAATCTAATAAAGAGTTAACTCGTTTAAAAAGAGAATATCATAAAGCTGAAAGTTATTCAAATTATAAAATGACTTATGAGAGAAGTATATATTTCATATTATAGAACAGATGTTGAGGAAAGTACTTTTAGTACTAGAAAAGCAATATTTAATAAACTAATTAAAAGATTTGGCGATATTCAACTTAGAAATATTGCAATAGAAGATATTCAAAATTATAGGAAATTTATATTAACTGATAAAGAAAGTGGTGGAGAAGGATTTTCACAAGGGTATTGTAGTATTTTATTTGGAACTTTAAGAAAAAGTTTAGATAAAGCAGTTGAAATGCAATACTTAGAAAAGAATGTTTCAAAAAAAGTCAAAGCTATATCTAAAGGTAAAACTATAGTTCCATATTGGACTAAAAAAGAGTTTGAAAAAGTTATTAATCAAATTTATATAAAAGATTTTTATGAGCATTTAAATTTTGTAATGTTATGGGTTTATTATATGACTGGAATTAGAGTTAACGAAGGAACTGCTCTATATTGGAATGATGTAGATTTAGAAAAGAAACGTTTAAAAGTTCATCATATGTTGATAGTTAAAAATAGAAAAGAGTGGAGAAAAAATTCTTATACAAAAACAGAAGATGGTAAAAGAATAATTGCTTTAGATGATGATACAGTAAAGATTTTAAAAGATTGGAGAAATAGACAAAGATAGATTGGGTTAGGGGGTGAAGAATGCTTTGTATTTTCTTATGATGGTAGTCCCATGATTAAGTCAACTATATATAGGATAATTACTAGATATTCAAAATTAGCGGTAGTAAAGAAGATACAAGCAAAGGGATTAAGTCACTCTCATGCTTTGTACCTAATTAATAAATTTAATGTATTGGTTCTTGTTTTATCACAATGTATGGAGCATTCTAGTCCAGAGATTACTCTTAAACATTATTCACATTTATGGAGTGGAGCAGATATTGAAATAGCTAAAAAGATAAGTGGAAATATAAAAATTGATATTGCTAAGTTAACTAAACTTAAATTTAATGGAAATCAATCGGTTAATAATAAGATGAGGTTGATTTAGTTGTTTAATGGAAAATGCCCGTAGGGTTTACCATTTACAGTGAGTAGGAGCATGATAACCTAGTTATGGTATGAGCCTTTTTCTAGGATAGGCGGTAAGGTCAAAGAATTATGCTCCGAGAGCCTAACTGTAAATTGCATTTGGAATGGACTTTGAAATTAATAATTAGATATAATTAACTTAAAAAGTGGATATTTGAAATTTAAACGATTATTAAAATAGAAATGACTTATTGAATTATGGTTTCTCATAAGAAATTGTTATTGCAGTTGAAATATTAACTAAGCCTAAGAATCAAAAGTATATGGATTATATAGAAAATTATCTGAAATATATGATAATGATTTAAAACGTACTATGAAGTATTTTGAAGCATGTAAAAAGTTAATTAGTGATTTTTAAATAAAAAGTATATGTAATTATGGAAAAAGTGCTTAGTATTCTTTCAAAATAATTTTTCTAGAAGAAAGTTATTATGATTATAAGAAAGTAAAATTAATGGAAGGATTAAGGTGTAAACATGGATTAAATTATACGGGAAGTGGCAAGGTATATCTCAATGACCAAGAGTATAGATGTGATCTTTATATAAATGAAAATGAAGGTGGTATATTAATAAATATTAATATAGCAAAAGCACGAGCAAGTTTATTGGATTTACCTATGAATATTGATTTTTTAGTAGGAGAGCTTAGTACAGGATTTAAATTTTCATTAATTAGCTGTAAAAGACAAGGTATGAGTAATAATATATCGGAAGGGAGAAGTGTTTATACTTATCATTCTAAATATTTGGTTAAAGGTGTAGGAGAAAAAACGGATAAAAAGTTAGAACTTAGTAGGATGAATTTTAGAATGGCTAATATATTGGCATGGGGAGGTATTTCTGCATATAAAATTAGCGATAATTTTGAATTGTCACATAATGGTGATGTAAAAAAAGAAGTTTATAAAAATGATGAATTTGTTGTTGAATATTGGGTGAGTAATAGTATGTTACCAGTTGTTTCACATGACCTTTTAAAAGAAAACATAGTTCTAAATCAGAGTGGTAATATAGCAATTATCTTTAAAAATGAACAATCAATTGATAAGTTTGTAGAAATATTTAATAAGATAAAAAGATTAATGGAACTTTCTACATTAAGAAATATATATCCAAGTAAATTAACAGGAATGTCCAATAATATTTATGATATGTATGATAAAAAGAAAGTAGAAAGACTAATTGAAATTATTAGTTGTGATTTAAATAATGAGGAAAGTAAAGTAGATTACGTAGAAACTATGAAATGGATTAATCTTTCTGAGTTAATTAATAACGATAGTTTTTCAAAGTATTTTTCAAAGTACGAGACATTTGAACCAGTTATAGAATTATATTTAGAAATTATATACTCTAAAACAATTTCTAATATACGAGTTTTCTTAAATATAGTTCAAGCATTAGAGACATATCATTCTAGGTTTAAAACAAATAATTTAAGTGATTTTAAAGAAAGAATAAAAACAAAAATTTTAAATAATAGACCTAAAGAATGGGTTGAAAAGGATACAACTTTTTTGATAGCAAATTCTTATAAGTTTATTACGTTAGAAAGTAGATTAGCAGATTTATTATTAGCTGAATTTCAAATACACTTCGATACAGGAGATATTAAATATTATGATTTTCCAAAGGTAATTGCTAATACTAGAAATTATTATATACATTATGATGAAGCAATTAAAGAAAGAAGTAGAGTTTTAACAGAAAGTGAACTATCTATATACAATAGAAGTTTACTTTATATATTAGAATATTATATTTTGGTAGAATTAGGTTTTACTGATGGATTGAAGATAATAAAAAAATTAAATGAGAGATGGGGGAGAATTTCTGAAACTCTTTCAATTATTAATGCTCAAATGAAAATACAAAGAAAGAGATAAAATAATTATATAGAATTAGTCAAATAGTATTTTTATATTTTATGAAAAATATTATTATAATAAATAAAATTTCCCACCATAAACACCACCAAAATAAGAATAATTTTTGGAATGATTGATTATAAGTGGATTTTAATAAGAATAAAGTTCTTGAGTGGGAATAAAAATAGAATATTAGTTTAAATTTTAAAGCCTGTTTTGTAGTAGTTATTTTATCAATAACCTACAAAATGGGCTTATTTTATAATTATAATTAAAAAAGGTTGGTTAACTTTGCTTATTATTTTAAAATGTAATTGACATATAAAAGTTATAAAAGGAAGGTAAAAAATAATATGACAGAATCAATAGAATTGTTAGTGTTATGTAATTCTAAAACATATGGGAAAGAAATTTTTAAATGTGATTCAGAATTTGAAGCATATAAAAAATACAAAGAACTTGAAAGTTTGAAGGGGATAAGAAGTATTATTAAAGCTAAAGTGTACAGAAGGAATGTTTTAAATACCTCTTTCATTGTAAAATATGAAGTACTTGAAACTATTCTGTAAAAAGGAATATAAATGTGTAACTTCAAAACCACTGGCAACTATTCAGTGGCTATCAGAATAAAAAACCTTGGATGCATAATTTATTATGGCTTCTAAGGTTTTTTATTCTGATATATTTTATTTTTAAATCTCTATTATTAAAGTAATGATATTGAAATATTTTTTAAAATATATATGATTTCAATAACCACACGAATAACATACAAACAACAAATGATATGAGACAACATATAAAAACTGCTAGAAACTTTTGATATGGTCTTTTGCCATATTCTTGTGCCCTTTCAATTTCGTCTAGTCTCTTTCCTTTAGTAAATTCTACAATTTCTTTATATGTTTGAATATCATTATTCTTTTTATATATCTCAAGTCTATGACCATAGAACATTGATATAATCCATATTATACCTGAAATAAATAGGCCGTAATAATGGAAAAATACAGCTAGTGGGACGCTA
Source organism: Clostridium novyi NT (assembly GCF_000014125.1). Taxonomy (NCBI): domain Bacteria; kingdom Bacillati; phylum Bacillota; class Clostridia; order Eubacteriales; family Clostridiaceae; genus Clostridium; species Clostridium novyi. Next base: position 2,131,434 of record NC_008593.1, on the reverse strand, counting down.
GACACAATTAATACTATTAATAATATTGTAAATACTGATCCATCACGATTGAATTTTTCAAGTTCACTTTTATTAATTTGTTCTTTCATAATCTTTATATCTCCTTTGATTAATTGATCAAGAGATATATTGAATAATGAACTTAGTAGAAGAAGACTATGAATATCTGGGTAACTTTTATTGTTTTCCCAATTAGAAATAGTTTGTCTAGTGACGTAAACTTTTTCTGCTAGTTCTTCTTGTGACAAGTTCAAGTTTGTTCTATATTTCTTTATTTGAGTATGAAGATTCAAGACATTACCTCCTTTATGTTGTTTTTGTTTCTCTTGATCTAAAGTTATCATATAACCTTCAAGAGAAATAGGCTATCAAAGGGCTTTTACATAGTGAGAAAAAAGGGATGTAAAAGGTATTTTACATCCTAATTGTAATAGTATATATGGCTTCTTAATGCCGTTATTTATTCGTAAAAATACAATTATTAGTTTTTATTTTTGTAGTTTTTTATTTCCCAAAAGTTTTACAAAGTTATTGATGTATTAATAATATCATAGAGGCGGAGTATTAAGGAATAAGTGTTTTTATATTGAAATTATATGAAATTTATGATGAAGTGGAAAAATCAATTCCAACAGCAGAAGAAATTTAAAATACAACAATTGAAGATATAAGCATACAGGATTTAGAGGATTTTTATAAAATTCAGTTTATAGATTATAATATAACAGTCTAGTTTTTAGGCTATTTTTCTTGTGTTGTTTTTAGTAGAGAGATTAAACTGAAATTGGAACTTGAAAAATTAGCCAAGAGTAAAAGGTTTAATATAGGTAAGTTATAATATATAATATAAACAATAATAGATAACATATCTTATGGGTAATAAGGAGTGATATTTTATATGTTATATCATGCTTCAGGGGAGATTGTTAAATTGCCTTAAATTTGAAAGAGGTGAAATTATTGATTAGTGATGAATTAAAAAATGATTTATTCTATGTATGTTCTCTTATAGAATTTATAGGGAGAAAAACTAAAAATAGAAGGTCAACAATTGTTCAAATTTTAGGTAAGAAAGAACTACAAAGACAATTAGAAATTGCAGAGGTTAATCATTGTTTATCATTTGAACAAGTTTCAGATGAAATAATAGAATATTTTAATATACAAGAGGGTGATTTTGATACTGTTGCGTTATGTGAATATAATGTTCCAAGTGTTGAGTCTATCGGAAAAGTGTATCAAAGATTAATAGTAAGTGTACTTTCAGAGCAAAATAATTTGGTGGATGTTTTATTTGAAGTATTTAACTCATTTATAAGTGATGAAATATCAGATTTTAATTCATCTGTATATTACAGTAATCCACAATACTTACAGTATTCTTACTTAGAGGGTAAGTTGCTTGATTAATACGTTTATGTGAAATTTAAGGTTAAGGGGATGTAAATACAACATACAAAAGAAAAGGTGATTTATAAGTGTACAAATTAATAGCAATTGATATGGATGGAACATTATTAAATAGTGATAAGAAGGTATCTAAAGAAAACATAGCTACAATTAATGAAGCTATGAAAAGAGGTATAAGAGTAGCTATATGTACTGGAAGACCTTACAGTGGAATAGAACCTTATGCAAAGGAAATTGGGTTGTGCAAAGATGATGAATACATCATAAGCCAAAATGGAAGCTATGTTAGTAATGGAAATGACACTAAAACTATATCTGCTAAATATTTAAATGTGGAAGAAACAAATAAAATTTTGAGCTATCTTGAAGACAAAGAAATAGGTGTAGTATTAGTAACAGACAAGGATTATTTAGCTTATAATTGTGAAATCAATGAAGAGATGAAACGTGATGCAGATTTAGTATTTAAAACAATAAAAATGTTTGATAAAAGCAAAGACAGTATAGAAAACTTAAAGCTTGTAAAAATTATGATTATGGATAACTCTCACAAAATTGATAATATAATTGAAAACATGGATAAAAATATTATAAACAGTTGCTATGTAGTTAGAAGTATGCCTTATTTAATTGAAATAATGGCTAAGAATGTAGACAAAGGTTATGGATTATCTAAATTAGCAGAGCATTTAAATATAGATCATAAAGATATCATGGTTATTGGCGATGAGTTAAATGATATAGGTATGTTTAAGGTGGCAGGTCTTGGTGTTGCTATGGCAAATGCAAATATAGAAATAAAGAGATTAGCAGATTTTATTACTTTATCAAATGATGAAAATGGAGTTAGCTACGCTATAGACTATTTTATGAAATAAATAATTTAAAGTTTAACAGCCTAGTTTTTAGGCTGTTTCATGCTGTTGATAAACATAATTTGTCAACAGCCTTTTTACATTTATTACAAAAAGGGTTTTTAGTTTTTATGTAGAATATATATTTTAAACCAATAAATCTTTTAGCCCGTTAGGGCTCCTACGGAGGAAAAATGCTTACTAATAATGAAAGAAAACAAAATCAATTAGAACTAGTTTATATAGAAAATTTAGTACCTGAAAATCATATACTTAGAAAAATAGATAAATACATAGATTTTTCATTTATAAGAGATTTAACTAAGGATTTATATTGTCCTGATAATGGCAGACCTTCAGTAGACCCAGTTGTATTATTTAAAATGCTTTTTATCGGATACCTATTCGGTATACGTTCAGAGCGTCAGCTTGTAAAAGAAATCCAGGTAAATGTAGCTTACAGATGGTTTTTAGGATATGGACTTACTGATAAAATACCAAGTCATTCCACTATAAGCCAGAATAGAACAAAAAGATTTAGTAATACAAATATACATCAAGAAATATTTGATAATATTGTATTTCAAGCTATTAATAGAAACTTGGTTGATGGCAAAATTCTATATACTGATTCTACTCACTTAAAAGCTAACGCTAATAAACATAAATTTATTAAAAAAGAAATAACTAAATCCACAAAGGAATACTTTGATGAATTAGAGAATGACATTAATAAAGATAGAATTAATCATAATAAAAAGCCTCTAAAAAAAAAGACTAAAATAGCTGAAACTAAGGAAATAACAGTAAGTACAACTGATCCAGACAGTGGATATATGGTTAGAGATGGAAAACCTAAAGGCTTTTTTTATTTAGATCATAGAACTGTTGACGGAAAGTATAATATTATAACAGACGTTCATGTTACTCCCGGGAATATAAACGATGTAGATCCTTATGTTAAAAGAATAGAAACTCAAATAGAAAAGTTTAATTTTAATACAAAATATTTAGTAGCAGATGCCGGATATTCTACGAATCCTATTTGTAAACAAATTTCAGACAAAAATTATCAAGGTGTTTTTGGGTTCCGTTTAGGACCCCATGTTAAAGGAAAATATACAAAATATAGATTTCAGTATGTTAAAGAATTAGATGGATATGTGTGTATTAATAATTGCTTTTTAAAATATAGAACTACTACGAGGGAAGGTTATAAAGAATATTTAAGTAATGCGGAGCATTGTGCTTATTGCAAATATAAAAATAATTGCTTAACATCTGATAAATCCATTAATAGAACTATACGTCGTCATGTTTGGGAAGACTATAAAGATCAAATTTTTAGCTTTACTAAAACAGAAAAAGGTAAAAGTATTTACAAACGACGTAAAGAAAAGATTGAGCGTAGCTTTGCTGATTCAAAAGAATTACATGGGCTACGTTATTGTCGCATGCGAGGAATTAAAAATGTTTCTGAACAATGCTTACTTACAGCGGCAGTTCAGAATATGAAAAAGATAGCCATGGTGCTATCGCATTATTTTTTGTGTACATTAATTCAAATTTATTCCAAATTAACATACATAATAAATATTTTTCGAATGCTATCGCATAAAAGAATTTTGGCGTAAACAAAAGCCCCCAATTGTTGGGGGCTTTTTGAACAATCTGTAACAGCCTAGTTTTTAGGCTGTTTCTTATTTTATTAAGTGTTATAATTTATATATAGGAAATATAAATTATAAAGGGGAATTAATATGGAGTTAATTAATGAGATATTAACGATAATTGCGGTAATGTTTTTTATACCTATAAGTATATGGTTTGTGAAAAAAGCAGTTTGTATTATTAAAAATATAAAATTTTTTATAATAGATAAGCTTTGGCATATAGAAAAATCATTTTGGAATAAAATTAAATAAAAGTTTGGGAGGATTATTAATGAATATTCAGGGAGTTTTAATTGGACTTAGTGCTTTTTTAATTATAGGGGCATTTCATCCAATAGTTATAAAAGGGGAGTATTACTTTGGAAAAGGAATATGGCCTATATTTTTGGTTGTAGGAATTGTATTTTTGACCGCTTCTATAGTTACTAAAAATCAAATGGGTAGTGCCATTTTGGGTGTTATAGGATTTTCTTGTTTATGGAGTATAATAGAAATATTTGAGCAAGAAACACGTGTAAAAAAGGGTTGGTTTCCTAAAAACCCTAAAAGATTAAATAAAAAAACAGGTAGACATTAGTAAGGGGGATACAATCTAATGTCTACCTTAAATTTTATCTATTTTTTATGATATTCTAGAAATTCAAGTTCATTAGATATACTTATATTGTATATATAAGAAATACTAATTTCATTCAAGAATTTTTCTTGCATTGATTCTGATAAATTAAGGGCATTTAATTTACCATGATATTGCATTACAAATTGTCTAAAGTCTTTAATTTGGGGGAATACATAGTAATTAAGACTTTCATCTTCAAGTTTGTAATGTTTTTTTATTATTTCTAGAATAGTCCTTCCACCAAACAAATCTGCTAGATATCTAGTGTAAGCATGAGCTATAAGTAACTCAGGATCACTATTACCTATGAAATTTATTCTATTAACAAATACCTTTGTACTCATTAATAGAGGAACTTTTTCATAATCCTCTCCAAGTATGCTTTTAACATCTTTTGAAATTTCTTCAGAACGATAAACATCAGGTAATGCAAAATTAGCTACATTTTCATTAGATTTATTCTTTTCTAAATTATCTTCAATAGCTTTATATACATGATAAAGATTGTAGATATACTTTCCGTAAGTTTCCTTACTTGCATTTCCTTCGATTAATCTATTTATAAAACCTGTGTGTTCAGCCATATCATGTAGGCTTTCACTTTCAAAACGTATTTTTTTCATAAATTCATTTATCATAATTATCGCCTCTTAATATTAGTATGGATTATATTAAGTATTTTATTACAAACAATAAAAATAGTCAACTAATAATTATTATTCTTTAAAAAGATATTGTGCATTTTATTTTTAAAGTATTTTAGGTAATTAATGAACACTGTTAAGAATATATTTTATAGGCTCATCACGGCGTATATTAACGTGCATTTTAGGATTACATTTAATATCAGGGATAGTTTTATGTTCGAAGTTACAAGTCCCATCTGAAATCATACCTAAGTCTAATGGAAAACGGAATATATAGCCACTGTTTGGTAGGGAACATATAGCTGGATCAAAACCAATACCATCTCCACCAGTAGGTTCTCCGATTAAAGTTGCAAAACCAGTGCTTTGTGCAAATACACTAAATGCTTCAGAAGCAGAAAATACTTTTTTATTGGTAATTAAATAAATTTTGCCCTTAAATCCTATAGGGTATTGTGGATGAATTATATACACGTCTTTTTTGTAGTACTTGAATTTATTTTCTAGTTCAGGTGGTGTGTTTGATAGATTTTCTTCTTTAATTTTAGATATATTATCAAGGGAGTCATATTTTTTATTAAATCTATTTTCAATAAAGTTTTCGCTAAATTTACCACCTCTAAAAGCTAAATAGGTATTATATACTACTGTTTTATTAAGGAGTGGTGATACAATATTTTCCTGCCAATAATTATCGCTACCTCCACCGTTGTTTCTTATATCTATTATTAATACTTTATAATCTTTAATCTTTTGCAAAAATTTATAAATCATTTTTCCATCTGAATCTATATTATAGTAGTTAAATGATTTTATATATAAATATGCAACTTTGTCTTTTTCTAATATTTCAGTTCTAAAATTATTAGCAGTAGGCTTTTTATAAATATTGGGATTAGTTTTTTTATTTATATTGTCATTATTAGCAGAGTATCTTTCTAAAGATTTAGGTTTATTTAATTCATCAAGCCACGCTTTATTAAGGTCAGTACGTTCAGTGTATAGTGATGCAAAGGGAGAGTAAAATTTCTCTGGCATAATATCAGTATGTCCATTATTTAATTCTTTTAATATATTGTGAAGAGTGTTAAGAAATTCTTTATCGTTTTTAGTTGTTTTTATCATTGAAATATAGTCATTTTTTTTGTTTAACCAGTCTACTTTATTTTGTCTTTTATTTACTTCGAAATATGGATAATTTTCTTTTAGGATATTATACATATAATTAAAATCATCTATTTTTTCTTTTGTACTTAATTGTTTTGGTGCTGAACTATCTTTTGATAGGTTTTGGTATGGATGACTACAACTAGTAAAACATATCATAAGTAAGGTTAAAAAAAGTCCCCATAAATATTTTTTCATTTTATATAGCCTCCTTAAAGTATTTAATTTATAAACTATATAAATTAAGTGATGTAATAATAATACAATAATGAGGATATATTTTCAAAATATTACATAATAATGAATAATATACAATATTCTTGGATAATTTTAAAATTCATAGTTTTTCCTAATGAATAAATATAAAATAAAAATACCTACAATTATTTTAATCATAGGTATTTTAAAATTATTCAACTAAATTTTTGAATTTTGGATCATTGCGAACAGGATCAAAGTCACGTTCGGATTTTATAGTATCTTTTATTGTAGAATCCATACTAAGTGCTATTTTTAAATATTTAATGGTATTATCAACATCCCCAAGTCTTCCGTATATACTAGCTTTTCCGTAATAACTCCAAATATAATTTTCTACTTCAAGGGCTTTATCGTACCATTTTAATGATTCATCATAGTACCCATATAGTTCGTAGGCAAGGGCTTTATTAAATCTTCCATATGGAAAATTTGGGTTGATTTCTAAAGATTTATTTATGTTTTTAAGACCATTTTCAAAATCGTTTAGAAAACAAAGTGATATTCCCTTGGTGGTATATGCTTTATAGAATTTGGAGTCTTTTTTTATTATTTCATCACAAATTTTTATAGATTCTTCATATTTGTGCTGAAAGAATAAGGTGTATGCTTTTATATACTCTTTTTCAAATGTAGCCTCATCATTTCCTTTAATGTCTGTAGTATTTTTGGCTCTATAGACAGAAGTAGGCTTTGAAACTACAGATTTATTATTAGAAGTATTTTGCTTTGGTTGTTTTGAGCAACCTATATGGAAAATTAAACATGATGTCATAAGAATAAAAAAGAACTTATTTTTTGTGGAACATTTTATCATCATAACACCCCATAATAATATTAATTAAAATCGTAATTTGGATTAGTAATTCTTTCTTTAAATGTATTCATATTGTGGAATCCACTTATAAATACTCTATCTAGAGTAAATATGCCATCAGATTTATCTGACCATTTTCCATCAGTTGAAACTGCCATTTTATAACCAGCATTTTCTACAGCTTTAACAGTATCGTTATTATATTTACCACAAGGATAAGCTATGTATTTAACTTTCTTATTTAGTAATTTTTCTAATCTCTCTTTAGATTTTGCAATTGTATCATATTGTTTATCATAAGAAAGTTCTGTTAGAGTTGAATGATCAGCAGTATGACTTTGAACATCAAAACCGTTTTTGTCCATTTCTTTAAGCTGATCTTCTGTTAAATATTCTCCTGTGCCTATGTAGTCTGTTATCATAAATACTGTTGCTTTAAAACCGTATTTTTTTAGTATAGGATAAGCAGTGTTGTAGTTGTCCTTATATCCATCATCAAAAGTTAAAACTACTGATTTTTTTGGAACAGGAATATTTTTTTCAAAGAAATCATATAATTCATCTAGGGTAAGTGTTGTATAATTATTATCTTTTAAATATTTCATTTGTTTTTCAAAATTTTCTTTTGGAAGTCTTACACAGTTATCTTTTTCATATTTTATTGAATGGTACATTATAACTGGTACTCCCTTATCATTATGTTTTAAATCTTTTTCACTTAGTTTTGGTTTAGGATTATTTTGTTTAATTTCATTGTTTTTTGTTATATTTTTTGATATTGTAGTATTTTCTTTAGGAGATACAGCTTGTTTATTTTGGTTTTTTGAACAACCAATAAAGGGTAAAGAAAATATTATAATACTAGCTAAAGCTAAGGTTTTTTTCATGGTTTTGCCTCCTAATATAGTTGTTATTTTACTATTAAAGTATATATATATTAAATATATATTGCAATATTTAAGAGGGGTTATGGAAATATTAGACTGTGAAATTAGTTCAATAATGTGGTAATATGTACATATAGGTTAACAATTAAGAGAATAATTAATAGTAAATTAAGTTTCTAACTTAAATATATAAATAAAATATCTTTATTGGAGGTAGTGAAATGTATAAAAGCTTAAGCCTTGATTTAACAAAAACAAAGCCATTTTTAAATGATTATGAAGTAGAGCAACTTCAACCAATGGTAAGCGCAGCACATAAATTATTGCATGAAAAAACAGGAGCTGGAAACGATTTTTTAGGATGGATAGACCTACCTGTTAATTATGATAAAGATGAATTTGCTAGAATTAAAAAAAGTGCAGAAAAGATTAGAAACAATTCAGAAGCTCTTATAGTTATAGGAATTGGTGGTTCATACTTAGGAGCAAGAGCTGCAATTGAAATGTTAACACATACTTTTGGAAACGTAGCATCAAAAGAAGCTAGAAAAGCACCACAAATATTCTACGCAGGAAACAATATTAGTTCTACATACATGGCAGACCTAATAGAAACTGTAAAAGATATGGATTTCTCAGTAAATGTTATATCTAAATCAGGAACTACAACTGAACCTGCAATTGCATTTAGAATATTTAAAGATTTATTAGAAAAGAAATATGGAAAAGAAGGAGCAAAAGAAAGAATTTTTGCTACAACTGATAAAGCAAAGGGTGCATTAAGAACTTTAGCTGATTCAGAAGGATACGAAACTTTTGTAATTCCTGATGATGTTGGTGGAAGATATTCTGTATTAACAGCAGTTGGTTTACTTCCAATAGCTACAGCAGGTGTTGATATAGATGAAATGATGAAGGGTGCTGCAGATGCTAGAGAAGAATATAGCACAGATGATTTAAGCAAAAACACTGCTTATAGATATGCAGCAGCAAGAAATGCTTTATACAATAAAGGCAAAAATATAGAAATGATGGTTAACTTTGAACCATGCCTTCACTACATTGGAGAATGGTGGAAACAATTATTCGGAGAAAGCGAAGGAAAAGATCATAAAGGAATATTCCCAGCAGCAGCAGATTTCTCAACTGATTTACACTCAATGGGACAATACATCCAAGAAGGTTTAAGAACATTAGTTGAAACTCACTTAAATGTTGAAAAACCAAGAAAATCAGTAATAATCGAAGCAAACGAAGATAATCTTGATGGATTAAATTTCTTAGCTGGAAAAGACATGGATTACGTTAATAACCAAGCATTCAGAGGAACTGTAATTGCTCATAACGAAGGTGAAGTTCCAAACATGATAATTAACATTCCAGAACTTACACCATACTATTTTGGATATTTAGTATACTTCTTTGAAAAATCTTGTGCATTAAGTGGATACTTATTAGGAGTAAATCCATTTAACCAACCAGGTGTTGAAGCATACAAGAAAAACATGTTTGCTTTACTTGGAAAACCAGGTTATGAAGACATGAAAGCTGAAATAGAAGCAAAACTTCAATAATATTTTAAAATAAAATATTTTAAAGTGAATTATAAAAACCCTAGAAAATAAAAATTTTTCTAGGGTTTTTTTGTTATGAATTATGAGATAATTATAGAAGAAAAATAAGGGGAGGAAAGTTATGAGAATAATAGTAGATGCAGATGCATGTCCAGGAAGAAATTTAATAGAAAAAGCTGCAATAGAAAATAGTGTAGAAGTTATAATGTACTGTGATATAAATCATGAACTTAAAAGTGATTATAGTGAAGTAAGAGTTGTAGATAGTGGATTTCAAAGTGTCGATATGAAAATCATTAATGAAGCAAAAGAAAATGACATAATAGTTACTCAAGACTATGGGGTTGCAGCTATGGTTCTAGGAAGAAAAGCTTTTGCAATAAGTCCAAAGGGATATATTTATGATGATGATAATATAGATAGGCTTTTATTTGAAAGACATTTATCTGCAAAGGCAAGACGTGGAGGAAAGAAAACATTTAATCCTAAAAAAAGAACTGATGAAGATAATTTAAGATTATATAATAATATTTTAAAATTAATAAATAAAGCTAAAGAAAAATCCAACTAAAGTTAATTTTAGTTGGATTTTTTTAAGTAAATATTTAAGCTTATTGGTTCTATATTTACTTTATTTGATGTAATAGTGGATATTATATTTTTATCTACAGAGTATTTATTTACGATTTGATTCCAAGTTCCTTGTGGAATATTAATATCTACATTATATATATTTGAATTATATACAACTAATATAGTTTTAAAATCATCATTATTAGCATTATTTTTTAATAAAAATGCTACAGTATTTTTAGGGGTATCCTCAATAAATTCTAGATTAAGGTTTATATCTTCCTTTAAAGCCATTCTAAAAGCAGGGTGATTTTTTCTTAAATTTATTAGTGATTTTATATAATAAAAAACATCTTCAAATTGAGATTTTCTATTGTAGTCTATGCTATTTATTTCATCAGGAAGATTAAAGCTATTTGAAATACCTTGTTTTGTTCTGCAAAACTCAGCTCCACAATGAATAAATGGTACTCCCTGGCTACATAAAAGTATTCCAAGAGCAAGTTTTACCATAGATTTTTTATCTTTTATAGAATCATCTGGATTTGTTAGTTGTAGCTTATCCCAAAGAGTATGATTATCGTGACAAGATACATAATTTATGCTTTGAGAAGGAGATTTATATATAGCTTTAAAATTGTTATAATCTAAAGCACATCCCATAGTACAAAACTTAATTAAATCTTCTAAGTTTTCTTTTCCATTTACAAATCCATTATCTTTACTTGAAAAAATACTTCCTTTTAATGAATCACGAATGGTATCATTAAAAAATCCTATTTGTGGTGTTTTAATTGAGTTTTCTTGTATGGTTCTATTTTCCTTTGGAAGAGTAGTTTCAAGATTCCATCCTTCACCATAAACTATAGCATTTTTGTTTATTTCTTTTAATTTAGAAATTATAAGATTCATGGTATCAACGTCGTGAAGTCCCATAAGGTCAAATCTAAAGCCATCTATATGATATTCTGTTGCCCAGTAAATAACTGAATCTAAAATGAATTTTTGTACCATTTTATGTTCAGAAGCAACATCATTACTACAACCACTTCCATTAGAAAGTTTATTATTTTCATCATATCTAAAATAATAAAAAGGGAAAATTCTTTCAAAATTTATAAAATGTTTATGAAACATATGATTAAAAACAACATCCATATTTATGCCTATGTTATTTTCATGGAGTTTTTGAATGAGTTTTTTTAATTCAAAGATTCTACACATGGGATTATAGGCATTTGATGAATAACTTCCCTCTGGAACATTATAATTTTGTGGATCGTATCCCCAGTTGTAGTTTAGGGGATTTTTTTCATCTACGCTAATATAGCTATAATCAAAAAAGGGCATAAGTTGAAGGTGAGTTATTCCAAGTTCTTTTATGTGAGACAAGCCTGTTGTTAAACCACTATTTGAATGTGTGTTTTCCTCTGTAAGTCCTAAAAATTTACCCTTATTTTTTATATTACTAGTAGGGCTTGAGGATATATCGCGAATATTAGCTTCATATATTATAGCATCTGTATAGTTTGAAAGTTTAACAAAATTATCATTATTCCAATTAGGTGGATTACTTTCTTTCAAATCTATTATGGCACCTCTTAGTCCATTTACTCCAACTGTTTTAGCGTAAGGGTCAATAACTATATTTGTATTTCCGTAAACTGTAACCTTGTAGTTATAGAATTTTCCTTTTAAATCATTGGGTATAGTAATTGTCCAAACACTATCTATTTCTTCCATTTTAAATTCTTGTGGAGTTTCATAAATTGAAGTATCTCCATTTTCATATATTAAAAGATTAACTGATTTAGCGGCAGGACTCCATAGGGTAAAAGTAGAATATTCTTGGGTATAGTAAAGTCCTAAATCACCATCATAATAATATCTATTGTTAAATTGAGAAGAAGCAAATAATTTGTAGTAACTAGCTGTTATTTGATGGTTTTTATATATAATGAAACATTGTTCTTTTATGTTTATAACTTCATTTAAAAATATAAGAACAGAATTTTCACTATTAAAGGATCTATTAGAAATGGTAAGTAGTTTATCACCGTTTTTTATTGATACATCATTAATATCTAAAAGTTCTGAATTATCAAACTTTAAGGAAACTGTTTTGAAATCCAGAACATTTGCAAATAAGTCACACATAAATACCCTCCTAGTAAGTAATTATTTTTGTTATATCTCCGAAAATAAATAAAACGTATATTTGCCAATATTAACATTATACTAAAAATTAGAAAAAAATTCTTTTACAAAAATTGGAATTATAGTATAATATACAGTAAACCGGGTTGAAAGTAAATTATGTTAGGAGATGAATTTTGGTGAATGAAATTATTATTGGGTGTTGTGAAAAATCTCCAAAACACAAAAACAGAAGGATAACCATTGAAATATTAAGTGAGCCTGAAAAAGATCTATTTTATAAGTTTATAGTAGGATATGATGGGACTTGGGAAACGTTAAAAGATTTTGGGAGGGAAAAAGAAATATTATGGCAGCCTAAAAAAGGAGGCAAGTATATAATAATGGTACAAGCTAGGAAAGAAAATAGTGATAAAGCTTTAGACTATGTATCAAAAAAGGAAGTTTTTTTAAAGGATCATAATGAAAGACTAATCAAAAATATTATTTTAGATAAATATAAATTAAATATAGGGGAAAAACTTCATATAAATGTTGAAATGAACAATGAAACAACTGATGAAGGACTTATATTTAGATATATGATAAATAAAAATGAAAATTGGTTATTGTTAAAGGATTATTCATTGGAAAAGAATTTCGTATGGAGTGCTAATATACCTGGTAAATATGAAATTTTAGTTCAATGTAAATATATAAATTCAGAGAAAAATTTTGATGATGCAATGAAAGTTGGATTTGAAGTTAAAAAAGTACAAGAATTAGAGATTTCTAATTTTAAGTGTTTAAATTCAGCTATTTTAAAAGATGATGAGCTAGTTTTTGAAGTTGATGCAAAATGTGATGAAGATAGGACAAGCTTATATAAGTTTGTTAAATTAGATGAACAAGGCAAAGTAACCTGTCTACAAGACTTTTCTACTAAAAAAACTCTAAGTTACACGGAAAGCAAAAGTGGTAAATATAAATTACTATGTTTAGCAAAAGATATGTATTCTCCTAAAAAATATGATGATAGAGCAATTTTATATTATAATGTAAAGCCTTATGCAGAGGTAAAAATAGAAAACTTTTCATCTAATATGAGTTCCCCTCAATTAGTAAATCAAAATATTGAATTCAATGCTAATGCTGTTGGGGGAAAAGATTTAAGATATAGATTTATAATTGAAGGAGAAGAAAATCAAGATAGTGGATATATAAAAAATAATTCATTTAATTGGAAGCCTACTAAGTGTGGAAAATACAAAGTAATTTTGTGGGTTAAGGATATATCATGTAATGAAAAGTATGAAGCTATAAAAGAAATTGAGTATAAGATTGATGAAGTTCCAAGGGAACCAGTAAAAATAACTGACATATTAGTAAGCAAGAGAGAAGACATATTAGTTGGAGAAAATATAAAACTAAAAGTAATGGCAAAAGGCGGAATGAAACTTTCCTATAGTTTTATAATTAAGAAAGATGGACAGCAAGTTGAAAAAATAGTTTATAAAAAGCATAGTTATTTAAATTTTATTCCTAAAGAAAAAGGAAACTATGAAATAGAGGTTAGGGTTAAAGATAAATATTCAAAGAAAAAGTTTGATGCCTCTAGTATAGTTTCTTTAAAAGTTTATGAATATATACCAGGGAGAATTGATTATATATTGGTAGATCCAAAAGAATACTACTTAATTGGAGAGCAAATAGTTGTAAATGTTATAACGAGAAATACAAAGGATATACTTCTAAAGTATTCTCTTATTATAAATGGACATACTGTTGAAAAAACTGATTATATAAAGAGTAATAGATATATATTAACTCCAAGGTGTAGTGGAAAATACACAATAAAAGTTTATGCTAAAAATGAGAAAAGTAACAAAGAATTTGATAGTGCCAAGGAAATAACAATGGAGGTTAAAGAAGCAACCCCTATAAGAAATACTATCTTAAAATGCGACAAAGTAGAGTTTTTCTGTAATGAACCAGTAACTATAACGGCAGAAGGTGACGGGGGAAAAGATGTTATATATGAGTTCTATCTCATGGAAAAAGGGGAATGGAACTTAGTGCAACAATATAGCAAAAAAGAATACTACTCTTTTATACCTTTTGCAAAGGGTGTATATAAAGTATTAGCCCTATGTAAAAGCAGTAATAAAAAAGTATCATATGAAGATTACTGTATGATAGAAATAAAGGTTGGGGAAAGAATAGAAAGTAATAGCGGAATTTTGAAGGAATTACAGGATTTAAATTACGCAATTTAAAATAAAAATATATGATTATATGCAAATGTAAATTAAATTTGATAAAATAGGAGAATATAAAACACTATATGAGGAGTGAAGTGCTTTGGAAAGACTAGACAAAGTTTTATCAAATTTAGGATACGGTTCTAGAAAAGAAATAAAGGCTTTTGTTAAAAAAGGTGAAATAGAAGTTGATGGAAAAGTTGTTAAGGACAATGGAATAAAAGTTGATCCTAATAAATCTATAATCAAGGTAAATGGTGAAGAAATAAATTATAGAAAATATATTTACATTATGATGAACAAACCAGCTGGAGTAGTTTCAGCTACATTTGATAATTACGATGAAACTGTTATAGATTTATTAGATTACGAATACACAGTTTTTGATCCGTTCCCTGTAGGAAGATTAGATAAGGATACAGAAGGATTGTTACTTATTACTAACGATGGAGAACTAAATCATAGACTTACATCTCCAAAATGGCATGTAGATAAAACTTATTATGCTGAAATAGATAAAATGGTAGATGAGAAAGATGTTGAAAAGTTTAAAAAGGGAATAACACTAGATGATGGATATAAATGCTTACCTGCAAAACTTGAAATATTATCATCAGATGAAAACGGATCAGAAGTAAACATAACTATACAAGAAGGAAAATTTCATCAAGTAAAAAGAATGTTTGAGGCAAGAGGTAAGAATGTTGTTTATCTAAAAAGACTTACAATGGGAAATATATCACTAGATGAAGAGTTAGACGAAGGAACATATAGAGAGTTAACAGAAGAAGAAATTGAAATTTTAAAATCTATTTAAAAAAAATAATATTTATAAATAAATTCATAATAGTTTATTAACAAATAATTATGCAAAATACCTTGCATTTTATGAAGTTATTTAATATAATAACTTTTGTAAGGGAAAATAAAAAGAATGAATAGCCCCCTTTTTATTTAAGACTGTCCAGCCCCAGGATTAGTCTTACCCTATATAATACTTAAAAACACTATCAACCGGTGATAGTGTTTTTACTTTTTTGTATAAATTATAATGAATTAATAAATTTAATAATTAAAATATATCACAAGAAAATAATCAAATTTCAGACAATTTAGAAAAAACCAATGTATTATTCTTAAAAAATGATTTTATTGAATATGTCATTGTAAAGTATTAAAATATAAAGATGTGCAAATTTTATAGAGAAAAAAGCTATAAAATGATAGAATTTAATTATGGAATAATATTACTGTAAAATTTTATTTTGTAATTAATAAATTAGGGGAGTGGACTTCTATGTCTGAATATAAATCAAAATTAGAATCTAAACAAATGGATTACTTATGTAAAGCGATACTTTCTTTAGAAACTACAGAAGAATGTTATAGATTTTTTGAAGATATATTTACAATAAATGAATTAAAGTCAATAGAACAAAGACTTCAAGTAGCAAAGATGTTAAAACAAAAGAAAACTTATACAGAGATAGCAAAGGAAACGGGAGCTAGTACAGCTACTATAAGTAGGGTTAATAGGTGTTTAAATTATGGTAGCGATGGATATAATGTGGTATTAGAGAGAATAAAGTGGGAATAATACATAGTGAACTTCAAGAGGAGGGGTTATATGGATTTAAAGAAACTACTAAATAAAGAGCAATATGAAGCAGCTACAGCCATAGAAGGTCCAGTTCTTGTATTAGCAGGAGCGGGTTCAGGAAAGACTAGAGTATTAACATATAGAATAGCTCATATGATAGAAGATTTAGGAATTCCTCAATATAATATATTAGCTATAACTTTCACTAATAAAGCAGCTGGAGAGATGAAAGATAGAATAAAAAAATTAGTATCTAATAATATTGATAGTATGTGGGTATCAACTTTCCACTCTTCATGCGTAAGAATTTTAAGAAGAGAGATAGACAAACTAGGATATAATAAAAATTTTGCTATATACGATAGTACGGATCAAAAAAACTTAGTTAAACAATGTATGAAGGAACTTAACATAAGTGACAAAGACATTAACGAAAAAGAGATAATATCTAAAATAGGAAAACAAAAGGATAACTTAATAACAGCAGAAGAATATAAAAAGAGAAATGAAAAAGACTTTAGAAAAAATAGAATTGCTGATGTTTATCTTTTGTATCAAAAGAAATTAAAAAATAGTAACGCGTTAGATTTTGATGATTTAATTTTTAAAACAGTTGAATTATTTAAAAAGCATCCTGAAGTTTTAGAGTTTTATCAAAATAAGTTTAAGTACATAATGGTAGACGAATATCAAGATACCAACAAAACTCAATATCAACTTGTAAAGATGTTAGCAGCTGCACACAGAAATATATTTGTAGTTGGTGATGATGACCAATGTATATATCAATGGAGAGGTGCAGACATTAAAAATATTTTGGATTTTGAAAAGGATTATCCAGAAGCTAAAGTTGTAAAACTAGAAGAAAATTATAGATCAAAAGCTAACATACTAAATGCAGCAAATACAGTTATAAAACATAATTCTCAAAGAAAAAATAAAGTTCTTAGAACTCAAAATGAAAATGGAGAAAAAATTAAAATCTATAGAGCTTATTCAGATATGGATGAAGGACTTTTTATCTCAAATGAAATAAAAAGACTTATTAAAAAAGAAAATAGAAGCTATAAGGATTTTGCAATATTATATAGAACCAATGCTCAATCAAGAGTATTTGAAGATGTATTTATGAAAAGAGATATACCTTACAGAATAATTGGTGGATTAAAATTCTACGATAGAAAAGAAATAAAAGATATAACTGCTTATTTAAAATTCATAAACAATCTTCAAGATGATATAAGCTTAAAAAGAATAATAAATGTTCCAAAGAGAGCTATAGGTGCAGCTACAGTATCGAAAATACAAGATTTTGCAAATTACATGGATGAATGCATGTATAGTGTACTTTTAGATGTAGAAAACATTCCAGGACTTTCAAAGAGAAGTATTTCTTCTATAAATAAATTTACAAGCCTTATAAATGGTTTTACAAGAACAAAAGATAAGGTAAGTGTATCAAATCTTATACAAGAAATATTAGAGAGTACAGGCTATATGAAAGAGCTTAAAGATTCCAATGAAATAGAAGACATTAGTAGAATAGAAAACATAAAAGAATTAGTGTCTGCTGCTGTTGAATTTGAAAATACTTCAGAGGATAAGTCTCTATCAGCATTTCTTGAAAAAATAACATTAGTATCTGATGTAGATAACTATGATGAAGATACAGATACTACAGTTATGATGACACTACATAGTGCAAAGGGACTTGAATTCCCAGTAGTATTTATGGTAGGTATGGAAAATGGAATTTTCCCAGGAGCTCAATCTTTAGAGAATTTTGCTGAAATGGAAGAGTCAAGAAGACTTTGTTATGTGGGTATCACAAGAGCAAAAGAACAACTTTATATGACTTCAGCTAGTACAAGAAAAGTTTTTGGAAGAAGCGTTGCGTATAGTGAATCAGATTTTATAAATGAAATATCACCAAATCTAAAAGAAATGGTGAGAGAAGGAAGAACTGAAAGTGCGGTTAAGTCATCAACTGTAAGATTAAACAGTGTGGCAAATGGTGCTACTATAAGTTCTCATTCATTATCTAGTTTTGGTGTAAAAAAAGCTGAAAAAACTATAAATTCCATATTGAGCAACAGCTATACATCACAAGGTTCCAATGAAAAGGGAAATAAAAAGGATTTAAATTTGGATGAAATAACAGTGGGAAGAAAAGTTAGCCATGATAAATTTGGTGTTGGTACAATAGTTAGTGCTACAAAAACCAATAATGACGTAAAAGTGACCATAGCTTTTGATAATATGGGAATAAAGCAATTAATGTTCAGTATGGCACCAATAAAGCTTATTTAAGGCATAAAATTACAATAAATGTTAATGGAAACTAAACTTATAATAGGTTATACTAGAGTAGGTTTAGTTTCTAATTAGGTAAAGGAAGGTAAATTGAAATGGAAGATAAAAAGCTATTAATTTATGAACTTGTAGAAGAGCTTAATAAATTAGCTTATGAATATTATGTGCTTGATAATCCTAGCGTATCAGATAAGGATTATGATAAAAAATATGATAAATTAGTAGAGCTTGAAAAGGAAACGGGATTAGTTCTTCCATATTCGCCAACTCAAAGAGTAGGTGATGTAGTATTATCTAAATTTGATAAATACACTCACAAGGGAAAGCTTTGGAGTCTTGGGAAAGCACAAAGTTTAAAAGAAGTAGAGGATTGGCATAACAAGAATGTAAAAGCTGTAAATGAGTATAACTTAACGCATGATGATAAATTACCCCCTATAAAATATATAATTACTAAGAAATTTGATGGGCTTACTATAAATTGTACATATAATGAAGATGGAATATTGGTTACAGCAGCAACAAGGGGTACAGGGGAAATCGGCGAGGAGATTACAGCACAAGCTAAAACTATAAAGACAATTCCTCTAAAAATAGATAATGATGCCGTAATAGAGGTGCATGGTGAGGCTATAATGACAAAAGAAGCCTTTGAAGAATATAATAAAGTAGCAGTAGTTCCTCTAAAAAACTTAAGAAACGGGGCTGCAGGAGCTCTTAGAAATTTAAATGTAAAAGAGACGGCAAGAAGAAATTTGTCAGCTTTTTTCTATGACATAGGTTATAATGAGGGAACTCCATTTAAGACTTATGGTGAAATGCTAAAGTTTATAAAAGACCATGGAATTCCTATGGATGACTATGCTATGGAATGTTCTACAATAGAGGAAATAGAAAAAGAAATTAATTATATAGAAGAAATAAGAAATAAATTAAATTATGATATAGATGGAGCAGTAATTGCAGTAGATGATATGAAAACTAGGGAGCTTCTAGGTTATACAGTAAAATTTCCTAAGTGGGCATTAGCTTATAAATTTGAAGCACAAGAAGCCACTACTAAATTACTTGAAGTGGAATGGAATGTAGGAAGAAGCGGAAGAGTTACACCTACAGCCATACTAGAACCAGTGGAAATTGGAGGAGTTACTGTAAAAAGAGCAACTCTTAACAATATGGATGACATAGAAAGAAAAGGTGTTAAGTTAGGTAGCACAGTATTTCTTCGTCGTTCTAATGATGTAATACCAGAGATTATGGGTGTAGTTGAAGAATCCTTAGAAGGATCAAAGGATATAGAAGCACCTACTACATGCCCTTATTGTGGAAGTGAAATTGTGCAAGAAGGTGTTCACTATTTTTGTGAGAATACACTTTCATGTAAACCTCAATTAGTTAAATCTATTGTTCATTTTGGAAGCAGAGAAGCTATGAATATAGCAGGTTTTAGTGAAAAAACAGCAGAACAATTATTTGAAGAATTAGAAATAAAGTCTATATCGGATTTATATAGAATAAAAAAAGAAGATTTATTAAAATTAAACCGTTTTGGAGAAAAGAAAGCTCAAAACTTAATTGATGCCATAGAAAGCAGCAAAGAGTGTGATTTACCTTCATTTATATATGCATTAGGTATTCCTAATGTAGGTAAAAAAACTAGCACGGATTTATGCAAAAAATTTAAAACCCTAGATAATTTAAAAAAGGCTAAATTTGAAGAACTTGTATCTGTAGAAGACATCGGAGATATTGTGGCACAAAGTGTATTAGACTTTTTTAATGATGAAACAATACTTAAAAGTATAGATGAACTTTTAAGTCTAGGGGTAACTCCTAAATTTAAAGAAGAAGAAATAAAGGAAAATATATTTAATGGTAAAACTGTAGTAGTTACGGGTTCATTGAGTTCATTTAGTAGAAATGAAATAAAAGAAAAACTTCAATCCTTAGGGGCTAAGGTAGCAGGCAGTGTAAGTAAAAAGACTGATTATGTCTTAGTTGGAAAAGATCCAGGTTCAAAATATGAAAAAGCTCTTCAGCTTAATATTAAAATTATTAGTGAAGAGGATTTTAAAAACATGATAGGATAGGACCTTTGGTAAAATGGAGGAGAAAAAAATGAAGAAGTTTATAAGTGCATTGGCGTGGATATTTGTTATTATAACAAGTCTATGTTTAGTGTTTACTATGCTTTCAACTTGTAAAATTTTAAATATAAGTTATTTCAACAATTACTATATGTTTCAAGGCAGTATAGTTATTACTATGATTTTATGGAGTATTAAACAAATTCCTATAAGAAATGACGGATGGACTAATTCAATCCTGTGTATGTTTATGGGTGTTGTAACTATGGTTTTTATGTTTATGAAGGTTTATTAAGTATAATAAAGGGACATATTCACAAATATTTGTTATATTTGTGAATATGTCCTTAATTTTTATAATTAATTGTGGATAAATATATAAAAATCATGTTTATTTGCATACAAGTATGTAGTAGAATTTTGAAAAAGATTGTGATAATCTAGAAGAATAGTATATATATCAAAGTTTATAGTATATTATCTATACATGGAGGGGTAAGTATGAATAACAAAATAAAAGTTGGAATAGTGGGCTATGGAAATCTTGGAAAAGGAGTAGAACTTGCATTAGCTCAAAATGAAGATTTTGAGTTAGAAGCTATATTTACAAGAAGAGATCCAAGTAAATTAAATGCAAATTCTAAAATGGTACATATATCAAATATTGAAGACTATAAAGGAAAAATTGATGTTATGATTCTTTGTGGAGGTTCTGCATTAGACCTTCCGAAGCAAGGGCCAAAAATAGTAGAGCATTTTAATACAGTAGATAGTTTTGATACTCATGCAAGAATTCCTAAATATTTTAAAAATGTGGATGAAGTAGCTAAAAAATCAGGAACAATAGGACTTATATCTATAGGATGGGATCCAGGTTTATTTTCTCTAAATCGTATATTATCAGAAGCTGTTCTTCCAAATGGTAAGGATTATACATTCTGGGGAACTGGAGTAAGCCAAGGTCATTCAGATGCTATAAGAAGAGTTGAAGGTGTTAAAAATGGAGTACAATACACAGTACCTGTGAAAAATGCAATAGAAAGAGCTCGTTCTGGGGAAAATCCTGAACTTGCTGTAAGTGAAAAACATAATCGTGTATGCTATGTAGTTCCAGAAGAAGGAGCAGACACTAAAAAGATAGAAGAAGAAATAAAGAATATGCCAAACTATTTTGCAGATTATGATACAGAAGTTCATTTTGTAACTGAAGATGTTTTAAAATCTCAACACTCAGGAATGCCACATGGTGGATTTGTTATAAGAACTGGAAATACATCAGATGGAAATAATCAAAGAATAGAATTTAGTTTAAAACTTAGTAGTAATCCTCAATTTACAGCAAGTGTTATAGTTGCTTATGCAAGAGCTGTATACAGACTTTCAAAAGAAGGTAAAAAAGGAGCTCATACAATATTTGATATTCCATTATCATATATATCACCTAAATCACCAGAAGAGTTAAGAGCGGAATTATTATAATAGATGTCCAGTAAAGCCCACAGGGGTTTTGCTGGATTTTTTTTTATAAAGGAATGATATAATATAAATGGCACTAAATAAAGAAAAGAAGGTGTAATTAATGATTTCAAGAGAAGATATAAAATATATAGCGAGACTTTCAAAGTTATCCTTTGATGAGAATGAGGAAGAAAAGATAATAGAACATTTAAACAAAGTATTAAAGGATATAGAAAAAATAAATGAATTAAAAACGGATGATGTAGAAATAACAGTTAATCCTTATTATATAGAAAATGAATATAGAGAAGATGAAATAGAAGAATCTCTTAAGTTAAAAAAGGTACTAGAAAATGCTCCAGAATCTAATAAAGAGTATATAGTTGTACCTAAAGTTATAGAGTAAAGGTGGTTATGAAAATATGGAGTTATTTAATAAAACAGCCCATGAACTTATAGATATGATTAAAAGTAAAGAGGTAAAGGTAGAAGAAGTTGTTAAAAGTTATATAGCTAGAACAGAGTGTATTGATGAAAAAATAGGAGCTTATTTATATTTATCAAAAGAATCCGCTTTAAAAGAAGCAAAGCTTTTAGATGAAAAAATACAAAGGGGAGAAAAGCTTAAAGGATTATGGGGAGTTCCAGTAGGAATTAAAGATAATATAAGTGTTAGTGGAATGCAAAATACATGTGCTTCTAAAATCCTTGAAAATTATATATCTCCCTATGATGCTACAGTAATATCAAGGTTAAAAGAAAACAATGGAATTATATTAGGAAAATTAAATATGGATGAGTTTGCTATGGGTTCATCCAATGAAAATAGTGCTTTTAAAATTGTTAGAAATCCATGGGACTTAGAAAGAATTCCAGGTGGTTCATCTGGAGGTTCCACAGCAGCGGTGGCATCAAGAGAAATTCCATTATCATTAGGAAGTGAAACAGGAGGATCCGTAAGGCAACCAGCAGCATTATGTGGAGTGGTGGGACTCAAACCAACTTACGGAAGAATATCAAGATATGGAGTTATATCATTTGCATCAACTCTTGATCAAGTAGGAACTATAGGAAGGGATGTTACAGATTGTGCTATTTTAACAGAAGTCATAAGTGGCTTTGATAAAAGAGATAGCACAAGTGCTAGGGTAGCTGTTCCAAATTATAAAGAGAGTTTAAAAAAGGATTTAACAGGCATAAGAATTGGATTGCCCAAAGAGTTTTTTAAAGAAGATTTAGATGAGAGTATTAGAAAGCAAATTGAAGATGCCATAAAAATTTTAGAGAAAAATGGAGCGGAAATAAAAATTTGTTCATTGCCTTTAGCGGAGTATTCTCTTTCAGCATACTATATAATTTCCACGGCGGAGGCTTCATCAAACCTTGCAAGAATAGATGGAATAAGATATGGAAGAAGAATAAATACATTAGACAAACATGAAGATATATATATTCAATCAAGAAATGAAGGATTTGGGGAAGAAGTAAAAAAAAGAATTATGTTAGGGACATATGTATTATCTAAAGGATGTTATGAAAAATATTATGAAAAAGCTTTAAAGGTTAGAACTTTAATAAAGGAAGATTTTAAAAGAGTATTAAAAGAAGTTGATGCTATAATAACTCCAACATCTAAAGTTACAGCATTTAAATTTGGAGAAAGAACAAAAGAAGTTTTATCAATGTATTCTTCAGATGAATATACAGTACCTGCCAGTATTGCTGGACTTCCTGCAATATCAATTCCGTGTGGATTTAGTAAGGGGTTACCTGTTGGATTTCAACTTATAGGAGATTATTTTAGAGAAGATATACTATTTAATATAGGATATAGTTATGAACAATCTACAGATTTTCATAAAATAATGGCTAAATTATAGGAAGAAAAGAGGGATAATATGAATTATGAAGCAATTATAGGTCTTGAAGTGCATTGCGAATTACTGACAAAAACTAAAGCTTTTTGTGGATGTAGTACAGAATTTGGAGCAAAACCTAATACTCATGTTTGTCCTATATGCTTAGGGCTTCCAGGAGCATTACCCAAGTTAAATAAAAAAGTAGTTGAATATGGAATGAAGGCGGGAATTGCTCTAAACTGCTCTATAAATAAGTTGTGCAGAATGGATAGAAAAAATTATTATTATGTAGATTGTCCTAAAAATTATCAAATTACTCAAAGTGAATATCCGCTATGTAAAGATGGATATATAGAAATTTCTTTAGAAAATGGAGAAGCCAAAAAAATATCAATAGAAAGAATCCACATAGAAGAAGATGCAGGAAAACTTATTCACAATTCACAGGGGACCTTTGTGGATTTTAATAGAGCTGGAGTTCCGCTAAT
Source organism: Clostridium novyi NT (assembly GCF_000014125.1). Classification (NCBI taxonomy): domain Bacteria; kingdom Bacillati; phylum Bacillota; class Clostridia; order Eubacteriales; family Clostridiaceae; genus Clostridium; species Clostridium novyi. The sequence continues at coordinate 2,106,753 of NC_008593.1, read as the reverse complement.
TGAAATAGTATCCAATCCTGATATGAGAAATTCGAAAGAAGCTGTAGAGTATCTTATTCATCTTAGAAGTGTACTTAAAGCCATTGGCGTTTCTGATTGTAAAATGGAGGAAGGTTCTCTAAGATGTGATGCTAATATTTCAGTAAGGGAAAAAGGAAATAAGGAATTTGGAGTTAAATGTGAAATTAAAAATATGAATTCATTTAAGGCATTAGAAAAAGCCCTTAATTATGAATTTGAAAGACAAATAGAGGTATTAAAAAATGGGGGAAAGGTAATCCAAGAAACTAGAAGATGGGATGAGGAAAATAATAAAACTGTAGTTATGAGAAGTAAAGAAGATGCTAATGACTATAGATATTTCCCAGATGGAGATTTAGTTAGTATAAATATTTCAGATAATTGGATTGAAGAAATAAAAGAAAGTATTGGAGAGCTTCCTCATGAAAAAGAAAAAAGATTTATAGAACAATATGAGATTCCAAAATATGATACTAAAATTATAACATCAAGTTTAGAAATGGCAGAGTTTTTTGAAGAAGCAACTAAGATAAGTAAAAATGCAAAGGCGGTATCCAATTGGCTTATGGGAGACATATCAAGACTTTTAAATAAAAATAACATTAAAATAGAAGAAATTAAATTTTCGCCAAAGGATTTAGGAGAATTTATAAAACTTATAGATAAAAAAATAATATCTAATTCCATAGGAAAAGACCTTATAGAAGAAATGTTTCTAACAGGAAAATCACCAAAGGATATAGTAGAAGAAAAGGGATTAGTTCAAAATAATAATAAAGAAGAAATTTTAGAGATAGTAAAAAAGGTTTTACATGATAATCCCGAAAATGTTACTAGTTATAAAAATGGGAAAACTAAGCTTCTTGGATATTTTGTAGGTCAAGTTATGAAAATTACAAAAGGAAAAGCAAATCCTAAGATTGTAAATGAAATTATTCTAAAAGAATTAAATATGTAAAAAACAAGGAACAACCATTAAGAGTCTAGAATATTATATATTAGGCTCTTTTACAATTTTTATAAAAAATGATATAATATAGTAATAAATGGTATTGCGTATCATATAACATGGTTATAGGATGGTGAATTATATATGATTAAGAATATATTTAATAAAATATATTTTCAAAGGAAAAGTGAAGAAATTAGAAGAGGAAGAAGTAAATTAAGGAGAATGAAAATTGATTCTATCCTGAGAATTTTGGATAAAAATTGTAAAGTAAAAGGGGTAGAATATAATATTTTAGAAAAAGACTACAATAGTATTTTAGTTCATCTAAAGGGAAAATATAAAGAAAATTTATTTAAATATCACAGAATAGATATGGTCTTTAAGGAAGATTACGAAGAATTTTTAAATGCCATGAAAAATCAAGGAATAAATAAGGGTATATATATAACAACAGGAGTTTTTGAAGCTGGACTTCACAAGAGAGAAAATAGAACTTGGTTTTTTAAAAAAATTGTATTAGAAGATTATAGATATTTCTTTAAAAGACAACTAGGATTAAAGGGAAGAGTTTCAGATTTGTTTAAAAATAAGAAAATAAATTTTTATAAATATTTGCCCGATTAAAACAAAGTTTTGTTATTAAAAATTAACAAAACTTTGTTTATTTTTTTATATATGGTTAATAATTAAGATATATATCATTTAACAGAATGGATGGAAAATATGAAAAAAAAATTATATATATATTTAGTAGTTGTACTTTTATTTATTGGATTATTTATAGAAAAAGGATGTATAACTAAAAAAGTATATAATGAAAATGTGAGAGATTATTTAGTTTACAGTGTAAATTCTATGCCACAAGATTTATTGTTATTGGATGACAATAGTATACGTAAGAAAGATTTGCAAATAGCACTCTTTGATGGACTTGTATCAATGGATGAGAAAGGCAAAATAGTGCCTAGTCTTGCAAGTAGTTGGAGTGTATCTAAAGATAAATTAAGTTATACATTTAAAATAAGAGAAGATGCAAGGTGGAGCAATGGAGAAAAAATAGCACCACAAGATTTTGTGGAATTTTTTTCGAGAATTTTAAAAGAAAAAGATAATACATATGCACATGAGCTTCAATGCATTTTTGGGGTGAAAGAGTATTTAGAAGGCGAGAAAAGTTTTCAGCAAGTTGCTATAAATCCAGGAAAAGATAATACATTAGAAATTAGATTAAATTATCCATGTGATGATTTTATTAAAATATTAAGTAAACCTGTTTTTACATTAAAGCGAAATTTTTATAATTTAAAAAATTGGAGAAGTGAATATAAAAACATAGATTATTCCGGAGCTTTCTTTATAGAAAATATATATGATGATGGAGAAATAAGTTTAAAAAAGAATAATATGTATTGGGATGAAAAGAATGTAGTTAGTAATAGAATACATATAAAAGAAAGTAAAGTTATGGCTTCTACTTTGGCTCAATATAAATCAAATAGGGTAGATGTATTTTGTGATTATAATGTATTACAAAATGGAGATATAGAAGATGAAAAAAAATATACAAAACAACTAATAGGTGATGGAATAAGCTTAAATTTTAATTTAAACAAAGATAATTTTGTGAAAGATATTAAGTTTAGAAAAGCAATAAAATGTGCTGTAGATAAAGAGGAAATAAAAAAAGAACTAGGAGAAGTATTTAAGGAAACCTACGGTTATTTACCTAATTCCAGTTTAAATTCTACTAATAGAAGTTATAATATAAAAAGTGCAGAAGAACTTTTAAAGGATAGTAAATACAATGGAGAAGTAGTAAAGATTGTTTATGCAAATAATGAAGACAACAATAAAAAAGTCATAAATTCTATTGAAAAAAATTTAAAAAAAGCAAAAGTAAATGTAGATATTCAGGGATACTCTAAACAAGAATTAAAAAATATTATTGATAAAGGTAATTATGATATAGCTTTACTTAACTACAGTGGAGACTCTACAATGCCACTAACTTATTTAGAAAAGTGGATTAGTAATTCTAAACAAAATTTATTTGGATATAAGAATATAAATTTTGATAATTGTATCTTGAAGGCAAAAGTAAGTGAAAATAAATTAGAATCTCAAAAGAAATTTAATGAAGGAGAAAAAGTTATTTTAGAGGACATAGCTACAATTCCAATAGGAGTTTATAAATTTATTGTGTGCAGAAAAGAATATGTTGAAGGATTAGAGGTAAATAGTAGAGGAAATGTTATCTTAAAAAAAGCCTACATCTTGGATAAAAATAAAACTTCCCATTAACTTTGGGAAGTTTTATTTAGTAAATGTAGTATTAAGAAAAATAAATTAAAATTTTTCCTGCTATCAAATGTAGACTTACTAGCTTTAAATGTATTGCTACTTCTACTAAAGGTTACATTTTTAATAAACACAGGTGCAAGTTCAGCAAGTTCTGGTGTTTGAATATTTGCCATTTTAAAATATTGATCATCTAGCAAGTTTTCAGGTTTTGATTCGAAATTCTTATAATGTTCAACATCATCTAATGTTGGTATATCAGGCCAACTAAGAATTACTCCTGAATCTACAAGTTGATATTTAAAAATATTGCATATTATTTTTTTATCAATATCATTAGAAGATAAATTATATAATAAAGATATAAGATATAAAACTATTTCTTCAGAAGAGAATTTAATGTCTTTATCTTCACTTTCTTTAACGAATATACCTAAATCTTCATTATAGTATTCAAGAAGAGATTCTAAAAGCTTATCACTTATTTTCTTAAATTTAAACATATTTGTATGTTCAAACAACATTGCAGAGTTTAAGTACATAAGTGAAATATCAGTTATGCTATCTTTTAATAAAGTATTATATTCTTCATAAATTAAATCAAAAATATCCAAAAGTAGAGGTTTAACCTCCTCCATTTGGGAATAAGTATAAAATACATTTAGATTAAAGCAAAGGTTGCATTTTTCACTAAAAGAGATATTGTAAAGTTCATCTTTAAAGTCAAAGAACATTTTTAATATATCCAGTGAAAATGTCTTAAATGCATCTTTAATATCACCTTCTAAAAAAGTGGAGCATTTATAAAAACCATTCATTAGCAATGCTTGTTCGGAAAATCTAAATGGTTTATTTTTAGGTTTAAGTTGGATTTTCCCTGTTAGAGGATCAGTTGAATCTTTTTTATCTACAAATAGACCTGACTCGTCTCTCATGTGTGATACAAAAAATTCTAATTGATTTCTTGCTATTTCTGTATAAAGAATACTCATATTATATTTTTTTTCATCTATATTTTTAAAGGTTTTATAATAATCAACAAGTTCTAATAGGGATAAAGCCATATAGCCATTGCTGAATATATTAATATCTTTCTTTTGTTTGCCATCATCCCAACATAATTTATTGTTTTTATTTTTAAGTTTTGCACTGGATTTTTTATAAACACATAAAAGTGGAGAAATTGATTTCAATGTGTTAATATCAGTACGAGGTAGGTTTTTCAAATTAAGTTTTTTATGATCTATTACAATACCAAACTTTGAAGATAGAACAAGACTTTTAATAGATTCTTTAGATAAGTGAAATAGTTGGCTTTGTATTTGATCTATACTTAGTTTATTCATTCGTAGGAAAGGCCCTATATATCTTAACATATTTACACCACCATAAATTAATCCTTATAAAATAATATGAATAGATATACTAAATGATGATAGTTTTATTTTAATAAAGGGGAGAATTTTATGAAAACAGGTAAGCTTGAATGGAAAGATTTAAAAAGTATTATAAATGAAAATAGAGGAATAAAAAGAGAAGAAGTTAGGATAAGAAGTGGAATTGGAGAAGATTGTAGTGTGGTTGATTTTGGAGAAAATGAATGCGTACTATCTACAGATCCAATAACAGGAGCTATCTCTAATATAGGAAAATTAGCTGTGCATATAAATTGTAATGATGTAGCATCTAGTGGAGTTGAACCTTTAGGAATATTGGTTACTATATTAGCACCTCCAAGTTCAACTTTAGAAGATATTAAAAATATAATGAAAGAAATTAGTGAAGAAACTAAGGTGTTAAATGTGGAAATATTGGGTGGACATACTGAGGTTACTGATGCTGTAAATAAGATTATAGTATCATGTACTGTAATAGGAAAAACTAAAAGTGGAAAGGCGGTGTCTACTGGAGGTGCAAAGGAAAGTGATGATATAATAGTAACAAAACAACTTTGTCTTGAGGGAACTTCTATTTTAGTCAATGATTATTGTGAAAGAGCAAGAAAAGTTTTAACTGACAAAGAAATTAATGAAGCTAAAAGTTATATAAATTATATAAGTGTTATAAAGGAAGGAAAAATTTCAGGAGAGTTTGGAGTTAATTCTATGCATGACATAACTGAGGGGGGACTTCTAGGAGCATTGTGGGAAGTTTCAGAAGGAAGTGGGTTAGGTTTTAGAATATATAAGGATAAATTACCTATCACCAATATAACTCAAAAGCTATGTGATTTATTTAAGATAGATCCTTTAAAGTTTATATCTTCAGGAAGTATGCTTATAACATGTAGAAATGGACAAAAATTAGTTGAGAAATTAAAAGGAAATGGAATAAAGGCTTCTTTAGTGGGTAAAATCATAAAAGAAGGTAAGATATTAGTTGAAAATGAAAAAGAAATAAAAATTCATTCTGTTGAAAGAGATGAACTTTTTAAAATATAAAAACATAATTAACTTTAATTGGGGGAGTATTAATGAAGAAACTTATTGTAGCAAGTAATAATCAACATAAAATAGAAGAAATTAAAGAGATGTTAAAAGAATTTGATTTAGATGTAATTTCTCTAAAAGAAGTAGGCATTGATATAGATGTAGAAGAAAACGGAACAACATTTGCAGAAAATGCTCATATTAAAGCATATGAAATATTTAAAATAGTAAAAGACGCTATGGTACTTGCAGATGATTCAGGGCTTATGGTAGAGGTTTTAAATGGAGAACCAGGAGTTTATTCTGCAAGATATGCTGGAGAACATGGAAATGATAAAAAAAATAATGAAAAATTACTTTCTAAATTAAAAGAAGTTAAATTTGAAGATAGAAAAGCAAAATTTGTTTGTGCAATGGAACTTATTATTGATGAAGCTAGAACAATAACAGTACAAGGTGAGGTTAAAGGGTACATATTAGAAGAGCAAAGAGGGGAAAATGGATTTGGCTATGATCCTTTATTTTATGTGCCTGAATACAAGAAAACAACAGCGGAAATGACACCTAAAGAAAAAAATTCTATAAGTCATAGAGGAAAAGCTTTAAAAAATTTAAAAAAAGTATTGACGTATTATAAAATATAGTGTAGAATAATCCATGTCGTTAAGGCACAAAACATTTCCGAGAGAAAACAGGAAATGTTGCAACGGGGTATAGCGCAGATGGTAGCGCGCGTGGTTTGGGACCATGAGGCCGCGGGTTCAAGTCCTGCTACCCCGACCACTTTTAAGCGGGAGTGGCTCAGTGGTAGAGCGTCACCTTGCCAAGGTGAACGTCGCGAGTTCGAATCTCGTCTTCCGCTCCAAGTATGCGGGTATGGTTCAATGGTAGAACGTCAGCCTTCCAAGCTGAACACAGGGGTTCGATTCCCCTTACCCGCTCCAAAGTATGCGTCTTTAGCTCAGCTGGATAGAGCAACGCCCTTCTAAGGCGTGGGCCAGGAGTTCGAATCTCTTAAGACGCACCATAAAATGCGCCATTAGCTCAGATGGTAGAGCAACTGACTCTTAATCAGTGGGCCCTGGGTTCGAGTCCCCGATGGCGCACCATAAACATGGTGGACGTAGTTCAGTTGGTAGAGCGCCAGATTGTGATTCTGGTTGTCGAGGGTTCAAGTCCCTTCGTTCACCCCAGTATTGGGATATCGCCAAGCGGTAAGGCATAGCACTTTGACTGCTACATGCGTAGGTTCGAATCCTGCTATCCCAGCCATTTTGATTCACTAGCTCAGTCGGTAGAGCACATGACTTTTAATCATGTTGTCCGGGGTTCGATTCCCCGGTGGATCACCAATTTATTATTTAAACTTTATACGTGCAGGTGTGGCGGAATTGGCAGACGCACTAGACTTAGGATCTAGCGCCTTTGGCATGGGGGTTCGACTCCCTTCACCTGCACCATAAGCGGGAGTGGCTCAGTGGTAGAGCGTCACCTTGCCAAGGTGAACGTCGCGAGTTCGAATCTCGTCTTCCGCTCCAAATATGCGGGTATGGTTCAATGGTAGAACGTCAGCCTTCCAAGCTGAACACAGGGGTTCGATTCCCCTTACCCGCTCCAAAGTATGCGTCTTTAGCTCAGCTGGATAGAGCAACGCCCTTCTAAGGCGTGGGCCAGGAGTTCGAATCTCTTAAGACGCACCATAAAATGCGCCATTAGCTCAGATGGTAGAGCAACTGACTCTTAATCAGTGGGCCCTGGGTTCGAGTCCCCGATGGCGCACCATTTATGTAAAAAATCAATATAACTTATAACGGGGTATAGCGCAGATGGTAGCGCGCGTGGTTTGGGACCATGAGGCCGCGGGTTCAAGTCCTGCTACCCCGACCAAATACGCGGGTATGGTTCAATGGTAGAACGTCAGCCTTCCAAGCTGAACACAGGGGTTCAATTCCCCTTACCCGCTCCAATATGCGTCTTTAGCTCAGCTGGATAGAGCAACGCCCTTCTAAGGCGTGGGCCAGGAGTTCGAATCTCTTAAGACGCACCATAAATGGTGGACGTAGTTCAGTTGGTAGAGCGCCAGATTGTGATTCTGGTTGTCGAGGGTTCAAGTCCCTTCGTTCACCCCAGTATTGGGATATCGCCAAGCGGTAAGGCATAGCACTTTGACTGCTACATGCGTAGGTTCGAATCCTGCTATCCCAGCCATTTTGATTCACTAGCTCAGTCGGTAGAGCACATGACTTTTAATCATGTTGTCCGGGGTTCGATTCCCCGGTGGATCACCAATTTAAATAATTTAATATGTATTTTAAAATGCATTCTGTGCGGGTATGGTTCAATGGTAGAACGTCAGCCTTCCAAGCTGAACACAGGGGTTCGATTCCCCTTACCCGCTCCATTTTTATTTTTTGTTTTGTGCGCTTATAGCTCAGCTGGATAGAGTTACGGACTTCGAATCCGGAGGCCACAGGTTCGAATCCTGTTAGGCGCACCATAATACCTTCCTTCGTTACAGGAAGGTGTTTTTAATTATAGGGATAAATGGTCATGAAAAATAGATAAAATGTGTAGTTTAATAATTTTATTGAACAATTATTAAACAAATGTTATAATATCATGACCAAAATTATTAAAATTAAATATATGAGGTGGATAACAGATGAAAAAAACTAAAAAGATATCTTTAGCTGTAAAGATACTTTTGGCTTTAGGATTGGGAATATTATTTGGAGTAATTGCAAATATATTTTTCCCAAAGGAAATCAATGATAGCTTAAGTAAGTGGGTGCTATCTCCACTAGGTGAGATGTTTTTAAGATCAATAAAAATGTTAGTAGTACCGCTTGTTTTATGTTCTTTAATATGTGGTGTTGCTAGTATTGGAGATGTTAAAAAGTTAGGTAGAGTTGGAGTAAAGACCATAATATATTTTCTTTTCACTACAGCTTTTGCAATAGTTTTAGCGATGATAGTTGCAAACTTTATGAACCCTGGAATGGGGACAGGCATAAGTTTAGCTTCTCAAGCAACTTCAGCAGTTAAGACAAGTAAACCGCCATTTATAATGGATATGTTTGTAAACATGATTCCTACTAATCCAATAGATGCTATGGTAAAAGGAGATATGTTACAAATAATAGTATTTGCTATTTTATTTGGGGTATGTATTACATTAATAGGGGAAAAAGCAAAGCCTCTTTCTAATATAATATCTCAAATAAATGAAGTATTATTAAAAATGATCAATGTTATTATGCTTGCTGCACCAGTTGGTGTATTTGCATTAATATCAAAGGTTATTGTTTTCCAAGGTATAAATGCATTAATTCCATTACTAAAATATCTTATTACAGTTTCGGTAGCATTAGCACTTCAAATTATAATAGTGTATGCACCTTCACTTAAATTCTTAGGTGGAGTAAATCCGATAACTTTCTTAAAGAAATTTTGGCCGGTTATGTTAGTTGCATTTAGTACATCTAGTAGTAATGCATCTATTCCAATGAGTTTAAAAACTTGTGAAGAAAAGATGGGTGCATCAAAAGGAATTGCAAGTTTTACAATTCCATTAGGTGCTACAGTTAATATGGATGGTACTTCTATAATGCAAGGGGTAGGAACTATATTCATAGCTCAATTAGTTGGAGTTAATCTATCAATGCATCAAATGCTAATGGTAGTTTTAACAGCTACACTAGCATCTATAGGAACAGCTGGAGTGCCAGGAGCAGGAGTAGTAATGTTATCTATGGTGCTTGAACAAGTTGGACTTCCACTTGAAGGAATAGCCCTAGTATTAAGTGTAGATAGAATAGTAGATATGCTAAGAACTGTAGTTAATGTTACAGGAAATGCAGCAACTACAATAATAATGAGTAATTCAGAAAAAGAATTGGATTTAGAAGTTTATAATAGTAAATAAATTAAATATAAAAAATTCTAGGTATAATTTTAAATTTATCTAGAATTTTTTATTTGACTCTTGCTTTTTGTAGAAATTTGAATTATCATATTTAATATAAATCAATGTATCGAATGATTTTTATAAAAAATTAAATAATGTTCGTAAATTCGTATATGATCGAAAATATGGTTCGATTGTTTCTACCAAATGGCCTTAAACTATTTGACTACGGGTGTTTATATTCATGTATTATTATATTGAATTTATCATATGTATATAGTAGTATTTTTTACATATGTTCTTATAATATAATAGTATATGATTAGAAAGATTATAAGCTCCCTTGTTAAATAAAGGGAGTTTTTTTATTTACTAATAAAGAATAGGAGAAGGTATATTATATGGAATTATTAAAAAAAAGAATTTTAGAAGATGGGAATGTATTTGGAGAAGATGTATTAAAGGTAGATAGCTTTTTAAATCATCAGATAGATGTCAAGTTATTAAATGAAATAGGGAAAGAGTTTAAGAGAAGATTTGAAAATAAGGAGATAACAAAAATACTTACAATAGAAGCATCTGGAATAGGAATAGCGTGTATAGCAGCTCAATATTTTAATGTTCCTGTTGTATTTGCAAAAAAACATCAAGGAAGTAATATGGACGAGAATACTTATGAATCAGAAGTTTTTTCTTTTACAAAAAATAAATCTTATAAGGTTAGGGTATCTAAAAAATATATAAATACTGAAGATAAAGTTTTAATTATAGATGATTTTTTAGCTAATGGAAATGCAGCTTGTGGTCTTATAGACATAGTAAGAGAAGCAAACGGAGAGGTACAAGGTGTGGGTATTGTAATAGAAAAAGGATTCCAAAATGGACGAAAAACTATAGAGAATAAAGGTGTAACTGTAGAATCTTTAGCTATAGTGGAATCCATGAAAAATGGTAAGGTTATTTTTAAAAATTAATATAAATTTAATTTCATAAGGGGGATATGTTAATGAAAAAGATAACTTCAATATTATTGATTTTAGTTTTTACTATAGGAACATTATTAACTGGATGTGGAAATAGTAAAGCAACCAATAGTGATGAAAATAAGGGAAAAAAATTAAGTTATGAAGACATTAAAGTTGGATTTTTGTATGTTGGACCAGTGGGTGATGGTGGTTGGACATATTCTCATGATCAAGGAAGAAAGTATTTAGAAAAAGAACTTGGAATAAAGCCATCCGTAATTCAGGAATCAGTAAAAGAAGATGATGCTGAAGTTCAAAACACAGTTGAAAGTATGATTGATCAAGGATGTAATGTAATAATTGGAACAAGCTTTGGTTTTCTTAATGGAATGTTAAAATCATCCAAAGATCATCCAGAAGTTAAATTTATGCATTGTTCAGGAAATAAAGTGGCTGACAACTTATCAAATTATTTTGGAAGAATATATGAAGCAAGATATCTATCAGGTATAGTTGCAGGAATGAAGACTAAAAGCAATGTAATTGGGTATGTAGCAGCACACGAAATGCCAGAAGTAGTTAGAGGAATAAATGCTTTTACATTAGGAGTTAGATCTGTAAATCCTAAGGCTGTAGTAAAAGTTAAGTGGACTAACACTTGGTATGATCCTGCAAAAGAAAAAGAAGCAGGCAAAGCACTATTAGATGAAGGTGCAGATGTAATTACTCAACATCAAGATACAGCAGGACCTCAACAAGCAGCAGAAGAAAAAGGTGCATTTTCAATAGGATATAACACTGATATGGAAAGTAAAGCACCAAAAGCATATATGACAGCTCCTGTGTGGAACTGGGGACCATTCTATGTAAAACAAATAAAATCTATTGTAGATGGTACATGGAAAAATGATAGCTATTGGGGAGGACTTAAAGATGGAATAGTTGATCTTTCACCTCTTACAAAAAATGCACCTAAGGAAGCAGAAGAAAAAGTAAAACAAGTTAAAGAAGAAATAATTTCAGGAAAGAACAAGATATTTGAAGGTCCTATTAAGGATAATAAAGGTGCAGAGAAGATTTCCAAAGGAAAAGTTATGACAGATCAAGAGTTATTACAATTTGATTGGTTTGTAGAAGGAGTTCAAAATGGAGCAAAATAAAATTCCATATATAAAAATGAACAATATAACTAAAAGATTTGGAAAAGTTATAGCTAATAATAATATAAATTTAGAAGTTTACGGTGGAGAAGTTCATGCTCTTTTAGGGGAAAATGGAGCAGGAAAAAGTACATTAATGAACATGCTATCAGGGGTATATACCCCTGATGGTGGTTCAATACTAGTACATGGAAAAGAGGTTAAATTTGCATCACCAAAAGATGCTATAGATTCAGGAATAGGAATGATTTATCAGCATTTTAAGTTAGTTGATAATATGACAGCTGTTGAAAATATAATATTTGGACAAAAGGGGAAGTTGTTCTTAAATAAAAAGAAAAATATTCAGAAGATACAGAATATAATAGACAAATTTAATTTGGAAGTTGAACTTAATAAAAGTGTTTATGAAATGTCTGTTGGCGAAAAGCAGAATTTAGAAATATTAAAAGTATTATATAGGGGAGCTAACATATTAATACTAGATGAACCTACAGCGGTTTTTACTCCTCAAGAAAGTGAAAAACTTTTTAAAATAATTGATAAGATGAAAAGTGAAGGGTGCGCTGTTATTTTTATAACTCATAAAATGGATGAGGTTATGAAAATGGCAGATAGGATAACTATTTTGAGAAAAGGCGAAACAATAAAAACAGTAAATAAAAAAGATAGTAATCCAAAAGAATTAACGGAACTTATGGTTGGACGTTCAGTAGAATTATCAATAAAAACAGTTCCATTTAAAAAGGAAAACAAACTTTTAGAGGTAAAAAATCTAAAGGTATTAAATGAAGATAAATTAGAAATTATAAAGAATATTAATTTTGATGTGTTTAAAGGAGAAATTTTGGGGATTGCTGGAGTAGCAGGTAGTGGACAAAAAGAACTATGTGAAGCTATAGCTGGTATTCACAAAATAAAAGATGGGGAGATAATTTTTGAAGGTGAAAATATAGAAGGGCAAAACCCAAGAGACATAATAACAAAGGGTATAAGCATGAGTTTTATACCAGAGGATAGACTGGGAATGGGACTTGTTGCTTCTATGGATATGGTAGACAACATATTACTTAAAAATTATCAAAGCCAAAAGGGTATGTTTATAAAAAGAAAACCAATTGAAGCAAAAGCTAAAGAAATGGTATCAACATTAGAAATAAAAACTCCTAGTATAAATTACCCAATAAGATATTTGTCTGGCGGAAATATTCAAAAAATATTACTTGGAAGAGAGCTTAGTTTAAATCCTAAACTTCTTATAATGGCCTATCCTGTAAGGGGATTAGATGTTAATACATGCTATACAATATATGAACTTATAAATGAAGAAAAGAAAAAAGGAAGTTCAATAATTTATATAGGAGAAGATTTAGATGTATTAATGGAACTGTGCGATAGAGTTATGGTTATGTACAATGGGGAGATTACAGGAATTCTTAATGCTAAAAATACATCAAGAGAAGAAATAGGAATGCTTATGGTAGGTAAAAAATTAGAGGAGGAGGCTTTAGATGCTTAAAATTGTAAAGAAAAGTGAAATTAGTAGAAGTGAAAGTATAAGAATAAGAATTTTAGCTATTATTTTGGCACTTGTCTTAGTTGGAATTTTTATATCTGTGTTAGGACTTAATCCTATAAATGTTTATTCATCTATGATGAAAGGCTCTATTGGCTCTGAATATAAAATAAAACAAACAATAATAAAAGCAATTCCACTTATAATATCTTCTCTTGGAATAGCTGTAGCTTTTAAAATGAAGTTTTGGAACATTGGTGGAGAAGGACAAATTATTATGGGTGCATTTTTAGCATCATTTGTAGCCTTGCATTTTTCAAATTTACCACAGATAGTGTTACTTAGTGCTATGGCTATTGCTGGAGTTATAGGAGGGGGACTTTGGGCGTTTATACCTGCGTATTTTAAATCAAAGTTTGGTACAAATGAAACAATAACAACTTTGATGATGAATTATATAGCAATAAGTTTTGTCACATATCTTCAATATGACTTGTGGAAAGATCCCAGTGAAATGGGATTTCCTAAAATAAAAAACTTTACTGATAATGCAATACTTCCAAAGGTTTTAGGAATTCATGCAGGATGGATTATTGCAATAATTCTTGTGATTTTAATGTATATATTTATGGAATATACTAAAAAAGGATATGAAATAAGTGTCCTTGGAGAAAGCGAAAAAACAGCTAAGTATGCTGGAATTAACATAAAAAAGACAATACTTGGTGCTATATTTTTAAGTGGTGGACTTTGTGGACTTGTAGGAATGATACAAGCATCGGCTATAAATAACACATTGTCAGTAGAAGTTGCAGGGGGAGTTGGATATACGGCAATAATTGTAACATGGCTTGCATCTTTAAGTGCTCCTTTAATTTTATTAGTTTCAATATTGTTCGCAGCTTTGCTTCAAGGTGGAGCTTATATACAAACTGCATTTGGAATTCCAGATGCTGCGGCACTTGTTATACAAGGAACAATATTATTCTTTGTTTTAGGAAGTGAATTCTTTACTAAATATAAAGTACAATTTTCAAATAATAAAAAAGTTAATGAGAAGAAAAATAAACAAGTGGCGAAGGAGGTTTAAATATGGATTTAATGATATCATTTTTAAATGCGGCTGTAGTTGCAGGAACTCCTTTACTACTAGCTACACTTGGAGAAATATTAACTGAGAAGGTTGGAAATTTAAACTTAGGTGTAGAAGGCATGATGCTTATGGGCGCAGTTATGGGTTTTGCAGTAAGTATAAAAACTCAAAGTCCAGTTTTATCAATTATTGCAGGTGCCTTAGCTGGAACAATTGGAGCTTTAATATATGCATTTTTAACAGTAGGACTTAAAGCTAATCAAGTAGTTTCAGGACTTACATTAAGTATATTCGGAACTGGATTTTCAAGTTTAGTTGGAAAAGGGCTAAATTTAATTGGACAAAAAACACCTGAAGCTGTAAAAGGATTTTTTCATATATATCCTATACCTATTTTAAGCAAAATACCGTTTATAGGACCTATATTATTTAATCATGACATATTCGTTTATATATCTTATGTACTTGCTATAATTCTTGGAATATACATTTACAATACTAGAATAGGATTAAATTTAAGAGCTGTTGGAGAAAACCCAGCCTGTGCAGATGCATCAAGTATAAGTGTAAGTCTATATAAATATGTAAATATTCTTATAGGTGGAGCATTATGTGGGCTTGGTGGAGCATACCTTTCACTTGTATACATTCCTTCATGGCAGGAAAATGTAACAGCAGGTAGAGGATGGATTGCTGTAGCTTTAGTAATTTTTGCAGCATGGAATCCATATAAAGCTATAATAGGATCTTACCTTTTTGGAGGGCTTGGTATAGTGGCCTTTAGATTTGAAATATTAACAGCCCATGTATCACAATACTTAATAGACATGCTTCCTTATGTGGTAACTGTAATTATACTTGTTGCATTATCAATTAGAAGTAATAAAAAGAATGCACCGCCAAACTGGCTTGGAAATGCATATTATAGAGAAGAAAGATAGAAATGTACTCGTGAAAATATTATGTTTTCATGAGTACATTTCTTATTATAGTAAAAACAAATAATTTATTTAGATATTATTGCAATAAGTAACCTTATTATGTAATTATATATATTGTGGGAATATATAAATTTAAAACTATTTGTAGAAAGGATAATCAATGTGGGGACATTTGGCATTAACAAAACATTAAACAAAGAAGAAAGTGCTAGGGAAGTTTTAGATACTATTCTAGACATTAGTTATGATGGCATTGTGGTTGTGGACACAAATGGATACATAACTATGTTAAGTAAAGCTTATGCTGAATTTTTGGAGGTGGATAGAGATAAGATTATTGGAAAACATGTTACTGATGTAATCGAAAACACAAGGATGCATATAGTAGCAAAAACAGGTGTAGCTGAATCTTCTGAAATCCAAAAGATAAGAGGGGGATATACCATAGCAACAAGAATACCTATATTTAAAAATAATGAAGTTCAAGGAGCTGTTGGTAAAGTATTATTTAGAGATACAAAAGATTTTAATTTGTTATATAAGAAAATAAGTAGTTTTGAGGAAAATCCTAAAAAACATAATAAAAATAATAAAAATAATAAATTAAAAAAGAAAAACTCAGCTATATATTCTTTTGAGAATATAATTGGCGAAAGTCCTAAGATTCAAAAAGCTAAAGAGTTAGCAAAAAAAGCAGCTCTTACAAAATCAAATGTATTATTAATAGGGGAAAGTGGTACTGGAAAAGAATTATTTGCCCATGCTATACATAAATCTAGCAACAGAGCTTATGAGAATTTTGTAAAGGTTAACTGTGCCGCTATTCCAGGGGAACTTCTTGAATCCGAATTATTTGGATATGAGAAGGGAGCGTTTACAGGAGCTAAAAAAGAAGGAAAAATGGGTAAAATCGAAATTGCAGATGGTGGAACTATATTTTTAGATGAAATCGGCGATATGCCATTACATATGCAAGCTAAGTTATTGAGATTCCTTCAAGAAAAGGAACTTGAAAAAATAGGAGCAGAATCTTGTAAAAAAATTGATGTAAGAGTGATTGCTGCTACCAATAAGAATCTATCTAAGATGGTTAAAGAAGGTAGTTTTAGAGAGGATTTATATTATAGATTAAATGTAGTTACAGTTAATATACCTGCACTACGAGATAGAATAGAAGATATAGTTCCATTGACAACGTTTTTATTAGATAAAATATGTACAAAACTTGATAAAGAAGTTCAAGGAATTTCAAGTAAAGCTATGAAAAAGCTAATGTCTTATAGCTGGCTTGGAAATGTGCGTCAGTTAGAAAACGTTATAGAAAGAGCAGTAAATATTGTAGAATACGATGAAAAAATAAGTTTGAAGCATTTACCATATGATATAGTGGGGAGAGTTACTGAATTTTCTGTAGAAAAATTAGAAGATGTCATAAAGAAGACTGAAAAAGAAACCATATTAAATGCCATTACAGCTTTTAATGGAAACAAGACTAAAGCAGCTAAAGCTTTAAAATTAAATAAATAGAATAATGTAAAAATAAAAAAGAAGTGATTATTTAAGTAAAAATAGGTCTAAAATTAAATAAATTCAAAAAAATGTTTATAAAATAATAAAGTTGGCACAGTTATTGCTAATATAAAATAGTGTTCATTGAAAATACTATTTTACATTCTAACTTAAAAAATTAAATCATTAAGTTAGTAAAAAATGATTAATAACATTATAAACTCCCCATGTAAATTATAATGTTGTTATATATAGAACTATAAAAATTGGTTAATGATTAGATTTAATGAAATCACCTCTACATTATTGTGTAGAGGTGATTTCATCAGGCTGTTGATAAACATAATTTGTCAACAGCCTTTTTACATTTATTACAAAAAGGATTTTTAGTGTTTATGTAGAATATATATTTTAGAACAATAAATCTTTTAGCCCGTTAGGGCTCCTACGGAGGAAAAATGCTTACTAATAATGAAAGAAAACAAAATCAATTAGAACTAGTTTATATAGAAAATTTAGTACCTGAAAATCACATACTTAGAAAGATAGATAAATACATAGACTTTTCATTTATAAGAGATTTAACTAAGGATTTATATTGTGCTGATAATGGCAGACCATCAGTGGATCCAGTTGTATTATTTAAAATGCTTTTTATAGGATACCTATTCGGTATAC
This sequence comes from Clostridium novyi NT, assembly GCF_000014125.1. NCBI lineage: Bacteria > Bacillati > Bacillota > Clostridia > Eubacteriales > Clostridiaceae > Clostridium > Clostridium novyi. The sequence continues at coordinate 2,089,284 of NC_008593.1, read as the reverse complement.
GTTCAGAGCGTCAGCTTGTAAAAGAAATCCAGGTAAATGTAGCTTACAGATGGTTTTTAGGATATGGACTTACTGATAAAATACCAAGTCATTCCACTATAAGCCAGAATAGAACAAAAAGATTTAGTAATACAAATATACATCAAGAAATATTTGATAATATTGTATTTCAAGCTATTAATAGAAACTTGGTTGATGGCAAAATTCTATATACTGATTCTACTCACTTAAAAGCTAACGCTAATAAACATAAATTTATTAAAAAAGAAATAACTAAATCCACAAAGGAATACTTTGATGAATTAGAGAATGACATTAATAAAGATAGAATTAATCATAATAAAAAGCCTCTAAAAAAAAAGACTAAAATAGCTGAAACTAAGGAAATAAAAGTAAGTACAACTGATCCAGACAGTGGATATATGGTTAGAGATGGAAAACCTAAAGGCTTTTTTTATTTAGATCATAGAACTGTTGACGGAAAGTATAATATTATAACAGACGTTCATGTTACTCCCGGGAATATAAACGATGTAGATCCTTATGTTAAAAGAATAGAAACTCAAATAGAAAAGTTTAATTTTAATACAAAATATTTAGTAGCAGATGCCGGATATTCTACGAATCCTATTTGTAAACAAATTTCAGACAAAAATTATCAAGGTGTTTTTGGGTTCCGTTTAGGACCCCATGTTAAAGGAAAATATACAAAATATAGATTTCAGTATGTTAAAGAATTAGATGGATATGTGTGTATTAATAATTGCTTTTTAAAATATAGAACTACTACGAGGGAAGGTTATAAAGAATATTTAAGTAATGCGGAGCATTGTGCTTATTGCAAATATAAAAATAATTGCTTAACATCTGATAAATCCATTAATAGAACTATACGTCGTCATGTTTGGGAAGACTATAAAGATCAAATTTTTAGCTTTACTAAAACAGAAAAAGGTAAAAGTATTTACAAACGACGTAAAGAAAAGATTGAGCGTAGCTTTGCTGATTCAAAAGAATTACATGGGCTACGTTATTGTCGCATGCGAGGAATTAAAAATGTTTCTGAGCAGTGCCTACTTACAGCGGCAGTTCAGAATATGAAAAAGATAGCCATGGTGCTATCGCATTATTTTTTGTGTACATTAATTCAAATTTATTCCAAATTAACATACATAATAAATATTTTTCGAATGCTATCGCATAAAAGAATTTTGGCGTAAACAAAAGCCCCCAATTGTTGGGGGCTTTTTGAACAATCTGAATATAAGTAGAACAACCCTGTATGAAAAGATGACAAAACATCATATATTATTTTAAATTGTACGGAAAACCATACAAAAAAATTCAAATAATAAGTGTAGTGTACGGAAAATATTACACTTATTATTTATTTGTTTCAAAAAGTGTGCGAAAAACTGTACACTTTTAATTTTTTACAGAATTATGTTAGGATGAAATCACCTCTACATTATTGTGTAGAGGTGATTTCATGTTTTATATTGATTTTAAGTTTTTATTATGGTATAATTACCTAAAAGTTAATAAGCGTGCCTTTAATTCAGTACGAGATACTGGAAAGGGTAGACAAAGGGTTTTTGTCTTTATAAGTATATAGAGCGTATTTTATTATATATTAGTATACTCATGCCTTTCCAAAATCTTGGAAAGGCATTTTTTATTATACCTTTTAAATTGGTCCAGTGAGACTATAAAGGAGGAATAGAGATGTTACAAGGAAGAAATTTAATTGACCCAATGGATTTTTCTGTAGAAGAATTAGAAGAAGTATTCTCTTTAGCAGATAAGATTATAGAAAATCCAAAAAAATATTCAAAAGTTTGTGAAGGAAAACTATTAGCTACACTATTTTATGAGCCAAGCACTAGAACTAGATTAAGCTTTGAAGCTGCTATGTTAAGACTTGGTGGAAAGGTACTTGGATTTTCAGATGCTAACTGTAGTTCAGTATCAAAAGGTGAAAGCTTAGAAGATACAATAAAAATAGTTTCAGGTTATACAGATGTTATAGCAATAAGACATCCAAAGGAAGGTGCAGCAGAAGTTGCAAGTAAACATTCTTATGTACCTATCATAAATGCAGGTGATGGTGGACACCAACACCCAACTCAAACATTAACAGATCTACTTACCATTAGAAGGATAAAAGGTGATTTTTCTAATCATACAATTGGACTATGCGGAGATTTAAAATTCGGTAGAACAGTGCATTCTTTAGTTAAAGCATTATCAAGATATGAAAATAATAAATTCATTTTAATCTCACCAAAAGAATTAAAAATTCCAGATTATATAAAAGAATTCTTAAATGAAAGAAATATAGAGTTTAAAGAAGTTGATAAGTTAGAAGATGTAATAGGCGAACTTGATATTCTTTACATGACAAGAGTTCAAAAAGAAAGATTTGAAGATAAAGAAGAGTATATAAGACTAAAAGACACTTATGTACTAGATAAAGAAAAAATGAATGTGGCAAAAGAAGACATGATGGTTCTTCATCCATTACCTAGAGTAAATGAAATATCAACAAATGTAGATGATGATAAAAGAGCATGTTATTTTAAACAAGCAAGGTTTGGAATGTTTGTAAGAATGGCATTAATAGCTAAGGTATTGGGGGTAGAGTAAATGGAATTATTAATAAAGAATGTAAGAATTGTTGATTGGGCGCAAGATTTCTATGGAGATGTTTATATATACAAAAATAAAATTTACGATATCGGAAAAAACCTATCAAAAGATTGTGAAATTATAAATGGAAAAGGTAAAGTTTTAATGCCAGCATTTATAGATTTACATGCACATTTTAGAGATCCAGGATTCACTAATAAAGAAGATATTATAACAGGAAGTAGGGCTGCTGTAAGAGGAGGATATACAACGGTTAATCTTATGGCAAATACAAATCCTGTATGTTCAGATATGGAAGTTGTTAATTATGTAAAAGAAAAAGCACAATCAGTAGGACTTATAGAGGTAAATCAGATAGTATCAATTACAAAGGATTTAAAGGGAGAAGATATATCTCATTTAGATAAATTACCATGTAGTACTAAGTTTATATCAGATGACGGAAAAGGTGTTAAAGATAATAAAATAATGATGGAAGCAATGATAAAGGCGAAATCAAAAGGTATAACTGTAATTTCTCATGCAGAAAGTCCTGAGATGAGCAATGTTGATATGAGAGTTGCAGAAAATTTAATGACTTGGAGAGACATAGCACTTTGTAAATTTACAGGTTGCAATCTTCATATGGCACATATTAGTACAAAAGAAGCAATCAAATATGTAAAAGAAGCTAAGGAAAATGAAGTAAAAGTAACTTGTGAGGTAACCCCTCATCACTTAGCTTTAGTAGGAGAAGATGTTTATAGAGTAAATCCTCCAATTAGAGAAAGAGAAGATGTGGATGCATTAATAAAAGGAATAAAAGATGGAACTGTAGATGTAATAGCAACAGACCATGCACCACATACAAAGGAAGATAAAAAGAAAGGTTCTCCAGGAATTTCAGGAATAGAAACTTCATTCCCAGTATGTTATACAAAGCTTGTTCGTGAAGAAAATATATCACTAAATAAGTTATCAGAGCTTATGTCAAAAAGACCTGCTGAGATAATGGGGGTAAATAAAGGACAAATAACTCTAGGATTTGAAGGAGATTTAGTATTAGTTGACTTAGATAAACAGTATACAATAAATTCTAATGACTTTGAATCTAAAGGAAAAAACACACCGTTTGATGGCAAAGAAGTTTGGGGTGATGTAGTCATGACCATTAAAGGTGGACGTGTTGTATATGAAAAGGTAACTAATTAATAAAGGGGGAAATGGTTTTGATTATAGATAGATTATATGAAGAAGTAAATAAAAAGGGAAATGTTTGTGTAGGATTAGATACGGATTTAAGTTATATACCACAAAGATTTTTAAAGAATTATGAAAATATTGAGGATGCAATATTTCAGTTTAATAGAAAAATTATAGATGCAACACATGATGCTGTAGCTTGTTACAAAGTTCAAATTGCATATTATGAGTCTTTCGGATTAAAAGGACTTATGGCTTATAAGAGAACACTTGAATATATAAAAAAGGTTGGATGCATAGCAATATCAGATGTAAAAAGAGGAGATATTTCAAAAACAGCTGAAATGTATGCAAAAGCTCATTTTGAGGGAGATTTTGAAACAGATTTTATAACTGTAAATCCATATATGGGAATGGATAGTATAGAACCATACATGCCATACCTTCAAAATAAAGAAAAGGGATTATTTGCACTAGTTAGAACATCCAATCCTGGCTCAAAAGATTTTGAATATATTCAAAGTGGTTCTGGAAGAAGAGTTTATGAAATTGTTGGAGAAAAGTTAGAAAGACTAGGAGAAAAAGTTATGGGGCAATGCGGATACAGTTCCATAGGTGGAGTTGTTGGATGCACAACATTAGAAGACGGAAAAGAGATAAGAAAAAACTTTGGTAAAACATTTTTCCTAATACCAGGATTTGGAGCGCAAGGTGGTGGAGCAAAAGAAGCCAATGTATATCTTAAAGATGGAAATGGTGGAGTTGTAAATTCATCAAGAGGAATTCTTCTTGCATATAAAAAATATGAAAATGGAGAAAAGAATTTTGATGAATGTTCAAGAAAAGAAGTATTAAAAATGCAAAAAGAGCTTGGAAGGGAGTAGTTTAAGTGGAATATTCAAAGGAAAAAGTAAAGGAAAATATAGAAATTTCCGACGGGATATTTAAACTTACTGTAGAAGGAAAGTTTGATACAGTACCAGGTCAATTTTATATGTTAAAGGCTTGGGAAGAAGGACTAGTTCTTCCAAGACCAATAAGTATTCATGATTGCAGAGATAATGAAATAGAGTTTCTTTATGCAGTAGTAGGAAAAGGAACAAAGAAACTAAGTGAATTAAAGAAAGATGATGAAATTGATATTATGGGTCCTTCAGGAAATGGATTTGAGGTAGATTCAATAAAAGGAAAAGTTGCTATAGTAACTGGTGGAATAGGAATAGGACCTATGAAATATTTAATAAAAGAACTTAAAGATTGCAAAGTAGATTTATATTCTGGATTTAGAAATATAGATTATGGAATAGATGAATTAGAAAATTATGTTCAGTCGATTAATATATCAACAGAAACTGGAGAGAAGGGCTACAAGGGATATGTAACAGACTTACTAGTTCCAGAAAAATATGATGTAGTTATATGCTGTGGGCCTGAAGTGATGATGAAAAAGGTTGTTAAAATGTGCAATGAAAAAGATGTTACAGTGTACGCATCAATGGAAAATAGAATGGCATGTGGAGTTGGAGCATGTTTAGTATGTACTTGTAAAACTAAAGGTGGAAATAAGAGAACTTGTAAAGATGGTCCAGTTTTCAGTGGAAAGGATTTGGTTTTTGATGATTAATGTAAATGTATGTGGAGTTGATTTAAAAAATCCTGTAATTGCAGCATCAGGAACTTTTGGATTTGGAGAAGAGTATGAAGAAATCTTCGATGTTGAAAGATTAGGCGGAATTTCAACAAAGGGACTTACTATAAATCCTAAAGAAGGTAATGATGGCATTAGAATATGGGAAACTCCAAGTGGAATTATGAACAGTGTAGGACTTCAAAATCCAGGAGTTGAAGCATTTATAAAAGATAAACTTCCTAAAATGAGAAAATTAGATACAGCTATCTTTGCAAATCTTGGTGGGGGATCTGTTGAAGACTATCTAAGGGGAATTGAAAAATTAAATAACACAGATGTAGATATAATTGAACTGAATATATCTTGTCCAAATGTAAAATCTGGGGGTATGGCATTTGGAATAAAATCAAATGTGGCTTATGATGTAGTATCTAAAGTTAGGGAAATATGCAAAAAACCATTGGTTGTAAAGCTATCACCTAATGCAGAAAACATAATAGACATGGCAGAAAAGTGTTGCAAAGCAGGAGCGGACGGAATTTCACTTGTAAATACTTTTAAAGCTATGGCAATAGATATAAACAAAAGAAAACCAGTATTTAACAATGTATACGCAGGACTTTCAGGACCAGCAATAAAACCAATAGCACTTAGAATGGTTCATGAGGTTTGTAAAAATGTAGATGTGCCAGTAATAGGAATGGGTGGAATTGTATCATCAGAAGATGCTATAGAATTTATAATGGCAGGAGCAACTGCGGTGCAAATAGGAACAGCAAATTTTATAAAGCCAAACATAGCACTAGATATAATAGATGGAATAGAAAAGTTTATGGTTAGAGAAGGAATTAAAAACATAGAAGAAATAAGAGGGATTATTTAAAAGACAAGGTGAAAAAAAACAACAGATAAATAAGAAACAAGGGAATTGCAAAGTAAAGGCAGTAGGAAAAGAATAAGAATTTGAGAGTTGATAATTGTAAATTGTTAATTGAATAAAATGAATATATAAATTGGAGGAATATAAAATGAGTAATAATGTAAATGTTATAGAAGTATTAAAAGAGGTTGAAGCACTATTAGAAGGACACTTTTTATTATCATCAGGAAGACACAGTAACAGATATGTACAATGTGCGAAATTATTACAATATCCAGACAAGGCAGAAAAAGTATTAAGCGTAATTAAAGATAAAGTTGAAAATTTAGATTTTGATATAGTTTTAGGACCTGCAATGGGTGGGGTAATAGTTGCGTATGAACTTGGACGTCAACTTGGAAAACCAGCAATATTTACCGAAAGAGTAGATGGAAAGATGACATTAAAACGTGGATTTGAAATAAAAAAAGGACAAAAAGTTTTAATAACTGAAGATGTAGTAACAACAGGAAAATCATCAATGGAAACAGCAGAAGTTATAAAAAGCTTAGGTGGAGAAGTTATAGGAATTGCTTGTATAGCAGATAGAAAAAGCAGCCATATAGATTATCCAATATACAGTGCTATAGAACTTGAAATCGAAAGTTATGAAAAAGAAAACTGTCCACTATGTAAACAAGGTATACCATATGTAAAACCAGGTAGCAGAAAAATAAAATAGTAAATAAAAATAAAACTCTCCAATAATATATGGGGAGTTTTACTTATTATTTACATTGTATCTTTATGTTTCCTGTTGAACTATCATTTATTAAAAATTTAGTTCCATCTTTGCATTGGTTTATATTATCGTCTATTTTAATTTTATTATTTTTAGATTCTAAATTAATTTTACTGTATTTAGGAAGTGTTATTGTGGTGTTTCCTACATGATTTTTAAAAGCATAAACATGATCTTTATTAAGATTATCTACATTAAAATCAATGTTTCCAACGTCAGAGGAAATATTAGCATTTTTACTGGAACCATGAAAATGTATATTTCCTACATTTGAAGCTATGAGTAAGGTATTACTAGAACTAGCAATGTTTATATTGCCAACATCACTGGCAATGTTAATAGATTTATAAGAATCTTTAATGGAAGTATTTCCAGTGGTATTAATTATTTTAATATTTTCTATGAAGTCTGGTATTTCTATATATGTTTGAAGATTCAAATTATTTACTTGATTGCCTTGTAATTTAGGATAAGAAGAATTTAGTGTAAGCTCACCATTGGTATTTTTAATATTATAATTAATTTTTTTATAAAAGTCTTTAACTGAGGCTTCATTTTTACCACCAACTGTTTTGTGACAAGTAACATTTATAGTGTGAATAGGTTTTTTTACAATAGTTAAGCTACTATTAGAGTCATTAATTGTAAGGGATTTTTGATTTTGAGTTTCAAAAGTTTTGGTGAGTGATCCTTCTTCTTTATAAGGTGCCGATGAATCTATTGCTATAGAAACACCACATGAAGTACAAAACATTATACATAATATAAAAATAAAAAAAATAAATAATTTACGAAATTTCATAACAAAAAAGCACATCCTTTTGCATATAATTATGGTGTATATTTACTATATTACCATAATCATATGCAAAAATGAATTATAACTTGAAATATATTACATTATATAATGGGTCTAGTTAGATGTGTTACCTACTTTAAATTTACCCAATCTATTAAATGGATAGATTATAATTTGTGCTTTACCCTTAATATCTTCCCATTGAATATAAGGATTATTCCATCTTCTTGAGTCAAAGGAGTTATTTCTGTTGTCACCCATAAAAAAGTAGCAATTATCAGGTACTTTAAATTTTCCAAAGGCACCACCGTTATAAACTACATAAGGTTCATCTATTTTTTCATTGTTAATATAAACTTCACCATTTTCAGTAATATTAATGTCATCTCCAGGAAGTCCTATTAACCTTTTGATCATATATTCATTTTCCTCTTTGGAATTAAATACCACAATATCTCCACGATGTAAACTTTTTTGACTATGCAAAATAGAAACCATAATTCTATCACCAGGTTTAATAGTTGGGTACATTGACATTGATGGTACTCTAACTTGAAAAAGTAAAAAACGAGATATAACAAAGTAACAAATTACTCCAATAAGTATTGGTGATATATAGTTAATAAAAAACTTTTTTATATTCACTATAAATTATCCTCCCTTATTATTAATTTAAAATTTAAATTAATAATAACATTAATAGGTTATTAGATAAATATGGTTAGAAAAATTTTTACGTAATATTGGTATGAATTTTATATAGTGATAACTTGACATAGGTTATCAAAAAAAGGTAATGTTAAGATAATAATTAAGCCTAGAAAGGAGAAATTTACTTGTGGACAAGGATTTAAAATTAAATTACCTAATAGATTCCAAATTATTGAAGGATATACAAGGGAACATGGCTAAGATAACTAACCTAGCTTATAACATAATAGATTTTACAGGAAATCCCATAAATAAGTATTGTAATTTTTCTACTTTTTGCAAAAAAATGAGGAGTACGCCACAAGGAATGAAAATGTGCTATAGTGCAAATGCTCATGCGGGATTAGAAGCTGCAATAAGAAAAGAACCATATATATTTAGATGTCATGCAGGACTTGTTGATGTAGCGGTGCCTATAATTGTTAATGATAATTACTTAGGGGCTATTCTATTTGGACAAGTAGTTATGAAGGATACAAAGTATTCATCAATAAAAGAGGTAGATTATAATTTTAATACTGAAACAATAACTGATAATATAAAAAAATATTATGGTGAAATTATATCAATGGAATATGACAAATTGATGGCTATAGCTAATGTTGTCCACTTAGTAGTAAATCAACTAGTTGAAAAGTCTCAATTATTATTAATAAAGGATGAATTAAACTTTGCAAATGTAAAACTAGCAAAGGAAAAAGAAGAAATGGCTAAATTAGAGGAAACACTAAAAAATTATAAGGTAAAGATAATACAATCTAATTTAAATCCAAATTTATTACTGAATACGTTAAACTCTATATCAAGACTTGCTATAATTGAAAATGCAAATAGAACGGAAGAGATTACTTACTTATTAGCTACTTTAATAAGATATGCTTATAAAAACAGTGGAAATAAAGTAACAATACAAGAAGAGTTAGAAAATACTTGTGTCTATTTAAAAATACAAACTATTATTTTTGAAAAAAAGATTAGGTATAAAATAGATGTAGATGAAAATATGAAAAATTTAAAGATACCATCAATGGTTATACAAAGTCTTGTTGAAAATGCTGTAATAAATGGGTTGCATCCTAAAAAAGAAGCGGGAGTAGTTTATATAAAAGGTTACTTTATAAAAAATACTATTGTTATTGAAATAAGGGATAATGGAGTTGGAATTCCTGAAAATAAACTATATGCGCTTTCAAACTTAAAAAGTAATAATGAGGATTGCGTATGGAAACAAATTTATAATGTTAATGAAATAATGCATTCTTACTATGGAAAAAATTATAATATGGATATAAAAAGTAAGGTAAATAGAGGGACACTTATAAGTTTAAAAATTCCTTTTATAGATCAAAATTCGCATAAAAAAGTTTAGGGGTAATAAATGGGGGTGGTAATTAGCATGTGTAGAGTGATGCTTGCAGATTGTGAACACTTAGAAATTGAAGCTTTAAAATTAATTATAGATAGAAATGTTAAACTAGCTAAAGTTATAGGAAAAGCGCAAGATGGGGAAGAAGCAATAAAGATGAGTGAAGAATTAGATCCTGATGTTATATTTTTAGGGTTTGCAATGCCAGGGATCAATGGACTTGAAGTTGCAGATAGAATAAAGAAAAAGGATAAAAATAAAAAAATTATACTTATGAGTGTATATGATGATTTTAAATTTGTCCAAAAGGCATTAAGAATAAAAGTTGATGATTATTTGTTAAAACCTATAAGACCTCAAAAGATAGTTGATATATTAAATGAGTTTATAAAGGACAATAAAAAAAGAATAGAAGAAAGCAATAAAAATTGTACAGAAGAATTTCAAGAGGTTGTGGAATATATAGATAAAAATTTTAAAAATGATATAACCTTAAAAGATGTTGCTGATCATGTTAATTTTAGTAGCAGTTATTTAAGTAAATTATTTAAAAAAGAAATGGGGATAAATTTTAATAGGTATATTACAAAGATAAGAATAGATAAAGCAAAAGAAATACTTATAAATTCTAATATAAGTATAAATGAAATTGCATTTAGTGTTGGATATAATGAACCTAACTATTTTTGTAAGGTATTTAAGAAAATAGTTAATATGACTCCTTCTGAATATAGAACTAATTCACGATTTTAGCATAAAAATATACTTAAATGATAAGAAAGTATAATAGATAAATAATTAACATAAAATGTGAATTTATATGTTCAAATAATTATATAAAATAGATAAAAAAATATTAAATATAATTTTAAAATAGTTGTATTATATTGATATGGACATGAGAACAGAAAACTACATGTAGCTCATGTAATCGTTTTACTTATAAAATAACAAAGTTCATATTTTAATATTAGGGGGAGAGAAAATGGATGTTTTAGCAAGAGGATTTAGTATACCAACTAAGAGAGTTGAAAAGTTAAAAGAACAAATACTTTCAGCAACTCCATGTATAGAAGTAGAGAGAGCAAGATTACTAACTGAATCATTCAAGGAAACAGAAAATCAACCTATAATTATTCGTAAAGCTAAGGCATTAGAAAAAATCTTAAATGAAATGCCAATAGTTATTAGAGAGGGTGAACTTATAGTAGGTAGCTTAACTAAAAATTCTAGATCAGCTCAAGTATTTCCGGAATTCTCAAATAAGTGGCTAGTTGAAGAATTTGAAAAGCTTCCTAAGAGAACATCCGATTCATTTCAAATTTCAGAGGAAGTAAAATCAGAATTAATAGATATATTTAAGTATTGGGAAGGAAAAACAGTAAGTGAACTTGCAACTTCTTATATGCCTAAAGAAACTTTAGAGGCAATGGGAGCTAAAGTGTTTACTGTAGCAAATTATTATTTTAATGGACTTGGACATATATCAGTAGACTATAAAAAAGTTTTAGAACTTGGATTTAAAGGAATAATTGAAGAAATTAAAGCTAAGATGGATAGTGCAGATAAAAGTGATCCTGAATATATAAAGAAAAGAACGTTTTGGGAAGCTGTAATAATATCTTGTGAGGCGGCTATTGATTATGCTAGAAGATATGCTAAATTAGCTAAAGAATTATCAGAAAATACAGAAGATTGTAAGAGAAAAGAAGAATTATTAAAGATAGCTGAAATATGTAGTAAAGTACCTGAAAATCCAGCAACAACATTTTATGAAGCATGTCAATCATTTTGGTTTGTTCAAGCTATAATAAGTTTAGAATCTAATGGTCATGCCATCTCTCCAGCAAGATTTGACCAATACATGTATCCATATTTTAAGAGTGATGTAGACAATAATGTTGTAACTAAGGAAGAAAACAGAGAAATTCTTCAATGCTTATGGGTTAAATTTAATGATCTTACTAAGGTTCGTGATGAAACTACTACAAAAGCTTTTAGTGGATATTCAATGTTCCAAAACTTAATAGTTGGTGGTCAAACAGAAGAAGGAAAAGATGCAACTAATGAATTATCATATATGTGTCTTGATGCTACAGGTAGTTTAAAACTTCCTCAACCATCTCTTTCAGTTAGAATATGGAGCAAAACTCCAGAAGAATTCTTAATAAGAACTTGTGAGCTAACACGACTTGGAACAGGTCTTCCAGCATTTTATAATGATGAGGTTATAATTCCTATGCTTGTTAACAATGGAATGACTTTAGAGGACGCAAGAGACTATGCTATTGTAGGATGTGTTGAGCCACAAAAACCAGGAAAAACTGATGGATGGTATGATGCAGCATTCTTTAATTTAGCTCAAATATTAAAATTGACTATAGATAATGGTAAGATGGACGGAAAACAAGTTGGTCCAAAGACAGGGGAATTTGAAGAATTTAAGGATATAGATGAAGTCATAGAAGCATATAAAAAACAAATGGAGTATTTTGTAGCGCAAATGGTTTCAGCAGATAACTGTGTTGATATAGCTCACAGGGAAAGAGCGCCACTTCCATTCTTATCAGCAATGCTTGATGATTGTATAGCTAAAGGAAAATCAATTCAAGAAGGTGGCGGACATTATCGTTTTTCAGGTCCACTAGGAGTTGGTATTGCAAATGTTGGAGATTCATTTATGGCAATTAAAAAGCTTGTATTTGATGATGAAAAAATAACTTTAGATAAATTAAAACAAGCACTTGATGGTAATTTTGGTAAAGATGAAAAAGATGAAGGTAAGAAAAATGAATTACAGGGAATAAAACAAATGCTTCTTCATAGAGCTCCTAAGTTTGGAAATGATATAGATGAAGTTGATGAATTTACAAGGGAAGGAGCATTAATATATTGTAATGAAGTATTAAAACATTTTAATCAACGTGGAGGAAAATTCTTACCAGGATTATATCCAGTTTCAAATAATGTTCACTTAGGAAGTCTAGTTGGTGCAACACCAGATGGAAGAGAAGCATATCAGCCTATAGCAGATGGAGTTTCTCCAACTAGAGGTGCAGATGTTAACGGACCTACTGCCGCTGCAAATTCTGTAGCAAAATTAGAACATTATGCAGCACCAAGTGGAACTTTATTTAATCAAAAATTCAATCCTAGTTCTTTAAAAGGAGACAATGGTCTTAGAAATTTAGGAACTTTAATACGTAGTTATTTTGATCATAAAGGAATGCATATACAATTTAATGTAGTTGATAAAAATGTATTACTTGATGCACAAAAACATCCAGAAAAATATAGAGATTTAATAGTTAGAGTTGCAGGTTATAGTGCTCAATTCATTTGCTTAAATAAGGAAATTCAAGATGATATTATAAAGAGAACAGAACAAGAATTATAAAATATATTTATGAATTTACTTTAAGGCTTGAGTTATTATTCAAGTCTTAAAGTTTATTTAAAAGGGAGAGAGGGGTGTACTATGCTAAAAACTAATGTTAACTATGAAGAAAAAGGAAATGTTTTTAATGTACAAAGATTCTCAGTAAATGATGGACCGGGTATTAGAACTATAGTGTTTTTAAAAGGATGTCCACTATCTTGCCATTGGTGTAGTAATCCAGAATCTCAAAGCAGATATAGTCAAATTTTATTTAACTCTAAAAATTGTACAGATTGTCATAGATGTGAAGTTGTTTGCAGGGAGAATGCTATAGATTTTAATAATAAATATAGGATATTAAGAGATAAATGTAATGAATGTGGAGAGTGTGTAGAGAACTGTTATCCAGGGGCAATTGTAAAAGTAGGAGAAGAAAAAAGTGTAAAAGAAGTTATTGATAATGTAAAAAAGGATTTTGTTCAATTTAGACGTTCAGGTGGAGGTGTTACCTTATCGGGGGGAGAACCACTAATGCAACCGTCTTTTGCATTAAATCTTCTTAAAGGATTTAAAGAATTAGGCATAAATACTGCTATTGAAACCACTTCATATACAAGCAAAGATATAATAGATGAAACAATGGAATGGATAGACTTAGTTCTATTAGATATAAAAACAGTAGATACACAAAAACACTTAGAATATACAGGAGTTAAAAATGATATTATATTAGAAAATGCAAAAAGAATATCTGAATTAGGAGTTAAAACAATTGTGAGAGTTCCTGTAATACCTGGTTTTAATGCAGATGAAAAAAGTATAGAGGATATAGCAAAGTTTGCTACAACTTTAAAGATGGTAGATGAAATTCATCTTCTGCCTTACCATAAACTTGGAGTAAACAAGTATGAATGTCTAGGAAAAGAATATAAAATAAGTGATGAAATTAAAACTCCTACTAATGAGTATATGGAAAAATTAAAGTCTGTAGTAGAAAATATAGGATTAAAATGCAACATTGGAGCAGTTTAGAAGTTATAAAGTTAAGCAGACTATATGTTATTTATATTACACATAGTCTGTTTTTAAATTAAAAAATAATATATTTATTTTTTATTAAATACATTGGGAACATTTATCGGTTATAAAATTTAGAGGGGTATAGAGTAGTTATGTTTTATTGACATATACAATAAAAAGTGTTACTATTATAGAAAAATAAAAGAAATTTACTAAAGTCCTTTAAGGTAGTCCGAGAGACTAATAAGGTGCTTATATTTATAATTTTAATATAGTTATGATATGGTATCCTTCTGTCTTAAAGCAGAAGTTTTTTTATACGGAAAAATAGAATATTAACCTTTAATTTAGTCCAGAGAGATTAGAAAGGTGGTACTTAGAGTGTGGATATTTACTATGCTATAAGTATGACGTTTATAATGATGGTAAATTTAAAAACCTTCTGCTCTGTGGCAGAAGGTTTTTTTATTATATTGACATGAAAAAATTAAGGTGATAATCTATGTATAAATATGAAATTTAATGTATAAAAATTCAAAGGGCTATTAAGAAGTTATAAATACGAGGGGGTAATAAAGAATGAATGGAATATTGTATCTTGAAGATGGAACGGTTTATAGTGGGAGATGTTTTGGAAAACATGGAACAGCTGTAGGAGAATTAGTTTTTAATACTTCAATGACTGGATATGGAGAAATTCTTACGGATCCATCTTACGCAGGTCAAATAATAAATATGACATATCCGTTAATAGGAAACTATGGAGTAAATGAAAAACATTTAGAATCAAAAAAAATATACGCTAGAGGACTTGTGGTTAGATCTATTTGCATGAACCCTTCAAATTATACATCAGAAGAAACTGTAAGTAGTATGCTTGAAGAAATGAACATCATAGGAATAGAGGCTGTAGATACAAGAAGTATTACAAAAAAAATAAGAAATAAGGGAACTATGAGATGTGTTATTACTAGCGAGGATTTAACAGTAAGACAACTTCAAAGTTACTTTGAAAATATAGAATATCCAAATAAATTTGTACAAAAAGTAAGTACAAAAGAAAGCTATCACATAGAAGGAAAAGGACATAAAGTTGTTTTAATGGACTTTGGTGCTAAAAAGAACATAGTTGAATGTTTAAAAGCTAAAGGTTGTGATATCACTGTAGTACCATACAATACAACTTTTGAAGAAATAATGAAAATAAATCCAGATGGAGTAATGCTAAGCAATGGACCTGGAGACCCAAAGGATGTTCCAGAAGTAGTAGAAACGGTTAAAAAAATAGTTAAAGTTAAACCTACATTTGGAATATGTCTTGGACATCAAATTTTAGCACTTGCATTTGGCGGAGACACATACAAAATGAAATTTGGACATAGAGGCGGAAATCATGGAGTTTATGATATAGAAAGAGATAGAGCATTTATAACATCTCAAAATCATGGCTATGCAGTAAATGAAAATAGCATAAAAGATAAAGATTTAAGCATCACTCATATAAATCTAAATGATAAAACTGTTGAAGGAATGAAACATAAAACTTTACCAGTATTTTCAGTTCAATTTCACCCAGAAGGTGCACCTGGACCTTGGGATACAGAATATTTATTTGATAAATTCATGGAAATTATGTAGAGATTATAGGAGGTAATTGTATGTCATTAGATAAAAGTTTAAAAAAGGTATTAATTTTAGGTTCAGGTCCAATAATAATAGGTCAAGCAGCGGAATTTGATTATTCAGGAACTCAAGCTTGTAAATCAATAAAAGAAGAAGGAATAGAAACTGTACTTGTAAATAGTAATCCAGCTACAATTATGACGGATTTAAACATAGCAGATAAAGTTTATATAGAACCATTAAAAATTGAGGCTGTAGAAAAAATAATAGAAAAAGAAAAGCCAAACGGAATACTTGCTGGATTTGGGGGGCAAACAGCTCTCAACATAGCTATGGAACTTCAAGAAAAAGGAGTATTAGAAAAGAATAATGTAAAACTTCTTGGAATAAATGGAGAATCCATAAAAAAGGCAGAAGATAGAGAAGAATTTAAAGAACTTATGCTTGAAATAGGAGAACCAATACCAGAGAGTACAATAGCTGTAAATATGGAAGAATGTAAAGCATTCGTAGAAAGACATGGATTACCTATAATAATAAGACCAGCCTATACATTAGGGGGAACTGGTGGTGGTATTGCAGAAACTATGGAACAATACCTTGATATTTGTGAGCTTGGATTAAAGATGAGTCCAATACATCAAATATTACTTGAACAAAGCGTTGCGGGATGGAAAGAACTTGAGTATGAAGTCATAAGAGATAAAAAGGACAACTGTATTATAATATGTAACATGGAAAATATAGATCCGGTTGGAGTACACACAGGAGATAGTATAGTAGTTGCACCTTCTCAAACTCTTACAGATAAAGAACACCAAATGTTGAGAAATTCAGCACTTAAAATAATTAGAAGTTTAAAAATTGAGGGTGGATGCAATATACAGTTTGCACTAGATCCTATAAGTAATAAATATATAGTTATAGAAGTAAATCCAAGAGTTAGTCGTTCAAGTGCTTTAGCATCAAAAGCAGCAGGTTATCCAATAGCTAAAATAGCATCTAAAATAGCAATAGGATATAGTCTTGATGAACTTAAAAACTATGTAACAGAAACATCAAGTGCTTGTTTTGAACCAGCTCTTGATTATATAGTAGTAAAAATGCCAAAATGGCCTTTTGATAAATTCAATACAGCAGAGAGAAGACTTGGAACACAAATGAAAGCAACTGGAGAAGTTATGGCAATCGATAGAAACTTTGAAAGTGCATTTTTAAAGGCTGTAACATGTCTTGAAAGTAAGATAATTGGATTAAAACTTCAAAATGGTGATGAGCTAACAGACGAAGAACTTATAAACAAAATTAATATGCAAGATGATGAGAGAATATTTGCCATAGGAGAAGCATTTAGAAGAGATTTTACAATAGACTTTATACATGATTTAACTAAGATTGATAAATGGTTCTTAAGCAAAATATACAACATCGTAAAAATAGAAAAAAGACTAGAGAGCAAAAATATAGATAATGAATTAATATGTGATGCAAGTACACTTGGGTTTACAGATGAGCAAATAAGTAAACTATCTAATATGGACGTAAAGAAAATACAAATAGTAAAAAAATTAAAAAATATATATCCAGTTTATAAAATGGTTGATACTTGTAGTGGAGAGTTTGAAGCTAAAACACCTTATTACTACTCATGCTATGAAAAAGAAGACGAAAATATAGTTACAGATAAAGAAAAGATAATGGTAATTGGTTCTGGTCCAATTAGGATAGGCCAAGGTATAGAATTTGATTACTGTTGTGTGCATGGTTCTTGGGCAATTAATAATGCTGGATACGAATCAATAATGGTAAATAACAACCCAGAAACAGTAAGTACAGACTTTGATACATCAGATAAACTATATTTTGAATCATTATTTATAGATGATGTTATGAATGTAGTAAGAAAAGAAAATCCAAAGGGAGTAATACTACAATTTGGCGGACAAACTTCTGTAAATTTAGCTGAAAAACTATCACAAAGGGGAGTAAACATACTAGGAACTAAGTTTGAATCAATAGATTTAGCGGAAGATAGAGAAAAATTTAGAGAATTACTTGAAGAATTAAATATAAAAACACCTACTGGAAATGCTGTAACTTCAATAGAAGAAGCATATAAAGTAGTTGAAAATCTAGGATATCCAGTAATAGTTAGACCATCATATGTGATTGGTGGTAGAGCTATGGAAGTTATATATGACGACAAAGCCTTAGAAAAATATATGAAAGAAGCTGTAAGTTTAAGCAGTGAACACACAATAATAGTAGATAAATATGTAAGAGGAACTGAAATTGAAGTAGATGCAATATGTGATGGAGAAGACATATTAATGCCTGGAATAATGGAGCATATTGAAAGAACAGGGGTACACTCAGGGGATAGTATAACAGTATATCCTTACATGACATTAAGTGAAGACACTGTAAAAAAATTAGTTGAAAACACTAAAAAAATAGCCACAGCATTAAATATAGTGGGACTTGTAAACATTCAATATGTCTTTGATGGAAAGGATATCTATGTAATAGAAGTTAATCCAAGAGCATCAAGAACAGTACCTATATTAAGTAAAGTAACAGGAGTACCTATGGTTAATATAGGAGTACAAACTATGCTTGGAGCTAAATTAAAAGATTTAGAATATGGAACAGGACTTTTGAAGTGGAGCGGATTACATGCTGTTAAAGTTCCAGTATTTTCTAATGAAAAATTAGCAGATGTAGATACTTATCTAGGACCTGAAATGAAGTCCACAGGAGAAGTTCTAGGAGTTGATTATGAACTGGATAAAGCTATATACAAAGGATTTATAGCAGCTGGAATAAACATAGAAACTAAAGGATCAATCTATGTATCACTTAAAGATGTGGATAAAGAAGAAGGAAGCGCTATAATTAAAAAATACTATGATTTAGGATTTAAGATATACAGTTCAGAAGGAACAGGAAAAATTCTCAGTGAAAATGGAATAAAAAATACAACTATAACTTTAGAGGAAGTATTTAAACTTATAAGTAATTCTGATATAAATTTAATTATAAATACACCCACAAAGGGAAATAATAGTGCTAGTACAGGATTTAAAATAAGAAGAAAAGCATCAGAATACAAAATACCAGTATTTACTTGCATAGATACAGCAAGAGTATTCCTAAAGACTATAGAATTAGTTAAACATAATAAAAATGTAGAATACAGATCTTTAAATGAGTATTTTGAAAAATAAAAACAAACAAAACATATAAATAGTAAAAAAAATCCTAAGAATGAAAAAAATCTTAGGATTTTTTTCATAATATATTTGGTAAAAAGGAGATAATATATTATAATTGTATTGTGTTGTTATAATAAATGTAGATATTAAAAATTTGTAAAAATGTATAGTTTTGGTTGGAGGTGAGAAAATGCCAAAGCCTAGTATTTTTAGTAACAACTACGATAAGCAAATGAAAAAACGAAGAAGAATTATAATAATGATAATAGTAGCTATAGTGATTGTTCTGGGAATTATAGTTAGTGGAGCATTTAAAAAATTATCCTCTAGGAATAAATCATCCAATAAAGAAAATATTAATAAAAATGTTGAAACTAATGAAAGTAAAAAAGTTGATGATACAAAAAAAGTTATTCCTAACAAGGAGCAAAATAACAATAAAAACTATACTGTAAAACTTTCTAATGGAACAGAAATTAAGTTACTATATAATATAGTAAATAATGAAAAAGAATATATAAAGGTTGAACCTAAAGATATAAAATATACAATTAGTCCATCTAAAAAGTATATATGTTTAGTAGAAAAAGAAACTCAAAAAATGATTCTATTTGATACTAATGGAAATCAAAAGGATATAACTAAAAATGAGTATGTATCTAGTAGTGGGCAATCGTTTATTAAAGATAATATATTAAAATCAAATTCAAATTATATATGGTGTGAAAATCCTATATTTTTAAATGATGATAACATAATATATGTTTCTCAGTTACCTTGGTTTAATAAAGCAGATATTAAATATGTATGGAAATATACTATTAGTTCAAATAACCATGTCAATAATTTTGATTCTGTAGGAGAAATCTTAGGTAAAGATATTCAATATGGAAATCTTACACAAGATGGATTAAAGATTACAGTTGATGGAGTAGAAAAAAATTTAACAATTCCAAAATAGAAATTTTGTGATATTTATATAAATACACTTAATTTTATTTTTAGTACCATATGTAGTTTATTAAATAACTAAAATGGTGCTTTTATTTTTATAAATATATTCAAAATGATTTTAAAGTTTAATTATTTTATAAAGCTATTAATTTACTAATATGAGGAGTAAGAGTATGATTTTAATGATAGATAATTATGATTCATTTACATATAATTTAGTTCAATATTTAAAATGTTTAAAAGAAGATGTGTTAATTTATAGAAATGATTCTATTACTTTAGATGAGATAGAGAAATTGAATCCTGATATGATAGTGCTTTCTCCAGGTCCTTGCACACCTAAAGAATCTGGGATATGCAAAGATATTATAAAAAGCTTTAAAACAATTCCTATACTTGGTATATGCCTTGGACATCAAACCATAGGATATTGCTTTGGTGCTAATGTTGTCAAAGCTAATGAACCTGTACATGGTAAAGTTTCACCTATAATTCATAAAAATACAGGAGTATTTAGAAATCTTCCTAATCCATTAAAAGTAACAAGATACCACTCTCTTATAATAGAAAGGGAATCTCTTCCGGATTTTCTGGAAGTAACTGCTGAAACGGATAAAGGTGAGATTATGGGAATTAGACATAAGGAATATTTAATAGAAGGGGTTCAATTTCATCCAGAATCTATATTAAGTGAGTGTGGCATGGACATATTAAAAAATTTTTTAATGGAAGCAAAAATTAAAGGTAAGAGGTTGGAAAAATGTTAATTAAAAGGATAAATACTAATTTAAATAGTCTTGAATTATATTCTCTTTTTAAGGATGAAGAGTATAGTTTTTTTTTAGATAGTTCAATGAATAATAATAAACTTGGACAATATTCTTTTATTGGATTTGATCCATTTTTAATATTTAAAAGTAAAGATGATAAAGTGACTATTTTAGATAAAGGTGTTCTTTCAGTTTATAAGAGTAATCCTTTTAATAAGTTAAAAGAGACATTAGATAATTATAAAATGGATTATAATACAAAAATCCCATTTATAGGAGGTGCTGTAGGTTATTTTGGATATGATTTATGTCATCATATAGAAAATATTACGAGAACAGCAGTGGATGATGTTAATATTCCAGATTGTTATTTTGGAATATATGATGGTGTAATAATTATAGATCATCAAAATAATGAAGTATTTATTGCAGCTTTAGGCATAAAAGATAAATCAGAAACTATTATAAAAAATATTGAAAATAAAATTTGTTTATGTGAAAAAAAATATACCAAAATAAATATATCAAAGAACGTTAATGTATCTAATATAACATCTAATTTTAGTAAAGAACAATACATAAATGCCATTGAAAAAATTAGACAATACGTTAAGGAAGGGGATATATATCAAGCAAATATGACACAAAGATTTGAGTGTAGTACGGATAAAAATCCATTTGATATTTATTCACAACTTAGAGAAATAAGTCCAGCACCTTTTGGAGGATTTATAGATTTTGGAGAAGGATATATTATTAGTAATTCACCTGAAAGATTTATAAAAATAAGAAATAGATACATTGAAACAAGACCTATTAAAGGTACTGCACCAAGAGGAAAAAATCATGTAGAAGATTTAAAAAATAAACAAATGTTATTAAATAGTGAAAAAGATAAGGCTGAGTTATTGATGATAGTAGATTTAGAGCGTAATGACATAGGGAAAATATCTAAACCTGGTACGGTAAAAGTAACTGAACTTTTTAAGTTGGAAACCTATTCAAATGTGCATCATTTAGTTTCTACAGTTACAGGAGAAATAGATAATGAGTATGATTCCATTGATTGTATAAAAGAAATGTTTCCGGGAGGATCTATAACAGGAGCACCGAAAATAAGAGCAATGGAGATAATTGATGAACTAGAGCCTACTCAAAGAAATATATATACAGGTTCAATGGGGTATATAGGGTTTAATGGTGATGTTGATTTAAATATAGTAATAAGAACTATAGTGTTTAAGGATAATAGGGCATATTTTCAAGCAGGTGGAGGTATTACATGGGATTCAGATGCAAAGCTTGAATATGAAGAAACACTACATAAAGCAAAATCCATAATTAAAGTACTTAAAAGTTAAATTTTAGACTGGAGTGGTATTATGTATTTTTTAGTAAATGGAAATATAATAGATTCAAAAAAATTTTACACAAATATTAATGGACAAGGACTTAATTATGGATACGGATTATTTGAAACATTAAAATTTGCAGGTAAAAAAGTATTTTTTATAGATGAACATTTTAGGAGAATTGTTAAAGGGTGTCACGAATTAAATATGAATTTAAAGTATGATATTAGGGAAATTCAGGAGTATTTAAATAAGCTAATACTTTTTACTAATACTCATTCTGGAGCGTTAAAGATTCTTTATCTTAAGAATAACGACAAATATGATTTAATCATTATTATAAAAGAAAATAGATATGTGGAAAAGATGTATGAAGATGGATTTAAGATATGTTTAGCATCTTCAAAAAGGAATCCAGATTCTAAATTAACTTATATTAAATCTAATAACTACTTAGAAAATCTTCTAGAGAAGGATAATGCATTAAAACAAGGTTATGATGAGGTTGTTTTCTTAAATACTAAGAATTTTATTAGTGAAGGTTCATATACAAATATATTTTTTATAAAAGGCGATAAATTATATACACCAGATATTTCATGTGGTCTTTTACCAGGTATTATGAGAGAAAAGATTATTTTATTAATAAATAAACTATCTTTAAAGTTAGAAATTGGTAACTTTTGTATAGAAGATTTAATTAATGCAGATGAGGTTTTCTTAACTAATTCATTAATGGAAATTATGCCTGTATCAAAAATAAAAAATAAAAGTTTTGATTTAAATAATAATAAAATAACTAAATTATTAAGAAAAGAATTTCAAAATATATATTATTAATTTAATAAAAACTAAAAATTAATGCACTATTAGGAAGGAGTTTTAAAATATGATAGATTATGAGAAGATAAAGAAGGCAGTGATAATGATAATTGAAGCTATTGGAGAAGATCCAAATAGAGAAGGACTTAAAGAAACACCTGATAGGATAGCGAGAATGTATGAAGAAATATTTTCTGGCATTAGAGAAACGCCAGAAAAACACTTAAGTAAAGTGTTTAAAGTTAACAATGATGATGTAGTAGTAGAAAAAGATATTCAATTTTATTCTATGTGTGAACATCATTTCCTTCCGTTCTTTGGAAAGGTGCATATAGCTTATATTCCTAATGGAAAGGTAGTTGGGCTTAGTAAATTAGCAAGAACTACAGAGGTTTTTTCTAAGAGACCCCAATTGCAAGAAAGATTAACATCACAAATAGCAGATTCATTAATGGAATATTTAAAGTGTAAAGGAGCAATGGTAATTATAGAAGCTGAACACTTATGTATGAGTATGAGGGGAGTTAAAAAGTGGGGATCAAAAACAACTACTATAGTTACTAGAGGGGAGTTTCAAAAAGATAACTCACTTAAGCAAGATGTTTTAAATATACTTAGATTATAAAGAGGTAGACATATTATGGAGAGAGTTAATAAAATTTTAAATCATAAAAAGTATATTGAATATGTTGAAAGAATAAAAAAAATAGAATCCAATAGGAAACTATGTCATCATGATATAAGGCATTTTATAAATGTTTCTCGTATTATGTATATAATTAATCTAGAAGATAAATTATCATTTAATAAAGAAATTATTTATGCTTGTGGTTTTCTTCATGATATAGGTAAATGGCAACAGTATGAGCGTAAAGTTCCACATGAGATAGCGTCAGCCAAATTAGCAGAACAAATTTTAATTGAATGTGATTTTAATAAAATAGAAATATATGAAATTTTAAAGGCAATTAAGAATCATAGAAACAAAGAAAATGAAAAGAATTCTTTAAGTGAACTTCTTTATAAAAGTGATAAACTATCTAGAGATTGTTTTAGATGTTTTGCACAAGAACAGTGTTATTGGTCAGAAGATAAGAAAAACTTAGAATTGAAATATTAATTGATTTAAGTATTTATTTTTAGGGGGTAGTTTTATGCGAATAGGTAATAAGATATTTGAATTAGGAAAAGAAACCTATATTATGGGGATTTTAAATGTAACACCGGATTCTTTTTCTGATGGAGGTAAGTTCAATAATGTAGAAAAAGCCATTAAGCATGCTAAAGAGATGATTAATGAAGGAGCTACTATTATAGATATAGGGGGAGAGTCTACAAGGCCTAATCACATTCCAGTAGATGAAGAAGAGGAAATTAAAAGAGTAGTTCCTATAATTAAAGCATTATCAAAGGTAGTAGATGTTCCTATATCTATAGATACTTATAAGGGCAGAGTGGCTGAGCTTGCAATTAAAGCAGGTGCATCTCTTATAAATGATGTTTGGGGATTTAAAAAAGATGAAAATATAGCAAAAGTAGCAGCTAAATATGATGTTGCATGTTGTTTGATGCATAATAGAGACAATAAAAATTATAGTGATTTTATGCAAGACGTTTTGTGTGATTTACAAGAAAGTATAGATATAGCGTTAAAGGCTGGGGTTAAAAAAGAAAAGATAATGATAGATCCAGGGTTTGGATTTGCAAAAACACCAGAACATAATCTTCAAATAATGAATGAACTTGAAAAGCTTCATAAGCTTGGATACCCTATACTTTTAGGTACTTCAAGAAAGTCTACTATAGGACTAGTGCTAGATTTGCCTGTAAATGAAAGAGTTGAAGGAACTATTGCAACTACAGTTGTGGGCATAATGAAAGGCTGTGATTTTGTTAGAGTACATGATGTTAAAGAAAACTTAAGAGCAGCCATTATGACAGATGCAATTATAAGAGGTAATAAATAATTTTAAAGTGGTGATGACTGTGGATAAAATATATATAGAAGATTTAGAGGTATTTGCTAACCATGGAGTATATGAAGAAGAAAAAAGGTTAGGACAAAAATTTTTGATTTCTGCTGAAGTTTTTATAGATTTGCAGCAAGCAGGCTTAACTGATAATTTAAATGAAACTGTTAATTATGGATTGTTGTGTTGTGAGATTGAAGAGTTATTTAAAAAAGATAGCTATGATCTATTAGAAAAAGTAGCCGAGCAAGTTGCAGATGATATTTTATTAAGGTATGAAGATATTCAAAGAATTAAACTAAAAGTAAAAAAGCCTTGGGCACCTATAGGAAAGCCTATAAAACATGCGGCAGTTGAAATAGATAGAAGCAAGCATACAGTTTATATTGGAATAGGATCAAATATAGGTGATAAAAATAAGAATCTAGAAAAGGCTATAGAAAAATTAAAAAATACTGATTTAACTAAGGTTACTAAAGTGTCTAAATTTTATATTACAAAACCTTATGGATATGTAGAACAAGATGATTTTTTAAATTGTGCAGTTGAAGTAGAGACGCTTCTTAATCCAGGTAAACTTATGAAAGTTTTACTTGATATAGAACAACAATTAAAGAGAAAACGTACAATTAAATGGGGACCTAGAATTATAGATTTAGATATATTATTGTATGATGATTTAATTTTATCTAATAAAGAAACAATAATTCCTCATCCATTAATGCATGATAGAATGTTTGTATTAGAGCCTTTAAATGAAATAGCTCCATATGCATTTCATCCTATACTTAATAAAAGAGTATTTCAATTAAAAGAAGATTTAAAATAATAAAAAAGGATGGTTAAAAAGTGGAAATAGGTATTTCGACAGCTTGCTTTTATCCGAGTGTTGCTTTAGAAGATAGTATACAACTTATGAAAAGTTTGGGATTTAATAAAGGAGAGGTATTCTTTAATTGTCCTAGTGAATTTAGTGATGAATTTGTTAAAATTATTAAGGAAAGATGTAATGAAAGTGATTTTAAAATAAATTCAGTTCATGCTTTTTCATCTGCATTTGAACCATATATATTTGATACATATAAAAGAAGAAGAGATGATATGATTAAATACTTCAAACAGGTATGTAGAGCGGGAAAAACATTAGGAGCCAAAACTTATACTTTCCATGGTATGAGAAAAATGGACAGTGAATTTGTAGACATAAATCATGTAATAGATGTATATAATGAACTTGTATACATATCAGAAGAAGTAGGTATAACTTTAGCACAAGAAAATGTATCTTGGTGTATGTCGGGAGATTTAAAGTTTTTAAAAGAAATAAAAGAGAGATGTAAGTATCCAATACATTTTACATTAGATTTAAAGCAAGCATATAGAGCAGATAAAGAACCAAATGACTATATAGATATAATGAAGGAAAAAATAGTTAATTTACATATAAATGACAGAACAAAAGAAAATTCTTGTTTAGTTCCTGGAAAAGGGGAAATAGATTACGCTAAACTTTTTAACAAATTAAGGGGATTAAATTATAAAGGAATGGGCATAATAGAAGTCTATAGTAGTAATTATTTACATTACGAGGAACTTAGAGAAAGTAGAAGGTATTTAAGTAAATTTTAAAGCTGTATCTATAACAAAATATTGTTGTTATAGATAAAATTTGGTATATTATATAGTATATAATTTATTTATAGTAAAAAAATATTTATATGTTTGTAAAAAAAATATAATGTATGTTATAATATATCATGTCAAAATAAGTATTTACGGTGATTGGGAGGAAAAACTTAATGAACACTAAAATTGAAAGAGTAGAAAATAATGTTGTAAAACTAGAGATAACAGTAGAAAAAGAAAAGTTTAATGAAGCTATAAAAAAAGCATATAAAAAGAATGTAAAAAGATTTAATGTACCAGGATTCAGAAAAGGAAAAGCTCCAATGAACATAATTACAAGATATTATGGAGAAGGAGTATTCTATGAAGATGCTATAAACACTTGTTGTGAAGAAGCATATCCAATGGCTGTAGAAGAACACAACTTACAACCAGTTGATTATCCTAAAATAGATATCGTTGAAATCGGATCAGGAAAAGATTTCGTATTTACTGCTGAAGTTGTAACTAGACCAGAAGTAAAACTTGAAAACTACAAAGGTGTAGAAGCTAAGAAAAATACATATGAAGTAACAGACGAAGATGTTGAAAAACAACTAAATGCTATGTTAGAAAAGAACGCTAGAATCATAACTAAAGAAGAAGGCGCTGCAGTACAAAAAAATGATATAGCTATAATAGATTTCAAAGGATTTGTAGATGGAAAAGCATTCGAAGGTGGAGAAGCAACTGACTATTCATTAGAAATTGGAACAGGTACATTCATAGATAACTTTGAAGATCAATTAGTTGGTTTAAAAGTTGGAGAAGAAAAAGAAGTAAATGTTAACTTCCCAGAACAATATGGAAGAGAAGAATTAAACGGAAAACCAGCTAAGTTTGAAGTTAAAATAAAAGAAATTAAAGTTAAAGAATTACCAGCATTGGACGATGAATTTGCTAAAGAAGTATCTGAATTTGATACAGTAGATGCATTAAAAGCTGATTTAAAAACAAAGTTAGAAGAAGCTAACAAAAACAGAGAAAAGGTGGAATATGAAGAAGCTGTAATCGAAGAAGTTTGTAACAGAGCAGAAGTAGAAATTCCAGAAGTTATGATAGAAAAAGAAATAGACATGATGCTTAAAGACTTAGAAATGAGATTAGGATATCAAGGATTAGATCTTGCATCTTACTATCAATACACAAACAGCTCAGAAGCAAAAGTAAGAGAATACATGAAAGAAACAGCTGAAAAGAAAGTTAAAACTGAATTAGTTCTTGAAAAAATAGTTAAAGATGAAAAAATAGAAGCTACTGAAGAAGAAATAAAAGAAAGAGCTAAAGAAATGGCTCAACAATATGGTGGCGGACAAGATGCTGACAAATTAGTAGAAGCAATAGTTGGAGCACAAAGAGAAGTTTTAGCTAGACAATTAGCTAACGAAAAAGCTATAGACTTTTTAGTTGAAAACAGTAAAGAAATTGCTTAATTAGACGTAATATAAAAGATAGAGTTAATTGCCAGGAAATTGCCAGAAAAACTTCTGGCAATTAATTTTACAATAAATTTTTAGGAAAATGAATATCATTACCAATATAGGCGATAATGTTAAAAGTGATATTTTAAAATATAGGTTTAATAAAAGGAGGAAAGTTTAATATGAGTTTAGTACCCGTAGTAGTTGAACAAACTAACAGAGGAGAAAGATCTTATGATATTTATTCAAGATTATTAAAAGATAGAATAATATTTCTTGGAGAGGAAGTAAATGATGTTACAGCAAGTTTAGTTGTGGCGCAATTATTATTTTTAGAGGCAGAAGATCCAGATAAGGATATATATCTTTATATAAATAGTCCTGGTGGTTCAATTACAGCTGGAATGGCTATTTATGATACAATGCAATATATAAAACCAGATGTATCAACAATATGTATAGGTATGGCAGCTTCAATGGGAGCTTTCCTTTTAACAGCAGGAGCAAAGGGAAAAAGATTTGCTCTTCCTAACAGTGAAATAATGATACACCAACCTTTAGGAGGATTCCAAGGTCAAGCAACTGATATTGGAATACACGCTAATAGAATATTAAAGATTAAAGATAAATTAAATAGTATATTAAGTGAGAGAACAGGTCAGCCTTTAGAAGTAATAAAAAAGGATGTTGAAAGAGATAACTTTATGGAAGCAGAAGAAGCTAAAGAATATGGTTTAATTGATGATGTTATAACTAGTAGAAAGAAATAACCCTTAGAGAGGTGTAGGAATGTCAAAATATGATGATAAAAAACAATTAAAGTGTTCATTCTGTGGCAAAAGTCAAGAACAGGTAAAAAGATTAATTGCAGGACCTGGAGTTTATATATGTGACGAGTGCATAGATTTATGCTCTGAAATTATAACAGACGAATTTGAAGAGAACACTCAAGTTGATCTTAGTTCACTTCCAAAGCCAAGTGAAATAAAGAATTATCTTGATGATTATGTTATAGGTCAAGATTCTGCTAAAAAAGCTCTAGCTGTTGCAGTATACAATCATTATAAGAGAATAAACTCAGATGTAGATGTAGATGATGTAGAACTTCAAAAAAGTAATATACTTCTTTTAGGTCCAACAGGTTCAGGAAAAACTTTACTTGCACAAACTTTAGCAAGACTTTTAAATGTTCCTTTTGCTATGGCAGATGCAACAACATTAACTGAAGCAGGATATGTTGGTGAAGATGTAGAAAATATACTTTTAAAATTAATACAAAATGCAGATTATGATATAGAAAAAGCTGAAAGAGGTATAATCTATATTGATGAAATAGATAAGATTGCTAGAAAATCAGAAAATCCTTCAATTACAAGGGATGTATCTGGAGAAGGAGTTCAACAAGCTTTATTAAAGATTCTTGAAGGAACAGTAGCTTCAGTTCCACCACAAGGTGGAAGAAAACATCCACATCAAGAATTCATACAAATAAATACTTCTAATATATTATTTATTTGTGGTGGAGCATTTGATGGACTTGATAAAATAATTGAAAAAAGAACAAGAAAAAGCTCTCTTGGATTTGGTTCTACTGTTCAATCTAAAGAGGAAAAAGATATTGGTGAATTATTAAAAGAAAGTGTTCCTGAAGATTTATTAAAATTCGGATTAATTCCAGAATTCATAGGAAGATTACCAATAATGGTAACACTTCAATCGCTTGATAATAGTGCACTTGTAAGAATATTAAAAGAACCTAAAAATGCATTAGTAAAACAATACAAGAAGCTTTTATTAATGGATAATGTTGAGTTAGAATTTGAAGATGAAGCCTTAAAGGCAATAGCAGATGAAGCTATTGAAAGAAAAACAGGGGCAAGAGGTCTAAGATCAATCATAGAAGAAACTATGAGAGATATAATGTTTGATATACCATCTCAATTTAATATAAAGAAGGTTATAATAAATAAAGATACGATAAAAAATAAAAAGCCTGAATTAGTATTAACTGAAGATGGAGAAGATAGACCAGAAATAGTTCAAACTAAACATAAGAGAAAGAGCATGGATCCAGAAACAGCTTAATTAAAATATAATTAATTGAAATAAAAAAAGTTTAGAATTTTAGGAGTTTGTTTACTTAAATTAATAACCTAAATTTCTAAACTTTTTATTTTATAAAAATATAGGGATTTGGAATATATTATTTCCATTTGTACAAAATATAAAAAGGGGATAAATACCTAAAATATGCAAAATAAATGGAGGATAATATGTCAGGATCATTAATTAGTTTCATTAGCTTAGGTGTAACTATTATTATGGGAATATATTTTTTTAATGCTTTAAAGGAACAAGGTAGTAATAGATACACTTTAAGTAAAGAAAATAAAAAAGAAGTTGAAAAACTAAAACAAATGAAGCAAATAAAACTAACTGAACCTTTGACAGAAAAAAGTAGACCAAAATCTTTTAAAGAAATAATAGGGCAAGAAAAGGGAATAAAGGCATTACAAGCAGCTATATGTGGACCTAATCCACAACATGTAATAATTTATGGACCTCCAGGGGTTGGCAAAACAGCAGCTGCAAGAATTGTACTAGAGGATGCTAAAAGTAAAGAATTTTCGCCATTTAGCGAAGATGCTAAGTTTGTAGAAATAGATGCAACCACTGTAAGATTTGATGATAGAGGCATAGCAGATCCATTAATAGGCTCTGTTCATGATCCTATATATCAAGGTGCAGGAGCATTGGGTTCAGCAGGAATTCCTCAACCAAAACCTGGAGCAGTTACAAAAGCACATGGTGGTATATTATTTATAGATGAAATTGGAGAATTACATCCAGTGGAAACTAATAAATTATTAAAAGTTATGGAAGATAGAAAAGTGTTTTTAGAGAGTGCTTATTATAGTTCAGAAAATCCAAATGTGCCTATGCACATTAAGGATATTTTTGAAAATGGACTTCCAGCAGATTTTAGACTTGTAGGAGCTACAACTAGAAGTCCGGAGGAAATGTGTCCTGCCATAAGATCAAGATGTGTAGAAGTATTTTTTAGAGCGCTTAATGCTGAAGAAATAGAAAAGATAGCTGAAGATGCAGTTAAAAAAATAGGATTTACAATAGAAGATAAAGCAAGAGAACTTGTTGGAGAATATTCTACCAATGGAAGAGACGCAGTTAGTTTAATACAACTTAGCTCAGGAATTGCTTTAAATGAAGGTAGAAAAAATATTCAGGTAGAAGATATGGAGTGGATAATAGAAAATGGTCAATATTCTAAGAGACCCGAAAAGAATGTACCTAAAGCTCCAGAGGTAGGTTATGTTAATGGTCTTGCAGTGTATGGTGCAAATATAGGAATACTTATGGAAATAGAGGCAACTGCCATAAAGGCTTTAAGTGAAAAAGGAAGCTTTAAAATAACGGGTATAGTAGAAGAAGAAGAAATGGATGGAAGAAATAAAAAGTTAAAAAGAAAAAGCACTGCAATGTGTTCAGGACAAAATGTAATTACTGTTTTAGAAAATATATTTAAAATAGACTGTAGTAAATATGATATACATTTAAATTTCCCAGGTGGTATGCCTGTGGATGGACCTTCAGCTGGTATAAGTATGGTTACAGCCATTTATAGTGCTATAAAAAAGATTCCTGTTAGTAACAAAGTAGCAATGACAGGAGAAATATCTATTCATGGATATGTAAAGCCAATAGGTGGAGTTAATGCTAAAATAGCTGCTGCAAAAAAAGCTGGGGCAAATATTATAATAATTCCAAGAGAAAATTGGCAAGAAACATTTAAAAATGAAAAAATGGTGAAAATAATACCAGTAACTCATATTAAAGAAGTTATAAGGTTAGCTATTATTTCAGAAGAAGATGAAAAGAGTAGTGATCATATATTAGATGTTAACACTAATATAGATGTTCTTACTGCCGAATCTGCTATTAACTCGTAACAGCTAAATTAATTGAAAAAAAACGATTTTATGGGTATAATAGCATAGTATAAATATTTTTATTGATAAAAATCGATATATAAACATAAAAGAAGTGGGGGGAAATTATGGAAAATAATCAAAAAGTTCTTCCTTTAATTCCGTTAAGAGGTTTAACTATATTTCCTCATATGGTTTTACATTTTGATGTAGGTAGAGAAAAATCTCTTCTTGCAATTGAAGAGGCTATGATGAATGGTCAAGAGATATTTTTAGCTTCACAAAAGGAAGCAAAAATAGAAGAACCAGATGAAAATGAAATTTATAATATAGGTACAATTTGTAATATAAAACAAGTGCTTAAATTACCTGGTGACACAGTTAGAGTTTTAGTTGAAGGGATAAGTAGAGCAAAAATACTTACGTATATACAAGAAGAACCGTTTTTTAAAACTGAAGTTAGTATTTTAGAAGATGTTTGTAGTGATGAAATGGAATGTGAAGCATTAATACGTTCTGTAAAGGATGCTTTCGAAGATTATATAAGATTATCTAATAATCCATCTTCAGAAGTTTTAATAAACATAGAGGAATTAGATGATCCAGGAAGATTTGCAGATGTTGTAAGTTCATATTTAATATTAAAAGAAGCTACAAAACAACAATTAGTAGAAGCTTATGATGTAAACGAAAGATTAGAAAAACTTTTACTAATAATAAAAAATGAAATTCAAGTTTTAGAAATAGAAAAGAAGATAGGTTTAAAAGTAAAAAATAAGATTGATAAATCTCAAAAGGAATATTTCTTAAAAGAGCAATTAAAAGCAATTCAAGAAGAACTAGGGGAAGAAGACGAAAATAAGAAAGAAATAGATGAATATGCAAAAAAGATAAAGAAAGCTAAGCTTCCAAAAGAAGCAAAAGATAAAGCTTTATATGAATTAAATAGATTAAAAAATATAGGAAGTTATTCATCAGAAGGTGGAGTTATAAGAACATATTTAGATTGGATCTTAGATATTCCATGGAATAAAAAGACTAAAGACAATTTAGATATAAAAAGGGCTAGACAAATTTTAGAGAATGAGCATTATGGACTTGAAGATGTTAAAGATAGAATAATAGAATTCTTAGCTGTAAAAAGTGTAAGTAATTCCTTAAAAGGACCTATACTTTGTTTAGTTGGACCTCCAGGGG
Organism: Clostridium novyi NT; assembly: GCF_000014125.1. Lineage (NCBI taxonomy): Bacteria > Bacillati > Bacillota > Clostridia > Eubacteriales > Clostridiaceae > Clostridium > Clostridium novyi. The sequence continues at coordinate 2,055,951 of NC_008593.1, read as the reverse complement.
TTGGAAAAACTTCTATAGCAAGATCTATTGCTAATGCACTTAATAGAAATTTTGTAAGAATGTCATTAGGTGGAGTTAGGGATGAAGCAGAAATAAGAGGACATAGAAAAACCTATGTAGGTGCAATCCCTGGTAGAATAGTTTACTCTATGAAAGAAGCTAAATCTAAAAATCCATTATTCTTATTAGATGAAATTGATAAATTAAGTGGAGACTTTAGAGGAGATCCTGCTAGTGCATTACTTGAAGTTTTAGATACAGAGCAAAATAAAACATTCAGAGATCACTATTTAGAACTAGATTTAGATTTAAGTGATGTTATGTTTATAACTACAGCAAATAGTTTAGATACTATTCCAAGACCTCTTTTAGATAGAATGGAAGTAATAGAAGTATCAGGCTATACAACAGAAGAAAAATTCCAAATAGCAAAAAGACATCTTATAAATAAACAATTAGAGGAACATGGCATAACAAATAAAAAGATATCTTTTTCAGATGGAGCTATATATAAGATAGTAGAAGATTACACTAGAGAATCAGGTGTAAGAAATTTAAATAGAAAAATAGCTACAACATTAAGAAAATGTATAGCAGAAATGTTAGAAAAGAATAAGAAGTCCGTTAACATAACTGCTAATCAAATAAGAAAGTATTTAGGACCAGAAATTTTTTCTTATGATAAGGCAGATAAAAAAGATAGAGTAGGAGTTGTCATGGGAATGGCATGGACTGCTTATGGTGGGGATACGCTTCCATTAGAAGTTACTGTTATGAAAGGTAAAGGAACATTACAATTAACAGGGCAGTTAGGTGATGTAATGAAGGAATCTGGTGAAGCTGGATATAGTTATGTAAGAAGTAATTGTAAAAAGTATGGAATAGATCCTGATTTTTATAAGAACACAGATATACATATTCATGCTCCAGAAGGTGCTGTGCCAAAGGATGGTCCGTCAGCTGGAGTTACAATGATAACAGCTATGGTATCTGCATTAAGCAATAAAAAGGTTAAACATAATGTAGCTATGACAGGCGAGATAACACTTACTGGAAGAGTGCTTCCTATTGGTGGATTAAAAGAAAAAACTCTTGCAGCATTTAGAGCTGGAATAGATACTATAATAATTCCAAAGGCTAATGAAAAAGATTTAAGAAACATACCTAAATCTATTTTAAGCAAAATAAATATTATACCCGCGGAAACAATAGAAACTGTTTTAGAAAATGCACTTGTAGAGGAGTAGAAAGATGATAATTAAAAATTCAGAGTTTATAATATCAGCAGTTAGACCATCACAATATCCTGTTGATAATAGAGTAGAGATGGCCTTTGTTGGAAGATCTAACGCCGGTAAATCATCACTTATAAATGTTATAACTAATAGAAGAAAGCTTGCTAAGACAAGTTCTACTCCAGGAAAGACTAGACAAATAAACTTTTTCTTAATAAATAACGAATTTTATTTTGTAGATTTACCTGGATATGGATTTGCCAAAGTTTCTAAAAGTGAGCAACAAAAATGGGGATCAATGATGGAACAATATCTAATTAACAGACATCAATTAAAGAAAATAGTTCTACTAGTTGATTCAAGGCATAAACCAAGCAAAGAAGATGTTCAAATGTATGAATGGATTAAATACTATGGATATGAAACTATAATAGTTGCAACTAAAAGTGATAAATTAAGAAAAAATGACTTCCAAAAGAATAGAAAGATCATAAAAGAAACTCTTAATATAAGAGATGAAGATAAGTTTATGTTCTTTTCATCTTTAAATAAGAGTGGAAAAGAAGAGTTGCTAGAAATTTTATCAGAAGGCATATTTGAAGAAGATACAATGGAATAGTTATAAATAAAGGATTAAGAAGTAATTTAAAAAAGTAATTTCAAAAATGAAATTACTTTTTTTTATTTTTTTGTGTCAAAAGTGAAGAAAAGTGAATAGTATATATTATCAACAAAAGATAAAAGAGGATGGGCAGAAAGGGGGAGGTAAAGTGGATCTAAACAACTTGGAGGGCGTAAGCTCAATGATAAACAATCTAATGGGCGGATCTGGTATTGAGGGTCTCGGCAACATTGGTAAAGTAGTTGGACTTCTAGGAAATGCAAGTAAAGGAGGATTCCCTGGATTCGGAGGTAGATATATACTACTTCTATTTATATTCCTAATAGCCTTGTTTGGCAATAATAGAAACAACTGCGTAAATACCAATAATAATTACCCACAATATTCATGTTATTGTTATAAACACAAAGACCATAAAGACCACAAGAAGAATTATTGTTGTTGTAGCTGCTATCCTAACGATAACTGTTGCTATAATTCCTATGGAAATGGCTACGGTAACTTTGGCGGATTTGGCAATATAATATTTATTGTATTAATCCTACTATTAGTTCGTGGTGGCAGAAGAGCTTGCGATATAGCAGAAGACACTTCAGACGATATCTTCAACTTTGATGCCAGAGATGTTAAAGTAACCGATGAGGAAGTTGAGTGTGTAGATGCGAATGAAGAAGAATAGATTACATTGAAACCATGGCCCAAGAAAGGGGGGTACGTCATGTCAAGAAAATGTAAATGCAATTGTGGTTGTAGTTGCAGATGTGCCTGTTTACCAGTAGCACCTCCAAAACCAGCCCCAATTCCAGTATCAGTAATAGGAGGATCAGGATGTGGTGGATTCGATCCATGTAGATTAGCATTATTCTTATTAATATTAAAAAGAGCATGCATAATCGACCACGAAACTGCAACAATCTTAATATTCTTATTCCTACTTTGCTGTAGCAGAGGATTTGGATCACGCGGTATCTGCGCATAAGAATAGATTGTAAATTTAATTGGAGGGCTTTTATAAGCCCTCTTAATTTATAGAGAGGTGATAATGTGTCAAAACATAGAAAGAGTAAAAAGTATAGCAGAAGTTACGATGAAATAAATGAATACAATGATTATGGATATAATGATGAATACGGAAATCAATATATGAATGGTGAAAATGACAGTGTATTTAATAAATTGTCTTCTATACTAGGAAATATAGATATAAATCAAATAACCTCTCTTTTAAATGTATTAGGTGTTATAGGTAAAACTAGTGGTAAATCAGTTGCAAAAAATGATGAAGAAAATAGTAATAAAGAGAGCGATAATTCATACGATAGTGATATAAATATATTTGAATTAGTTAGTCAAGCTAAAGCTGTCAATGATATGATAATGAATGAAAACGCTGAAATTTATAATGACGAGAATAATAAAGTAAATAATGAAGAAGTAGATAATGAATATTTGGAAGTTAAAGAAGACAATAATAAAAGAAGTAAGCATGGAAAAAAGAAATCACATAAAAATGAAGAAAGTAAAAGAGAAGAAGAAAAAGAAAAAGTAAACTATGATAATTCTGAGAATATCTATGAAAATAATTTAAAAGAGCATTCGGATGATCCTATAGTAGTATTGCTGAGTGCTATGCAGTCACTAGTAGTTGAGGACAAAGCTAGGATAATAAATAAGATATTAGAATTATATGTTGATGGGAAAATATAGGTGGGTAAATTATATAAACTTCCAAGTTGGGGAAGTTTATATTTTTAACCTAAAATGGTTACAGTACATAAATAAGTGGAAAAAAATAAAAATAAAATAGTATATATGAATAAATTTTAATGGATGGGTTAGTATATATAGTGTACAAAGGAGGAGTAACATTTTTTATAAGTTACCCTTCACTAGTGCTAAAACCCCCCCATCCCCCTTTTGATTGGGACCGCTAAAGCGGTCCATTTTTATTTGGGTAAAATAATTTTTAGTTTATTAATTGAAAGGAAATAATTTTATAATAATATTTTTCGGGGCAGTTTTTGCATCTCAGAAGATTGATTTTTAATGTATAGTTTTTAAGTTTATTAGGAGAATCTATAGGATTTCCTTTAAAGTTTAAAGTCCACTCTATATTTGTTGCTTCACCGGAATTATCTGATTGTGTATCTATAAAAAATGCATCTTGAAAAACATAGTTATTAGCATACCCGGCTAAGTTAGGAAGAAGATCAAGAGAAGATAAATCTATTCCTTCATGAAATATATTTTCATTGGTTGGCATATATTTTCCGTTCATAGAAGTTATTATATTTATAAAACATAAAATAGTGTCTTTTCCCATAAATGTATCCTTAATATCACTAGAGTATTTCTCAAGTTTATTATCTATAAGCATATAATTTTCAAAATAATAGCTATCACCATATACTTTTGCAGAAAGTATTTTTGGTGTTTTATTATTACTACAATCTATAAATCCTAAAATATTATTATAGCTACAAAATATATCTTTAAATTCATTATCTTTATAGGCAAAGATATGCTGTAGTGATACATTATCTTGAGAAGATTGAACAAATATTTCTGGTATATTATTTCGAGAAATATCCTTTAACTTTACTCGAATTGGCCAATAGGGATAGTTAGTACCCAAAGTCGCAACCTCTTTATTTGGTTTAAGATTAAATGTATTTTTAGATGTGTTTATTTGAAGCTGATATCTATTATTTTTGTTGGTCAATATGTAAAGCGTATCATCTTTACCATCTCCATTAAGGTCGGATTTAAAATTTTTAATATTAGAATTTGAATTAAAAGTTATATAAGATGACTTTCCGCTAGATAATATAGAAAATGCATAAAATATTAGTATAGCTAAAATAAAGAGAACATAATAGATATGTTTTCTTTTAAAGAAAAGAACTTTTAATTTCAAAATAATCACCTCCTTTTAATAATGTTTATGAGGAAAGTGATTAAATTATTTATAAAAAAAGAAACGGTGTTTACCGTTTCTTTTGGAAATATTATTAAATTTAAACATTCATTGCAGTATTAATGGGTATTTGTATTACAGTTTTTACATATACCATAAAAATATACTTTACTTGATAACACGTTATAATCTGTATATTCTGATGCTGTATCGTTTAAGTTGTCAAAAGTAACTCCAACAATGTCATCTACGCTTCCACAAGAAATGCATTGAATATGTGGATGAGAAGAAGTATTTGCGTCGTATCTAAAATTACCTTCACCTACGTTTAATTCTTGAATTAAATTAACTTCTACTAAAGTTTTTAGAGTTTTATAAACAGTAGCTAAACTCATAGTAGGATAAGTTTCATGTAATGCATTATATATAGTCTCAGCTGAAGGATGTTTTTTTGTAGAACACAAATACTTATAAACTGCAATTCTTTGAGGCGTTAGCTTTAATTTTTTTTCCTTAAATGTGGCCTTTATAGTATCCATAATGCCCACCCTTCTTAATTATATGAGTTAATTAATATTATATAATAAAAATTATTACTTGTCAATAATTCTTATATACATAAAAATATATTTTAAATCAATAAAAGTATTTTAAGTGATTTTTATACATATATAATCTTAAATGCTAAATATACTTATAGAAAAGGAGGGAGTGCGCGTTGAAAAAAACATATGTTTTAGATACTAATGTAATTTTATATTCACCACGTTCAATATTGTGTTTTGAAGATGCTAATGTAGTTATACCTGAAGTTGTTTTAGAAGAATTAGATGCATTAAAGAAAAAGCCAGGAGAACTTGGAGCAAATGCTAGAATGGCTGCCAGAATACTTGATGAATTAAGAATTCAAGGAAGCTTAATTGAAGGAATAAAATTGCCTAATGGTGGGAAGTTAAGGGTAGAAGTAAATCATCATAATATTGAAATTCCACCTTATTGGGATAAAAGTAAGGCTGACAATAGAATTATTCAAGTTTGTAAAGGCTTAAAAGAAAGAGGAGAAGATGTTTATTTAATTACAAAAGATATATTTGAAAGAATAAAAGCTGATACTATTGGTATAAATACGAATGATTATTATGAAAAGGTTGTACCAGAATATGACAATCAATATACTGGACGAATTTCAGTATATACGTCATCTGATAATATAGATTATTTTTATAAAAATAAATACTTAGATGTGAAACAGTTAAAGATATATGTAGATAAGTCTAAAGAGTATAAAAGTCCTGAGCTATATGTAAATGAATTTATTATAATGCATTCTTATGAAAATGCTAAAAAAACTGCATTAGGTAAATATGATGGACAAAAAATAGTGCCTTTAACTTATAAAGAGACTATTCCTATGGGGATATTGCCTAAAAATGTTGGTCAAAGATTTATGCAAGAGGCATTAATGATAAGCGCAAGAGAAGTTCCACTGGTTATTATAAAGGGACCAGCAGGTACTGCAAAAACTTTATTTTCTTTAGCTGTTGGACTTCATAAAATTTTAGAACAAGATAGCAGTGAATATAGGAGAATATTAGTTTGTAGACCTAATGTAACTATGGATGAGGAAATAGGATATTTGCCAGGAACGGAACAAGAAAAAATAGCTCCATATATGAGACCAGTTTTAGATAACTTAGAAATATTAATTGATTCTGATGAAAAAGAAAGATATAAAGATGAGAACGAATTAAATGATAAGATTAGGGAATTATTTGATAGAAGGATAATTACTACAGAAGCTGTAGCCTTTTTAAGAGGAAGATCCATCGTTAAAAATTGGGTGATAATAGATGAAGCTCAAAATTTATCTCCAAAGCAAGTGAAAGCCATTATAACTAGAGTTGGAGAAGGAAGTAAACTTATATTAATTGGGGATCCGGAGCAAATAGATCAACCATTTTTAGACTATAGATCAAATGGACTATGCTATGCTTCAGAAAGAATGAAGGGAAGTAAGTTATGCTGTCAAGTAACACTAAAATATGATGAATGTGAAAGATCAAAACTTGCTTATGATGCTTCAAAACGATTATAAAAGTATACTATACAAAATAAGTATTTACATTACTTGGAAAAAGAATGTATAATTGTATTAATTGATTGGTAAAAAATGAAAGATGAAACCATTAAATAATATAGGGGTGAAATCATTGGCAAAGCATGAGAAAAAGAGGAACGGTAAAAAAGTTATATTAAGCATATTTATGATTTTTTTAATTATTACTATGGCAGTATGTGGATATCTATACTGGGGATTTAGAAGCAATACTTATGTAAAAAATTATGGAAATGATGATGAGAGAAATTATGAAGAAGTTGATGGCATAAGCAATATTCTCTTAATTGGAAATGATGCTAGAAGCTTAGATGAAAAATCAAGATCAGATGCGATATTGATTCTTTCCATTGATAATATAAATAAGAATTTAAAATTGGTTTCTATTATGAGAGACAGTTATGTTGATATTCCTGGATATGGTGAGCAAAAAATAAATCATGCTTTTGCCTATGGTGGAGCAGAACTTTTAAAAAATACTATAGAAAAAAACTTTAATTTGAAATTACATGATTACGGAATAATAAATTTTAATGGTTTTCAAGAATTAGTAAACTCTATAGGGGGTCTCGATGTAGATGTAAGTGAAAAAGAACGTGTTGAAATGAATAAATTTATTCCAGAGGTGAATCCTAAAGATCCTCATTTAGTAAAAAAAGCTGGACTTCAGCATTTAGATGGACAGCAGGTATTAAGTTATTCAAGAATAAGAAAAATTGGTAATGGTGACTATGATAGAACAGAAAGACAAAGGGAGGTTATATCTCTTATTATAGATAAATTGAAAGATACAAATGTTTTAAAATATCCAATGCTTGCATCAAAGCTATTTCCATATGTGAAAACTAATATGGATATAACAGACATATTAAATTATGCATATACAGTATATAAAATACAAAATTATAAGCCACAGCAAATGTTAATACCAGTTCCAGAGATAACTTCTCCTAAAGTATTAGGAGATAAGGGGTGGGTTGTGCTTATGGATATAAAACAAAATGCACAAATCATGCATGATTTTATATTTCAAGACAAAATGTACAACAGTAACAATTTAGATTATGATTCATTTAAAAGAGCTATGGAAGAGTATAAAAGAGATGCTAATAATAGCACTAAACCTACAAATATCAAACAAGATATTTTTGTTAGAGAAGAGGAAAAAAATGCTTATGAGACTAAAATAGATATAACTAATAAAGAGACCAAAAAACAGATAAATAAATACAAGTATAAAAATAATATAAAAGTTAAAGAAAGCATAAACAAAAAAAATAATAACAATAATATCTCAAAAAATAATTCTAAAATTAGTGAAAAAATAAATAATAAAAGTAATATTAAATATAAAGATAATAAAATAAAAAATAATAACAAAAATGATATTAAAAACAATTTAAAAACTAAGGAAGATAAAAATATTGATGATAACACGAAAAAAGAAGATATTTTAAGTAAAGAAGATAATAAAGAAGATAATCATACTAAAAAGGAAAATAATGAGGAAAATTTTAAAATAAATAAAGATAATAACTAAAAATACCGATTATAGTAAAGAATAAAAGTTAAATATATGTAAAGTTTTTATGTCCCCCAAAATTTAAGTTTGAAAAACTTCAGATTTATTGTAAAATATAATTTAGGTCAATTAAACGATAAATACTGAAAAAGGATGATTAATAGATGAAAACTGTAAAAAACCAAAGCAATAAGAAGGGAAAAAGAAAATTTTCCTGGAAATTGTTTGCAGCCTTTATTGTTTTTGAGTTTGTATTTACTGCAATAACAGGGCCTTTTATGCTTTATTATGGTCCATTTAAAAATGCAAGGGATACCATGGTAGGAGCAGCAATGACCACAATGACTCATCAATGGATAGCCACAACTTTTTTATCAAATGAACGTATTAATGAAATTTTAAACAAGAATAAGGTACAAGATATATACCAAGATGGATTAGAAAATGATGAAATAAAAATAAATAGTAGACACGATGATACAATAGAGAGATATGATATAGATGGAAATACTTATAGGGGTTACCTTTTAGTAATTCATGATCCTACACGTGTTAGAGTAGGACACAGTAGTAAACTGCCAAGAGTTGGTGAGACCACAAGCAAAATTGCAAGAAACTATAAAGCTGTAGCAGCAGTAAATGCTGGAGGTTTTACTGATGAGTCTGCAAATGGACAACAATGGGCAGGTAATGGAGGACAACCACAAGGTATTATAATGTCCAATGGAAAGACTATTTATGATGAATATAAGAGCGAAAAAGAATTTAAAAAACATGATATTGTAGCTATGACTAAAGAAGGTATGCTTTTAGTAGGAAAGCATACACTTCAAGAAGTTAAAGAAAAGAATGTTACAGATATGATTTCTTTTGGTCCAGCATTAATAGTTAATGGAAAGAAAACTATTAAAAATGGTGATGGTGGATGGGGTAAGGCACCTAGAACCGCAATCGGTCAAACAAGAGACGGAAGTATATTGTTATTGGTACTTGATGGTAAACAAGTAAAGAGGTTAGCTGCTACTTTAAGAGATGTACAAGATGTTCTATATGAATATGGAGCAGTTAATGCAAGTAACTTAGATGGTGGATCATCAACTACTATGTATTATGAAGGTAAAGTTATAAATGAACCATCAAATGCATTAGGAGAACGTTCAATACCTTCAGTTATATACGTTGAACCTTAAAGGAGAGAAATTATGAAATCAGTAAAAAGAATAATTGCATGGATTTGTGTATCTTTAGGAGTGCAAATAGCTGTATTATATTATGTTGATACATATTTATTTTCCACAGAAAATGTAAGTAGCAAAATTGTATCTACAAAAGTAGAAGACAATAAGAAAAATAGAAAAAGTGATATAAATATAGAAGTACCAGAAAATGCTGAAAGAAAAGCTTTATCTTGTGATGGGCAATATTTAGCTTATATTGAAAATGACAGATTAAAGATAGTTGATACTTATAGTGGCGATGAAGAAAATATAGAATTACAACAAGGGCTTCATATGTCATTTTATAAATGGGCTCCTGACAGAAATATATTGCTTATAGCAGCAAGTAAGAAATCAGAGGAAAAATCTAAGTTTATATTCTATTCTTATGATGCTGAAAAAGGTGAAAAAGAAAAGTTACAAAATAAAAATGGAGAAGAAACATGTTTTACAGCTCCAAGAGGAACGGAAGTTAAAGACATAGAATTATCTCCATTTACGAATATGATATATATAAAATCAGGATTAGCAGGTGGAAAGAGCGAGCTTCATAAAATAAATATCATGCAAAAACTAAATAAAGTAGAAACAAAAATTGATATGATTGGAGATATAAAAATAATACCTAATGATGACAGTATTGCTTATGAATCTGTAAATCAAAACAAGGTATATATTACGGGATGCCAAAATCCTATAAAAGTTGATGGAGTAGATAAGGTTTGTCTTGTTGATGTGGACGATAATGATATTATTTATGTAGGTGAAATTGAAACAAGTTCGGAACAAGAAACCTTTAAAATAAAAAATATTTATCGTGGAGTTATGGAGAAACCACTTTTGGCAATGAAGCGTAAAGATACTGACAGAGACAAAGAAAAAAGTGGGGAAACAAAACACAAAGGAAAAAATAAAAATACTAGTACATCAAAGAAAAGAGAATCAGTAAAAGAAAGTAAACCTAAGATGAGAGAAAATATATCTTATAAATGGGATAGAATAGCCTTAGATAAAAGTGTGGACAAGAAGGATATATTTATATCAAGAGAAGGAAAAATATATATTAATGATAACTTAAAGGGTATTGTTATAGAATTAGGTTCCAATACAGAAATTAAATATAAAGGAACATTCCTTCAGATGTATGATGGTGGTATAGCTTCAATTAGTGATGGAAAATTAGTAGAAACTTTATTAAAATAAGAAAAAAATCTCCGAAAATTAAAGTCGGAGATTTTTTGATATGTTGTTAAAATAATTAATATTTTGATATAATAAAAAAATATTATAAAGATAGGAGAAAATTAATGTTTAGTGGTCAAAGTTTTTTACAATCGGTATTAAACATAATATTAATGATACCGTCAATATTAATAGCCTTTACGTTTCATGAATATGCTCATGCATTGGTAGCTTATAAGTTAGGAGATGATACTCCAAAGCATCAAGGACGACTTTCCTTAAATCCGCTTGTGCATATAGATATTATAGGGTTTTTAATGCTTTTATTTTTAAATTTTGGTTGGGCAAAACCAGTTGAAACTAATCCTAGAGCATTTAAAAACTATTATAAAGATGATTTAAAGGTGTCTATAGCTGGAGTAATAGGAAATTTAGTTGCAGCATTATTAGCATCAATAATCTTAGCGGGGTTAATAAGTATTAATAATAAATCGGATTCAATGGTAATAATTATAAGTATGATTATTTACGTTATTGAAACTAATTGTTTATTAGTATTCTTAAATTTATTACCTATCCCTGGATTTGACGGGTTTCATGTGTTAAGAGATTTATTTCCTAAATTTTTTTATGAGATTGAGGAGAAGTTATACACATATAGATACATGATTTTATTAGTTCTTTTAATACCTATTCCAGGATTAGGTGGTTCTATTATTAATTTTATTTTAGATGTTCCAGCTGAAAAACTTACAGATTTATTTATGAAAATAACATATGCAATTTCAGGTATACAATAATTAACTATACACATTTTAAGGAGGAAAGTTATGAGACTAAGAAAAAAGTGGTGGGCAAGACCAGAATTAGAAGCAAGTCCTATTTTTAAGTCTCTTGATGAAGCTAGAGAACTAAAGGGAAATTGGAAAGATGAATTTAAAAATAATAATGATATATATTTAGAGCTTGGTTGTGGTAGAGGTGGATTTGCTGTGCAAGCTGCAAGTAAATTTAATGACAAAAACCTAATTTCCATAGACCTTAAAGATGAAGTTTTAGTATATGCACTTAAAAATATAGTAGATGCAGAACTTGAAAACGTAAGACTTGTTGCAATGAATATAGGAATGATAGCAGAAATATTTGATGAAAATGAAATCAGTAGAATATATATAAACTTCTGTAACCCTTGGCCAAAGGATAGACATAATAAAAGAAGACTTACTCATACAAGATTTTTAACTGAGTACAAGAAATTCATAAAGCCAGGTACAGAAATTCATTTTAAAACAGATGATTTAGACTTATTCAATGATTCTTTAGTTTACTTTGAGGAAAGTGGTTTTGAACTATTATACAAAACATACGACTTACATAACAGTGATTATGCAGATGAAAACTTAATGACTGAATATGAAACTAAATTTAAAGAAAAAGGAATCAAGAGTAAATTTTTAATAGCTAAGTTAAAATAATAAATATTTGGTCGTAAGTATAGAATATAAATCTAAACTTACGACTTTTTTTCGTATATAATATGAAAGTGGAGAATAGTGTTTTATATTTAAATTAAAATATATAATATATATTAATATAGGAGAGTGTATATTGTGGAAAATAACAAAGGATATATACAAATATATACTGGAAATGGTAAAGGAAAAACTACATGTGCATTAGGGCTTTCACTTAGAGCGGTATGTGCAGGCCAAAAAGTTTTCTTTGGTCAATTTGTTAAAGGTATGAAGTATAGTGAGCTTGATGCTATTAAATATTTACCTGGATTTAAAATGAAACAGTACGGAAGAGATTGTTTTATATTCAATAAACCATCACAAGAGGATATAGATATAGCAAAAGAGGGATTAAAAGAAATAGAAAATATATTAAAAAGCGAAGAGTATGATATTGTTGTACTTGATGAATTAAATATAGCTATTTACTATAATCTTGTGTCATTAGAGGAAGTAATTGATATTTTAAAAAATAAAAATGAAAAAATAGAAGTAATAATTACGGGAAGATATGCAAGAGAAGAATTAATAAACCTAGCAGATTTAGTTACAGAAATGAAGGAAGTAAAGCACTATTATAAAAAAGGTGTAGAAGCAAGAGTGGGAATAGAAAAATAAAAGTATTAAAAAACTAAGGTGGTAATCATATGAACTTTGTAGGTAAAAGTGTTTTAATTACAGGAGGAAGCAGAGGAATAGGAAAAGCAATAGCTTTAGAATTTGCTAAAAAAGGAGCTTCTGTAATCATAAACTATAAAAATAATGATAAAGCAGCAGAAGAAACTTTAAAAGAAATAAAAGAGAATGGTGGATATGGAGACTCTATAAAAGGTGATGTTAGTAGTTACAGTTTTTCCAGGGAAATGATAGATTATGTTGTAAATAAATTTGGAAAAATAGATGTTTTAGTCAATAATGCAGGAATATCTAAAGTAGGACTATTTATGGATATGACAGAAGAAGATTTTGACTCTATGATGGATACAAATTTAAAAGGAGTTTTTAATACATGTCATAATGCTATAAAGTACATGATTAAAAATAAAAGTGGAAGCATTATAAATATATCATCTATATGGGGTGGAGTTGGAGCCTCTTGTGAAGTTATATATTCTGCATCAAAAGGTGGTATAAACTCATTTACAAAAGCGCTTGGAAAAGAAGTTGCATCATGCGGTATAAGAGTAAATGCAATAGAACCCGGAGTTATTGATACAGAAATGAATAAGTGGATGAGTAAAGAAGAAAGAAAAGCCTTAGAGGAAGATATACCTATGATGGAATTTGGTTCTGGAAGTGATATAGGGAAAATGGCTGTTTTTTTAGCTAGCGATGATTCTAAGTATATAACATCTCAAGTAATAACTGTAGATGGAGGATATTTATAATATTAATATTTAACAATAGGAGGAAAGAATATGAAGAAATTTAACAAAGGGTTATTTCTAGGTATTATCATTTCTATAATGATGATATTTACAGCATGTAGTGGAAGTAGTAGCACTGGAAATAATGCTTCAAAAGGTAAGAATTCAAAAAATAGTTCATCATTAGCATTAAAAAAATCAGCTAATGAATCAACAAGTGTAAATCCTAAAGATATCAAAGGTGATTTAAAAGTACATTTTATAAATGTAGGACAGGCTGACAGTATACTTATTACAGAAAAAGACCATAGCATGTTAATTGATGGTGGAAATAATGCTGACGGCACTATGGTAGTTGATTACTTAAAAAAGATGGGAATAAAAAAATTAGATTATGTAGTTGGAACACATCCACACGAAGATCACATAGGTGGACTTGATAATGTAATAAATGCTTTTAACATAGGAAAGATATACATGCCAAGTAAGATGAATAACACAAAAACATACAAAGATGTTATAACAGCTATAAAAAATAAGGGTATGAAAATTACATTACCAAAGCCAGGAGATACATTTAAACTAGGAGATGCATCATGCACAATAGTTGCACCTAAAGCTAATAAAGATTATGAAAGCGTAAATGATTATTCAATTGTAATCAAATTAACATATGGAAAAACAAGTTTCCTATTCACTGGAGATGCAGAAGCACTTTCTGAATCAGAAATACTACAAGGTGGATATGACATTAAAGCAGATGTATTAAAGATTGGACATCATGGAAGTAGAACATCTTCTACAGATGCATTTTTAGATAAAGTTTCTCCTAAATATGCAGTTATATCTTGTGAAAAAGGAAATGACTATGGACATCCACATAAAGCTACAATGGATAAATTAAAATCAAGAAACATACCAGTTTATAGAACAGATGAAGCTGGTACAATAGTTGCTACAAGCAATGGAAAAGAAATTGGTTTTAATGTTAAATCAGGAAGCTATAACTACAGTGATAATAACAAAGGAAAATCAGCTTCTAGTGAAACACCAACACCTGTAATACAAAAGAATGCAAATAACAACTTAACAAATAACGTTGGTAACATTAACAAAGGAACAACATATAAAAAAGATAACAATACAGGAAAAACAACTGTGGCTAAAAAAACAGTAAATAATACATCAAAGAAAACTGTGGTTAAACAAGTAAGTGGACAAGGAAAAATAAAAGGTAATATAAACAGCAAGGGTGAAAAAATATATCATGTTCCAGGAGGCGCATTTTATAATAAAACAAATCCAGAAGCATGGTTTAATACAGAAGCCGAAGCACAAGCAGCAGGCTATAGAAGATCTAAGAGATAGAAAAATTTAGTTGAATAATATACATTAGTGTGTTAGACTAGTAAGATAAAATATAATAGAGCGATATTGGTGTCATGGACATATTTTCGAATGAAAGTTTGATGAATCTATTGATGTGATAAAAAGTCGCCATTTAAAAGAGGAGAGTTTAAAATGGAAGATAAGACTATAGTATGTAAAGATTGTGGAAGTGAATTTGTATTCACTAAAGGAGAACAAGAATTTTACAAAGAAAAAGGATTCGAAAATAATCCAGTAAGATGCCCAGAATGTAGACAAAAAAGAAAACAACAAAGAAATAACAGAAACTTCAATAGATAATTCAAAGTAGACTAAAAAGGAGCTGAAAATCAGCTCCTTTTTTTATAAATTTCATAAAAAATAGAAAAAACATTCAATAATACCGAAATTTATCTTATAATAAAAGTGAGAATACATTTTAAAGTAAAGGAGAATAGTCATGAAGTTTTTTAATTCGATAAAGAAAATGGTTTTAAGAAAACACGAAGATGAAATACAAAATACTGAAAAAATAGATAACACAGAATTGGGAGTGCTTACTAAAGCTGTAAATTTTACTTTGGACAACTATAGAAAATCTATTGATAAAATATCAAAACAAGTTACTAGTGCAGAATTTGAAAATGATTTTTATAATTATAATTTAAATATTAAGAAAATTGAGGATATTGATGTAGATATAAAAGAAATCAAAGAAGAAATCAATACAATCAATAAAAATAATATTCAATTAAGAGAAAGTATAAAGTCAATAAGTGAAGAAATATTATCAAAAGAAGTATCACTACAAAAAATGCGCAATGAAGAAAATAAATTAAAAGTAAAGTTGAATTCAAATGAACTTGATGATGAAGATAAAGAAGATATTAAAGAAGATATATCCAATGTAGTTCAATCTATAAAAAAACTAGAAGAAAAAATAATAAATGAAAAAGTAAAAGTAGATGTAAGTACAATGGATATAAGAGCCAACGAAGAAAGCATAAACAACAAAAATAAAGAAATTCAAAATAAGAAAAATGAAAGATTGTGTTTAATGACTTTAAGTTATTCATTAGATGAATGTTTAAAATTTGCAGAAGAAATTAAAGAAAAAACTCCATTTATTCAATACTGTTTTCAAGGATTAATTGACTATGCCAATAGAGATTATAACAATGCTCTAAATAATTTTGATAGTTATTTCAAAAGAGAAGAAGAACCATATGAAAATTACTACATAAGACAGATATACTCAAAACTTTTAATAGAAAATAAAAGATATGAAGAGGCTAAGCAATACGCAATGGAAGCTTTAAAAGATAAGCCAGAAGAAGTTGAAATTCATAAGATTTTATCTAAGGTTCATGAAGCATTAGGAGAAAATGAAGAACAAGCATTAGAAAACTCTATTGTTTCTATGTTACAAGGATAAAAGTATAAAGGGAAGGAGTGATATTTATGAATATAGAAGAAAATATGTATAAACATAAATTAGAAGATGAATGTTTAAAAAATATGAAAAAAGCAATATTTTGTGAAGATACATTTGCAAGTTATCATGAAAATTTTATAGAAGAATCTATAAGACCAGATTTAGTTGGAAAAAATCTAAAGGTTACAGATAAACAATTACCTTATATTCATAATATGGTACAGGAAATGAGCAGTATTTTAGGAATAAAAGAACCTGAAGTATACATATATGAAGGGACTAATTATGATGTCCATGTTCAAGGGGTAAATAGGTCATGGATAGAGATATCTGCAAAAACTGTTGAAAACTTTTCTAAGAATGAATTGAAATTTTTAATAGGATCTCAACTAGCTCATATAAAAAGCAAGCATATATACTGGAAAATATTAATGGAGCAATGCATTAAGGCACCTAAATTAATTGAGAATGTTTATAATGAAGGAATGGCTGGAATTGCAAATGAAAGACAGATTTTACAGATGGGGCTAAAAGTAATAATGTATAAGTGGAGTAGAGTGGCAGAGTATTCTAGTGATGCTTGTGGATATCTTTTAGTTGGGGATATTGAAGCGTGTATAAGTGCAATAAAAAAGGTTATATTCAACAATGACTTTATATCAAATAATGTTAACTTGGGAGAATATCTAAAACAAGCTGATTTACTAGAAAACTACAATAGCGTCATGGCTAGGTATTCAAAATTGGATGAACAAATTCCATATGGTCCGCTTAGAATTAAGGAGCTTTTAAGATTTGTATCTTCAAGTAAAGCAAAAGAAGTGAGAAAGAAAATGAGACTCCTTAATTAAAAAATATATTTTAATATAAAAAGAAACAAGCTATATAAAAAGAAATAAAAAAATATAGAAGATATTTAAGATTAAAATATCTTCTATATTTTAGCTAAAATTATTAAAAATTATTTTCCGTAGTATTTCATTACCTTTTTAACATAGTCCCTTGTTTCAAGAGGAAGTCTACATATTCCACTTTCATCCTTAACGCCTCTTCTTCTTAGAGTACCACATCCAGCGTTATAAGCAGCTAATGCCATTTTTTTATTGTTACCGTATCTATTTAGCATATCTTTTAAATGACGAGTTCCACCATCTATATTTTCCTCTATATCATAAGGATTTTTTACATGTAGGTCTTCACAATTTACAGGCATTAATTGCATAAGTCCCATTGCCCCTGCGTGAGATACACATTTAGGGTTAAAATCTGATTCTTGTTTTATAACTGCCATTATAAGATCTTTGTCTATTCCATATTTTCTTGAGGCATTTTCAACAGCTTTATCAATTGTTATATTTCCTGATTTTACAGAAGATTTTACGTCTTTTCTGATATTTTGAACTCTTTCTTTAGCTGCATAACCAAGACTAGTCATGTCTTCTTCATTAAGGGAGAGCTTATCTAAAAAATTATCATCATAGTTATCTAAACCAGCATTTAATAAACTTTCCATTGCTACTTGAAATGCTGGTGAATCTCCGGCAGCTTGTTTAAGCATAGTAGTCATTAATTGAAACTTTAAAAATTCTTCTATTTTAGAATTATTTATTTCCATAATTTCACCAACCTTTTATTATACAAAATAGTATGTATTTGTTTTTTATCGTAATAATATGCTTTAATCTTTAGGGGGATAAAGTTAATATAAGAATAATAATTAAAAAATTTAATATATATGACAATAGTTGGATAGTATAAAGTATATACGCTTTTAAATAGTGAGACTTTTTTAAAAGTTGTAAAAATTGTTTGAAGGAAAAGTAAAAAAAAAAGCGAATTATTTATAGTACAGTATAAGTTTTAGTTTTGGTAAGATTTTATTCAAATTTATGTATTAGAGGAGTTGAGTATTATGATTAAAGTAAAAAACAAAGAAATCATTATAAAAAAAGGCGATATTACAAATGAATCCTCTGATGCCATAGTTAATCCAGCTAATGGTATGTTGAAGCATGGCGGTGGAGTTGCTGCTGCTATAGTAAAAAAAGGTGGACGTGAAGTACAAGAAGAAAGTAATAAAATAGTTAGAAAAGAAGGAATAATTCCAACTGGTGGAGCAGTTATAACTAAGGGATATAATTTGCCTTGTAAATATATTATTCATGCTGTAGGACCTAGAATGGGTGAAGGAGATGAAAAATTAAAGCTTAAAAATGCTGTTCTAAGTGCATTATGTTTAGCAGAACAACATAATTTAAAGTCAATATCAATACCAGCTATAAGTTCAGGAATATTTAGATTTCCTAAAGATGAATGTGCCAAAATATTAATAAACACTTCAATAAAGTTTTTACAAACAAGTGCTAAAAGTCTTAAAACTATAGTTATGTGTAATTTAGATGATAAAACGTATGAAATATTTTTACAAGAAGAGAAGGAAATATTAAAAGAAAAAAATATATAGTAACAAATAATATATTCATTATAAGAGCATAGAGTTTTATGATTATCTAAGTATATAAAAATATTAAGTTGTATAAGAATAGAATTATAGTAAAAAAGCAGCAGGAGTAAGCTGCTTTTTAAAATGAAGAAATACATATAATATTTTATATATTTTAAAAGAAAAATAAAGAAAATTAAATATAATTTTCAATAATTAATAAATATGTAGTTAATATATTATTTTACAAATTATAAATATATGTTATAATATAGATTGTCCAATGCATAATAAGCAATTATTTGGGGGTATAGCTCAGTTGGGAGAGCACCTGCCTTGCACGCAGGGGGTCAAGAGTTCGAATCTCTTTATCTCCACCATTATGGGTCTATAGCTCAGCTGGTTAGAGCGCACGCCTGATAAGCGTGAGGTCGATGGTTCGAGTCCATTTAGACCCACCAATTAAATATTATTATGCGGGTATGGTTCAATGGTAGAACGTCAGCCTTCCAAGCTGAACACAGGGGTTCGATTCCCCTTACCCGCTCCAAATAAAAACAACTTCAATATTGAAGTTGTTTTTTTATTTTTATTTTTGTTATAATTTGCTAATATATTAGTGTATAAAGTAAACTATAAAATGTATTATTGAAAATAAAAATAAGAGGTGCATTATGAAAACTTACATGAATTTTATAAAAGATTGTTGGAATCAATTCATGAAAAATGGTTATATAGACAGTAATGTAAGGAAGGAAATAGCCGATTCATGGATGAGATGTAGAGAATATAATGTAAATCCTATGAATGGTAGAGGGGTTGTTAAAGACGATCAATTTACTGTAAAAAAGATACAAGAAAATATAGAACTTATTTCTATTGCTAAACCTATAATGAAAGGATTATATGAAATAGTTAAAGGCTCTGAATTTGCTATTATATTGACAGATAAAGATGGATATGTTCTAGAAACCATAGGAGATAATTCTATGCTAAAAAGAATGAAGGAACTAAATTTTGTAAAAGGTGCTCTTTGGAATGAAGAAGTAGTAGGAACCAATGCTATAGGAACAGCTATTTATTTAGATAAACCTATACAAACAATTGGAGCTGAACACTATTGTATAGAACAACATTCCTGGACTTGTTCAGGGGCACCAATTCATAATGAAGAAGGAGAGGTTATAGGATGTATAAATATGTCTGGGAATTATTATAATGCTCATCCTCATACTTTAGGAATTGTTACATCGGCAGCCCAATCAATACAAAAACAACTAGCAGTTGCTGTTTCAAGTAACTTGATGAATATTACGTTTAATTCTATTTCGGAAGGAATTATAGTATTAAACAAAAATATGAAAATAAAAAAAGTAAATGGAAGAGCAGCACAGATTTTAAATTCTAATATAGATAAATTAATTAATACTGATATAAAGGATATAGTAAAAGATATTGATTTTGAAGCAATAATTAGTGGCAAATATAAATCTTTTAATAGTATTGAACGTAATTTTTGCGTAAAAAGAGATGAGATACAAATTGATGATAAAATTTATAAAGAAAATATAAAAAATATAAATAAAAAAGTTATTCCATGTATTCTAGATATAATTCCTATGAAAGTTCATGAAAAAGTAATAGGAATAGTTATAACCTTTACTGAAACTGGGCAAATACATAAGCTAGTTAATAAGGTTATTGGATATAAAGCTAAATATACTTTTGATGATATAATAACCCAAAATCAAAGTATGAAAAAAATGATAGAACGGGCAAAAAAAATAGCATTGAATGATTGTAATATATTAATAGAAGGTGAGAGTGGAACTGGAAAAGAGCTAATAGCTCAATCAATACATAACTATAGTAAAAGAAAAACAGGACCTTTTGTAGCGATAAATTGTGCGTCTATACCTAGAGAACTTGTGGAAAGTGAATTTTTTGGATATGAAAAGGGAGCATTTACAGGGGCATCTAAAGAAGGATATACTGGAAAGTTTGAACTTGCTAATGGCGGAACTATATTTTTAGATGAAATAGGAGAACTTCCTTTAGATGTACAATCTAAGCTTTTAAGAGTTTTGGATAATAATAAAATAACTAGAGTAGGCGGTAATTATGAAAAACAACTTAATGTAAGAGTTATAGGAGCAACTAATAGAAAATTAAAAGAAGAAATAAAGCAAAAAAATTTTAGAGCGGATGTTTACTATAGGTTAAGTGTAATGAATATAAAGACTATACCATTAAATGATAGGAAAGATGATATAGAGATTTTAGTGAATTATTTTATTAATATTTTAGATATGAAAAATAATAGGAAGAGTGAAAAAGTTAGTAAAAGCTATATAAAAAAGTTATTAAGTCATAGTTGGGGTGGAAATGTAAGAGAACTTAGAAATGTTATTGAAAGAGACTATTATTTAAATGATATAGATGAATTATTAGAAAGTGTAAAGGATGAAAAAGAAAATTCAGATAAACAAATTGAAAAGATAGGCATCAATTCTATGGATATGGTTGAATCTGAGGCTATAAAAAATGCGTTAAAAGAGTGTAATGGAAATAAAGTAAAAGCATGTAGGCTATTAAATATAGGCAGATCCACATTATATAGAAAGATAAAAAAATATAATATTAATGAGTATTAGTAAAAATGTACCTATATGATACAAATATAAAAAATGTATCATATAGGTACATTTTTGTGTGTCTATTTTATTTGAGTTTTTATTAAAAATAAGCATATAGGCTAGATGTACAAGTTGGTATTATAATTGCTTATAAAAATGAATAAGTTCACATGAATAAGAGTGAATTATATAAGGATAGGGGGAAACATATAATGAAAGCGGCATTATGGTATGGAAAAAATGATGTTAGAGTAGAAGAAGTTCAAGAACCAAAAGTAGAAAATGGAACAGTTAAGATTAAGGTTAAATGGTGTGGAATTTGTGGATCTGATTTACATGAATATTTAAATGGACCTATATTTATACCTGTTGAACAACCACATCCTTTAAGTGGAAATGTTGCACCTATAATATTAGGTCATGAATTTTCAGGAGAGATAGTAGAAGTTGGAGAAGGTGTTAAGAAATTTAATATTGGGGATAGAGTTATTGTTGAACCAATAGTAGCTTGTGGAAAATGTCCTGCATGTAAAGAAGGAAAGTATAATCTTTGTACATCATTAGGATTTCATGGTCTTTGTGGAAGTGGTGGTGGATTTGCTGAATACACTGTATTTCCAGAAGAATTTGTTCATAAAATCCCAGATAATATGACTTATGAACAAGCAGCGTTGGCAGAACCAATGACTGTTGCATTACATTCTATAAGAGTGGCAAACTTTAAAACAGGGGATACTGCATTGGTTTTAGGGGCTGGACCTATAGGATTAGCAACAATAGAATGTTTAAAAGCTGCAGGAGCTAAATCGGTTATAGTTTTCCAAAGAAAATCTATAAGACAAGAGTATGCTAAAAGGGCTGGGGCAGATATTGTACTTGATCCAAATGAAGTTAATGTTTCGGAAGAAGTTAAGAAAATTACAGGAGGACTTGGTGTTGATACTGCTTTTGAAACAACAGGAGCTCAAGTTGGTTTTGATGTAGGAATAGAAAGTTTAAAATTTGAAGGTACTATGGTAATAACGAGTATATGGGAAAAAGAAATTAAGTTTAATCCAAATACATTGGTATTTAGTGAAAAGAAAATAGTAGGAACTTTAGCATATAGACACGAATTCCCTTCAATAATTGCTCAGATGAATGATGGTAGAATAAAGGCAGAAGGATACATTACAAAAAAAATATCTTTAGACAATATAGTTGCAGAAGGATTTAATACTTTAACAGGATTAGAAAAGAAAAAACAAGTTAAGATATTAGTAACACCTGATGAAATGCTTTTAGATAAATAAAATAATATCTAAATTTATTTAATTGTATATAAGTTTTAGACTGTCGATAAGATATATAATTCAGCAGTCTAAAATTTTATTTAATTAAGATTTATTATATGCATAGGTACCTGTACCCACGTGTGTCTATATTAATAATTTAAAGAAAATAAAAGTAATTTGAAGTATATTTTATATAAATTAAGCACATAATGATTATGTGTATTATTAATCAATAAAATTATGATAAGATAGTCCATGTCGTCACGAGAGACGACAAGAAATCAGAAAAACAACTAAAAAACAAAATAGTTTTTAAATGAAAATTTAAGAATAAAAAGTTAAAAAAGTTGTTGACAAAGAGATTTCAAATTGATATAATAAATGAGTTGTCAAGAGATGGCGAAAGAAAATGGTCTTTGAAAATTAAACAGAATATAGGTAATAAACCAGTCAATAAATTTGAGTAAGATTAAACTTTTAAATTGAGAGTTTGATCCTGGCTCAGGACGAACGCTGGCGGCGTGCCTAACACATGCAAGTCGAGCGATGAAGCTTCCTTCGGGAAGTGGATTAGCGGCGGACGGGTGAGTAACACGTGGGTAACCTGCCTCAAAGAGTGGGATAGCCTCCCGAAAGGGAGATTAATACCGCATAACATTATTTTACGGCATCGTAGAATAATCAAAGGAGCAATCCGCTTTGAGATGGACCCGCGGCGCATTAGCTAGTTGGTGAGGTAACGGCTCACCAAGGCAACGATGCGTAGCCGACCTGAGAGGGTGATCGGCCACATTGGAACTGAGACACGGTCCAGACTCCTACGGGAGGCAGCAGTGGGGAATATTGCGCAATGGGGGAAACCCTGACGCAGCAACGCCGCGTGAGTGATGAAGGTTTTCGGATCGTAAAACTCTGTCATTAGGGACGATAATGACGGTACCTAATGAGGAAGCCACGGCTAACTACGTGCCAGCAGCCGCGGTAATACGTAGGTGGCAAGCGTTGTCCGGATTTACTGGGCGTAAAGAGTATGTAGGTGGGCATTTAAGTCAGATGTGAAATTCCCGGGCTTAACCTGGGAGCTGCATTTGATACTGGGTGTCTAGAGTGCAGGAGAGGAAAGTGGAATTCCTAGTGTAGCGGTGAAATGCGTAGAGATTAGGAAGAACACCAGTGGCGAAGGCGACTTTCTGGACTGTAACTGACACTGAGATACGAAAGCGTGGGTAGCAAACAGGATTAGATACCCTGGTAGTCCACGCCGTAAACGATGAATACTAGGTGTCGGGGGGTACCACCCTCGGTGCCGCAGCAAACGCATTAAGTATTCCGCCTGGGGAGTACGGTCGCAAGATTAAAACTCAAAGGAATTGACGGGGACCCGCACAAGCAGCGGAGCATGTGGTTTAATTCGAAGCAACGCGAAGAACCTTACCTAGACTTGACATCTCCTGAATTACTCGTAACTGAGGAAGTCCCTTCGGGGACAGGAAGACAGGTGGTGCATGGTTGTCGTCAGCTCGTGTCGTGAGATGTTGGGTTAAGTCCCGCAACGAGCGCAACCCTTATTGTTAGTTGCCACTATTAAGTTAAGCACTCTAACGAGACTGCCGCGGTTAACGTGGAGGAAGGTGGGGATGACGTCAAATCATCATGCCCCTTATGTCTAGGGCTACACACGTGCTACAATGGCTGGTACAACGAGCAGCAATCCCGCGAGGGGGAGCAAAACTTGAAAGCCAGTCCCAGTTCGGATTGTAGGCTGAAACTCGCCTACATGAAGTTGGAGTTGCTAGTAATCGCGAATCAGCATGTCGCGGTGAATACGTTCCCGGGTCTTGTACACACCGCCCGTCACACCATGAGAGCCGGTAACACCCGAAGCCCGTGAGGTAACCGTAAGGAGCCAGCGGTCGAAGGTGGGATTGGTGATTGGGGTGAAGTCGTAACAAGGTAGCCGTAGGAGAACCTGCGGCTGGATCACCTCCTTTCTAGGGAGAATGGAAGCAAAGCTTCCAGACTGGAAACCTGATTCTGTTTAATTTTGAAAGACTAAGTCTTTCAAAAAATTGTTCTTTGAAAATTGCACAGTGATAAAGAAACGAATTAATAAGATTAGAAATAATCTAAACCTAGACACTAATGAAAATTAGTAGATGATGATAGATCAAGCTACAAAGGGCGCACGGTGAATGCCCTGGCACTAGGAGCCGATGAAGGACGTGATAAGCTGCGATAAGCTACATGTAGGCGCACATAGCCTGTGATATGTAGATTTCCGAATGGGGAAACCCATCTAGCTTTGCTAGATACTGTATACTGAATACATAGGTATATGGAGGTACACCTGGGGAACTGAAACATCTAAGTACCCAGAGGAAGAGAAAGAAAATTCGATTCCCTAAGTAGCGGCGAGCGAAAGGGGAAGAGCCCAAACCAGGAACTTGTTCCTGGGGTTGCGGATAGATCACAACGCTTTGATTTCTTTAGTTGAAGAGAGCTGGAAGGCTCCGCCATAGAAGGTAATAGCCCTGTAAGCGAAAAGGAAAGAAAAGTAGATCTACTCCAGAGTACCACGAGACACGTGAAACCTTGTGGGAAGCTGGGAGGACCATCTCCCAAGGCTAAATACTACCTAGTGACCGATAGTGAAGCAGTACCGTGAGGGAAAGGTGAAAAGAACCCCGGGAGGGGAGTGAAATAGAATCTGAAACCGTGTGCCTACAATCGGTCGGAGCACATTAAAGTGTGACGGCGTACTTTTTGTAGAACGGGCCAGCGAGTTACGATGTGCAGCAAGGTTAAGCACTTATGGTGTGGAGCCGAAGGGAAACCGAGTCTGAACAGGGCAACTAGTTGCATATTGTAGACCCGAAACCGGGTGACCTATCCATGGCCAGGATGAAGCGGAAGTAAAATTCCGTGGAGGTCCGAACCACGTTGGCGTTGAAAAGCCATGGGATGAGCTGTGGATAGCGGAGAAATTCCAATCGAACTCGGAGATAGCTGGTTCTCCTCGAAATAGCTTTAGGGCTAGCGTCGGGTAATTAAGTAGTGGAGGTAGAGCACTGAATGGGCTAGGGGCTGACAACAGTTACTGAACCCTATCAAACTCCGAATGCCATATACTTGTACCCCGGCAGTCAGACTACGAATGATAAGATCCGTGGTCAAAAGGGAAACAGCCCAGACCATCAGCTAAGGTCCCAAAGTGTAAGTTAAGTGGGAAAGGATGTGGGATTTCTAAGACAACTAGGATGTTGGCTTAGAAGCAGCCACTCATTTAAAGAGTGCGTAATAGCTCACTAGTCGAGAGATCCTGCGCCGAAGATGTAACGGGGCTCAAACTTACCACCGAAGCTATGGATGTATACTTTGTATACGTGGTAGAGGAGCTTTCTGTACAGGTTGAAGCCATACCGTAAGGAGTGGTGGACAGTACAGAAGTGAGAATGCTGGCATAAGTAGCGAAAAACAAGTGAGAATCTTGTTGACCGAATATCTAAGGTTTCCTGGGGAAGGCTCGTCCTCCCAGGGTTAGTCGGGACCTAAGCCAAGGCCGAAAGGCGTAGGTGATGGACAACTGGTTGATATTCCAGTACCACCATAATGCGTTTGACAAATGGGATGACGCAGGAGGATAGGATGTGCGCACTATTGGATGTGCGTCTAAGCACTTAGGGTGTTAAGTAGGCAAATCCGCTTAACATTAAGCCTGAGGTGTGATGGGGAGTCATTTTTGACGAAGTATCTGATTCCACGCTGCCAAGAAAAGTCTCTATGGAGCAAAATGGTGCCCGTACCGCAAACCGACACAGGTAGATGAGGAGAGAATCCTAAGGTCGTCGGAAGAATTACTGCTAAGGAACTCGGCAAATTGACCCCGTAACTTAGGGAGAAGGGGTGCCTACGAGAGTAGGCCGCAGTGAATAGGCTCAAGCAACTGTTTATCAAAAACACAGGTCTCTGCTAAAGCGTAAGCTAATGTATAGGGGCTGACGCCTGCCCGGTGCTGGAAGGTTAAGGGGAATAGTTAGCGTAAGCGAAGCTATGAACTTAAGCCCCAGTAAACGGCGGCCGTAACTATAACGGTCCTAAGGTAGCGAAATTCCTTGTCGGGTAAGTTCCGACCCGCACGAATGGCGTAATGATTTGAGCACTGTCTCGGCAGTAAATCCGGTGAAATTGTAGTGCAAGTGAAGATGCTTGCTACCCGCGGTTGGACGGAAAGACCCCGTAGAGCTTTACTGTAGCTTAGCATTGAATTTCGGTATTGTCTGTACAGGATAGGTGGGAGACTTAGAAGCCAGGGCGTCAGCTTTGGTGGAGTCATCCTTGGGATACCACCCTGATAGTACTGGAATTCTAACTGGAGGCCATGAATCTGGTCACAGGACATTGCTAGGTGGGCAGTTTGACTGGGGCGGTCGCCTCCTAAAAGGTAACGGAGGCGCCCAAAGGTTCCCTCAGCGCGGTCGGAAATCGCGCGTAGAGTGCAAAGGCAGAAGGGAGCCTGACTGCGACACATACAGGTGGAGCAGGGACGAAAGTCGGGCTTAGTGATCCGGTGGTTCTGTATGGAAGGGCCATCGCTCAACGGATAAAAGCTACCTCGGGGATAACAGGCTGATCTCCCCCAAGAGTCCACATCGACGGGGAGGTTTGGCACCTCGATGTCGGCTCGTCGCATCCTGGGGCTGTAGTCGGTCCCAAGGGTTGGGCTGTTCGCCCATTAAAGCGGCACGCGAGCTGGGTTCAGAACGTCGTGAGACAGTTCGGTCCCTATCCGCCGTGGGCGTAGGAAATTTGAGAGGAGCTGTCCTTAGTACGAGAGGACCGGGATGGACCAACCTCTGGTGCACCAGTTGTTCCGCCAGGAGCATAGCTGGGTAGCTATGTTGGGAAGGGATAAACGCTGAAAGCATCTAAGCGTGAAGCCCACCTCAAGATTAGATTTCCCATAGCGTAAGCTAGTAAGACCCCTGAAAGACTATCAGGTTGATAGGTTGGAGGTGTAAGTACAGTAATGTATTCAGCTGACCAATACTAATAGGTCGAGGGCTTGATCAAATAAATTATTATCACTGTGCAATTTTGAAAGAACAATCTGGTGATTATGGCTTGAAGGTAACACCCGTTCCCATACCGAACACGATGGTTAAGCTTCAAAGCGCCGATGGTACTGCACTGGAGACGGTGTGGAAGAGTAGGTCGTCGCCAGGTAACTTAAAGCACTAAGCTAATTTGCTTAGTGCTTTTTTATCGTATTATTTATTATTATGAGATTGTTATAAAATCTTGAATTTATTAATTTTATAAATTGGTGGGGGAAATAAGATGAAGAATGTTTTAACTAACTCTATGAATTTAGCAAAAGAAATAGCTATTAAAAAACTTCAAGAGGGAGATATAGCAGTAGATGCTACAATGGGCAATGGAAATGATACAGTATTTTTAGCAAGACTAGTTGGAGAAAAGGGTAAAATTTATAGTTTTGATGTTCAAAGCACAGCTATAGAAAATACTAAAAAGAGAATTAGTGATAATAAAATTAATACAGAAATAGAATTAATACATGATGGTCATGAGAACATAGATAAATACATAAAAGAAAAAGTAAAATTAGTTATGTTTAACTTGGGATATCTTCCAAGTGCAGAACATAATATTACTACTAAGGCAGAAACAACAATAGTTGCTATAAAAAAATCATTAGATATGCTAGAGAAAAATGGTGTTATATTATTAGTAATTTATCATGGACATGAAAATGGTAAATTAGAAAAGGTGGCTATAGAGGAGTTTACATCTAATTTAAATCAAAAAGAATATAATGTTATGAAATTAGGTTTCATTAATCAAATAAATAATCCACCTATATTAATAGCAATAGAAAAAAGGTAAATTCATATATTGAGTTTATTGCTAAAATGTGATAACTTAAAAGTAGACAGTTCGTAAGCCTCCTGTCTATAAACAAAACTAAGGTAAACACGATAATATTTTTTGCGTTCTCTAATTTAATATTAGGGGCTTGTTTTGTCGTTTAACTACCTAGTTTTTAGGTAGTTTTTTTTATTATATAAAAATTAGCACTTGTATTGTAGTTATTAATAATAATATAAAATTAGTTTTGAAGATATGTAAGTATGCATTTTATAACAGAAAATCATGCATAAGATAGAGGCTTAAATTTTAAAATTTTATTAAGGAGTGAGATTATGGTGAAAAATATTACGGTTAGTAAAATAACAAAAGTAGCAATTGTTGCAGCAGTATATGCTGTATTAACAGCTGTAATAGCGCCTATAAGTTATGGGCCTATTCAGTTTAGAATTTCAGAGATTATGACTTTACTTGCATTTATAGATCCATTATATATACCAGGATTAGTTTTAGGATGTGCTATATCAAATCTATTTAGTCCACTAGGAATTGTAGATGTTGTAGTTGGAACTACAGCTACATTTATAAGTGTTTATATGATAAGTAAAAGTAAAAATTTATTTATAGCATCGTTATGGCCAACGATAAATTGTATTTTTATAGGAGCTGAATTATATTATCTTCAACATCTTCCATTTTGGCTTACATCATTAGAAGTGGCAATTGGAGAGTTTGTAGTTGTAACTTTAATAGGATATCCTATATTCAGAGTTTTATTAAAAAAAGGTGATATTATAAAATTGTTAAAGGTAAGTAATTAAAAAATAGCTAGTAACAATAATTTTGTATTATGTTACTAGCTATTTTACATTTCAATAATAATATATTTTATTTATATTAAGTAGTTATGTTTAACTTAATATAAATTATATATAAATATTAGTTTTAGTTAAAAGTATTAATAAGCTTTTCCCCAGTAAACCATGTGTTTAGCTTCTTTTCCACAACATATACATTTGTCTGTGATTTCTTCTTGTTCAAATGGCATACATCTAGAAGAAACCCCTGCAACTTCTTTAAGTTTTTCTTCGCAAGCAGTATCTCCACACCACATAGCTTTGATAAATCCTGGTTTAGTATCTGCAATTTCTTTGAATTCATCTAAAGTTTTAGCCGTGTAAGTATGTTCATCTCTATGAGTTCTTGCGTGTTCAAGCATAGAGTTGTGGATTTCATCTAAAAGTTCAGGGATTTTTGTTTCAAGTTCATCCATTGATACAAAAATCTTTTCACGAGTGTCACGTCTAACAAGGACAACTTGGTTGTTTTCGATGTCTTTTGGACCAACTTCAAGACGTACTGGAACACCTTTCATTTCATATTCATTGAACTTCCATCCTGGCATTTTATCGCTAGAATCAACTTTAACTCTAGCAACTTTAGCGATTCTTTGTCTAAGTTCTTCAGCTTTATCAAGAACTCCTTCTTTATGTTGAGCTATAGGTACTATAACAACTTGTAGTGGAGCTATTCTTGGTGGTAATTTAAGACCGCTATCATCACCGTGTACCATGATTATTGCTCCAATTAAACGAGTAGTTACACCCCAAGATGTTTGGTGAACATATTGAAGTTGACTGTTTTTATCGTTATATTGAATGTTAAATGCTTTTGAGAAGTTATCTCCAAAGTTGTGAGATGTACCAGATTGTAGTGCTTTACCATCATGCATTAAACTTTCAATTGTGTAAGTAGCTTTTGCACCAGCAAATTTTTCTTTCTCAGTTTTTTGTCCTTTTATAACTGGTATTGCTAAAACATTTTCGCAAAAGTTAGCATAAACATTTAGCATATCTATTGTTTCTTTAGCTGATTCTTCAGCAGTTGCGTGTGCTGTGTGACCTTCTTGCCATAGGAATTCAGTTGTTCTTAAGAAAGGACGAGTTGTTTTTTCCCATCTTACAACAGAACACCATTGATTATATTTTTTTGGTAGGTCATTGTGTGATTGAATGATTTTTGCATAGTGATCGCAGAATAAAGTTTCTGATGTTGGTCTTACGCATAATCTTTCAGCTAAAGTATCGTTACCACCTTGAGTTACCCAAGCAACTTCAGGAGCAAATCCTTCAACGTGATCTTTTTCCTTTTGAAGTAAGCTTTCAGGAATGAACATTGGCATATAAACATTTTCATGTCCTGTTTCTTTAAATTTAGTATCTAAGTATTTTTGGATGTTTTCCCATATTGCATATCCATAAGGACGGATAATCATGCATCCTTTAACACTTGCATAATCAACAAGTTCTGCTTTTTTTACGATATCAGTGTACCATTTTGCAAAATCTTCATCCATTGGTGTTATAGCTTCAACGAATTTTTTTTTCTTTGACATATCTATTCCTCCTAAATCATTTTTATCTATTAAATAGTTTATATTAAAATAAAGAGTGGCAAAAAATAAAAATAACTCAAATCCCCATAGGGACCGAGCTTACGGTGGTACCACCCTTATTAATATATTTAAATTAATATATTCTCTCAAATTTATAACGGTAAAATCCGCTGTATCCTACTATAATTTCAGTACAGAACTCAAAGGCTGGTTCAAAAGTATTCTTTTAGAAACATCTCACCAAATAGTTTCTTCTCTTTGAAAAGAATGAAATTTTACTATTCCTTATCTTAGTCATAAAAATATTAAATTATCATTATTATATGATAAGATTTTATTTAATTAATGTCAATAGCGGACAGGTTAATGACAAAGAATTTTTTCAATGGTATTATAGAAAATAAGGTTAATTATAGAAGATTGAAGGGGATGACAGTAGTGAAGGAACTAATAAAACTTAAAAGGGAAAAAATGAAGGAGTATATACAAGTACCACATGACAATGATAGGTTAAAACCTTACATTGAAAAACCACTTATAAGTGCTGATGGAATTTTTACAAGAACACAATTTTCAAGGGATAGGGATAGAATCAAATTTTCAAGAGCATTTAGAAGACTTGAACACAAGGCACAAATATATTCTCATGAAAAAGGGGATCATTTTAGAACAAGACTTACTCATACACTTGCAGTATCTCAGATTTCAAGAAGTCTTGCAAAAAATTTAGGATTAGATGAGGAACTAGTGGATGCTATAACACTAGGACATGATATAGGACATACTCCATTTGGTCATCAAGGAGAAAGGACATTAGATAAGATTATGTCTGGGGAAGATGATTTATCCGGAAAAATAAAATATAGCATTAACTATGGAGGATTTAAGCATAATTTTCACTCATTAAAGGTCCTTGATGAGCTTGAAGTAAAGCATAGATATCATAAAGGATTGAACCTTACATGGCAAGTTATGGAGGGCATATTAAAGCATACAAAGATTAGAAGGCATAAACCAAGTGAATGTACAAACTGTGGTGGATGTTGGGATATAAAAAGATTTATACAGGATGAAAACTTTTTAAAGGACTATATGGACTATAATTTTTCAGTTACATTAGAAGGACAAATAGTTGCAATGGCAGATGAAATAGCTCAAAGGCAACATGATATTGATGATGGACTTATGGATAAGGATTTAGGAATAACTTTAGATGATGTTTGTGATTATTCATTAAGTGAATTTAAAAAAATTGCAATGGAAATGGAAACTGGTGATATTGATACTATGGACAAGTATTCATTATCACATCTTGATAACTTAAAGTATTTAATAGAAGGTATTGAATACATAAACATGGATATAGGAATTGAAAGGGAGAATTTATATAAGGTAGGTACATTATCAACAAGGGTTCTTAATTTCTTTATTCAGGACGTAACTATAAGTTCACTAAAAAATATAGGAAGTATAACTGAAGATGATGTTGAAAGAAAAAATGATAGATTAATTATTAAAAAGAAGGTTATAGATTTTTCTTATGCTGCAAAAAAAGTAAATGATATTATTGAAAGCTACATAAAAAGAAAAATACTTAATTCATACAATGTAAATAGATTTGATGCTAAAGCTGTGTTTATTATAAAACAATTATTTAAGGCTTATTACTCAAATCCAAGACAGATGCCAGAATATATATTAGAAAGATTATTAAATAGAATAAAACCTATTTTAGACAATATATATGATGTTAAATTTGCTGATGGTAAGAAGTTACGAGATATAAATTTTGTTGATAGTAAACCAGATGAAGTAAATAGACTTGTGAATCTTATGAAGCTTAGAATAGATTTTAAAGAACTAGATATTCCAGAGGGATTTAATATGGAAAAAATAAAATCTCTCGGATATATAAATGAAGATAGAACTTTAAATAAGACTAAATTAACAAAACTTGCAAAAGCTAATTATAATGAAAAATTTGATAGTGCAGAATCTATGTTAAAGGCACTGGCAGAAATACAATATGCATATTTGTCAGTTATTTGTGATTATGTAGCAGGTATGACAGATAATTTTGCGTGTACTGAATTTAAAAAATTATATTTAGTTATATAGCAATTTATGTTTATGTTAGATATATAACTTGAGAGGAATGTTTTTATGGGCAAAATATTGATACTAGCAGAAAAGCCTTCAGTAGGAAGGGACATAGCAAGGGTTTTAAATTGCAAAAAAGGTGGAAATGGATTTTTAGAAGGAGATAAATATATTGTAACTTGGGCACTTGGACATTTAGTTACACTAGCTGATCCAGAAGCCTATGATAATAAATACAAATCATGGAATATTGAAGATTTACCTATGATTCCAAAGCATTTAAAGCTTGTTGTTATAAAAAAGAGTGGCAAACAGTTTAATACTGTAAAAGCACAGATGAATAGAAAGGATGTAGGAGAAATTGTAATTGCTACAGATGCAGGGCGTGAAGGTGAACTTGTTGCAAGATGGATAATTGAAAAAGCACATATTAAAAAGCCTATTAAACGTCTTTGGATTTCGTCAGTTACAGATAAAGCTATAAAAGATGGATTTAAAAATTTAAAGGATGGTAGAGAATATAATAATCTTTACAAATCAGCCATTGCACGTGCTGAAGCAGACTGGTTAGTTGGAATTAATGCAACTCGTGCTTTAACATGCAAATACAATGCACAATTATCTTGTGGAAGAGTGCAAACTCCAACTATAGCTATGATTGCACAAAGAGAAGAAGAAATTAAAAATTTTAAGCCGAAAACTTATTATGGAATAGAAGCTAAAAGTGATAAGTTAAAATTAGTTTGGCAAGATTCAAGGTCGAATGATATAAAAACATTTAATAAGGATAAGTGCGAAAATATAATTAAAAATATTAAAAATAAAGATGCTAAGGTTGTAGAGGTTAATAAGGTTAAGAAAAAGAAATTTTCACCTCAATTATATGATCTAACAGAATTACAACGTGATGCAAATAAAATATTCAATTTTTCTGCAAAAGAAACACTTTCTATAATGCAAAGATTATATGAAAATCATAAGGTGTTAACTTATCCAAGAACTGATTCAAGATATTTAACAGAAGATGTTGTAGATACAATTAAAGATAGGCTAAAAGCTTGTGGAGTTGGTGTATATGGTAAGTATGCAAATAAGCTTTTAAAAGGCACCATAAAGGGCAATAAGAGCTTTGTAGACAATACTAAG
Organism: Clostridium novyi NT; assembly: GCF_000014125.1. Lineage (NCBI taxonomy): Bacteria > Bacillati > Bacillota > Clostridia > Eubacteriales > Clostridiaceae > Clostridium > Clostridium novyi. The sequence goes on along the minus strand of NC_008593.1, from coordinate 2,021,576 downwards.
GTTTCAGATCACCATGCAATTATACCAACAGAACAAAAATTTGCATTAGCTTCATTAAGTGATAATGAAAGAAAAATATATGATTTAGTAGTTAAAAGATTCTTTGCAGTTTTATATCCACCATTTGAATACGAAAAGACAACAATAAAAGCAAAAATAGGAGAGGAAAACTTTATTGCTAAAGGAAAAGTTGTTTTAGCTAATGGATGGAAAGAAGTATATTCAAATGATTTTGAAGATGACATGGAAGATGAATTAAAAGAACAAATTCTTCCTAGCATAAACAAAGGAGATAGTATAAAAATAAATTCTATATCCAAAACAACTGGAGAAACAAAACCACCAAAGCCATTTAATGAAGCTACATTACTTTCTGCTATGGAAAATCCAGTAAAATATATGAGTGGAGAAAGCAAAGAGCTTAAAAAGACCATAGGAGAGACTGGGGGAATTGGAACCGTTGCAACTAGGGCTGATATTATAGAAAAATTATTTAATACTTTCTTAATTGAAAAAAGAGGTAAAGATATTTTTATAACATCAAAAGGAAAACAACTTTTAGATTTAGTTCCGGAGGAATTAAAGTCTCCAGCATTAACGGCAGAATGGGAACAAAAACTTACTGCAATATCTAAGGGAAAACTTAATAAAGATAAGTTTTTAAGTGAAATAAAAGATTACTCAAAAGATACTGTCAATGAAATAAAAAATAGTAAAGAAAAATTTAAACATGATAACATGACAAGAGTAAAGTGTCCAGAGTGCGGTAAATATATGCTTGAGGTTAATGGCAAAAAGGGGAAGATTCTTGTGTGTCAAGATAGGGAATGTGGATATAGAAAAGGAATTAGTAGAATAAGTAATGCAAGATGTCCTGAATGCCATAAAAAATTAGAACTTCGTGGAGAAGGAGAGGGACAAATATTTGTTTGTAAATGTGGATATAGAGAAAAATTATCTGCATTTAAAGAGAGAAAGAAAAAAGATAGTGGAAAAGTATCTAAAAGGGAAGTAAATAAATATTTAAGACAACAACAAAAGGAAAATGATGAACCATTTAATAATCCATTTGCAGAAGCATTTAAAAAATTAGGGCTAAAGTAAAATAAATAAAAAATCCATGGACTTTTAAAGTATCCATGGATTTTTTATGTTTATTTATTTAAATTACTTAAAAGGGTGTTAATTTCTTCAGCAGAATTTAAACTTAAAACTTTGTTACTAATTTCTTCAGCTTCTTTAAGAGAAAGAGAAGAGATTAATTTTCTAGCCGGTAGAATTGAAATAGCACTCATACTAAATTCATCTAAGCCCATTCCAAGTAGAACAGGTATTAATCTTTCATCACCAGCTACTTCGCCGCACATTCCAGCCCAAATACCAGCTTTATGTGCATTATCTATAACAAGTTTTATAAGTCTTAAAACAGCAGGATTCATTGGAGTATAAAGATAACTTATTTTTTCATTAATTCTATCTACAGCAGTAGTATATTGAATTAAATCATTAGTTCCTATACTAAAGAAATCTACATGTTTTGCTAGAATATCACTTATTATAGCGGCAGAAGGTACTTCTATCATCATTCCAACTTCTATGTTATCAGAAACTTTAACGCCTTCTTTTATTAAGGCTTCTTTAGTTTCATTTAATATATTTTTTGCATTTAATAATTCTTCAAGGCTTGATATCATAGGAAACATTATTCTAAGTTTTCCATGAACACTAGCTCTTAGTAAGGCTCTTAATTGAGTTATAAATAAATCTTTTCTGTCAAGACAAAGTCTTATAGCTCTATAACCTAAGAATGGGTTAGATTCTTTTGGAAGGTTAAGATAAGGAACTTCTTTATCTCCACCTATATCTAGTGTTCTAATTACAACAGGTTTATTTCCCATTGATTCTAAAACTTTTTTGTAAGCTTCATATTGCTCTTCTTCAGAAGGAATTTCATGCCTATTCATATATAAAAATTCAGTTCTAAAAAGACCAACACCTTCAGCATCATTTAAAAGTAAGCCTTCTACATCATCTGGAGTTCCTATGTTTCCAGCAAGTTCAACTACTTTTCCATCTTTAGTTATGCTTTGTTTACCAATTAATTCTTTTATTTCTTTTTTATAATTTTCAAGTTTTATCTTTTGTTCTTTATAATTATTAAGTTGTTCTTCACTTGGATTTATTATAATTTCTCCAGTTTTACCGTTAAAGGCTATAATATCACCATTTTTAACTTTTTCAGTAATATCATTAAGACCAACTACAGCTGGAATTTCTAATGTTTTTGCCATTATAGCTGTGTGAGAAGTTTTTCCGCCTATATTAGTTAAAAAACCTTTAACCATACGCTTATCCATAGAGGCAGTAACTGACGGAGTTAAATCTTCAGCAATTAGTATTACTTCATCAGGTAGAACAGATACATCTATAACTTCTTTACCTAAAAGATAAGTTAATACTCTTTTTGACACATCTCTAACATCTGCTGCTCTTTCTTTTAAGTATTCATCTTCTATAGATTCAAAAATTGCAATCATTTGAGATACAACTTCCTTAAAAGCAAATTCAGCATTTAATCCAGATTCTATTTTTTCCTTAGTTGGACCTATAAGTTCTGGATCGTTTAAAATAAGCATATGGGCTTGGAAGATTTGAGCTTTGTCATCACCAAGTTCTTTAAGTACAGTAGAGTGTATTTTTTCAAGATCATTTTTAGCTTTTAAAATAGCATTATCAAATTTAGTTTTTTCTTGTTCAATGTCTGTAATAGATTTTTTTTCTATAATTAATTCTTCTTCTTTTAAAATTAAAGTTTTTGCAATAGCTATACCAGGACAAACCCCGATTCCTTTAATCATAAAAATTACCCCCCATGTTTAAGTAATTATACTAATATTAAGCTAAAGTATTAAGTAATTCAACTAAAGCGTCCATTGCTTCTTTTTCGTCTTCACCAGATATAACTATAGTTATTTCGTCACCTTTTTTTATTCCACTACTCATTAAGTTCATTATTGATTTACCGTTACAATTATTTATTTTTATGTCACTTTTAAATTTATTACATAAAGTAGCTATATTAGCTGCTGGTCTTGCGTGAATTCCGTTTTCTGCTTTTAATACTAATTTTTTTTCCATTGTTAATTCCTCCTAAATAATTAAAAATTTATTTTTAAAAGATTTTCCTCATTTTTAATGTTTCCATCTTTCAGTTTTTCTATAGATTTAAATTGTTGATAATTAGTAATAATAATTGGAGTTATTATTGATTCTGCTTCTTTTTTAACTAAATCTAAATCAACTTCAAGTAATTTATCTCCTGTCTTAACTTTATCTCCTTGAGACACAAAAGCTTTAAAGCCACGACCTTCCATTTTAACTGTATCTATACCAACATGTATTAGTATTTCAATTCCGGAATCAGTTACAATACCAATTGCATGGTTAGTCCAAAATAGTTGAGCTACTGTACCATCTACTGGAGAAGTTACAATTCCAGAAGTTGGTTCAATTGCAATACCATCACCCATAAGTTTTGATGCAAATATTTTATCAGGAACTTCGGATAAATCTAAAATTTTTCCTGAAATAGGAGATTTTAGAGTCTGCGAATTATTAATATTCTGATTATTGTTAAAATTATCGCTATTTTTTTCAGGTGAATCATCTTTTGTTAAATCATCTAAGTTTTCACAAGAAGAAACATCTTCAGTGGAAACTATTCCAGAAGCTATTATAGATTTTATTTCATCTTTTATTCTTTCAGCTTCAGTTCCGAAAACAGCTTGAACATTATTACCACTTTCAAATACTCCAGCAGCACCTAAGGCTTTTAAAGTAGATTTGTCTACCATAGAAGGATCTTTAAGAGTGAGTCTAAGTCTAGTAATACAAGCGTCTAAAACTTCAATATTATCTTTTCCGCCAATTGCAAGTAAAACAGCTTTTGACTTTTCCATACCTTTTATATTTTCAAATTTTTTATTTGTGGAAGGATCATCATCTTCACGACCTGGAGTATGTATGTTTAGTAGTTTTATTGTAAAGTAGAAAACTACAAAATATAATATGAAGAATCCTAAACCTACAATCCATATAAGCCATGGTCTACCAGCAAATTTAAATCCTAAAACATAGTCTATAAAAGATGCTGAGAAGGTATAACCAAGTCTTATTTTTAGAAAACTTGTTAAAAGACCAGATAAAAAGGCTGCGGCAACATGAAACACAAATAATATAGGAGCTACAAATATAAATGAAAATTCAATAGGTTCTGTAATACCTGTTAAGAAAGCTACAAAAGCAGCTGAAATCATCATTGATGATATTTTTTTTCTATTTTCTTTTTTAGCTGCTAAAATCATTGCAAGTGCTGCTGCTGGAAGTCCAAACATTAATATTGGATATTCTGCTGCCATAAAGAATCCGGCAGTAGGGTCGCCATGGAAGTACCTTGCAGTATCACCTAAGTATTTAACACCATTTGAAGTAAATTCACCAAATTGATATAAGAATGGTGGATAATACATATGATGAAGTCCTAAAGGTATAAGTAAACGTTTCCCAGCTGCATAAAATGCTGGACCGAGTATAGAAGAACTAGCCCAATGAGCAAATATGTTTATTTTAGTTTGTATGAAAGGCCAGATTGATGCACCAATTACTGCAAATATTAAAGAAAATACAGAAGTTATAATTGGAATAAAACGTTTTCCTCCGAAGAAACCAAGTACCTGAGGTAACTTTATATCGTGAAATTTCTTATATAAAATTGCAGCGATAAGTCCAATCATAATTCCACCAAATACACCCATATCTATAGAAGTGCCAAGTCTTTGGCCAGTAGCTGCAAGAACAGCTTGAAGTATTAGTTGTCCAATAACAGCAGCTAAAGCTGCAACAGATTCACCACCGGAAAAACCAATAGCAACACCTACGGCAAATATAAGTGCTAGATTATTAAAAATTGCATCACCAGCAGTACCTAAGTTTTGAAATATAGGGCCGAATCTTCCAAGTAAGTCATTTTGCCCAAATCTTAATAAAAGACCTGCAGCAGGAAGGACTGAAACTGGTAACATTAAAGATTTACCGATCTTTTGTAAAATACTAAATATTTTACCTTTATTATTGTTCATAATAGATTCTCCTTTCTAAATATATTAAATTACGTTACCAATTAGGGGAGAATTAGTAACGTAATTAATAGTTAGCTATGACGTAACATAGTAAATTGTTCAAAATATATAGTAAATTGTTAACGCTATAGTAAATTATTAGACGGTTACAATGTTGTGGGAAATCGGTCAATAATATTAGGGGTATTTTGACAAAAAAAGGCATGAACTAAAATTTAGGTAACAAGATAGAACATAAATAAAATATATTTATGAAAAATCTTTACTAAATTTTAGCTCATGCCTGATAATTCAGTAACACGCTAACAATTTACTATGCTATTTAATTTCATTATATGGATAGTGATGTATCCAATTTCATCTTCTGGTACGGAGATTTGTAAAACGTTTTCTATTATTTTCGAAACGTCATATGCTATCTTGTATTCAATTATATTCCTTTTTTTCAATTCTGTCAACAAATTATTTTTCAAAATTTTATTATTTTTTATTCTATTAAGGACACCTCTTAGATGGTTTACAAATCCTTTATATTCAAAAGAATGCGGATCTAGTGTTATATTAAGTTTTTTAGAAACAAAATTTAATATAGTATTAATTAATTGTGCATTTTCTAAAGCATCTTTTTTAGATTTTTCGTTTAATCCGCCACATATATGAAGTGTTATAAATCCAATTTCAGCATCAGGAAAGTGCATATTTAATCCTTTACTTAAAATTTCTACGGCTTTTTCTGCAACAGCATATTCTTTTGGGTATAGAAGTTTTGTTTCAGTTAAAAAGGGATTTTCTAAAATCATTCCACTTTTTAATCTTTTTACAGTGAATTGAATATGGTCTATTAAGTTGACATGTACGTTAGGGTTTAAAGGTCTGGAGAATTCTTCTGATATTATTTTTAAAATGTCTTTAGTTAATTCTGCGATTTTAGGATCTAAGTTATTTGTGAATTGTAAAGAAGCATTGATGTCTAATCCTTGCAGGGAGATAAATTTAGATTCTATTCCAGAAAAATCTTTTATAATTTCACCGGATTTTTTGCCAAAACCGATGCCTTTGCCCACTAATATATATTGAATACATTCAGAATCTACAAGAATAACATTATTATTTAGAACTTTAATAATTCGACATTCTTCCAAAAGAAAAGCCTCCTTTTTAATAAGATTTACATATTTAATTATAATGAATATGATTATTTAACTCAACTATAAATTGTTTTAGCTAAGATTTACACATTGTTAAGTATTTGACATTGAGTTTAAATTTTTATATTATAAATTAGCAATAAACTTATATTTATGTTAATAAAAAGAAGTAAATTAAGAAACACAAGAAAAAAGTTAATGTGAGATGGGGGAAAAACGTGGGAGTAATTAGTATTTTAATTTCTTTGATTCTTCTTATGTATTTTGCATATAGAGGAGTTTCTATTGTTATCTTATCAATAATTTTAGCAATGTTCGCAGTAGTAATGAATGGTGAGAGTCACATTATGATTATGTATACGGAAACCTTCATGATGGCTTTTGCTATGTATGTCAAGCAATATTTCCCAGTATTTTTATTAGGTGCAATATTTGGCAAAATAATAGATGATTCAGGATCAGCTAAAGCCATAGCAAATGTTATTGCTGAAAAACTAGGAGTTCAAAGAGCAATTTTAGCTGTTGTTTTATCGGTAGGTGTATTAACATATGGGGGAGTTTCTGTATTTGTTGTAGCATTTGCAGTATATCCAATAGCTGCACAGTTATTTAAAGAAGCAGATATACCTAAAAAATTAATACCAGCATCAATAATATTAGGGTCTTTTACATTTACAATGACGGCTCTACCAGGTACGCCACAAATACAAAACACAATACCAATGCCATACTTTGGAACGGATGCATATGCATCACCTATACTTGGTATTGTAGGTGGAGTAATTATGTTTATTGCAGGAATGATGTGGTTAACTTATAGAGCTAAAAAAGCCAAAGCAAATGGTATAGGATATGGAGATTATAAAGATGAAACAATTGAGGTTGACAATAATAATACACCTCATATAGGTATTGCCTTTTTACCTATAATATTAGTTTTAGTATTAAACTTCATATTATCTAAGTTCGTATTAGTTGCTGGAAGATATGATGCTTCATATTTAGAAAAACAACCATATATGATAAAGTTATCAAATGTTTCAGGTACATGGAGTTTAGTTATAGCTTTAAGTATATCAATAGTTGTTTCCGTAGTACTTAACTTTAAAAGAATGAAAAGTGTAGTAAAAAGTCTTAACGAAGGAACAGCTGGAGCGCTTTCTGCAATAATAAATACATCTTCTGTAGTAGGGTATGGAAATGTAATAAAAGTGTTAGCAGGTTTTGTTATAATTAAAAATGTAATTGTGAATGTTTCAAGTAATCCTTTGATTTCAGAGGCTATATCTGTAAATATATTATCAGGTATAACAGGTTCTGCATCAGGAGGAATGAGTATAGCATTAGGTATACTAGGAAAACAATACTTAACTATGGCAACTCAAATGGGGATAAGCCCTGAAGTTTTACATAGAGTAGCAACTATAGCAAGTGGAGGACTAGATTCACTTCCACATAACGGGGGAGTTATTACATTGCTTGGCGTATGTGGAATGACACATAAAGAAGCATATAAAGATATTGCTGTATGTTCTGTAATAATACCAATATTAGCATTAATTGTTGTAGTTGTATTAGCTAATTTTGGAATAGTTTAAAACTTTATATTAAATTTGTTTTAAATAAACTCCAAGAAAGTTTAAACTTTCTTGGAGTTTATTTGCTTGCTCTATAAATCATGCCTCTTACGATTTTTTTGTAACTTTCAGAAACATCAGGACAAGCTTCAAGTATAGAATCTATTATAAGGTCTATATTAGAGTCATCTACTTTTTTAGATTTTATATCTGAATTAACAATTTCTTCAGTATCAAGTGCATCATATATTTTTTTAACAACAGGAGATTCCATAACAGTGTCTTTTTCTAAACATTTTTCAGAGAAATATAAATCATCATTAATCACTAAAAATTGACCGTAAACATACTCTTTATTAGAGTCATTTTTTAAATGTTCAACGTGTTTTATATCAAGTCTGTGATTATCTTTATCCCTTGTTAGAACGCATCTTATTTCTAAATCTAGTAATCTTTCTTTTATGTGTTTAGAAAAACTTCCTCCAAGTTCAGAAATAAATCTTTTTGTCGATATAGTTTTACGAATTTTATAAATTTGTCTTGCCATATAAATTCTCCTTTTTATTAGTATTTTTGTGTCAATTAAAATTGGACAATAAAGCATAACATAAAAACCACCTTTATAAAGGTGGTAAAATTATTTTATGATTTTTATTTTTAGTTAGAATATAGAGTTATACAAAAAAGTTTAATAGCTTGTTGGTATATAATAATTAATATGTTACTTATAGTATACCATAATAATTAATAATTAACAAAAAAATATATTTTTTACTCATAACTTAAAGCATCAATTGGATTAAGTTTAGCTGCCTTCATTGCAGGGCTTATACCAAAAACTACTCCCATAAAGGTTGCAGTACCAAGTCCTAAAGCAATAATTGAAATAGAGGTTTTTGCGTGAATTTTTATTATTGCAGCTATTAAGTGAGCAATTCCAATTCCAAATAGAACTCCAATAATTCCTCCAATTAAACAAATAACTATAGATTCAATTAAAAATTGAAAAAGTATATTTTTGCTTGTAGCACCTAAGGCTCTTCTTATTCCTATTTCTCTAGTTCTCTCTATTATTGCCATATACATTATATTCATAATGCCAATACCACCTACAACTAGTGAAATACTAGCAATACTTGCTACAAAGCCAGTTAAAATAGAACTAACTTTTCCTATGGATTTTGCGATTTCCTCCATATTTAAAACTTCATAAGTACCATCTAAATTTGATGTATTATTAAGCTTGTCTACAATTATCTTTGAAACTTCCTTAATATCATAATCTTTTGCTATACATATTTTTAATTGTTTTGCAGAGTCGTCTCCAAAGGTTATGCTCCAAGTAGGGCGTGGAATATATATTGAGTTAAAACTCATAAAAGAAGCACCGGATTCTTCCATGACACCAACTACAATCATAGGTTTATCGGACACTTGAACTATTTCTCCTATAGCATCATCGTCTTTAAAAAGTTTATCTTTTAATGTTTTATTTATAATACATACTCGTGATACATTAGAAAATTCTTTTTTGTTAAAGGTTCTTCCACTTATGATTTTCTCTTTACCAATATTACTATTTTCATTACTACAATTTATACTTATCATTTCTGACTTATTATCAATTTCCATTTGAGTCATAGATGAAAACTCTTTTTCTACACTATCAACACCTTTAGTGTTTTTGATTTTACTAATAACAGAATCATTAAATGCATCTAAATTTTGTTCCTTTGAGGAATCTTCTCCTGGAGTAAACATTAAAGAAATAGAACGAGTACCATCACTACTTATTATGGATTCCTTAATATCATCTCCAACACCATTTCCTAGGGAAACGATGGCAATTAAACTGCTAATTCCAAGTACAATGCCTATAAGAGTTAAAATGTATCTAAGCTTATTGTCTATAATAGAGGAGAAGGCCATCTCTAAAATTCCTTTTAAATTTTTCATTTTAACACCTCATCTTTAAGAATTGTTCCATCTAATATAGTTATTAATCTATCAGCATAGCTTGCAATATTTTTATCATGTGTAACTATAATTATGGTTTTACCTTCACTGTGAAGTTTTACAAACAATTCCATAATAGATTTTCCTGTTTTAGAATCTAAAGCACCAGTAGGCTCATCTGCTAGTATAAAAGAAGGTCTGTTTACTAATGCTCTAGCAATGGCTATACGTTGTTTTTGCCCTCCTGACATTTCCTTTGGAAGGTTATTTTTATGGCTTATAAGTTCAACATTTTCTAGTGCCTTTAATACTCTATCCTGTCTTTCGGATTTACTTATTCTAGGACCATAAAGTAGTGGAAGTTCAATATTACGAAATGCATTAAGTCTAGGTAGTAGATTAAAACTTTGAAATACAAAACCTATGGATTCATTTCTATATAGAGAAAGTTTTTCATCGTTGTAATCTTTAACTTCAACGTCATTTAACTTATAAGAACCATCAAAATTTTTATCTAAAAGTCCTATTATATTCATTAAGGTAGATTTACCGCTACCAGAAGGACCCATAATAGCGACAAATTCACCTTCTTTTATTTCAAGGTTAATATCTCTTAGAGCTTGAAATTTATCCTTACCTTTACCGTAATATTTACAAACATTGGTGATTTTTATCATTGTTTTAAAGTCACCTCATCCTCTTCTTTTAAGTTTTTAGGAGCATCTACAACTAAGGTTGCACCTGCATCTAGTCCACTTACAAGAGTATAGTTTTTTTCATCTTCTTTAACTTCAATATTTTTTGAATAAACTTTTTTAGCTTTTACTACCCACACAAGTTTATGAGTACTATCTACATCTTTATACACAGCATTTTTAGGAATAGTTATTTTTTCATCAACAGTTCCCATCTTAATTAATGCGTGGAATCCATTTTGTATTTTATCCTTAAAATTATCTGGAACTTTAAACAAAATATCATAGTTAGATACTTTAGGGGATGCACCAATTCCGTTTGGCATACCAGTAGAAGCATCATTTGAAGGATTATTATTGATTTTTAATATTTTGCTAGTGTAATATTTTTTATCAATTGCTTTAAAATTCACTTTACATGGTGTACTAGTTTTAATGTTAGGTAATTCATATTCTGTTAAGGAACCTTTTATTATTTTATCAATACTTTCAATTGTAATAATAGGGTTAGAAGGATTGTTGTTGCCTAAATTAATAGTAGCGACTTTTCCATCTATAGGGCTTTTTATAGTTAAGTTTTCTTTTTGTTTTTTTAATTCCTTTAGCTCAATTTCAGAAGTTTTTATAGTATCTTTTATTACTTTAATTTTTTCTTTAATACTTTCGTTTGCGGGAGATGGGATTTTCTTATATTCTGACTCTAATAAGTTAATTTGATTTTTATTGTCTTTGATTTGAGATTCAGAAAGAGAAATTTTACTATTTAAAGTATCTCCATTATAGGTTATTAAAGTATCTCCTTTTGATATAGTGTCACCTTCTTTAACTTTAATTGAATAGTCATTTCCTTTAGTTGGATCTAAATATATATGTTCTGTTTGTTTTGAATAAACAACACCATTTATTATAGAGCAATTATCCGCATTGTTAGATATAGTATATGTAGTTACTTTATTTTCTCCTTTTTTACTAACTAAAAAGGAGATTAGTGGTACAGTTATTAAAAAAATTATTAATGCAATTATTAAAATTAGTTTTTTCTTTGATTTTTTAGAGTTATTACTCATTTAATTTCACCTCTTTTAAAGTTTTATAATAAAAAATAACCTATAGAGAATATGTTCTATAGGTTTATATCATCTTTTACTGGTTCAGCATCTTCATTGGAACATTGAATTTCTAGCTTTTCAAATAATCTAAAAAGAGCATAAGACGCCCATAAGTTTAGTAAAACTCCTATTAAAGCACCAATAAACATAGAAATTTCAAATTTTTGACCTATAAATGCAGTAACAAAGCTAAGTAATGTAGCCCCTATATATCCATAGGTAAAAACTTTTTTCCAGCGAAGAATTCCAATAATACTTACAAAAAATATTATGTTTATAATTGTTGAAAGTATTTGTTGCATAGAAGATGCTTCAGGAACACCAGGAAGCTTTCCAGAAGGTATAAACAAGGTTATAATTATACTTATGAAACTTCCGATAAGTTCTAACCACAGCCAACCAGATAATATACAGCCTCTTTTTAATTTTTCCTCCATAATAACACTCCTTTTTAATTTTGTAGAAAAGTAAATTTTTTTGGATATTGTTAATTAAAATACAATATAATAACAATTAAAATTATATATTAAAAATATTATAAGAAATGATTTCTTTATAAATTCTTTATAATTTATTGTGTTATAATATTCATAAATAGGTATTATATGTTTAGGAAAAGATGGTGATATTATGGCAACAATGATTCCAGAAAGCATTAGTGCTTTAGATAATGTTACAAGTGGAGAAAAAAAGGTATTTAAAATATTAAAAGATTTATTACCAGAAAATAATATTGTATGGTTTGATTTAAGAGTAAATAGAAGATATCCGGATTTTATAATTTTATCTCCTAAATTTGGAATTGTAGTGCTTGAAATTAAGGATTGGGAGAGAAAATCTATAGAATCAGCAGATATAAACGAATTTAAATTAAAAACACTAGGAAATTGCGTAAATCCTATAAAACAAGCTAGAACATATATGTTTAATATTATAGATGAACTAAAAAAGGATAAAAAATTAATTAATAATCAGGGTAAGTATAAGGGAAATTTAAATTTTACATATGGACATGGGGTTATATTTACTAAAATCACTAGAAGTCAGTTTAATTTTGAAGGAGTATTGGATGAAAAGTCTGTTATATTCCAAGATGAATTAAATTTAATAGAAAAAAATCAAGATAAGGACATGCTAATATCTAGGCTTGAAGCTATGATACCTATAAAATTTGATTTTGATGAACTTAAATTAAATACAATAGATAGAATAAGAGGAAACTTATTTAAGGAAGTAAAGTTATCAAAGGATAATGATGAAATTTTTAAGGTTATGAATTTAGAACAAGAAAAGTATGCTAAGGGACTTGGATATGGACATAGAGTAATAAGAGGGGTAGCTGGAAGTGGTAAAACTGTAGTATTAATATGTAGGGCTAGATACTTAAAAGAAGTACATAAAGATTGGAATATATTAGTGCTTTGCTATAATAAAACTTTAGCTGCATTTTTGAGAAAATCTATAAATGGTGATGACAAAGATAGCAAAGTTGATGTAATTCATATTCATGGATTAATAAATAAAATATGTAAAGAATTTGGAATGAAAACAGCAATATATGATAATCAAGTTACAGAGAATATTTCAAAAATAACAGATGAAATGATGGAAAAACTTAATAAATATGATGCTATTTTGATTGATGAAGGACAAGATCTTGAAGCTGAATGGCTACAGTTTATTGTAAAAAATTTAAGAGACAGGGAGCATAGTCATTTATTACTTGCATCAGATGGGGCGCAAAATTTATACAGTAGAAAATATACATTAAAATCTGTAGGTATAAAAGCAGTTGGAAGAACAGTTATTATGAGAGAAAACTACAGAAATACAAAGGAAATTTTAAAACTTGGAAATGATTTGTTGTTAGATCATGAGGTAAATAATAATAACGAAGATGAAAATGAATTTATAATAGAAGCCAATTCAGTTTTAAGAAGTGGACAAATACCAAATGTTATAGAAGTAAAAAGTTTTGATGAAGAAGTAGAAAATATAATAAAAGGAATTAAAGATTTGAAGTATAAGGGGCTTGAGTATGGAGAAATTGCAATTCTTTATCCTTATGGTAAATATAAAGGACTTGAATATGTAAAAATAATAAAAGAAAAATTAAAAGAAGTTTCTATAGATTATGATATTTTAAATAAAGATTACAATAAATATGAATTTAAATATGATAAGGATAGAGTAAAAATATCTACAATATACAGTTCAAAAGGATTAGACTTTAAAGCAGTATTCATATGTGGAATTAATGATGGACTTATGAAAAGAAAAGAAGAATCTAAAAAATTACTATATGTAGGTATAACAAGAGCGAGAGATATTTTAAATGTTACATATAGTGTAAAAAATGAACTTACAGATGTAATGATGAAAAGTTATAAAGCAATGATAGAAGATAAATCTAATGAAATTTCAAAATCAATTCCTTCAAAAGAAATTGAAAAAGAAACTAATCTAAATAATATAAATTCAAAGGATATAGAAACATCTCAAAATCAAGATGCTCAAACTGTAGAAGAAAGTCCAGAGAAGAAGGGATTTTTAAGTAAGTTCTTTGGTGGAATTTTTAAATAAAAAAGTAGTGTAAAATAAATATGTTATACGAATGGGTTAAAAAATATGATGTAAAAATTCCCCTTACTATAAGATAGTAGGGGAATTTTTATATATTTATGCAATATGCTAAGTACTACTTTTGTAAACATATAGAATAAGAAAAACAAGTTATAATATGGTAAAATGTATTAAAATAGGAATATTGGAAGAAGGTTATTCGTAAACTTTATCTAAAACAATATTTTGGTCAAAACCACCACGAGCTTCACGTTTTTCTAATCTTTTATTTAAAAGATCATCTTCAGTATAGCCAAGCTTTTTAGAAAGTGCGAAAATAACTTCTAGTATGTCTGCTAATTCTTCTAAATTTTTATCAGCGTGAAATTCTGCAACTTCTTCATCTAATTTTTTATGAAGTAGTTCAAGCACAGTTTCATTATCAACTATATGAGAATCAAAATTTTTATTATCGTCTCTTATTATTTCAGGAATTTTATCACGAACAAGTTTATTATATATTTTCATTTTACACGCTCCTTTATATGTAATATATATAAATTCTAACCTTAGAAGAAGTTAGTGTCAAAAGTATTAAATGATAGTTATGAGGTAATTATATGAAAATACAAAATTTAAAAGTTGAAAAACAAAATTTAAATGAACAAATAAAAATAAAAGAAATACAACAATTATCTAAAAATTGTATTACTGGAGATAAAGATTTTTTATATACAAGACTTAAAAAATCCTTAAAAGAGGCAAAGAGTATTGATATAATAGTGGCTTTCTTAATGGAATCGGGAGTTAGATTATTAGAAAAAGATTTAAAAGAAGTTAAGAATAAAAATATTCCTATAAGAATTTTAACAGGTAATTATTTAAATATAACACAACCATCTGCATTATATCTTTTAAAAGATATTTTAGGAGATAAGGTGGATCTTAGATTTTATAAAGAAAAAAATAGAAGTTTTCATCCTAAAGCATATATTTTTGAAAATGAAAATGGGGGAGAAATATTTATTGGTTCTTCCAATATTTCAAGATCAGCATTAACTACTGGAATAGAATGGAATTATAGGATTGATAAAGATAAAAATAAGGAAGATTTTAATTATTATAAAAGTGTTTTTGAAGATTTATTTTTAAATGAATCAATAATAATAAATGATGATGAACTTAAAAAATATTCAAAAGAGTGGAAAAGACCAAGAGTATATAAAGATGTAGAAAATTTAGATGATGATAACAAGGAAGAAGAAAAAATAATCACATATCCACAACCAAGAGGTGCGCAAGTTGAGGCTTTATATGAATTGAAAAAAGCTAGAATAGAAGGGTTAGAAAAAGCTATTATAGTTGCGGCAACAGGAATAGGAAAAACATATCTTGCTGCATTTGATTCACAAAGCTTTAAAAAAGTTTTATTTGTAGCACATAGGGAAGAAATTCTAACACAGGCTGAAAGAAGTTTTAAAAATATAAGACCAGATGTTAAAACAGGATTCTTTATGGGAAACAGAAAAGAGGCGGACAATGATATAGTATTTGCAACAGTACAAACTCTTGGAAAAAAAGAATATTTAAATCAGTATTTCAAAGAAGAAGATTTTGATTACATAATAATTGATGAATTTCATCATGCAGCAGCAGGAAATTATAAAAATATAATAAATTATTTTAAGCCTAAATTTTTATTAGGGCTTACTGCAACGCCAGATAGACTTGATAATAAAGATGTATATTCTATTTGTGATCACAATGTAATATATGAAGTTCGACTTAAAGATGCAATAAATAAGGGATGGCTTGTTCCTTTTAGATATTATGGAATATATGATGAGAGTGTAAATTACGAAAATATTGAATATAAAAACGGAAAATATAATGAAAAGGAATTAGAAGAGGCTCTTAATATAAATAAAAGAGCAAAACTTATATTCAACAACTATAAAAAATATAAAAGTACAAGGGCATTAGGATTTTGTACATCTAAACAACATGCAAAATTTATGGCAGATTATTTTAATAATGCAGGGGTTAGGGCTTGTGCAGTTTATAGTGGAAGTGAAAGTGAAGAATTTGATAGAAAAGAAGCAATATCAATGCTTGTAAAAGGAGAAGTGCAAGTTTTATTTTCTATAGATATGTTTAATGAAGGATTGGATATACCTTCTATAGACATGGTTATGTTTTTAAGACCTACAGAATCTCCGACAATATTTCTTCAACAATTAGGACGTGGACTTAGAAAATATCAAGATAAAAAATATCTTAATGTACTAGACTTTATAGGAAATTATAAAAAAGCAAATTTAGTACCATTTTTATTAACAGGAGGTAAGCCACCATCAGTAAATAAAAATGGGAAAAGAGGTATGCCGTCAAATGAAGAATATCCAGATGATTGTATAATAGATTTTCAGTGGCAGTTAATTGATATATTTAAAAAGATGGATGAACAAAATAAAAAGATTAAAGATAAAATAGTTGAAGATTTTAAGAGAGTTAAAGAGGAGTTAGGAAAAGTACCAACAAGAGTGGAAATGTTCACTTACATTGATGAAATTATATATGAAAATATGAAAAATAATAAGAAGAATAATATATTTAAAAATTATTTAGGATTTTTAAATGAAATAGATGAATTAACGGAAGAAGAAAAAGAATTATTAAATACTGAAGCAGAACAATTTATAAATATGATAGAAGAAACGAGTATGACTAAAACTTATAAAATACCTATTCTTTTAGCTTTTTATAATAACGGAAATTTTAGAATTAAGATAAGTGAAAAAGATATTTATGAAAGTTTTAGAGATTTTTATAATTACGGTTCTAATGGAATAGATCTTTTAAGACATACAGGAACTTCAGATTATAAAAGTTGGGATGAGAAAAGATATTTGAAATTAGCTTTTGATAATCCAATTAAGGCATTTTTAAACACACATGATAAGTTTTTTTATAAAGATGGCAACTATTTTTGCATAAATGCTGATATAGAAAAATTTAAAGATAATAAAACTTTTTTAAAACATCTAAAAGATGTCATAGAATTTAGAAAGGTACAGTTTTATAAGGAGAGATTTGAAAAAGAGATAAATAAATATAATGAATAAATAAAAGTCATCTAAATCCGAGGACTTTTATTTATCTTAAATCATCTTTAACCCCTAACCACCTTAAAAATCTATTCTATAAAGTTTTATACATTAATATGAATAATAATGTAAGAGATTTTAGGGGGAGATTTTTACGGCAAAAGTAATTAGTATTATAAACTGGAAGGGTGGAGTAGGAAAAACAACACTTACTCATCATTTAGCAACAGGTATACAACATATGAAACTAGAAAAAGTTGAAAAACTGTTCAAAGTTAAAGGGTTTCCCAGAATATTGTTGATTGATGCTGATGCTCAATGTGATCTTTCAAGGTTGTGCTTAGGGGAAGATATTTTTGAAGAAAAAATAATGGGGCAAAAGGATGGTACATTGAATGAACTAATAGCAAAAGTATTAGTAAGTGAACAGCCTGATTTATATGTGGATAAACACATTATAAAACGATCAGTAAGAATAGATGAAAAAAACACTTACAACAATATAGATATAATTTCATCACATCCTAATTTAATATTTACAGATATGGACATTGCTGAATATTCAAGAGATAAACTAAAGCGTAGTAGTCTTGTTAATGATGAAATGTATAAGTTTCAAATAATAGATAATATTTTATGGGCTATAAAGGATAATTATGATTTAGTGTTTATAGATTGTCCGCCTAATTTATATTACATTACTCAAAATGCTTTATATGCTAGTGATTATTATTTAATTCCTACTATACCAGATAGACTTTCATGTTATGGAGTGCCATCAATATATAAAAAAGTCAATGAATTAAATGAAGTTTTTAAAAGAAATTACCACAGCTATGTGGATACAAAATTATGTGGAGTTGTTGTAAATAAAGTTACTGAATATAGCAAAGAACCAAAGAAAACTCAAGCTAGAGCACTTACAACATTAAAAGAAAGCTTTGATGATAAAGTATTCAAATATTATTTAAATGATGGCGATGGAATTCCTATGGCATATGAACATGGATATTCTGCATTTGAACTAAAAAATAAAGGTTCAAGTGTTAAAAAGCAGAGAAAGCAAATCATAAACATAATTGAGGAATTTGCATCAAAAATATATTTATGAGGTAAAGTGTATGAAAGTAGAAGAGTTAATTAATATATTATGTAAAACTGAAAAGATTATGAAGTTATATAAAAAAAGCACTATAAATGAGATGTTAGATGATATATATGAGAAAGTTAGTATAAGAAATGCAAAGGATAAAATACATAAAAAACCTACACAAAATATAGATAAACAGTATTATGAAAAAATAATTAACAGAATAAAAGGTAAAAGAAAAGATGAAATAGTAAAATTACTACAAAGATTAAGAAAAAAAGATATTTTAACTATAGCAAGTTTAATTGACTTAAAAGTTGATAGTAGCAGTACAAAAAAGAGTTTGAGTGAAGTTATTGCAAGTCATTTTATATTTATTAATAGGGTTAACAGTAAAGATAAAGATAGTGTCTCTGAACTCACAGAACTTCTAAAGTTAAAATAAATACTTTATAAAGGGTGAATTATATTGAAAAAAAGTTAAAAGCAGTATTATCAATATTATTTATGAATTTAAAGATAACAAATTAAAAAAATTTCAACAAAATTTAAATTGACTAATTATAGTAACGAAAAAAAGGAATTTTATATAAATATAGATAGTCCGTTTTATAGAAAAGAAGGAACTAAACCTATTGAATTTTACGATAAGCAAGATGAACCAGTGAAATTTGTCTTAGAAGGAAATGAAAGTAGGGACTTTTTATTAACTTCAGATGAATTTAAAATTGTAGGTGGAAGGCAAAGATTTACTGGAAGTGATTATGAAGGTATTAGTGAGCTAATATTAAGTAATGATTTAGGACATAGATTTATATTGAGATGGGATGAATTTTTAAAATAAAGAGATAAATTTAAATGTTATGAAAATAATCATGTAAACCTTACAATTCATAGTAAAGAACTCGGGTTAACGTATTCATGATTAAATACCAACT
This sequence comes from Clostridium novyi NT, assembly GCF_000014125.1. Lineage (NCBI taxonomy): Bacteria > Bacillati > Bacillota > Clostridia > Eubacteriales > Clostridiaceae > Clostridium > Clostridium novyi. Next base: position 2,002,256 of record NC_008593.1, on the reverse strand, counting down.
TTGTAATAATAATACATTGAAGATACAATGTAACTGTAAAGAAAATAAAAAACAAATAAGGAGCTGGTATTTATGGCATTATCAATTAAAAACAAAAAGGAATTTAAAAACTATGTGGTTAATTCACTAGTAGAAAGATTTAGTTTAAATAAGGATGTTGCAAAAGATTTAGTTTTTAAAAGTGGAGTAATACAAGATCTTGAAAACAATCCTGATAAAGTGATGAATTTTGATGCAGAATTTATAGCAGAAAAATTAGTAGCAAAGAGCAAACTAAATTAAAAACTAGTAATACAAACTAAATAGTATTATTAGTTACCAAGCACTTGAGAATAGAGAATGTGTTTGGAACTAATAATTTTTTTTATTACCTTGAAAATCAAGGTTTTTTTATTTTTTGAGAAGTACATATACTATATAAAAAAACTCTGTTATTTTACAAAGACTTTTAAAATTTGCTATATTTTGATATAATAAACTGAGTAATGCAAAAATTTTCTAATAATAAATTATGACATTAAATAATATTCCAATAAAGTAAAAATAATGATTTATTAATTATTAGATTATATTAGAATGCTGAGGGGGAATATATGTGAATTTTTATAAAAACTTGAAGTTATCTACCCGTTTAATAATTGGTTCTTTTATAGCTATATTTTCAATGGTGATTATAGGTTCTATGGGAATACTTAATATGAATAAAATTAATAAATCTACTAATTATTTATATTACACTACTATAAAATCAATTAATTCCATTAACAAAATAGATAAGAACTTATTAAATATTTATGAAGCTGAAAAAGTAATGATGTATATTAAAGATCAAAATGAAATAAGTAAATTAATAAAAGAAATAGATAACTTTATGCAAGAAAATCTCAAACAAATTGAGATTTATAAATCGACTATTGATGATAATGAAGAAAGAAAGCTTTTTACTGAATTTGAAAATAAATTACATAAATATAGAGAATCTGGACAAGCATATGAGAAGTTAATTCTTAGTGGAAGAGCAGATGAAGCTATGATTAAATCTTCTAATATTGCAAAAGAAAGAAATGATATGAGGACTAAATTAGACAAATTAGTACAATTAAATGAGGAATGGGCAAAAGAAGTTATAGAGGATAATACAGATACTTACAAGAAGTCATTTTTAACGATTATAAGTATTATTGTTGCTTTAGTTATATTAAGTGGTTTAGTTGTTGGTTTAATAGGAAAAAATATAAAGAAATCTTTAGCTAGTATAAAAGGATTATCAGATAGATTATCAAATTATGATTTATCAGAACCAATTATAATAACTAGTAATGATGAATTTGGACAAATAGGTAAAGGATTAAACAGGGTACAAGAAAATATTAGTTCTCTTATAAAGAACATTATAGATAGTACCCGAGAGATGAATGCATCAAGTGATGAATTATCATCAACTGTTCAAAAAATGGCTTCAAAATTTCAAAATATAAATACATCAACAAAAGAAATTAACTCTCAAGTACAAGAAACAAGTGCAACAGCAGAACAAATATCTGCATCGGTGCAGGAAGTAGATTCAAGTGTTTCAGTATTATCAGGTAAAGCTATTGATGGAAGCAATAGTGCAATTGAGATAAAGACAAGGGCAGCTGAAGTTGAACATAATAGTAAAATTGCATCTGAAAGCTCAAGGGATTTATATATTCAAATGGAAAAAGAAGTTTTAAAAGATATTGAGCAGGGAAAAGTTGTTGAGCATATTAAAGTTATGGCTGATACTATTGCTAGTATAGCAGAACAAACCAATTTATTAGCACTTAATGCCGCTATAGAAGCTGCAAGGGCTGGAGAACAAGGAAAAGGATTTGCGGTAGTTGCTGAAGAAGTAAGAAAGTTAGCAGAGCAGTCTTCTGCGGCAGTTGGAAATGTAAAATTCACTATAGAAAAGGTACAAGAGTCTTTTGAAAATTTATCCAGTAATAGTAGTAAATTACTAAAGTTTATGAATGATAGAGTAGTTTCTCAATTTGAAACTTTTGTACATGTAGGAGAGCAATATGAAAAAGATGGAGTATTTGTAAACAATATGTCTGAAGAATTGGCTACTATGACAGAAGAAGTTTCGGCAACAATAAATCAAGTTAGTGAAGCAGTTCAAAGCATGGCAGATATGGCTCAAAAGTCATCGGAAAATTTAAATAGTATACAACAAAATGTTAATGAATCTACCAAAGTTATGGAACAGGTAGAATACACAGCACAAACTCAAGCAGAACTTTCAGAGAAGCTTAATAATATGGTTGAGAAATTTACAATTTAAAATAAAAGAGCATTTCTAGATTTGTATAAATCTAGAAATGCTCTTTTATTTACTATTATCTAGATCTTTCGCAATCAGAAGGACAACCAAATACATCTCTAGCACTTTCAGCAGGGCCATGCTTTTTGTTTACTTTTTTAAAATGTCCATCTTCTTTTTTATTATTTTGAGTTTTTTTAAGTTTATTATTTGATGACAATAAAACCACCTCTTTAAATATATTAAGTATGTCCTATTAGTATAAGTAATAAAAAGATTATTATGTATTAAAAAAGTTGAAATATTATGATAATAACTGTGTAAACATTTCAATTAAGAGATTGGAAAGTTATGTAACGTATACATTATCATTTACATAAGTTGTTGGTAAATGGAATTAAGGATAAAATATACTTGTAAATAAGATATAGAATAAAAAAAGGAGTGGTTGTTAATGGCATTATCATTAAGAGAAAAAGAACAATTTAAAGTTTATGTAGTAGAGGTTTTAGTTAATAAATTTAACTATGAAAGAGAAATGGCTAAAGATTTAGTATCAAAATCAAGAGTAATAGAAGAATATGAAAATAACTTAGGAAATGAACCTGAATCAGTAATGAATTTTGATCCAGAATTTATAGCAGAAAAATTAGTAGCACAATATAAATAATTACCTTAAATAGATATAAAATATAAGCTAGAATAATACAAAATATAATAAAATAGACATTTAGAGAAACTTGACATCAAGTTTTTTTTTATTTTTTGAATAAGGTATTTGTTACTGTAATTGATTTAAAAAAGTTTATACTATATAATTGTTTAAAATAAAATTTTTTATCCAAAAGGATGATGTCATGATACCAAATGAAATAGATAAGTTAATAAATAAGCGTAAAGTTAATTATAAAAAAAAGAAAAATAATCAAATTATATATGCAATATTATTGATTTTAATAGCTATAATTTTGGGATTAGTTTTGTGGAAAAATAATCATGAATATATAGCTTGTTGGTTTATTGGAATTTTAATTGGAATTACTATAAGATACTCTAGATTTTGTTTTGCAGGTGCTTTTAGAGATCCTTTTTTAATTGGAAATACAAAACTTATAAGGTCAGTATTATTAGGAATGATGATAAGTACACCTGGTTTTGCTATAATTCAATACTTATATCTTAATAAAAATTTTATGATATACGAAAGAATTCCAGGAACGGTTGATCCGGCTGGAATACATGTAGCCATAGGAGCTTTTTTATTTGGAGTAGGTATGATTTTGGCTGGAGGATGTAGTTCTGGAGTGTTAATGAGAATAGGTGAAGGGCATTTATTGCAATGGATTGTGCTTTTAGGATTTTTAATTGGTACAATTCTTGGAGCAAAGGATTTTCCATTTTGGCAAACAAGGGTGATGAATTATGGTAAGGTTATTTATTTTCCAGAATATATGGATTTAAAAGTTGTAACTATAATTCAAGAAATAGTTTTGGTTGTTTTATATAAAGTAGCAAATTTATATGAAAATAGATATTAGTATATACATGGAGGAAGTTTTATGGCGGTAAAAGAACTTGACTGTTTATATGAGGCATGTCCAGTACCTTTAATTAAAGCAGTAAAAGAATTAAAAACAATGGATGCAGGTGATATTTTGATTTTACACTCTGATCACAGTTGTGTGGGAATAAGTGTTGAAGAATGGGGAGAAAAAAATCATTATCCAGTACGTGTAATAGAAGTGGAAGATGGGGAGTGGGAAATTTACATTCAAAAGCCAGAGTAACCATTAAGGGGGGAGTATGGTGTCTATTAAAAAAGCGTTAAAAAGACCATGGCCATACTGGATAGGTGGAATTCTTCTTGGAATACTAAATGTAGTTTTACTAGCATTAAGCGGCATTAGTTGGCAGATAACTAGTGGTTTTTTATTATGGGCTGTAGGTATTTTACAGTGGTTTGGGTTTCAGCCTTTACGATGGCAATATTTTAGTCATTTTAGATATTATTATGATTCTATAATTATAAATAATAATGTGTTTTTTAATAAATATACTATTTTAAATTTAGGAGTAATTTTAGGGGCATTAATTGCCACATTGCTTGCCTCACAATTTAAATGGAAGAAAATAAAAAGCAAAAGACAACTTATACTGGCTCTTATTGGTGGAATTATGATGGGATATGGTACAAGAATAGCCTTTGGATGTACTGTAGGAAGTTTCTTTAGTGGAATACCATCCTTTTCGCTACATGCATGGATTTTTGGCATATTTGTTATATTAGGAGCTTATGTAGGAACTAAGATTTTAATAAAGTTTTTCACGTGATAATTACATATAACAAATATAGGAGGACGCAAATCCTCCTTATTTTTTAACAAAAACCTCTTTTCCTAGAAATTATAAAGTCTACAAACATTTTTTCAAATTCTGTAAAAGAGTAATTTTTTCTAAAAGCAATATAATAATCAAAAGTTACTTTAAAATCTTTTATTTTTATGGTTTTTAAAGTGCCTTCCTTTAATTCTTGTTTAACAACAAGTCTTGGTAAGAAAGAAAATCCTTTTCCAGACATAATAGAGGATTTAATAGCTTCAGGTGAGTTTAAAGAATAAATCACATTTAAATCTTCTATTTTTAAATCATGTTTTGTTAATTCATTTTCTAATAAGTATCTTGTTCCAGAATTTTTTTCTCTCAAAATTAAAGGTAGATTTTTTACTTCATCTAAAGAAATTTCTTCAGGAGTATTATCTAAATTTGCAACTAAAACTAGTTCATCAGATATTATGGTTTTGGTTATTATTTGAGTTTCATCTAATGGGTCATACTGAATGATACCAATATTTATACTATGATCACGTAATTTTTCTATTACTTCACTTGAATTTGATACATCAAGATTTATATCAACTTTTTTATTAAATTTTTTAAAGGTGTATATGCTACAAGGTAGGGCATATTCTCCTACGCTTTTGCAAGAGCCTATAATTAATCGTTGTTGTTCTTCTTGCAAACTCTTTAAATCTCTTTCTATATTTCCCTGAATTGATAGCATTGTATTTGCATAGTCAAAGACAACTTTACCTTCTTCAGTCAGTTCTACGCCTTTATTACTACGGTTTAGTAAACTTACTCCTAGTTCTTTTTCTAAGTTTTGAAGTTGCATACTTAATCCAGGTTGAGTAACATGTAGAGCCTTAGCTGCTTTTGAAATGCTATTACATTTTACAGTCATATAAAATGATTGAAGATATTCAAGATTCACATTCTCACATCCTTGAAATTATAAAAAATAACAATTATATATCTTTACATTTTAACACTATAGTTAGTAAAAATAAATATTATTTACAGTTAAATAACAAGAAAGGTATAGATTTAAGCATAATAACAAAAAATATTGTATTGAAAAAATCTATCTAAAGTTACAAAAATACAGGGGTATAAAGAAGTGTTATGTACCATAACACTTCTTTATTATAAAAAAGACCTACAGTGTATTATAATGACATTGAGAGAAATTTAACAATTAAAATGTCAATTGGGAGGTAATAATATAGTTCAAATACTAGGAAACATAGTCGCATTTGTTAGTAAATATTTATGGAATTTGTTTTTACCGTTAATTATATTAGCATCAATATTCGTTAATTATAAAATGATAAAGTTTAGAGGGATCATAAGTAAAAAGGATAAAACAAAGTGGAAATTATCTAAGATGAAAAGTGCTCTTTCAATATCCCTTTCTTCAAAGATTGGTACTGGCGCTATAATTGGAGTTTTAGCAGCAATGTGGAAGACATCTAATAATGGTGTTGGGGGAGAGAGTATAGTTCTATGGATTTTTATAGGGATGTTTTTATTAGTTCCTTTAACATATTCAGAGGTTTTGTTTTCTCAAGTAACAAGAATGAATCCAAGAAAGTTTATAGACAAATATGTTGGAAAAAAGGCAGGAGCTATGTATGCTATTTGTTTAGTAATATTATATTCCTTTGGATTTGTGGGATTTCAAATGACAGGAATACAAAGTGTTATAAATATATTTTCTAAACAAAATTTCAATTATGAATTTACTCAAAATGGGAGACTTTTATTTATAGTTTTGCCAATTCTTTTGGTGGTTTCAATTATAGTAATAACCAAAAGTCATAAGATTTTTATAAATACATTAGGCTCATTAGTATCAATAATAATTTTACTTTATGGAATATTTTTTATATCATTTGTGTTTTCAACTAGAAGCTTTATACCTAATTATTTTTCAGAAATTTGGAAAGATTTCATTAATTTTAAATCGGCATCTATAGGAATTCCTATAGGTCTCATAATAGGACTTCAGAGAATTATTCAAATAAGTGAAACCGGACTTGGAACCAGTGCACTTGCAAGTTCTGATGCTGAAAATTCTCCAAGACGTGAAGCTTTTATACAGATGTTATCAACTATAATCACAACATTTATAGCGGTTGTAATAACCTCTTATGTTTTCATGTATGGAAGATATAATTTAGGGATAACTCTAACGGGAGATGGATTTCATAGAATATCAGGTTATTTAAGTAGCATAATTACTGTAACTGGATATTTAGGAGAGGGAATTATTATGATTTTCTTTATATTATCTGGACTTACAACAGTGCTTGGTTCATTCCATTTTCTTAATATAACAATAAACGCAAGTGAAAATAAGAGAATTTTATTCTATTTAAGTTTAATAACACTATCAGGAATTTTAAGTATTGCAAATTTTGATGTTATTTTTGATGCATCTGATCTTTTAATGTTCATAGTTGCATCTATAAATATTTTAGCCATGGTCATATTTGTATCAAAGCATATAGATAAATTTAATATAAAAACAGGAGGTATAGATAATGAGTAGAAAATTTTTAATTATAGGTGGAGTTGCAGGTGGAGCATCTACAGCGGCAAGATTAAGAAGACTTAGCGAAGAGGATCAAATAATAATGTTTGAAAGAGGACCTCATGTGTCATTTTCAAATTGTTGTCTACCATATCATTTAAGTGGTGTAGTAGAAGAAGCACAAAATTTGGTTCTTATGAGTCCAGAAAAGTTTTTAGCACAGTACAACATAGAAGCAAGAGTAAACAATGAAGTTATAGCTATTGATAAGGATAATAAAGAAGTAACTGTTAAAAATGTATTAACTGGAGAAGAGTATAAGGAAAGCTATGATAAGTTAATGTTATCTCCAGGAGCAAAACCAATTGTTCCAAATATTAAAGGTATTGAAGATGTAAATGTATTTACAGTGAGAAATGTTGTTGATATAGACAAGCTAAATAATTTTGTAAAGGCAATGGAAACAAAAAATGTATCAGTAATTGGTGGAGGATTTATAGGAATAGAAGTTGCTGAAAACTTAAAGGAAGCTGGATATAATGTAACTTTAATTGAAGCTATGCCTCAAGTTATGAAGATATTTGATTATGATATGGTACAAATTCTTCATAAAGAATTATATGATCAAGGTGTTAATTTAATTGTTGGAGACAAAGTAAGTTCATTTGAAAAAGATACTGTTGTATTAGAATCAGGGAAAAAAGTAGAAGCTGGAGCTGTTGTTATGGCAATAGGAGTTACTCCTGAAACTGAACTTGCAGTTAAAGCTGGTCTTGAACTTGGGGTTACAGGAGCAATAAAAGTAGATCAAAATTATAGAACTAGCAATTCAGATATTTATGCTGTTGGAGATGCTATTGAAGTTTATAATGCATTAACTGGCAAGATGATGAAGTTGCCACTTGCAGGACCTGCTCAAAAACAAGCTAGAGAAGCTGCGGACCATATGCATGGAATGCTTGTTAAAAATACTGGTTACATTGGTTCATCAGTAATTAAATGTTTTGATTATAATGGAGCATCAACTGGTCTTACTGAAGGAATGATAAAAGCACTTAATTTAGATATTAATTATGAAGTTGTAAAAGTAATACCAGGAGATAAGGTTGGTTTAATGCCAGGATGTGAGCCACTTCACTTTAAATTACTTTTCGAAATTCCAACAGGAAAAATTTTAGGAGCTCAAGCAATAGGAAGAGGAAATGTAGATAAGAGAGTAGATATAATTGCTACAGCTATTAAATTTAATGCAAAAATAGATGATTTAAGAGATTTAGAATTATGCTATGCACCACCATTTGGAACTGCTAAAGATGTAGTTAATTTTGCAGGATATGTAGGCTCAAACTTACTTCGTGGAGCATTTAAACAAGTTTCCGAAAGTGATGTGAGAGACTTAGTACAAAGTGGAGCTTTCATAATTGATGTAAGAGAAAAGGATGAATATGAATTAAGCCATATAAAGGGAGCTTTAAATATTCCTCTTAGTGAGTTAAGAGAAAGAGTAAATGAAATTCCAAAGGATAAACCGGTATACTTACATTGCAGAAGTGCACAAAGAAGCTACAATGCGGTAATGGCATTACAACATTTAGGATTTACTAATGTATACAATGTATCAGGTGGATTTATGGGGATTTCTTTCTACGAATATTTCAATGACCAAACAACAGGTAGAGAAAAAATAGTTACAGATTATAATTTCCTATAATAATAAATATCTACAGGGAGCTTAGCTCCTTGTAGTTTAAAAATCAAAAGAAGGGAGTAAATATATGAAGAAAAAACAAATATTTATTGGATTTGCACTTTTAGCACTTCTTATTTTATTTGCGGGTATTCAATATACAAAGGATTATAAATTAGCATTACATTTGATAATTGGATTAACAATAGGTTATGTTATGCAAAGATCAAGATTTGGATTTGCAGGAGGTATAAGAAAACTATATCTAACAGGTGATGGCACATTAACAAAAGCTTTAATGTTCTTATTTTCAATTACTTTAATAGTTACAGCAGCAATTCATTATGGAGCATATGTTAATGGAGCTGAGGTGTTTTATAAGGTTGCAGGAACAAATGCACCTGTAATACCAGGTTCTGATTATGTTGAACCAGCTAACTTAGCAACTATACTTGGAGGAATACTATTTGGTATAGGTATGATGTTTGGTGGTGGATGTGCATCAGGAACATTAACAGATGCAGGAGAAGGACAAGGAAGAGGACTTATAGTATTATTTTTCTTCTGTACAGGAGCGTTATGGGGTGCCCATGATATGCCTTGGTGGAAAGAAAGTATATTCTTTAGAATTCATAAACAATTATATTTACCAGATGTTTTTGGTTATATGGGAACAATAGCAATTTCATTATTAGGATTTTTAATAATTTATATAATAGCTAGTAAGTATCAAGATAAAAGAAGAAGAGAAAACACTCTTGCCCTTGAACAATATGAAAAGTGGGAAGAAGAAATGCCAGAATCTAAGGAATACAAATTCTTTAGTAAGGAAACTTATCATAAATTCTTTGTAAAAAGATGGTCGTTTTATACTGGGGCAGTATGTATTATGTTAATGTTTGTAACAATATTAGTTACAACAGGTACAAGCTGGGGTGTAACAGCTGTATTTGCAGATTGGGCAGCTTGGTTTTATCAAGGATTAGGAATTATAGATGTGTCTAATTGGCCATGGTTTGCATCAAGAATGGATGGAATACGTGGAGGATTCTTTAATGATCCAGGTTCTATGAGAAATGCAGGAATATTAATAGGTGCATTATTATGCCCATTATTAGCTGGACACTATAAGTTTAATAGACACTTTAAGCTTAGAGACGTTATTTATTATGCGCTTGGTGGATTACTTATGGGATATGGTGCAAGAATAGCTTTAGGATGTAACGTTGGAGCATTATATTCAGGTATTTGTAATATGTCATTATCAGGATGGGTATTCTTACCTTCACTAACTTTAGGAGGAATACTAGGAGTTAGATTAGTTAAAAAATTAAAAGTGACAATATAACTAAGAAATATAAGTAAAACAAATTATATAATAATATAAAAAATAAAAATATCTACTTCTAAATTAAATTAGAAAGTAGATATTTTTTTACTTTTTGCAAGGTTTTTTTATGTAATTGTTTATGTTATCTAAAACTTCATCTTGACCTACATAAACTAAAATATCATTTACTTGAATAGTAAAATAAGGGCCAGGAGAGACAAAAATTTCATTATCTCTTTTAATTCCTATTATTGTTGCTTTAGTATTGTGCCAAAAATTAAGTTCGCCAATACTTTTTCCAACAGCAATACTTCCTTCTTCAACAATGCTTTCAAAGTGAATAATATTTTCAACATTTTTAAGTTGAGTTGCAAATTCTACTATGGATTTTATATTGTGTTCGATTTTTTCGTCAATTAATTTTTTTTGCTTTAATAGTTCGTAAGTTTCATTGTTAATAGATGAAAAATCAGATTGGGTTTTAAATTTATCTATAAAAGTTTTAGCATTTTTTCTGCTATTTATTATTATTCCGCTTTTGTCATTGACGTTTACTACGTCCATATCCTTTAAAAGTGCTATTGATCGTCTTATAGTTTCAGGAGATACCTTGTATATACTAACTAAAGTAGTTCTACCTGTTATTTTAGTTCCCTCTAAAAATTCATTACTAACTATTCGAGATGCTATATCAACTGCAATTTTTATATAATTAGGTGTTTTAGACCTTCTTGCCATTTTTAAATACACTCCTTTGCCACATATGATTTTAACACTGTATTAAACAAATGTAAAACGAAAATAGGTTATTTGATTTTTGACAACTTATATGTTATTATTAAGTTGTTATAGTGACAACTTTAAAATGTATAAAAGTTGTCTTTTTAAATCGAAATTGTAACAACTTTAAAAAAAACAAAGGTAGTCAAATGGGGGGAGTTTATGAAAACAAAAAAAGATAATTTTATTTTTAAAAGTAGTATATTAATATCTGCATGTATATTCATTTGGGCATTATTTTTTCAACAAGGATTTAATGATATTGTGAATAGTGCTTTAGATTGGATTTCCGATAATCTATCTTGGTTTTACTCTGGGCTCATGGTGAGTTTCTTTGTTTTCTGTATATGGCTTTTCTTTAGTAAATTTAGAAATATAAAATTAGGTGATGATGATTCAAAGCCTGAGTTTTCAAATATAAGTTGGTTTGCTATGCTCTTTAGTGCAGGTATTGGAATAGGACTTGTATTTTGGGGAGTTTCAGAACCTTTAATGCATTATTTAAATCCTCTTGGAATGACAGGAGGCACCGAGGATGCTAAGATATTTGCTTTTAAAAAATCCTTTTTACATTGGGGGATTTCTGCATGGGCATGTTACTCAGTTTTAGCACTAGCTATTGCTTATATGCATTTTAGACGTAAAAAACCAGCTCTTATAAGTAGTCTTTTAATACCATTAATAGGTGAAGAAAGAGCTAGGGGAACTATAGGAAAGGTAGTAGACATTTTAACTATTTTTGCAACTATATCAGGAATTGTAACTTCTCTTGGAATGGGAACTCTTCAAATAAATAGTGGACTTAATTATTTATTTGGAATACCAGAAACAAAGGTAGTTCAAATAACAATTATAGCTATTATAACAGTCCTTTTCTTAATATCAGCGTGTACTGGAGTTAAGAAGGGGATAAAGTATCTATCAAATTTAAATATGTTTTTTGCAGTTATGCTTTTACTAGCAGCAATGATAGTAGGACCTTTTAAAGAAATGGTTATGAACCTTGGAAGTGGTATGGTTAATTACTTTGTTGCTTTAGTAGGTGAAAATAATAATATATTCTTAAATGGACCTTGGTATAAACAATGGACATTATTTTACTGGGGTTGGTGGATTGCTTGGGCTCCATTTGTTGCTATATTCATAGCTAGAGTTTCAAAAGGAAGAACTATAAAAGAATTTATAGCAGGAGTATTATGTGTACCAGCAGGGTTCTGTCTTATATGGTTTACTGTCTTTGGAACAATGGGAATGAATGTGCCTACAACTGTTGCAAGCCTAGCTATTCAAAAGATAGAAACAGCATTTTTCGTTATATTTAATGAGTATCCTATGGGATTTGGAATTTCAATTTTAGCTGTTATATTACTTTTCACATTCTTTGTAACAAGTGCCGATTCAGCTACCTATGTACTAGCTGTTATTGCATCTAATGGAGATAATAATCCTTCAAATGTAAGAAAAATAATACTTGGAGTTATTCAATCTTCATTAACAATAGTATTATTATTTGCAGGAGGACTACAAATGGTTCAAAATGCCTCTATACTTATGGCATTACCTTTTGGAGTAATAATGATGCTTACAATGATTGCATTTAGAAAAGAACTTAAAACAAGTGAAGTATATGTTAATAGAAAAGTTAGAAGTTCAGATAAGCATTTAGAAAGATATAAAGAAAGATACAAAGAAAAGGCTTATGGAATTAAGGTTACTAAACACAGAGTAAAAGAAGTTTAATATAAAATAAAAATTCTGCTGATAAGATATATCAGCAGAATTTTTATTTTAGCTCCCTAGATACTATTTCATCTAAAACTTCACCAGCAGCAAAGATTATAGAATTACATCCTTCTTCTTCTGTTCTATACATAGGTTTAAGTTCATTACAACTTTGACTTTTTAGCTTTTTTTGAAATTTGTCTTGGAACTCTATAACTAGACTTTTTAAATGAGCGCTGTTGTGTGCTGTTTTATCAGTAAACATTATACCTAAAACAGCCAGGGAACCAGAAATTGCCCCACATGTAGTGCCAGTCCACATACCACCGCTAAAAGGTGCTAAAGCTTTTAGTGTTTTGGTGTCTAAATTTAAATTGTATGCTTCATTTGCAGCATAAATCATACTTTCAGAACAACTTAAATCATACTGTGATTTATCTCTATATTTTTTCATTACATCAATAAACATCAAATACCCCCATAGAATTTAAAATATTATTTTTATATCGTTTTTATTAATATAACTAAAATAATTATATTACATATTAAATTATAATAAAACTATGTAAATTATTCAGTTTAGTCAGAATTTTATAAAAACTCGTAAAAATTAATGTAAAGGTTACAAAAGCAAGATTTTTAGTATATATAACGTATACATAGCTATATTATAAATTGTAATTATTTGTTTTAATAGATAAAATATATTTATATATAACATATAAGTATAAGGAGAGGATATTGTGGTATTATCATTAGAAGAAAAAAATGAATATAGTAGATATATTGTGAATTCTTTAGTGCAGAAGTTTAGATGTTGTGAAGATGATGCAATAGCTATGGTTAAAAATTCATGTATAGTAGATGAAATAGCAAATGATTTTGATAAGGTTATTTGTTTTAATTCTGATGAAATAGCTGCTTTATTAATTTCAAAACATAAAAAAATTTAATTTTTTAAGTCTATAGAATATCTAAATTTTTCGCCTTTTACTAAAGCTATAGTGTATTCAACAATATTTTCATTTTCATAACTAATTCTTTCTACATTCATACATGCTAAAGGTTCTTTTATGTTTGCGTCTAAGTATTTTTTTACTACATTACTAGCTAGTACAGGATAAAAAGTTTGTTTAGCTTTTGAAAAATTCACATTATAGTCATATCTTAATATATCATATAGTGCTTTTTTATTTAAGTCTATAGTTTCAAATTTTTTAAATCTTTTAGTAGGCAAATAAGTTGTTTCAAATAAAACTGGTTCGTCTTCAATTTTTCTGATTATTTCTATTTTATATACCGTATCTTGAGAATTTAAGTTCATAGTTTCAGAGATATTTTTTTTAGGAATGATTATATCTAAACTTATTAATTTATATTTTGGTATTTTGCCATATTTTTTTATTTCATCTGAAAAGTTATATAAATTACTTAAGTTTTGAGAAAATGGACGTACAGATACAAAACTTCCTTTTCCTCTCTCTTTATAAATATATCCATATCTTTCAAGCTCACTAAGAGTTTGACGTACTGTTGATCTACTCACTTCATATTGTTCTGATAATTCATTTTCAGATGGTAATTTAAATCCTGATTGAAGATTACCAGATTCTATTAGTTCTTTAAATATATTATAAAGTTGAATATACAAAGGTGTATTATTTTGTTTATCTAACATAATTAAAAGTCCTCCCTATATTGATAAATAATTTTATTATATCATTTAAATTCATTAAATTTAATATATGTTGTTATTGAATGCACAAAGTCTAATAATTATTAGAAATTTAAAGAAAATAATAGGGAAATATGAAAAAACAGAGAAAAATTATTGTATAGACTGTATTATAAAGAATAATTTATATTGACATAATTTATAAAATAAAGTAATTTATATATAATACAATATTCTAGAAAGTTGTATTTTTTTTAAAATCACTTGTACGTACAAGTGATAAGAAACGTTTCCTTAAAACTGAATATAATTTGTAAAAAAATTTTTTTACAACAACTTGTACGAACAAGTTGTTGAAGAACCTAGGTTAATGTTTATATTTATGATAGTGGAGAGAGGAGAAAATATCATGTTTTTAACTGTTAGTTCTTTTTTATTTTTTACAATTCTAGTAGCGATTATTTCTTATGTAAAAACAAAAGGTAGTGATACTACAGCTAAAGGTTATTTTTTAGCAGGAAGAGGATTATCAGCAACTGTTATTGCAAGTTCTATGGTTTTAACTAGTTTATCTACAGAACAACTAGTAGGGGTTAATGGTGATTCTTATGCATCAAATTTTTCTATAATGGCATGGACGGTAACATCTATAATACCTTTAATTATTTTAGCAGTATATCTTTTGCCTAAGTACCTTAAAGGTGGATTTACAACTATTCCTCAATTTTTTCAAGAAAGGTATGATGAAAAAACAAGAAGATTAATGTCTGTACTATTTTTAGTTGGGTACACATTTGTTATGATTCCAGGTTCATTGTACTCAGGGGCCATAGCTTTTACAAAGATATTTAATGTATCTGAGATGTTTCATTTAAGTTTTTCAGCATCCTTATGGCTTATAGTTTGGATTACAGGTATAATTGGGGGAATTTACGCAATTTTCGGTGGATTAAAGGCTGTTGCTGTATCAGATACATTAAATGGTATTGGGTTATTTATAGGAGGACTACTTATACCTATATTTGGACTTTTATTTATTGGAAAAGGTCATATAATGAACGGTTTAAATATTATTTTAACTCAGCATCCAGAGAAATTAAATGCAATTGGTTCATCAACATCATCAACACCATGGACTACAATATTCACTGGAATACTTATAGTTAACTTTTTTTACTGGAGCACAAATCAAGCTATAGTTCAAAGATCTTTAGCTGCTAAAAACTTAGCTGCTGGTCAAAAAGGAATATTAATGGCAGGAATTATGTTGCTTTTATTACCTGTTATATTAAATTTACCAGGAACTATTTCTTATATAGTATTTGGAGATACTCTTGCAAAAGCAGATTTTGCATATCCGGCGTTAGTTGCGAAAGTGCTTCCGAAATGTCTTTTAGGATTTTTTACAGCAACTATTTTAGGAGCTATATTAAGTACATTTAATTCTTTTGTAAATAGTGCAGCTACATTATTTTGTGTAGATATTTATAAGCCTAAAATAAAGCCTAATGCTACAGATGATGAAATGATTAAAATGGCTAAAATAGTGAGTACAATAATAGCTTTAATATCTATGTTTATAGCGCCATTACTTCAATATGGTACAGACGGAATATTTTTAATACTAAGAAGATTCGCAGGATTCTTTAATATTCCTATAGTAGCACTTGTATGTATTGGGTTCTTGAATAAAAATGTATCAGGAAAAGCAGCAAGAATAACTGTTTATTCTCATATAATTTTATATTATTCATTAGTTTGGGTATTTAAAGTTAAATTAAACTTTACTCATGTAATGGGAGCATTATTTGTATTTGATGTGCTACTAATGTTAACGTTATCATTAAAGTTTAAAAGAAGTGTACCATATGTTCCAAACAAAGTTAACAAATCCAATGTAGATTTACACTACTGGAAATATTCTATACTTACAGGATTATTACTAGCATTTTCATTAATATATATGTATGGTGTTTTATCACCAATAGGAATAGCAACTAAAAATCCTACTGGCAAGTTTAAGATATATTCATTAATTTATTGGTGTGTATGTATAGTATTTTCTTTAATATGTCACAAGAAATTTGTTAGTAGCTGTATAAGAAAGAATAAAAATAAAGTTTCACAAATGGCTGAATAAATAGGCCTTTTAAATATAAATGACATAATTATGAGGTGAGAATATGAAAAAGAAAAATATACTTTTAATTACTAGTGATCAGCAACATTGGAATACTATAGGGGCTTTTAACAAGGAAATAAAAACACCTAATTTAGATAGACTGGTTAAAGAAGGCACAACATTTTCAAGAGCATATTGTCCAAACCCTACTTGTACACCAACAAGATGTACTATGATAACAGGACTTTATCCAAGTCAACATGGTGGATGGTCACTTGGAACAAAGATGCCTGAAAATACTCAAACTATAGGTAATATACTGCAAGATAATGATTATAGAACTGCACTAGTTGGAAAGGCTCATTTTCAACATAATCTTCAAAATGAAAAATATCCATCTCTAGAGGCAATGCCAATTCTTCATGATTTAGATTTTTGGAGAAAGTTTGATGAAGAATTTTATGGATTTGAACATGTAGAATTAACTAGAAATCATACAGTAGAATTTTTAGTTGGACAACACTATGCTATTTGGATGGAGGATAATGGACTTAAAAATTGGAAAGATTATTTTCAACCTCCAATAGGAAATTTAGATCCAAAAGCAAAAAGAGTGTGGGAAATACCAGAAAAATACCATTATGACAATTGGATTGCTGAAAGAACAAATGCGTTATTAGAGCAATATAAGGAAAATGATGAAAACTTCTTCTTATGGTCTAGTTTCTTTGATCCACATCCACCATATTTTGTACCAGAACCATGGGCTTCAATGTATAATCCAGATGATATTACATTGCCACATTATTTAGGGGGAGAACATTTAACTACGTCACCTATACTAAAAAAGACTCAAGAAGAGAATCCTGATTTTTCACAGTATTATGAGCCAAAGGATAAGAATTGGTTGCATGGATGTCATTCACATCTGCAAGATAAGGAAGAATTAAAAAAGGATATAGCTATATATTATGGAATGATTAGCATGATGGACCATTATATAGGAAAGATATTAGATAAGTTAGAGGAACTTGGAATGGCTGAAGATACAATTGTAGTATTTACAAGTGATCATGGACATTTCTTTGGACAACATAATCTTATAGCTAAAGGGCCATTTCATTATGAAGATATGATAAAAATACCATTTATAGTTAGAGAACCAGGAGTTATACCAGCAAATAAAGTTAATAATTCACTTCAATCACTTGTGGATTTAACTCCTACACTTTTAAGTAAAGTAGGTATTGAAGTACCAAGGACTATGGCAGGAAAAGATGAAAGTAGTGTATGGAATGGTGAAAAAGATTTTTTAAGAACTTATGTAACTTGTGAAAATCAACATACGGAAACTACTGTTAATTTAAGAACTTTAGTAAATGACAGATACAAACTAACTGTATATTATAATAGAGAGCACGGTGAATTATACGATTTAGAAAAAGATCCAAATGAATTCAATAATCTATGGAATAATCCTAATTATTCTGGTTTAAAATCACGAATGCTATTGGAATTTATGTGGGCAGAAATGGATAAAGTGCCACTTTGGATGCCTAGAGTAAGCCTTGCATAAATAACAAAAATAATAATAATTACATAATTGTAAAAAAATATTTGACAAGTTAGACAATTAGATTTAATATATAAGTATAAAAATATGTAGCAATAAGGTTACTTACAATGTGGTAATAACAACATTATAAGTAACCCTATATAACTTGTTAAATAAATGATTAATTAATAATCATTTTATTTTTAAATGAACTGGTAATGACAACATTATAACATTGAGCGAAATATAAAATTATGTATTGTCTGTATCAATATTATCACCATTTAAATATAGCTTGACTTGTAATGATGTCATTACTAAATTTTCAATGGCAATATTAGTGTAAAGGTTTACTGGGGTTTAAAAACTAAATAAGGGGTGTGATATTAACTAATAAAATTTTAAGTTATTTAAAGTTATTATTTTTAGAAAGGGGAAAAATGCATGGCAACAAATTTTTTGTGGAAAATTGATGGTACCATTGTTGGAGGATATATCCTTATTACATTGATTGTAGGATTATTAATACGAAAATATGTAAATAACGTTGATGATTATTTATTGGCGGGCAGGGAAGTTGACTTATATGCAGGAATGGCATCTTTAGCAGCAACTGAATTTGGAATAATAACATGCATGTCAGCATCTCAATTGGGTGTTAAATATGGATTTTCAGGAGCTTTAGTAGGTATATTGTTTGCAACTGTAATGGTTATTGTAGGTAAAACAGGGTTTTGTATAAATCCATTAAGAAATGCAGGTGTTGTTACAATACCGGAATTCTTTGAAAAGAAATTTGGCTCAAGAGTTAGGTGGGCAAGTGGAGTTGTAATAGTTCTTGGAGGACTTTTAAATATGGGAGTATTTTTGAGAACTGGTGGAGAATTTTTAGTTTATACGGTGGGGTTAAATCCTAAGTATTTAGAAATAACTATGACAATATTATTGCTTGTAGTAGCAGTATATACAGTTTTAGGTGGAATGTTATCTGTTATTGTAACAGATTATATGCAATTTATATTAATGAGTATTGGACTAATTATAGTTACTATAACAATTATTTTCAAAGTGGGCTGGGGTAATATAATAAATGCAGCTTATGCACATAATGGGGCTGGAGCCTTTAATCCATTTGTAAATGAAGGTCTGGGATGGAAATATGTATTATATACACTTCTATCAGTTTCAGCTACAGTTCTAACTTGGCAAACAATGGTGTCACGTGTACTTTCAGCTAAAAGCACTAAAGTAGCACAAAAAATGTATACAAGAACAAGTTTCTTCTATGTAGCACGTTCAATTATACCAGTGGTATGGGGTATTTCAGCACTTGTAGTATTATCTCCAAGTGAGCTTGCAGGTAATCCATTACATGCTATGCCTAAAATGCTTGCGAAAGTATTACCAACAGGATTAATTGGAATTTTATTAGCAGCTATGCTTGCTGCAGACATGTCTACTGATTCATCATATTTACTTGGATGGGCAAGTGTAATTTATAACGATATATTGGTTTTAATTCACAAAAATTCTTGGGAACAGAAAAAAGCTATATTAGTTAATAGAGTGCTTGTAGCAGCAATAGGAATTTTCTTATTAATATATGGTCTATGGTATCCATTAAAATCTGATTTATGGGTATACATGACTTTAACTGCAACAATATATTCGGTAAGTGTATCTACACTTTTAATAGCGGCTTGTTATTGGAAAAAAGCAAATAGTTGGGGAGCTTATGCGGCTATAATATGTGGGGCAATTTGTCCAGTAGCATTTTTAGTATTGCAACAAGTACCAGCAACTACAGCTTTAGCAGAATCTATTGGACCATATATTTCAGGAATAGCTGGATTTGTATGTGCATGGATAGGAATGATTGTAGGATCAGTATTAAAGAATAAATTAGCACCAAGTAATCCCAAAAATACTTCTGTTAAGGAGGCCATATAAAATGAGAATGTTTTGGACTATATTAACAGCTGTAGCATTGATATGGTATGTATTTACAACATTAATTGTAGGAGTAAAAGGATATCAAGATTTAAGAAAAATGCTTGGAACAATATCATCAAGAAATAATTAATAGAAGAAATAATTAATAGATTGGAGTGTATAGGTATGAATAACAACAAGATTAATGTAATTTCTATTATTACTGATGATCAAGGATATTGGTCTATGGGATGCTATGGAAATCACGATGCTATAACACCTACTTTAGACAGTCTTGCAAATAATGGTATAAGATTTGAAAACTTCTTTTGTGTATCTCCAGTATGTTCTCCAGCTAGGGCATCTATTTATACAGGACGAATACCATCGCAACACGGTATTCATGATTGGCTTGATGAATGGAATAATGGATATACTACCGAAGAATATTTAAAAGGGCAATCAACATTTGTAGATATATTGGCTAAGAATGGTTATGAGTGTGCTATGAGTGGTAAATGGCACTTAGGGGTTGCAGATAAACCACAAAATGGATTTAAGTATTGGTATTCACATCAAAAAGGGGGTGGACCTTATTATGGAGCGCCAATGTATAAAGATGGAACACTTATACACGAAGAAAGATATGTAACAGACGTTATGACTGATTATGGATTAGAATTTATAGAGAAACAAAGAGATAGTGATAATCCATTTTATTTAAGTTTAAATTATACAGCACCTCATGCACCATGGAGTCCAGAAAATCATCCAAAGGAGTTACTAGATTTATATAAAGACTGTGAGTTTAAATCTTGTCCTAAGGATGGTAAAAATGATTGGAGTATAGACTATATATTTCCCAAAACAGAAGATGAGAGAAGAGAAGTTTTAAGAGGATATTTTGCTGCATTAACTTCTGTGGATAATAATATAAAAAGAGTTATAGACAAGCTTAAAGAAATGGGAGTATTAGAAAATACATTGATTATATTTACTAGTGATAATGGAATGAATATGGGTCATCATGGAATATTCGGAAAAGGAAATGGAACAAGCCCTGTTAATATGTTTGATACTTCTGTAAAAATTCCTTGTTTTATTACTAAAATAGGAGATATTAAGCCACAAGTTTCAACTGATTTACTTAGTCATTATGATATTAGACCAACTTTAATGGAATATCTAGGCATAGAAGATGAAATTGATGAAGGGGTAAAATTACCAGGAAGAAGTTTTGCTTCATTATTAAGAGGAGAAAAGTTAGAAAGAGATGATAATGAAGTAGTTATATATGATGAATATGGTCCTGCAAGAATGATTAGGACTAAAGAGTGGAAGTATGTTCATAGATATCCAGCAGGTCCTCACGAATTATATGATTTAGTTAATGATCCAGATGAAAAAATTAATCTTATAGATGATGAGGATAAGAAGGATATTGTAAAAGAATTAAGATATAGACTTAAAAGATGGTTTATACAATATGTAAATCCAGAAATAGATGGAGCTAAGCTACCTGTATTTGGAGGTGGTCAAGCTGGGCTTGCTGGACTTTGGGGAAAAGATGAGGCAACTTTTAAGAGATATGATTCAGATTTTATATTTAGTTGTGATAGAAAACTAAATAATGATTAATTGTGATATAAGGAGGAGTTATGTATTATTTAGGAATAGATGGAGGCGGCACAAAAACTGCATTCGTTTTAATTAATAATAAAGGTAATATATTGGCTGAAATAGAAAAAAGCACATGTCATCATATGCAAGTAGGATTAGATGGATTTGAAAGAGTTATAAAAGAAGGGCTTAAAGATATTTTAAATATTGTAAGAATATGTAGTATAGATATAGAGTATACGTTTCTAGGTATTCCGGGATATGGAGAAGTCGAGAAGGATGATAAATCTATAGAAGAAATTTTAAAAAGAATATTTAAAAATGATAGGTTTACTATAGGTAATGATGTTGTAGCTGGATGGGCAGGAAGTCTTGCATGCAAAGAAGGAATTAATTTAGTTGCAGGCACAGGAAGTATAGCATATGGAGTAAATGAAAAAGGAGAATCTGAAAGATCTGGTGGATGGGGTTATTTTTGTGGGGATGAAGGCTCTGCACATTGGATTGCTAAAAAGGGAATTGAAGTTTTTACAAAACAATCAGATGGAAGACTTAAAAAAGGACAATTGTACAATGTATTTAAGAAAAAATTAGATTTAAAGAAAGATTTTGATTTGATAACTTTAATACATGATAAATATAAATTTTCTAGAACAGAAGTTGCAAAGATAGCTATGCTTGTTGGTGAGGCTGCTGAACTTGGAGATGAAAAAGCTATACAAATTTATAAAGAGGCAGCAGAGGAATTTTATTTAATGATAAAAGCAGTAATGGATAAACTAAATTATAAAAATAAGATAGTAATTTCATATAGTGGTGGAGTTTTTAAAGCAGGAGATAATGTTTTAAATCCCCTTAAAGAAAAATTAAAGAATATAAATTGTGACATAAAAAATCCAATTTTAGCTCCTGGTGTTGGCTCAGCTCTTTATGCATATAAGTTAGCAGGTAATGAAATTACAGATAGTATAATAGATAATTTAAAAAAATAATTTAACTTGCATAAGGATGAAACCACAAAATGCTACTGATATTTAATTTATCAGTAGCATTTTTTATAAAATGTAATCAATATTTTTAGTGTTGTCTATAAGCTAGCGTTTTGGCCACATACGTTAATTTAGAAATGTTTTTTTCAAAGAAACTTTTAAAAGATTCACAAAATATATTATCATTAGTTCCATTTGGAAAATTAGGTTCTTTATTTCTTCTACATCCACTTCTACATAATGGATACCAGTTGCAATTTTTACATTTCACATCATGATTTAAAGATGAATCTATAAAATTTTTAGTTACATTTGAATTAAAGAGTTCAGAAAAAGTTTTTTCTTCAATATAACCTATTTTATATTCATCGAGTACATAAAAATCACAAGGATAAACACTTCCATCACTTTCTATTACGAATTCACAAGAGCAAAAACCATTCATACAACAAGATTTAGGATTGTTTCCTAAAAGTATTGATAATAAATCATCAAAATATCGTATGCTTACAAATCTACCATCTAAAAAATCTTTAAACCATAAATCAAATAATTTATTTAAAAATGTTTCATAATCTTTAGGATTAAGTGAATATGGATGACTTTCTCGAGGATCATTTATTGGGTCAAGACAAGGAATAAATTGAAGAAATCTAAAATCTTGTTTTTTGAAAAACTTATAAATTTTATCTATATGTCTTGAGGTGTTTTTATTTACAACAGTAAGTATATTATATTCAACCTTATATCTATTTAAGATTTTTATATTAGTCATTATTTTATTAAAAGATCCTTTTTTATTTGCATCTAATCTGTATTTATCATGAATTTCTTTTGTTCCATCTAAAGAAATTCCAACTAAAAAGTTATTTTCTTTAAAAAACTTTGCCCAATCTTCATTTATAGTTGTTCCATTAGTTTGAATGCTATAGAAAACGTTTATATTACGTGTATTATATTTTTTAACAAAGTTTATAAACTCTCTATAAAAGTCAATACCTACTAATGTAGGTTCTCCTCCTTGAAAAGCAAAGGTACAGTTTTGTTCTGCTTCATTAAAAGCCCTTTTTACTATAGTTTCCAATAGATTAAGTTTCATCATTCCAAAAGATTTAATTTCTCTATTATTACAAATATCATAGTAAAAGCAGTAAGTGCATCTTAAATTACAATTACTAGATGCAGGTTTAATTAGCATAGACAATGATTTCATAGTATTTTCAACACCTTACATATTGGATTTATTGTATTTTATATTCATCAGAAATATATTTTATATGCTTTAAATTTTTACTAATTTTAATAAATGTTTTTACTCCATGTATGCCTATAATAGTTCCTAAAATTATAAATATACATCCTACAATGTGTAGAACTGTGCTTTTAGGAACTTTAACTAAGGTACATCCAGCAACAATTAAACTTAAGAAGGTTCTAAGATAAGATAGAAATGTTCTTTCGTTTGCAAGAATAGTTCTATCTGTTGCTAAAAGGTCTCTTAGGATTAATTCATCTTTTTTAAAACTGAAAACTTTTTTTTCTTTTTTATTCAAAGGGATCACTCCTTAATATGCTTAATGAAGTGGCAGTACTTAGATATTTAAGGCTTGAAGTGAAAAATAAATCTTGAAAGTATATTAACATAAATTCACATAAAAGTAAAACCATTTTATCCATAAAAATGAAAAACAGTAATTGACAACAAAATTATAATGTGATAGACTTTAAATTAAGTGGTATGTACAACATGATAAGATAACAAGAAGGTTGGATGAAAATGTTGGAAGTAAACAAAAAAAGTTGTGTACCTTTGTATTATCAACTAATGAATGTAATACTTGAAAAAATCGAACTTGGAATTTTGCAAGAACATGATAAACTTCCTTCAGAAAGAGAGCTATGCGAACAATATGATATTAGCCGTTCTACAGTAAGACAGACTATGCAAGAATTAGAGAACAATGGTTATGTTTATAGGGAACATGGAAAAGGAACTTTTGTTTCATCTCAAGCTGTAAAACAAGATTTACTTAAGTTTTATAGTTTTACTGAAGAAATGAAGAAGATAGGTAAAGTACCAAAGTCTATTGTTATGAGTTTTGAAGTTGTTAAAACTTCTGAAAGTATTGCTGAAAAGCTAAAGTGCAATAGTGAGGATGATGTATACAAAGTAGTAAGATTGAGGCTTGCAGATGATAATCCTATGATGTATGAAACAACATATTTACCTGTTAAAAGATTTCCTGGACTTACAAAGGAACATTTAGAAGCAAATTCTATGTATGATGTATTTAAGAAGATGTATGGAGTACATTTTACTAAGGCCGAGGAAACATTTAGACCTGTTCATATGAAAAATCATGAAGCTAAAATGTTAAAAGCGGATGTAAAGATTCCAAGTATGATGATTGAAAGGTACACATTTGAGAACAGTACTATTATTGAGTATACTGTAGATATTGCAAGAGGAGATCGTTTTGAATATCGAGTAGTATTACAAAAATAATTAAAGAGTCATAAAAAAATAAAAATAATTTTTTTTAACATAACTGGTAATGACAACACAACAACATTATCAATGAATTAGGGGGGACAATAAATGAAAAATTTATTAGGTTATAGTGAGGATTATTTAAAGGAAAGAAAGGGTTATATAACAGCTAAGGAAATTTGTAATCAACCTAAGTTATGGAGAGAAACTTATGAAATTATTTTAAGTCAAAGGGAAAAATTAAAATCTTTTTTAGATAACTTTGCAAAGAAGCCTAACGCTAAAATAGTTATTACAGGTGCTGGAAGTTCTGCATTTGTTGGCAATAGTGTAGTTAGTTATTTAAATGCTAAAGAAAATATAAAAATAGAAGCTATAGCAACAACAGATATAGTATCTCATCCATTTTACTATTTAAAAAAAGATGAGCCGACATTATTAATTTCTTGTGCTCGTTCAGGAAATAGTCCAGAAAGTACAGCAGCAGTAACACTTGCAGAAAAAATAGTAGATGATATAAGTCACTTAATTATTACGTGTAATTCAGAAGGAAAACTTGCTTTACATGCAAAGAGAAATTATAACAGCTTCTTATTATTAATGCCTGAGGAATCTAATGATAAGGGATTTGCAATGACTGGAAGTTTTAGTACTATGCTTCTTTCTTGTTTATTGATTTTTAATTTAGATAAATTAGAGTCTATAGGAAAACAGATAGAAAGTATAAGTATGCAAGGAGAAAAGGTTTTAGTTAATAATGTAGAATTAATGAAAAAAATAGTTGGAGAAAAGTTTAAGCGAACAGTATATCTTGGAGCTGCAAATGCTTTTGGACTTGCAAAAGAGTCAGCATTAAAAGTGTTAGAACTTACAGCAGGTAAGATTGCAACCTTATATGATACACCACTTGGATTTAGACACGGACCAAAATCCATCATTGATGATGAAACATTGATAGTTATATTCTTCTCAAATGATACCTATGCAAGAGAATATGAATATGACTTATTAAAAGAAGTATATTCTCAAAATGGAAATCATAAGGTACTTGCTATTTCAGAATATGAGGATAAATTAATAGAAGATAATTCAGATTATTTTATAGCTATTAATAAAGAAGAACAAGAATATGAAGATGATAGCTTTTTGAGTTTGGATTATTTATTAAATGCCCAAATGTATGCATTTATAAATTCAATGGAACTTGGAATAGGACCTGATAATCCATGCCCAACAGGAGAAGTAAACAGAGTTGTTAAAGGAGTAATTATTCACGATTATAGATAAAAATCTAAATCAATACATGAAGGTGTTATAGATGAGATATGTAATTAAATGCAAAGAAGTAATTTTAGAAAATGATATAAAAGATAATATTTGTATATTAGTAGAAAATGGACTCATCAAAGATATAAATGAAAATATTAAGTGTGATCATGTTGTGGATTTAAGTAAATATACTTTGATTCCTGGACTTATAGATATGCATTTTCATGGTTCTATGGGATATGACACAATGGATTCTTCTTACGAGGCCATTAATGAAATTTCTAAATATTTGGCAAGAACAGGAGTAACCTCTTTTTTACCTACTACAATTACTGCACCTATGGAAAAAATAGAAAAGGCTATAGAAAATGTTGCAGATTCAATGAAAAAGGGTGTAGAAGGTGCTGAAATTTTGGGAACTTATTTAGAAGGACCATATCTAACACCTGAACACAATGGAGCTCATCCAGTAGAACTAATGAGGGAGCTTGATGTAGAAGAGTTAAAAAATATATTAAAAATTTCTAAAAATACAATAAGGGTTGTAGCAATGGCTCCAGAAAAAGAAGGTGCAAAGGAAAGCATTGAATTTTTGAAAAGTCAAGGAGTTAAGGTTTCACTTGGACACACTAATGCTACTTATGAGGAAACAATGAATGCATTTGAGGCAGGGGCTTCCATTGGGGTTCATACTTTTAATGGAATGAGAGGTATCCATCACAGAGAACCAGGAGTTGTAGGCGCAATAATGAAACATCAAGATGTTATAGGAGAACTAATTGCAGATACAATTCATGTAAGTCCAATTGCTATGGAAATACTTTATAAGATAAAGGGGTTTGATGGCATTTGTCTTATAAGTGATTGCATGAGAGCAGGTGGATTAAAAGATGGAAAGTATATGTTAGGTGAACTTGAAGTAAGCGTTAACAATGGAATTGCAAGAGCTGATTCAGGATCTCTTGCTGGAAGTACATTAAAGCTTATGAATGGAATAAAAAATATTATGAATTCTACAGGAATTCAATTTCATAAAGCGCTTCAAATGGCTACTCGTACTCCAGCAAAAGCACTTGGAATGTACGATACTATAGGAAGCATTAAGGTTGGTAAAAAAGCAAATTTAGTAGCAATTGACAGAGAATATAATGTAAAAACTACTATAGTTAATGGAAAAATTGTATTTAAAAATATAGATTAGTTTATATTAAGGGGAGGAATTTACATGTTTATTGTATCAACTAAACAAATGATTTTAGATGCGCAAAAAGGAAATTATGCTATACCAGCGTTTAATATACACAACCTTGAAACTATACAAGTAGTTGTAGAAACTGCAAATGAAATGAAATCACCAGTTATTTTAGCTGCAACTCCAGGAACAATTGATTTTGCTAAAAAGGATTATTTGCTAAGTATAATAGCTACAGCAGCTAATAACTCAGATGTGCCTATAGCATTTCATTTAGATCATCATAAAGATTTTAATATGATAAAAGAAGCTATAGATTTGGGTTGCAAATCAGTTATGATTGATGCATCGGATTTACCTTATGAAGAGAATATAAAAAAAGTACAACAGGTCGTTAGATATGCTCATAAACGTGATGTAACAGTAGAAGCTGAACTTGGAAATTTAGTTGGACAAGAAGATGATTTAATTGTAGAAGAAGGAAAATCTCAATTAACAGATCCAGCTATGGCAAAAGATTTTGCAAAGAGAACAGGAATAGATACTTTAGCAGTAGCAATTGGAACAGCTCATGGAGTATATAAATCTGAACCAAAACTTGATTATGAAAGACTTAAAGCAATTAGAGAAGTTGTTGATATACCATTAGTGTTACATGGAGCAAGTGGTGTACCAGCTGAGAGTGTAAAAAAATGTATTGAGCTTGGAATATGTAAGGTAAATATAGCAACAGAATTAAAAATACCATTTTCAAATGCAATGAAAGAATACTTTAAAGAACATCCAGAGGCTAATGATCCTAGAAAGTATTTTATGCCAGCAAAAGAAGCTATGAAAAAAGTTGTAGTGGATAAAATTCGTATGTGTAATAGCTTTAATAGAGCGTAGGTGATATTTAATGATAGGAATTATTACACTAAATCCATCTGTAGATAGAAGATATATGATAGAAGATTTAAATCCTAATTTTGTTCACAGGTGTGAAGATTATTCATTTACAGCAGGTGGAAAAGGTTTGAATGTAGCTAGAGTTGCAAAACAATTAAAACAAGATTCCATATGTTTAGGTTTTTTAGGTGGGTTTTCTGGAAAGTTTATTGAAAGTAAGCTAAATGAATTAAATATAGAAAATGATTTTAGTTGGATAAGTGGAGAAACAAGAACATGTCTTAGTTTAATAGCTGAGGGACAGGATCAAGTTGAAGTACTAGAAAAAGGTCCTACTATTAATGAAAAAGAATTAGAAGACTTTAAGATAAAGTTTGAAAAATTATTAGATAAGGTTAATTTAATTGTTGCATCAGGAAGTCTGCCAAAGGGAATCAATAAAAACTTTTATAATGAATTAATTAAAATGGCAAGAGAAAAGGGAAAAAAATTTATTCTTGATGCTAGTGGAGAAACTCTTATAGAAGGCATAAAAGCTGGACCGTTTCTTGTAAAACCCAATAAAGAGGAACTTGAGGGAATAACTAAAAGAAAAATACAGAGTTTAGAAGATATTATAGAAGCATCAAAACAATTAGTAAGTATAGGAACTGAAAATGTAGCTGTATCATTAGGCTCAAAGGGAATGTTATTCGTATCTAAAGATAGTGTATATAGAGTAAAAGTTCCTAAAATAGAAGCTATAAATGCAGTTGGTTCAGGAGATAGTACTGTAGCTGGATTTGCAACTGGATTTGCTAGAAATTATGAAATTGAAAAGGTATTAAAATTAGCCAATGCTTGTGGAGTATCAAATACAATGGAAAAAGAAACAGGAGTAATTAGAGAAGATAAAATTAATGCTATAATAGATAGCATCTTAATAGAGAAACTATCTTAAAAATACAATTTTATAATCCCACTTATAGAGAAAATTAACTATCCCATGGTTAATTTTCTCTATATAATAATGAAAGGTGAAAAAGATGATAAATATTATAGAAAATAAATTTTTAAGAGTAGCCGTAAAAACTCATGGAGCAGAACTGTGTAGCTTAAAATCATTAAAAACAAATAAAGAATATATCTGGCAAGCTGATGAGAAATATTGGAATAAACATGCACCTATTTTATTTCCTATAATAGGATTTTTAAAAGATGATGAATATGAATACAATAATAAAATATATAATTTAAATAAGCATGGATTTGCAAGAGATTCAGGTTTTAAATTAATCAATAAGAAAAAAGAAAAATTAGTATATTTACTTGAATACAATGAGGATACTTTAAAAAAATATCCGTTTAAATTTCAGCTATATGTGAATTATATTTTAGAAAATAGTAAACTAAAAATAGTTTATGAAGTTGTAAATAAAGATAATAAAGAAATTTATTTTTCAATAGGAGGACATCCTGCTTTTAATTGTGATATGGAAAATAAAAGACAATATATACAATTTGAAAAAGATGAAAGCCTAAATACGTATCTGTTAAATCTAGAAACAGGACTTTTAGAACATGATAAAAAAACAATATTAAAGAATAAAAATATATTGCCTTTAGAATATGACTTATTTAATCAGGATACATTGGTATTTGAAAATATTAATTCAGATTCACTATATATAATGGATAGGGATGAAGAAGAAAATTTAAAAATAACAATTAAAAAATTCCCATATATGACATTATGGAGTCCTAAAGCACCATTTATTTGTATTGAACCGTGGTATGGTATTCCGGATTTTATTGATTCAAAAAATAAAATTGAAGATAAAATAGGTATAAACAAATTAGAAGTTGAAAAAATATTTAAGTGCAATTATGATGTAGAAATCATATAAAGAATAGTGGATTATATTAAAAATATGCTAAAATATTAAAGAAATGCTATTAATGAAAGCAATGTATATTATATCTTTTATATACATTGCTTTTATTTTATAAATAATTATGATAAAGATTGTCCAAGTGAATCTGCTGCAAGTATAGCTGCATATACATCGTTAGAAGTTACTTCAAAAGGCATATTATATATAGTTTCTCCTTCTGCACAAGATATTTTGGATACTTCCATAAGCTTTTCTTCATTTATTTCATTAATTCCAAGTTGTTTTAAAGTGACAGGAAGACCAAGTTTTATACAAAAGTCTAAGACTTCTTGAATTTCTTCCATTGGACTATTTTCAAGTATTAATTGAACTATTGTGCCAAAAGCTACTTTTTCTCCATGATATAAGTGATGACATTCTTCAAGAACTGTAAAACCATTATGAATAGCATGAGCAGCTGCAAGTCCAGCACTTTCAAAGCCTATTCCACTTAAATAAGTATTAGCTTCTACAATATTTTCTACAGCTTTTGTACATACTTTCTTTTCAACTGCAAGTTTAGCTTTCAAGCCATCTTCCATAAGAGTTTCATAACAAAGAGTTGCTAGTGCTAAGGCAGCTTTTGTTATTTTTCCACCAGACATATTATTTGCATTTGCTCTTGCACAAGCTCTAGCTTCAAAGAATGTTGCAAGTGCATCACCCATACCAGCTACTAAAAGTCTTGCTGGGGCTTTAGATATAATTTCTGTATCCATTAAAACTATATCAGGATTTTTAGGAAGAAATATGTATTCACTAAAAATTCCGTCTTCAGTATAAATAACAGATAAGGCACTACAAGGTGCATCTGTGGAAGCTATAGTTGGAACAATAACAACAGGAGATTTTTCATAATAAGATACTGCTTTAGCTGTATCCAAGATTTTTCCACCACCAACACCAACTACAACATCGCAATGATTTTCTGCAAAAACTTTTTTTAGTCTTTGAATTTCATTATGTGAGCATTCACCATTAAAGATTTCAAAAGTTATTTGTGAATTAGTGTTTTTAAAGCTTTTCTTTATTACATCACCTGTTCTTTTAAAGCCACTTTTACTTACTATAAATAAAAATGATTTTCCAAGATTGCCTATGTGATCATAAATTTTTTTTAATTCCCCATTACCTTGTACATATTTTGAAGGTGAAATAACTATTTTTGCCATTTTATATCACTCCTTATTAAAGTAATAGAACTTATATATTTATATATTAAAGTAATAATATATATAAGTACATAAATAATCTACTATAATATTAGTGTACTACAAGTCTGTAAAAAAAGATATTATAAGTATTTATATACCATAAAAACCATATTATAAATGCAAATAAATTTTAACTATAATATTATAAAAGTATGAAATTTTGCGACTCATATACAAATGTAATTAAATAAACTACTAAATGGAAAATAAATACTTATATTTTAAAAAATTCATCTTGTATTTATCTATAGTATTTATTTATAATTATTATTTATATAGAACAATCAAGAGAGGTAAAATTTATGAAGAATGCATTTAAAGTTTATAAACGAGATGTAAAAAAAGTGGTTACGAATTGGGTAGCCTTAGTAATAATTATGGGGCTTATGATTTTACCATCACTTTATGCTTGGTTTAATATTAAAGCTTCTTGGGATCCTTATTCTAATACTAAAGGAATATCTGTTGCTGTAGTAAATAAGGACAATGGAGCTAATTTCAAAAATCTTAGAATAGATGCAGGAAGAGACATAGTAAAGGAACTTGAAGGCAATGATAAAATAGGATGGAAATTTGTTGATGAAAAAGAAGCAAAATCTGGGGTTGAAGATGGTAAGTATTATGCAAGTGTAGTTATACCAGAGGATTTTTCTGAAAAACTATTATCAATAGTAAAAGATAAACAAGAAAAGCCTAGTTTAATTTATTCTGTTAATGAAAAGGTTAATGCCATAGCTCCTAAAATTACGGATAAAGGAGTAACTACTGTTCAAAGTGAGGTTAGTAAAACTTTTGTAAAAACTGTTAATAAAAAAGTTTTAGATATTATGAATCAAGTAGGAGTGGAACTTGATAAAAGTAAGCCTAAACTTAAAGAACTAATTACAATGATACTTTATGTAGATGACAGAATGCCTGAAATAAATATGGGAATTGATGAACTTGAAAAAGGTGCAATTACTGCAGATGAATTTTTAGTAAAAATAAAAAAAGATATTCCATTGCTTCAAGAGACTATTATTAAAGCAAATGGTATAGCAAGTACTGGTTCGGTATTTTTAAACAAGACAAAAGATGGTCTGCAAAAAACAGCGCCTTATATAAAACAAGATTTAATACTTGCAAAGGATTTAAGTAGTTCAGCAGAGGTATTAACAAAAGAAGGAGCTAATGTTATATCGGAAAGCGCTCCTAGAGCAAAAGAGCTTTTTACAAAGGCTAAAGACAAGTATATAAATGTACAAGACAATTTAAATAGTGTAATAGATTTGCTAAATTATTTAGATAGGAATAATAGTAGTAAAGTAATAAGTAATCTTAAAGGAAAACTTAATTCTATAAAAACAAAGATTAATAGTAAGGTAAGTGATTTAAATACTATAATAGCTGCAATAGATAGAGGGGAGAAACCTTCTGTAAGCATATTAAATAGACTTAGTGATAGAGCAACAGATATTACACCGGTATTAAATGATATAGTAGGAAGATTTGATTATGAAATACTACCAGCCATTAATCAATTTATTGGTGAATTAACAACAGTTGCTGATAATACTGTTACAATATTAAATAATGCTAATGCAAAGATACCAGAGCTTACAGGATTATTAGATAAAGCAGGAACTGGAGCTGTAAAGGCTAGTGATATTATTAAGTTATTAAAAGAGAAGCTTCCACCTATAGAAAAGTCTATTCATGAAGTAGCTCAAAAACTTAGAAAATTAGATGCAGATAAGCAACTAAATGAAGTTATAGGGTTATTAAAAAATAATGCTATAAGCGAAAGTGAATTTATTGCTAATCCTATAAACATAAAAGAAAATAAGGTATTCCCTATTCCTAACTATGGATCAGGTATGTCACCATTCTTTACGACTTTATCATTATGGGTAGGGGCATTATTATTAGTGTCACTTCTTTCTGTTGAAGTTAAGGAAATTGAGGGAGTTGAATTAAATACTTCTGATATATACTTTGGAAGATATTTAACATTTATGACTATAGCTCTGTTCCAAGCGTTAATAGTAAGTTTAGGAGACATATTCATATTAAAGACTTACGTTGTGGATAAAGTACCTTTTGTGCTTATGTCATTGTTTATAAGTATAGTATTTTCTATAATAATATACTCTCTAGTTTCTATTTTTGGAAATGTAGGAAAAGCAATGGGAGTAATACTTTTAGTGCTACAAATATCAGCATCAGGTGGTACTTTCCCAATTCAAGTAACACCTGCATTCTTCCAAAGATTAAATCCATTCTTACCATTTACTTATGCAATTGGTGGTATGAGAGAGACAGTTGGAGGAATACTAAAAAGTGTATTGTTTAGAGATATATCAATCTTATGTGTGTATGCGGCAGTACCTTTACTTGTAAGTGTACAGCTAAAACATAAACTTAGAGGTATGAATAAGAAGTTGGTAAGTAAGCTAAAAGAATGTGGTCTTGTAGGACACTAACAAAAAAATAAAAAATTTATTAATAGATTTTATGAATGTATTAATATATAATTATTATGATATGCCTATATTTTATAGGCATATTTTTTTACGGGGGTGATAAGGTGAAAAATAATTTAACAGAAGGAAAAATATTTCCGACTCTTGTAAAGCTTGCTATACCAATTATGGGTACATCATTTGTGCAGATGGCTTATAATATGACTGATATGATATACATAGGCAGAATAGGAAGTGGAGCTGTGGCAGCGGTTGGTACTGCTGGTTTTTTCACGTGGCTTGCTATGGGGTTAATTTTAATATCTAGAAGCGGAGCGGAAATAGGAGTATCTCAAAGTATAGGTAAAAGTAATATAAAGGATGCTAAAGGATATGCTAAAAATTCTATAATATTAAATATCTTATTAGCTATAATATATGGAATTTTCTTGATTTTGTTTAGAAAACATCTTATAGGATTTTTTAATTTAGGTAGTGAAGATGTTATCCAAATGGCGATAAACTATTTAGTTATAGTTGCAATTGGAATGAACTTTTATTTTATAAATCCTGTATTTACGGGTATATATAATGGTTCTGGAGATAGTAGAACTCCATTTAGATTTAATGTTGTTGGACTAGCTGCCAATATGATATTAGATCCAGTTTTAATTTTTGGAATAGGACCATTTCCAGCATTAGGAGTTAAGGGTGCTGCAATAGCTACAGTATTTGCCCAAGTTGTAGTAACTTTCTTGTTTATATTGTCAGTTAGAAAATCAACTTTAATAAAAGGTTTTTCATTTAGAGATTTTCATTTAGATTACATGAAAAATATATTTAAATTTGGTTTTCCAATTGCGGTGCAAAATGCATTGTTTTGTGTTTTCTCAATGATGATTGCTAGAATAATTTCTGTTTGGGGAAATGTTGCAATAGCAGTACAAAAGGTAGGTTCTCAAATAGAATCAATATCATGGATGACAGCTGGAGGATTTCAAACTGCCATAAGTGCATTTGTTGGACAAAACTATGGTGCTAAAAAGTGGGATAGAATTGATGAGGGTTATAAAACAGCTATGATGATAGTTGGAACTATAGGTATCTTTTCTACTTGTCTTTTAATGTTTGGAGCAAAGCCTATATTTTCTTTCTTTATACCAGAGGCAACTACAATACCTTATGGTGTTGATTATCTTAGAATTCTTGCAGTATCTCAATTTTTTATGTGCATAGAGATTGGAACTGCTGGAGCATTTAATGGAATGGGTAAAACTATGCCACCTGCTATTGTAGGAATAGTATTTACTGGTCTTAGAATACCATCAGCTTTAATAGTATCAAAGTATTTAGGGCTTAATGGAGTATGGTGGTGTATAAGTATAAGTAGTATTATAAAGGGTGTTGTTTTAACATCGTGGTTTTTAATACTTAAGATTAGAAGAAAGAAAAGAATAAAACAGATAGCTTAAAAATAATATTTTAAAAGTAAAATGGACTGGCATATCTAGAAACATCTCTAGATTTAACAGTCCATTTTTTTATTTATTAAATTCTTTAACTAATTTCTCAAAGGCTTCAATAGAATTTTTTATCATGTTGAAATCTACACAATATGAAAGTCTAAAGTATCCAGGACAACCGAATCCACTTCCTGGTACTAAAAGAAGGTTGTATTTCATAGCTCTTTTTACAAACTCTACATCATCATCAATTAAAGCTTTAGGGAAAAGATAAAAAGCACCTTCTGGTTTTACACATTGAAAACCTAGTCTTGTTAAATTTTCATATAAAAAGTTTCTTCTTTTTTCGTACGCTTCAATATCAACCTTTGCATCTAAAGAATCAGAGACAACCTTTTGGAAAAGTGCTGGTGCGTTTACGAAACCTAATGTACGATTACAAAAGCTTAATGCATTTATAAGAGTATCTACATTTTCTATTTTACTACTTACTGCAATGTAGCCTATTCTTTCTCCAGCAAGACCAAGTGATTTACTGAAAGAATTAATTATTATAGCATTTTTAAATATAGAAAGTATACTTGGAAGTTTAGCGTTATCATAAACAATTTCACTGTAAGGTTGGTCAGATAACACAAATATAGTTGTGTTAAATTCTTTTTCTTTTTTAGCTAGTATAGATTCTATATTTTTTAAAGTTTCTTCACTATAAATAACACCAGTTGGATTATTAGGATTATTTATGATAATAGCTTTAGTTTTTTCTGTAATACTATTTTCAAAAGTTTTTAAGTCTGGTTCAAAAGTTGATGTATCAGGAGGGACAACTACAGTTTTACCGCCATGATTATCTGTATAAAAGTTATATTCTACAAAGTATGGTGCAAAAACAATTACTTCTTCATTAGGATTTAATAAAGATTTTAAAACAACATTTAATCCACCTGCAGCACCAACTGTCATAACTATATTTTCTTTTGAAAGTTCAATTCCACTTTCTTTTTCTAAACTTTTAGCTATATTTTCTCTAACTTCTGGATAACCTGCATTGCTCATATATCTATGAAGCCCTTTTTCTTTTCCAAGAATGTGCTTCTTTAATGAATATGTAACTTCAGCAGGGGGTTCAGCATAAGGATTTCCTAGGCTATAATCATATACTTTATCCTTGCCATATTTTTTTTCAAGTTTTGCCCCTTCTTCAAACATAAGTCTTATCCAAGAAGAATTACTTAGATTTTTTACTACTTTTTCTGAAAACATAAAATCGCCCCTTTGTTAAAATTAATCTGCCAAATATGATATGTAAAATAGCATTAACTTTATTTTAGAATAAAATACAATATTATGCTACAGTAATTATTTCAAAATATACATAATAACGTTTACAGTTAAAGTTTAATATTAATTTATATGAATTTATTTTTACCTCATTAAATGGACAATGAAAGGAAACACTATAAATTAGAAGTTCAATATGTTTATTAGTTATTAATTTTATAGATTAATTTGAAAGGTGGATTGGAATTGAATAAAAAAATAAAAAGTAAAATAGGACTTACACTAGCTACAGTTATGACTTTTCAGACTTTAATGTTTAGTTGTCCAAAAGAGGTTTATGCTGTAGATTTAACTTCTAAATTAGTTTCAGTGTTCAAGGATAAAGATTCATTAGGAGGATTTAAGCTTGTATCAAAAAAGCGTATAAAAGATTTAAATTGTAATTCTTATGAATATAAACATGAAAAAAGTGGGGCAAAGCTTATATTTTTAGATAATAAAGAAGAAGATAAGATGATTTGTATAAATTTTAGAACACCTACTAAAGACAGCACAGGAGTAAATCACATTATTGAACATTCAGTTCTTCAAGGTTCTAAAAATTATCCCATAAAGGATCCATTTATTCAAATGAGTAAGCAGTCATTAAGTACTTTTTTAAATGCTATGACAGCAGATGATATGACTATGTATCCTGTTTCAAGTAAAAATAATAAAGATTTTAATAATTTAATGAGTGTATATTTAGATGCTGTTTTTTATCCAAACATGATAAAGGATGAGAGGATATTTAAAGAGGAGGGTTGGAGATATGAACTCCAATCTAAAGAGGGAGAGTTAAAGTATAATGGCATTGTATATAATGAAATGAAAGGCGTATATTCTAATCCAGCTAGAGTTTTATCAAGTGCCATATCAAAATCACTATTTCCAGATACGATGTATAAAAATGAATCAGGTGGAAATCCAGATGATATACCAAGTTTAAGTTATAAGGAATTTGTTGATACATATAAAAAATACTATAATCCATCAAATAGTTATATTTATTTATCAGGAAATTTAAACATAAAAGATACATTGAAATTTATCGGGGAGAAATATCTAAATAATTTTGATAAGGTAGAGGTCGACAGCAGTATTCCACTTCAAAAACCCTTTGAAAAAAGAGTAGAATATGTTTCAGAGTATTCATTGCCCAGTGGAGCTGATACAAAAAATAAAGCTTATTTAAGCCAAAACTATGTTATAGATAAATCTCCAAACAAAGATATAACATTAAAATTTTCGCTTTTAAATATGTTACTTACGGGAACGCCTACATCTCCAATTTGTAAGGCTATGCAAGAAAATGGGTTAGGGGAAAATGTAGTATCAGATTTTAACCCAAGCTCAGCTCAATCAACTTTTAGTATTGTTGCAGCAAATGTAAATGAAGAACAAAAGGAAAAATTTAATGAGGTTATAGATAAAACCCTTAGAGATATAGTGAAAAATGGTTTTGATGAAAACTTAATTCAATCATTAGCTAATCAATTTAATATTTCAAGTAGAATGGGAAATGGTAATAGTCCACTTATGTACAATATATTAATAATGAGTAGTTGGTTGTATGGGGGAGAGCCTACATTATATTTAAACATGAATATTAATAATTTAAATAAAATCATTAAACGTGGAGAATTAGAAAAAATCATAGAAAAATATCTTCTAAACAATAATCATTCATCTTTAGTGGTTTTAAAACCTTCCCCAGGACTTCAAGAGAAAAAGGAAGCAAAATTAAAAGAAAAATTAGAAGCGAAAAAACAATCTTTGTCTAATGAACAATTAGATAAGTTAATAAAAGATACTGAGGAACTTCAAAAATGGCAAAGTACCCCTAACTCAAAAGAGGAATTAGCAAAATTACCTACTCTTACTCGTGGTGATATAGATAATAAAATAAAAGAATATAAAACTATAAAGGAAGCTAAAGATGGAATTACTATGCTTAAACATCCTGTTTTTACAAATGGATTAAATTATGTATCTTTATATTTTGATACATCTAAAATTCCACAGGATAAGCTAGGGTATTTAAGTTTATTAGAAACTATATTTGGTAAGGTAGATACGAAAAATTACACAAAAGAGCAATTACAAAACTATATTATGATTAATTCAGGTGGAATTAAAATAAGAAGCAATATATTTCAAGACGTAAAGAATAATGATAAGTATTACCCAAAGGAACATGCTACTATATTATGCTTAAATAATAAGATGGATAAAAATTTTCAGCTGTTAAATGAGATAATTTTTAATAGTAAGTTAAATGATAAAGAGAGATTAAAAGAAATTATAAGTAGTACAAAAATGAATTTAGAAAATCAGTTTATGAATAATGGTTTTAGATTTGCAAATGAAAAGATACTTTCATATATATCAGAAGCAGGTAAATATAATAATTATCAAAGTGAAGGATTCTATAAATTTCTATGTGAATTAGATAAAAATTTTTCTAGTAAAAGTGATGAAGTAATAAAAAGTCTAGAGAATGTTAGAGATATGGTATTCAATAAGCAAGATATGATAGTTAGTTATACAGGTGAAGAAAAATATTATAAAAATTTTATTAATAGTTTCAATGGATTTTCTAAGAATTTAAAAAATAATGACCTAAAGGTTCAACAATACAAGTTTGATGATTCTAATATAAATGAGGGAATAATAGCACCCTCAAAAGTACAATATGTCACTAAGGGTGGAAATATAGAAAGCACAGGATATAAAGATACAGGAAAACTACAAGTTTTAGCTAATGTACTTGGAAGTGGATACTTGTGGAATGGCGTAAGAATAAAAGGTGGAGCATATGGCGTCAATGTATTTATTAATAGTGGAAATATATTATTTTCATCATACAGAGATCCAAATTTAAAAGAAACCATAGATATATTTGATAAAGTACCAGAGTATTTAGCTAGTTTTAATGCAGATGAAAAGGAAATGACCAATTATATAATCGGAACTATAGGAAAACAAGAAAGTGATATGAATGAATTAGTAAATAAGCTTGGACCTATATCAGAGGGAATTATAGCAGACGATATGTATATAAGTGGTGTTACTAAGGAAGATATACAAAAACAAAGGGAAGAAATTTTATCAACTACATCAGATGATATAAGAAATTTTGCAAAGCTTGTAGATGGTGTATTAAAACAAGATTACCTATGTGTTGTTGGTGGAGATTCTAAGATAAATGAAAATGAAAAAGAGTTTATGGCTATAGAAAACATTTTAGACTCTAATCATAAAAAAGACTTGACTATGACCATGGAAAAGAAGGAAAATGTACCTGTAGATAAAATTTTTACAGTTAGTTTTTCTAGAAATTTAGATAAGGGCACAGTAAATAAATCAAATATTTATGTATTAGATGAAAATAATCATAAAGTAAGCACAGTTGTTAGTTATGATGATGTAAATAAATCTGTTGAAGTAAATCCAAATCATAACTATGAAAGTGGAAAAAAATATACTTTATTTATAAAGGGGATTCAATCAGTTAAAGAAAGTGGAAAGGTAGTTAAGTTGAAATCTCCAATAAAAATGGAATTTATAATAAAATAATAACATAACTGTAAGCCAGGTTCTAAAGATGAATCTGGCTTATAATTTAGGGGGAAATTTTTTAGTATGAAAAATATAAAAAATATAGGACTAGTAGCTCATGTGGATGGTGGTAAAACAACTACCACAGAACAAATGCTATATATTTCAGGTGCAATAAGAGAACTTGGAAGTGTAGATAAGGGTTCCGCTAAGATGGATTATAATAGTATAGAGAAAAAAAGAGGGATTACTATATTTTCAGACCAAACAAGTTTTACTTGGAAGGATGCTTGTATAAACTTAATAGATACTCCTGGGCATATAGATTTTTCTTCAGAGCTTGAAAGGTCATTAAAGGCATTGGATGGTGCAGTGCTTATAGTTTCAGCAGTAGAGGGAGTACAAGCTCATACAGAAACTATCTGGAATCTTTTAAGAAAAAATAATATACCAACTTTAATATTTATAAATAAGTTAGATAGAGTTGGAGCAGATATAAAAGAGGTTTTTAGTCAAATAGAAAATAATTTAACTGAAAAGTATTTAAAAATACAAAGAATTGATGGATTAGAGGAAAATTTTAATGAGACAATAGATTTATTAGTAAATGAACAATTTTATAATGATTCAAAAGAGAAGATAGAGTTAATAGAAAAATTTGCTGAAATAAATGAAGAAGTTTTAGAAAAATATTTAGAAGGGGAAGAAATCACAAGAGAATTTTTTATAGATAATCTAAAAA
Organism: Clostridium novyi NT; assembly: GCF_000014125.1. NCBI lineage: Bacteria > Bacillati > Bacillota > Clostridia > Eubacteriales > Clostridiaceae > Clostridium > Clostridium novyi. Next base: position 1,961,190 of record NC_008593.1, on the reverse strand, counting down.
AATCAGTGGAGGAAGGAGAAGTATTTCCGGTATTATTTGGCTCAGCTATAAATGGAATAGGCATAAAAGAACTTTTAAATTCTATAGAAGAACTTTTGCCATATAGTAGTGGAAATGATGAGGATGAATTCTCGGGAGTTGTTTATAAAATAAAATATGATGATAAAATAGGTAAACTTGCTTATGTAAGAGTTTTAAATGGAGAAATTAAAGTAAGAGATACCATAATAAATAATTTAGGAGAAGAAGAAAAAATAACACAAATACGAAAATATAATGGAGATAAATATAATACGGTTGAAAATTTAACTTCAGGTGAGATTGGAGTTATTTGCGGAGTTAAGGATATAAAGGTTGGAGATGTTATAGGCAACAAAGATGATATAAATATTATAAATGAAAATAATGAATCAGCACTTATTTCAAGGGTAGTACCACAAAATGAAGAAGAATTACCATCACTATTAAAGGCATTACAAATTTTAAATGAAGAAGACCCTTCACTTCAATTAGAGTACAATCCTGAGAACAAGGAACTAAGTATAAGTATTAAGGGAATAATACATATGGAAGTATTAAAAGAGCTTATAAAAGAAAGATTTAACATAGAAGTTGAGTTTTTAGAACCAAAGGTAAATTATTTAGAAACAATAGGGGAAATAACAAATGGATTTTGTCATTTTGAACCTAAAAAGCATTATGCAGAAGTTGAAGTTGAGATAGAACCAAATGAAAGGGGGAAGGGAGTAGAATTTATATCTGAAATTAATGGAGACATACTTCCATATCAATATCAAAATAATATAGAAAAAGCATCATATGAAGCGGTACTTCATGGTCCGTTAATAGGAGGAAAAGTAACAGATATAAAAATAAAACTTACAAATGGTAAACATCATTTAGAGCATACTCATGGGGGAGATTTTAGAATAGCAACTATAAGAGCTATTTATCAAGCCATGGAGAAAAACAAGAATATAATTTTAGAGCCTATATATAAGTTTAAAATAGTAGTTAATAAAGAAATGGGCGGAAAGATCATGACTGATATTTTAAAGATGGGTGGAAGTTTTAATGAACCAGAAGTAAAGGGAGAGAAAATCATAATAACTGGAGAAGTGCCAGTTGCAACTTCTATGAATTATAAATTAGAACTTTTATCATCAACATCAGGAAAAGCTGTATTTAATATGCAGTTTTCAAAGTTTGAAGTATGTCATAATCAAGAAGAAGTAGTTAAGAACTCAGAAAACATAGTTGAAAAGGAAGATTCTATTTATAATGGAGTATCTTTATTTAGAGAAAAGAAAAAGATGAAAAAGGTAGTTTTAAATGAAAATTAAATTAATTAAATAAAAAAATAAATAATATAACTAAAAAAGCTATTCTTCAGTATGATTAAAATACTAAGAATAGCTTTTTATAATTAAATTAGTATACTTATAAAGTTTAAAGTTAAATTAATTATTTTAAAGTTCTTATTTTGTTTCTAAATATTCATCATAAGACATTTTCTTATCGATTATTCCATCAGGAGTAATTTCTATAATTCTGTTAGCTATAGTTTGTATAAATTCATGGTCGTGAGAAGTAAATAATACGTTACTCTTAAAGTCACGAAGACCATTGTTAACAGCTGTTATAGATTCAAGGTCAAGATGGTTTGTTGGTTGATCTAAAATTAATACGTTAGCGTTAGATAACATCATTTTAGATAACATACATCTTACCTTTTCTCCTCCAGATAATACATCAGCTTTTTTAAGAGCTTCTTCACCAGAGAATAACATTCTTCCAAGGAATCCTCTTAAATAGCTTTCAGATTTTTCTTCTGAATATTGACGTAACCAGTCAACTAAGCTTAAATCTACACCGTTGAAGAATTCAGAGTTATCTTTAGGGAAATAAGAAGTTGTTATAGTAACACCCCATTTAAATGTTCCACTATCAGGTTCCATTTCTCCAGTTAATATTTTAAATAGTGCAGTTTTAGCTATTTCATTTTCACCTACAAAGGCAATTTTATCATCTTTAGAAACTATAAAACTTACATTGTTTAAAACTTTTTCACCATCAATAGTTTTAGTTAATCCATCAACCATTAATATGTCTTTTCCAACTTCTCTTTCCATAGTAAATCCTACAAATGGATATCTTCTGCTTGAAGGCTCGATATCATCTAAAGTGATTTTGTCTAAAAGTTTTTTACGAGAAGTAGCTTGTTTTGATTTAGAAGCATTAGCACTAAATCTTGCAATAAAGTTTTGTAATTCTTTAATCTTTTCTTCTTTTTTCTTATTTTGATCTTTTGCCATTTGAAGAGCAAGTTGGCTAGATTGATACCAGAAATCATAGTTACCAACATATAATTTGATTTTACCAAAATCAACGTCAGCTATATGAGTACAAACATTATTTAAAAAGTGTCTATCGTGGGATACAACTATAACTGTACCTTCAAAGTCAATTAAGAAGTCTTCAAGCCAGTTTATAGATTGTATGTCAAGGTGGTTTGTAGGCTCATCTAGAATTAGTATTCCAGGCTTACCGAATAGTGCTTGAGCAAGTAAAACTTTAACTTTTTCAGCACCACTAAGGTCTGACATTTTCTTGTAGTGTAAATCCGTATCTATTCCAAGACCTTGAAGTAATGAAGAAGCTTCACTTTCAGCTTCCCATCCGTTTAGGTCAGCAAATTCACATTCAAGTTCTGAAGCTTTAATTCCGTCTTCATCTGTAAAAGGATCTTTTGCATAAAGAGCTTCTTTTTCTTTTATAATCTCGAATAATCTTTCATTTCCCATGATAACTGTTTCTAATACTTCGTGTTCGTCGTATTTGTAGTGATCTTGTTTTAAAACAGACATTCTAATATCAGAAGGAATACTTACATCTCCTGTATTAGGTTCTATTTCTCCAGATAATATTTTTAAAAATGTACTTTTTCCAGCACCGTTTGCCCCTATAATACCATAACAATTTCCAGGAGTGAACTTCAAATTAACATCTTCAAATAGTTTACGATCGCCGTATCTTAAACTTACGTTATTTACTGTAATCACTGCATTACCATCCTCTACTTAAATTTTCATAATCATTGCGATATTATATCATAAAATTCATTCAATTACATCTTGAAAATTTTTAATAACAGTAAAAATAAATATTTTAGGGAAAAAATTTACATAATATGGGACAGAAATAAAATTAAATGGTAATATAATAAAAGAGAAAACTAAGAGAGAAAGGTTATTATAAATGAATAAAATAAAAAAGTATTTATGCATAATATCCTTTGATGCACTTTCGTCATTGGATTTTGATTATATAAAGGAGCTTCCAAACTTTAAAAGTTTTATAAGAGAGGCATCTTATTGTAAAAATGTGCGTAGTGTATTTCCAAGTTTAACTTATCCAGCACATACTACAATAGTTACAGGCAAATATCCTAAAGGTCATGGAGTTATAAACAATACTTTGTTTCAACCTAATTGTAAAAACCCAGATTGGTATTGGTACAGAAAGTATATAAAAGGGGACACTTTGTATGATTTAGCTATAAAAGAAGGTATGAAGGTAGCAGCTTTATTATGGCCAGTAACAGGAAAATCAAAAATACAATATAATATGCCAGAAATATTTGCGAATAAGTTTTGGAAAAATCAAACGATGGTTTCACTTTTTAGTGGTAGTCCAATGTTTCAATATAAATTGAATAAAAAATATGGATATTTGAGAAGTGGAATAGGACAACCATACTTAGACAATTTTACGCATAAGTCCATGCTATACACTATAGAAAATAAAAAGCCAAATTTAACTTTTGTTCATTATACTGATTTAGATTCTATGAGACATAGATATGGATTTAATTCTAAAGAGGCAAGAGAAGCATTGTTAAGACATGATTCAAGACTTGGTGATATAATATCCACTTTAAGAAAAAATAATATGTACAAAGACACAACAATTGTTGTACTTGGAGATCATAGTAGTTTAGATGAAAATAAGATTATAAATTTAAATGTATTGCTAAAAGAAAATGGGTATATAAATGCAAATAAAAATGCAAAAATTATAGATTATAAGGCTATTGCAAATAGTTGTGATGGCTCAACATATATATATACAAAAAAGTATAATTTTCAGTTAGTGAATAAAGTGTATGATTTGTTAATGGAATTTAAGAAAAAATATAATTGTATAGAAAAGATTTATTCTAGGGAAGAAGCTACAAGGCTAGGAGCTGATCCTAATTGTACCTTTATGATTGATGCTAAAAAGGGATATTATTTTTTAGATAATATAAATGGGAAGTTAATTCAGGAAATAACTGATGATAATATTGATAAAATAGAAGGAGCTACAAGGGCAACTCATGGATATTCACCATTTAAACCTAATTATGATACAGTGTTTATGATGAGTGGAAGAGGGATTAATAAAGGAGTTATTGTAGATAAAATGAATTTAGTAGATGAAGCACCTACCTTAGCTAAGGTGATGGGACTTGACTTAAAAGATTGTGATGGTCGTGTTATAGAAGAATTTTTATTAAAAAAGCGAGGATAAATATATATCCTCGCTTTTGATTTTTATTAAATTTTATTATTTTATTTAAGAAGCTTCAACCTGTACTTCAGGTGAATTTTTTTCTTTAGCTAAAATTATTACTGAAAGTAATATTAAAATAGTTCCAAATATAATTGCTGAAGTTAATTTTTCTTTAAATAATAATATACCCATTATAATACTTACTATAGGTTCGCAAGTGGCAAGTATAGATGTAGAGGATGCACCTATTATTTTTAATGCTTTTATAAATAATACTGTTGCAGCAATAGTTGAAATAACGGATATACCTAAAATAGATACATTTGCATATAAATCAAAGGTTACTACAAAGTTTTTAGTTAAAAGAGAAAATATAAGTAGTGTTATTCCTGAAAAAAGTGAAAAATAAAATACAACTACAGTATTATCAAGTTCCTTTATTTCCTCTTTATTCATTGCAATAATACATGCTGCATATGTTAATCCAGATAAGATTGCAAGAGACACACCAAGTGGGTTTATGCATTGACCTGCTTTTCCAGCTAATACATATACACCAGCTAAAGAAAAAATTAGTGCTAAAACTTTGTTTTTAGTAAAGTTATCTTTATATAATATATAACTCATCAATATAACCGCTGCAGGATAAACAAAATGCATTGTAGTTGCAAGTCCTACAGATATATATTTATAAGATAAAAACAATCCAATTCCTGTAGAAGTATAACCTATGCTTCCTATTAAAAATACTTCATTTAGTTGTTTTTTATTTATTTTAAAGTCTATCTTTTTTATCATAAAATATACAAATAATATAAGTGCAGCAATTAAAAATCTAAAAGTTAAAACTGAAAAACAGTTACTGCCGTGATTATATGCTACTTTGGCAAAAATAGGCATAAATCCAAAAGCAGTGGATGATAAAAGAGCATAAATTATACCATTAATTCTTTTCATATTCTCACCTCAAAACTCTATAAGTTTATAGTAATTTAATTAAACCCAATTAAATACCAAAAGTTATTATAGCATAGAATTCATTTGTATTATCTATAAAATAAAAATAAATTTTAATAAAATAAAAGTACTTATTTTCATACTATTTTTTTAAGAAAAAATGGTTATATTTTAATATGAATTTTAAGAAAAAAATACAGGATATAATAAAAAAATTAAAATAAAAGAAAGATAATGTTCAGAAATTACTGAAAATTCAAGGGATAGCGGTTTAATTATAATATATACTAGTATATTGTCAAAAATAGCTCAATTTAAAAGTATATACAATATATATTTAGTATAAGGATAATTACAGTATTAAATTAAGCTAAATATTTAAAAAATAGAAAAAAAGTTAAAAAAACGAGAGTATTTTAAAGATTAACTTCCAAAATTACAATATATAAACAAATATCTAATGACAAAAATTTAACAATTGGTTTATAATAGTGATATATAAATATTAATCAATAAACCAATACATTGAAATTACATGGGGGTGTAGTTAATGGCTGTTATCACAACGACAGAGGAAGCGGTAAAGAATATTAAAGATGGTATGAAAGTGGCAATAGGAGGATTCTTCGGAGTTGGATCTCCTATAGAAACAATTGATGCAGTTGTAAAAAGTGGTGTTAAAGATTTAACATTAATTTCAGTTGCTGGTGGTTCACCAGGTGGCGGAAGAGATATAAATAAGCTTGTTAGAAATAGACAAATAAAAAGATTTATAGGAACTCACATAGGAACAGATAAAGACTTTATGGATCAATACAATAAAGGAGAAGTTAAAGTTGAATTTAATCCTATGGGAACTTGGATAGAGAGAGTAAGAGCTGGTGGAGCAGGATTAGGTGGAATAATTACTCCAACAGGACTTGGAACAGAAGTTGAAGAACATGCTGAAAAAATAACAGTAGAAGGAAAAGAATATTTATTATATCCACCACTAAAAGCAGATGTAGCAATAATTAAAGGATATAGAGCTGATAAATACGGAAACGTAGAATATAGAGGAATATCTTTAAATACAAATCCTGTACTTGCAACAGCAGCAGATATAGTTATTGCAGAAGTTGATGAAATCGTTGAACCAGGAGAAATAGAAGCAACAGCTATTGGAACTCAAGGTATTTTTGTAGATTATATTGTTAAGAGTATGCCTTTTGCAGAAAGAACTCAAAATTATGAAGAATATTGGAAAGAAAATAATAAATTAAGATAGGGGGCAAATAACGATGGATGCTAGAGATATTATGGCACGTAGAATAGCTAAAGAATTTAAAAATGGAATGGTAGTTAATTTAGGAATCGGAATCCCTACAGGATCAGCTAACTATATACCAGAAGGAGTAGAAGTTATACTTCAAACTGAAAACGGTGGACTTAGATTTGGAGCTGCACCAAAGGTTGGAGAATCAGATCCTGACTTTGGTAATGCAGGTGGAGAACCCGTAACAATGTTACCAGGTGGATCTGCATTTGATCTTGCTACTTCTTTTGGAATCATAAGAGGTGGACATGTTGATATGACAGTTTTAGGAGCTCTTGAAGTAGACCAAGAAGGAAACATAGCAAACTGGAAAATACCAGGAGTATTTGTACCAGGAATGGGTGGAGCTATGGATTTATTAGTTGGAGCGCAAAAAGTTATAGTTTCACTTACACATACAAATAAAAAAGGTGCACCTAAAGTATTAAAGAAATGTAAATTACCTTTATCAGCTGCAAAAGTTGTTGACTTAATAATTACAGAAAAAGCTGTTATGAGAGTAACTGACCTTGGATTAGTACTAGAAGAAGTTGCACCAGGAGTTACAGTGGATGAAGTTGTAAAACTTACAGATGCTGATTTAATAATTCCTGAAAATGTTAAAACAATGGATATATAGAATATAAATTTAATTATAAATACGTAAAGTAAAATTAAATAAATGAGTTAAATAAAAAAATCAGCTTGAATAAAGAGCTGATTTTTTTTATTTAATTATTTTTGGATAAATACTTAGATAAATAGAGAAAATAGTATAAAGAAGGGAAGTGAAGTATAAATGGAAAAAGAAATAAAAGATATGTTATCAGATATTCAATCTGAAATAAAAAAAATGAATGAAAAATTAGAAGGTGTTGCTAAAGTATCCCAAAATGGAGATTATACTTATACAAGTGACCCGAATGTTAGTGATGATAGAAATTAAAGAAAATTAAAATCGACAGGTAAGTTTTACCTGTCGATTTTAACCTTAACTATATTGAGTATTAAAGCTAGACAGTATAAAAATATGTGTTTTAATTATATGATATCCCTATATAGCTTAGTGTAATGAATTATATAGACAAGCTTTGGCTTAAAATTAGTATATGAGTATAATAGTATTATATTAATTAATAATAATAGTATGTAATAGCTTGTATTTTTCGTTAAAAAAGGTGTCATAATTAAATTTTTATTGTATAATTAAATGTATTATGTAGTTTTAGAGGAAAATATCGAAAGTATTAATATAATTAATATGTATAGTTAAATGAAAGAAAGGTGAAAAAAATGGAAAACAATAATTCTTCATCTAACTTTATAAAAAATATAGTTATAGAAGATTTAAAATCCGGAAAAAGAAAAGAAATAATTACTCGTTTCCCTCCAGAACCAAATGGATATCTACATATAGGTCATGCTAAATCAATTACATTAAATTTTGAACTTGCAGATGAGTTTAAAGGAAGAACAAATTTAAGATTTGATGATACAAACCCAATAAAAGAGGATACAGAGTATGTAGAATCTATAAAAGAAGATGTAAAATGGTTAGGATTTGATTGGGAAGAATTACATTATGCATCAGATTATTTTGATGAAATGTACAAAAGAGCAATTCTTTTAATTAAAAAAGGTAAGGCATATGTGTGTGACTTATCACCAGAAGAAATGAAAGAATATAGAGGTACTTTAACTGAACCTGGAAAAGAAAGCCCATATAGAAATAGAACTGTAGAAGAAAACTTAGATTTATTTGAACGTATGGCTAAAGGAGAATTCAAAGATGGAGAAAAGGTTTTAAGAGCTAAAATAGATATGGCATCCCCTAATATAAATATGAGAGATCCTATAATTTACCGTATAGCTCATGCAGAACATCACAACACAGGAAATAAGTGGTGCATATATCCAATGTATGACTTTGCTCATCCACTTGAAGATGCAATAGAAGGAATAACTCACTCAATATGTACACTAGAATTTGAAGATCATAGACCATTATATGATTGGGTAGTTACAGAGTGTGAAATGGAAAATCATCCACAACAAATAGAGTTTGCAAGATTAAACTTAACTAATACAGTAATGAGTAAAAGAAAATTAAAGCAACTTGTAGATGAAGGATTTACTGATGCTTGGGATGATCCTCGTATGCCTACTATCTCTGGATTAAGAAGAAGAGGATATACACCAGAAGCTGTACGTAATTTCTGTAGAGAAATTGGTGTTGCTAAAAATAATAGTTTAGTTGATGTAAGAATGCTTGAACATTTTATAAGAGAAGATTTAAAAACAAAAGCTGCTAGAACAATGGCTGTTCTAAGACCATTAAAAGTAGTTATAACTAACTATCCAGAAGGTCAAGTAGAAATGTTAGAAGCTGAAAACAATCAAGACAATCCAGAAATGGGAAGTCGTGAAATTCCATTTACAAGAGAAATCTATATAGAACAAGAAGACTTTATGGAAAATCCACCTAAGAAATATCATAGATTATATGTAGGAAATGAAGTAAGATTAAAAAATGCTTACTTTGTTAAATGTACAGATATAGTTAAAGATGAAAATGGAAATGTAGTAGAAGTACATTGTACTTATGATCCTGAAACTAAGAGTGGAAGTGGATTTACTGGAAGAAAAGTTAAAGGAACAATTCATTGGGTAAGTGCTGAATATGGTGTACCAGCAGAATTTAGATTATATGATTCATTAATACTAGATGATGAACAAGATGAAAATAAAACTTTCCTTGATAATGTAAACCCTAATTCTTTAGAAATACTTCAAGGATTTATAGAGCCATATATGAAAGATGCAAAACCAAATGATAAATTTCAATTTGTTAGAAATGGATATTTTAATGTAGATCCTAAATATACAACAGAGGATAAGTTAGTGTTTAATAGAACTGTATCTTTAAAGAGTTCATTCAAATTAGGAAAATAAGCACAACTTTTAAGTTTGCGATTTTAAATTTAAATTACTTTATAATATAAGTAATAAAATCCCTTTGTTTTTTAATAAGGGGATTTTATTTTTATATAAAAATTGAATACTTTGCCACGAGTGTCTATAATAGTAATTAAGAGCATATATTAAAATATAAAAGAAATATGGATTTAAATTAATTCAATAAAGTAATACTGAATTCTAAGATATTAAAATTGTGATAAGATACTACATGTCGTCACGAGAGACGACAAGAAATCAGAAAAACAACTAAAAAACAAAATAGTTTTTAAATGAAAATTTAAAAATAAAAAGTTAAAAAAAGTTGTTGACAAAGAGATTTCAAATTGATATAATGAATAAGCTGTCAAGAGATGGCGAAAGAAAATGGTCTTTGAAAATTAAACAGAATATAGGTAATAAACCAGTCAATAAATTTGAGTAAGATTAAACTTTTAAATTGAGAGTTTGATCCTGGCTCAGGACGAACGCTGGCGGCGTGCCTAACACATGCAAGTCGAGCGATGAAGCTTCCTTCGGGAAGTGGATTAGCGGCGGACGGGTGAGTAACACGTGGGTAACCTGCCTCAAAGAGTGGGATAGCCTCCCGAAAGGGAGATTAATACCGCATAACATTATTTTACGGCATCGTAGAATAATCAAAGGAGCAATCCGCTTTGAGATGGACCCGCGGCGCATTAGCTAGTTGGTGAGGTAACGGCTCACCAAGGCAACGATGCGTAGCCGACCTGAGAGGGTGATCGGCCACATTGGAACTGAGACACGGTCCAGACTCCTACGGGAGGCAGCAGTGGGGAATATTGCGCAATGGGGGAAACCCTGACGCAGCAACGCCGCGTGAGTGATGAAGGTTTTCGGATCGTAAAACTCTGTCATTAGGGACGATAATGACGGTACCTAATGAGGAAGCCACGGCTAACTACGTGCCAGCAGCCGCGGTAATACGTAGGTGGCAAGCGTTGTCCGGATTTACTGGGCGTAAAGAGTATGTAGGTGGGCATTTAAGTCAGATGTGAAATTCCCGGGCTTAACCTGGGAGCTGCATTTGATACTGGGTGTCTAGAGTGCAGGAGAGGAAAGTGGAATTCCTAGTGTAGCGGTGAAATGCGTAGAGATTAGGAAGAACACCAGTGGCGAAGGCGACTTTCTGGACTGTAACTGACACTGAGATACGAAAGCGTGGGTAGCAAACAGGATTAGATACCCTGGTAGTCCACGCCGTAAACGATGAATACTAGGTGTCGGGGGGTACCACCCTCGGTGCCGCAGCAAACGCATTAAGTATTCCGCCTGGGGAGTACGGTCGCAAGATTAAAACTCAAAGGAATTGACGGGGACCCGCACAAGCAGCGGAGCATGTGGTTTAATTCGAAGCAACGCGAAGAACCTTACCTAGACTTGACATCTCCTGAATTACTCGTAACTGAGGAAGTCCCTTCGGGGACAGGAAGACAGGTGGTGCATGGTTGTCGTCAGCTCGTGTCGTGAGATGTTGGGTTAAGTCCCGCAACGAGCGCAACCCTTATTGTTAGTTGCCACTATTAAGTTAAGCACTCTAACGAGACTGCCGCGGTTAACGTGGAGGAAGGTGGGGATGACGTCAAATCATCATGCCCCTTATGTCTAGGGCTACACACGTGCTACAATGGCTGGTACAACGAGCAGCAATCCCGCGAGGGGGAGCAAAACTTGAAAGCCAGTCCCAGTTCGGATTGTAGGCTGAAACTCGCCTACATGAAGTTGGAGTTGCTAGTAATCGCGAATCAGCATGTCGCGGTGAATACGTTCCCGGGTCTTGTACACACCGCCCGTCACACCATGAGAGCCGGTAACACCCGAAGCCCGTGAGGTAACCGTAAGGAGCCAGCGGTCGAAGGTGGGATTGGTGATTGGGGTGAAGTCGTAACAAGGTAGCCGTAGGAGAACCTGCGGCTGGATCACCTCCTTTCTAGGGAGAATGGAAGCAAAGCTTCCAGACTGGAAACCTGATTCTGTTTAATTTTGAAAGACTAAGTCTTTCAAAAAATTGTTCTTTGAAAATTGCACAGTGATAAAGAAACGAATTAATAAGATTAGAAATAATCTAAACCTAGACACTAATGAAAATTAGTAGATGATGATAGATCAAGCTACAAAGGGCGCACGGTGAATGCCCTGGCACTAGGAGCCGATGAAGGACGTGATAAGCTGCGATAAGCTACATGTAGGCGCACATAGCCTGTGATATGTAGATTTCCGAATGGGGAAACCCATCTAGCTTTGCTAGATACTGTATACTGAATACATAGGTATATGGAGGTACACCTGGGGAACTGAAACATCTAAGTACCCAGAGGAAGAGAAAGAAAATTCGATTCCCTAAGTAGCGGCGAGCGAAAGGGGAAGAGCCCAAACCAGGAACTTGTTCCTGGGGTTGCGGATAGATCACAACGCTTTGATTTCTTTAGTTGAAGAGAGCTGGAAGGCTCCGCCATAGAAGGTAATAGCCCTGTAAGCGAAAAGGAAAGAAAAGTAGATCTACTCCAGAGTACCACGAGACACGTGAAACCTTGTGGGAAGCTGGGAGGACCATCTCCCAAGGCTAAATACTACCTAGTGACCGATAGTGAAGCAGTACCGTGAGGGAAAGGTGAAAAGAACCCCGGGAGGGGAGTGAAATAGAATCTGAAACCGTGTGCCTACAATCGGTCGGAGCACATTAAAGTGTGACGGCGTACTTTTTGTAGAACGGGCCAGCGAGTTACGATGTGCAGCAAGGTTAAGCACTTATGGTGTGGAGCCGAAGGGAAACCGAGTCTGAACAGGGCAACTAGTTGCATATTGTAGACCCGAAACCGGGTGACCTATCCATGGCCAGGATGAAGCGGAAGTAAAATTCCGTGGAGGTCCGAACCACGTTGGCGTTGAAAAGCCATGGGATGAGCTGTGGATAGCGGAGAAATTCCAATCGAACTCGGAGATAGCTGGTTCTCCTCGAAATAGCTTTAGGGCTAGCGTCGGGTAATTAAGTAGTGGAGGTAGAGCACTGAATGGGCTAGGGGCTGACAACAGTTACTGAACCCTATCAAACTCCGAATGCCATATACTTGTACCCCGGCAGTCAGACTACGAATGATAAGATCCGTGGTCAAAAGGGAAACAGCCCAGACCATCAGCTAAGGTCCCAAAGTGTAAGTTAAGTGGGAAAGGATGTGGGATTTCTAAGACAACTAGGATGTTGGCTTAGAAGCAGCCACTCATTTAAAGAGTGCGTAATAGCTCACTAGTCGAGAGATCCTGCGCCGAAGATGTAACGGGGCTCAAACTTACCACCGAAGCTATGGATGTATACTTTGTATACGTGGTAGAGGAGCTTTCTGTACAGGTTGAAGCCATACCGTAAGGAGTGGTGGACAGTACAGAAGTGAGAATGCTGGCATAAGTAGCGAAAAACAAGTGAGAATCTTGTTGACCGAATATCTAAGGTTTCCTGGGGAAGGCTCGTCCTCCCAGGGTTAGTCGGGACCTAAGCCAAGGCCGAAAGGCGTAGGTGATGGACAACTGGTTGATATTCCAGTACCACCATAATGCGTTTGACAAATGGGATGACGCAGGAGGATAGGATGTGCGCACTATTGGATGTGCGTCTAAGCACTTAGGGTGTTAAGTAGGCAAATCCGCTTAACATTAAGCCTGAGGTGTGATGGGGAGTCATTTTTGACGAAGTATCTGATTCCACGCTGCCAAGAAAAGTCTCTATGGAGCAAAATGGTGCCCGTACCGCAAACCGACACAGGTAGATGAGGAGAGAATCCTAAGGTCGTCGGAAGAATTACTGCTAAGGAACTCGGCAAATTGACCCCGTAACTTAGGGAAAAGGGGTGCCTACGAGAGTAGGCCGCAGTGAATAGGCTCAAGCAACTGTTTATCAAAAACACAGGTCTCTGCTAAAGCGTAAGCTGATGTATAGGGGCTGACGCCTGCCCGGTGCTGGAAGGTTAAGGGGAATAGTTAGCGCAAGCGAAGCTATGAACTTAAGCCCCAGTAAACGGCGGCCGTAACTATAACGGTCCTAAGGTAGCGAAATTCCTTGTCGGGTAAGTTCCGACCCGCACGAATGGCGTAATGATTTGAGCACTGTCTCGGCAGTAAATCCGGTGAAATTGTAGTGCAAGTGAAGATGCTTGCTACCCGCGGTTGGACGGAAAGACCCCGTAGAGCTTTACTGTAGCTTAGCATTGAATTTCGGTATTGTCTGTACAGGATAGGTGGGAGACTTAGAAGCCAGGGCGTCAGCTTTGGTGGAGTCATCCTTGGGATACCACCCTGATAGTACTGGAATTCTAACTGGAGGCCATGAATCTGGTCACAGGACATTGCTAGGTGGGCAGTTTGACTGGGGCGGTCGCCTCCTAAAAGGTAACGGAGGCGCCCAAAGGTTCCCTCAGCGCGGTCGGAAATCGCGCGTAGAGTGCAAAGGCAGAAGGGAGCCTGACTGCGACACATACAGGTGGAGCAGGGACGAAAGTCGGGCTTAGTGATCCGGTGGTTCTGTATGGAAGGGCCATCGCTCAACGGATAAAAGCTACCTCGGGGATAACAGGCTGATCTCCCCCAAGAGTCCACATCGACGGGGAGGTTTGGCACCTCGATGTCGGCTCGTCGCATCCTGGGGCTGTAGTCGGTCCCAAGGGTTGGGCTGTTCGCCCATTAAAGCGGCACGCGAGCTGGGTTCAGAACGTCGTGAGACAGTTCGGTCCCTATCCGCCGTGGGCGTAGGAAATTTGAGAGGAGCTGTCCTTAGTACGAGAGGACCGGGATGGACCAACCTCTGGTGCACCAGTTGTTCCGCCAGGAGCACAGCTGGGTAGCTATGTTGGGAAGGGATAAACGCTGAAAGCATCTAAGCGTGAAGCCCACCTCAAGATTAGATTTCCCATAGCGTAAGCTAGTAAGACCCCTGAAAGACTATCAGGTTGATAGGTTGGAGGTGTAAGTACAGTAATGTATTCAGCTGACCAATACTAATAGGTCGAGGGCTTGATCAAATAATTATTATCACTGTGCAATTTTGAAAGAACAATCTGGTGATTATGGCTTGAAGGTAACACCCGTTCCCATACCGAACACGATGGTTAAGCTTCAAAGCGCCGATGGTACTGCACTGGAGACGGTGTGGAAGAGTAGGTCGTCGCCAGGTAACTTAAAGCACTAAGCTAATTTGCTTAGTGCTTTTTTATTTTTGAATTTATATTTATAGTATACTAAATTTTATAAACTAATAAAAAACACTATAGTTTGCAGCCTATAGTGTTAAAAATTAATTAAAAAATAAATATATTATAATGTTAAAATCTATTCAAAATATATATAAATAAAGTCCAATTAAAAGCATAATTAGTAAATTCCTAAAATTTTGATTTTATATTTTAATTTTAAAACTTCTAATGTTCTTAAAATATTTTCTTTTTCTTTGATTTTACCATTTAATTCAATGAAGAAATTATAACTACCCAGTTCTTTTTTTGTTGGTTTTGACATTATGGAAATAAGATTAACATTGTTTTCTGAAAAAACTTTTAAAATGCCAAATAAAACACCAGGTTTATGTGAGGCATTAAGAACATATAATGATACTTTTATATCTTTCTTTTTATTTATCTCAGTTTTATAATCCTGTGATTTAGTTAAAATTAAAAACCTTGTAGTATTATTTGAAGAATCAGTTACATTAGTAACACCAAAATTATTTTCATTTGAAGAAAAAATATGTTTGGGAATTATAGCTGAATCACCTACTTTTCCATTTATATATTTTTCGTAAGACTCCATATTACTTTCAGTAGTAATTATATGAGAATTTTTTAATTCTTTTATATATGTTTGTACATTGTTCTCTAGTTTTAAATTGTACGAATGTATTTTTAATTTCAGATATTTCTTTTACATTTGATATAAGAGAAAACTGGACAGGAATAAAGATTTCATTAACAATAGTAATTGACATTTCTAATAATAAATCTAAGGTTTTTTGAACATATCCAGCCAAAGTATTTTCAACTGGAACTATACACATATTACAGTCAGATTGTAGAGAATACACCACATCATCTATGGTATCGTAATATGTTTTAGTTATATTAATGTTATTCTTTGATATGTAACGATTTGCTGCTTCATCACTAAAAGTTCCCTTAGGCCCCAATACAGCTAGATTTTTCATAATAAATTTCCCCCTTATGCATATAAAAAATTCCAAGTGCATTACGCGTATTCTATCACATATACATAAAAAAGTCGATAACATAAAAAAAACCACCCTTTAGGTGGTTTCAGGCTGTTGATAAACATAATTTGTCAACAGCCTTTTTACATTTATTACAAAAAGGGTTTTTAGTTTTTATGTAGAATATATATTTTAAACCAATAAATCTTTTAGCCCGTTAGGGCTCCTACGGAGGAAAAATGCTTACTAATAATGAAAGAAAACAAAATCAATTAGAACTAGTTTATATAGAAAATTTAGTACCTGAAAATCATATACTTAGAAAAATAGATAAATACATAGATTTTTCATTTATAAGAGATTTAACTAAGGATTTATATTGTCCTGATAATGGCAGACCTTCAGTAGACCCAGTTGTATTATTTAAAATGCTTTTTATCGGATACCTATTCGGTATACGTTCAGAGCGTCAGCTTGTAAAAGAAATCCAGGTAAATGTAGCTTACAGATGGTTTTTAGGATATGGACTTACTGATAAAATACCAAGTCATTCCACTATAAGCCAGAATAGAACAAAAAGATTTAGTAATACAAATATACATCAAGAAATATTTGATAATATTGTATTTCAAGCTATTAATAGAAACTTGGTTGATGGCAAAATTCTATATACTGATTCTACTCACTTAAAAGCTAACGCTAATAAACATAAATTTATTAAAAAAGAAATAACTAAATCCACAAAGGAATACTTTGATGAATTAGAGAATGACATTAATAAAGATAGAATTAATCATAATAAAAAGCCTCTAAAAAAAAAGACTAAAATAGCTGAAACTAAGGAAATAAAAGTAAGTACAACTGATCCAGACAGTGGATATATGGTTAGAGATGGAAAACCTAAAGGCTTTTTTTATTTAGATCATAGAACTGTTGACGGAAAGTATAATATTATAACAGACGTTCATGTTACTCCCGGGAATATAAACGATGTAGATCCTTATGTTAAAAGAATAGAAACTCAAATAGAAAAGTTTAATTTTAATACAAAATATTTAGTAGCAGATGCCGGATATTCTACGAATCCTATTTGTAAACAAATTTCAGACAAAAATTATCAAGGTGTTTTTGGGTTCCGTTTAGGACCCCATGTTAAAGGAAAATATACAAAATATAGATTTCAGTATGTTAAAGAATTAGATGGATATGTGTGTATTAATAATTGCTTTTTAAAATATAGAACTACTACGAGGGAAGGTTATAAAGAATATTTAAGTAATGCGGAGCATTGTGCTTATTGCAAATATAAAAATAATTGCTTAACATCTGATAAATCCATTAATAGAACTATACGTCGTCATGTTTGGGAAGACTATAAAGATCAAATTTTTAGCTTTACTAAAACAGAAAAAGGTAAAAGTATTTACAAACGACGTAAAGAAAAGATTGAGCGTAGCTTTGCTGATTCAAAAGAATTACATGGGCTACGTTATTGTCGCATGCGAGGAATTAAAAATGTTTCTGAACAATGCTTACTTACAGCGGCAGTTCAGAATATGAAAAAGATAGCCATGGTGCTATCGCATTATTTTTTGTGTACATTAATTCAAATTTATTCCAAATTAACATACATAATAAATATTTTTCGAATGCTATCGCATAAAAGAATTTTGGCGTAAACAAAAGCCCCCAATTGTTGGGGGCTTTTTGAACAATCTGAAACCACCCTTTAGGTGGTTTCTTTGTGTTTGTAAGTTTGTAAGTTTGTATCAGGGGGATGATTCAAAATTATCCAATATGTTTTATTTGGCAAAAACACATTGTGTGACTTTTAATAATTCTTTAATTAAATAATATAATATTAAAAAAAGAATGTCAAGGAAAATTATTTAAAATCTTTAAATTACATAAAGAAGGATTATATATCGAATATTATCGAATACTAAAATTAAGATCTATAATCATTGATATATCCCCAGGAACTCCTAGAATTAAATACTGGATATATGGAATGAAATGTAACTATTATTTCAGAATTATTTAATTCAGGATAAGTTTTAAATAGTTGATTATCTCCATATATGATAGCTTTTAAAGCTAAAGGTAGTTCTTTATTAAATATGTCATATCGTTTGGATTGATTAATAAAATCAAATTCTGATCCACCAACATACAAGTCTACACTTAATACGTATTTTCCATTTAATTTTATCCATCTAGCTAAAACCTCATCTCTGAAAGAGGTAATTTTGTTAAGATTATAGTTCTGTCCTATATACAAAAATAAATCACCAGTTTCATCTGAATGTGTTAAAGTATATAGTCTAGGAATAATAGGTGATGTATAGGTTATGTTATTTTCAAATTCCACATATAGTTTTTCGGGATTAAAATTACTCAAAATAAGATCTCTCCTTATAATTAAATCAATATTAATATCAGTTTATTAAAATAATAAGAAATAGGATACAAAGTAGTAATACAAATTTAAAAACATTATTTACTTTAGCACTTTAATATGCTAAAATAATAAAATGTATAGAAGAGAGAACAATTATAATAATAAATTTTAAATTAGGTATATTAGTTGAGAAATATTAAATATTTTAATTTTAAAATTATGAATTAGAGGGGGGTCATAAATATGGTATTAATTAATCCTGTTGTAATTTCGGTAATAATAATGATAGTATTAAGTCTTTTAAATTTAAATGTTATTTTATCAATATTAATTGCAGCAATAGTAGCAGGCATTTCTGCAAGGTTACCTTTAACTCATACTATGAGCATACTTATAGACGGTATGGGGGGAAATGCTGAAACAGCGTTAAGTTATATTTTACTTGGATTACTTGCAGTTGCTATAAGTAAAACAGGACTTGCTAAAATACTATGTAATAAAATATCTACAGGGGTTAAAGAAAGAAAAATATTGTTTATTTTATTAGTAGCAGCTTTTTCTTGTTTTTCACAAAATCTTATACCAATTCATATAGCATTTATACCGATAATAGTTCCTTCACTATTAGGACTTATGAATAAGTTAAAAATAGATAGAAGAGCAGTAGCATGTGCATTAACTTTTGGTCTTGAGTTTCCATATGTAACTATACCAGTTGGATTTGGACTTGCGTATCATAATTTAATAAGAGATGAAATGACCGCTAATGGAGCTATTATAACAACTAACATGGTGTGGAAGGCATTATTAATTCCAGGACTATTTATGATATTAGGACTTTTGTTTGCAGTATTTATAAGTTATAGAAAGCCAAGAGAATATAAAGAAATAAATATAGATGGGTTTAACAATTCTAATGAAGATTTAAAAATGAATAAAACTCATTATCTTGCTTTAATTGGAGCTGTAATTGCATTTGGAGTACAAGTCATAACTAAATCATTACCTTTAGGAGCATTATCAGGAATTATATTTATGATTATAACAGGTACTATAAAGTGGAATGAAGTAGATGAATTTATGAGTGAAAGTATAAAGATGATGGGATTAATTGCTTTTGTTATGCTTGTTTCTAGTGGATACGGAAATGTTCTTAGACAAACTGGAGCTGTAGATTCTTTAGTACAATTAGTAGCTATGGGGCTTGGAGGAAGCAAGCTGTTTGGAGCATTATTAATGCTTTTAGTAGGCCTTTTAGTAACATTAGGAATTGGAACTTCTTTTGGAACTATACCTATTTTAGCAGCCATATATGTACCTTTAGCACAAAAGCTTGGATTTAGTATTCTTGGCATAATAGCATTAATTGGAGTAGCAGGAGCGTTAGGGGATGCAGGTTCACCAGCGTCAGATAGTACTCTTGGACCAACATCAGGGCTAAATGCCGATGGACAACACAATCATATATGGGATACTTGTGTACCAACATTCCTTCACTATAATATTGCACTAATTATTGGAGGGACAATAGCTGCATTAGTTTTATAGTAGATTATAATTAGTATGGAGCCATGTGTTTTATAAAGAAATTTTAATTTATAATGCATATGGTTCTTGTTTTGCTCTTTTATTTAAAATTTATTTATAACGGTGACTTATTTAAAAGATTGTTATAATAAGTAACTTTACTATAAGTTTTTATTATGGAACTATGAAAAATTTTAATTGGATTTTATATGTTAATAGTAATATTATTAAAATATAACTTTATTGAAGACGATTATAATTGGAGGGAATATTATGACTAAAATTAGTCAGAGTGAGATAGCAGAACTAAAAGGACAAGGATTCATACTACAAAGGGATAAAGAACATTTTGCATGTAGAGTTATAACAATTAACGGAACAATGACTCCAGAAAAAATCAGAAAAGTTTCAGATATAGCTGAAAAGTATGGAGAAAGTAAAATGAGTTTTACTACTAGATTGACTATTGAGATACCAGGAATTAAGTATGAAGATATAGAAAATGTAAAGAGAGAACTACAAGAGTATGGAATGTATTCTGGTGGTACTGGAAAAAGAGTAAGACCTGTTGTTTCATGCAAAGGAACTGTATGTAATTATGGTTTAATGGATACACAAGAATTAAATAAAAAAATTCATGATAGATTTTATTTAGGTTGGTATGATGTATCATTACCTCATAAATTTAAAATAGCAGTAGGAGGATGTCCTAATAACTGTGTAAAACCTAACTTAAATGATGTTGGTATTATGGCTCAAAGAAAACCAGAATTAAACTTGGACAAGTGTAAAAGCTGTGGAAAATGTGGAGTTATAGAAAAGTGTAGAATGAAAGCAGCATATAAAGAAGATAATAAAGTAGTTATAGATAGAGAAAAATGCATTAACTGTGGAAAGTGTATAGAAAATTGTTATTTTAATGCTATGGAAACAAATCAGGAAGGAATGAAAATTTATCTAGGTGGAAGATGGGGTAAGTATCCTAAGGCTGGATACTTAGTAGATAAAATATTTAATAAAGAAGAGGCAATGGATTTTATAGAAAAAGCCATACTTTATTTTAAAGAAAATGGAATTCTAGGAGAAAGATTTGGAATAATGATTGATAGAATAGGATTTGATAAGGTTGAAAAAGCTTTATTAAGTGATGAAATCATAAAAAGAAAAGAAGAAATATTAAATAAATAATATAAAAGATAGTCGTATGTATGAAATCATACGACTTTAATTTGCGTTAAATAAGTAAATAATATTATATTGTGGTATAATACTAAAATTGAGTAGTAGAAAGGAGGGTATTATGAATTTAGCTGTAATCGGAATAAATTATAATAACACCCCTATAGATATAAGAGAAAAAGTATCATTTTCAAAATCACAAAAATATAAAGCTTGTACTTATTTAATTAAAAAAGGAATAAGTGAAATAATAATAGTATCTACTTGTAATAGAAGTGAAATATATATATGTAGTGATGAAATAGATAGTCACATAAATGAAGTAGTAAATTTTTATAAAATCTTTTTTAATGTTGAAAGTGTAAATGAATATATTTTTATAAAAAAAGATAAAGAAGCCGTTTCCCATATATACAATGTTTCTGCAGGATTAGATTCTATGATTCTAGGAGAAGATCAAATTTTGGGACAAGTAAAAGAAGCATTAAGGTATTCTATGGAAAATAAATTTAGTAGAAAAGTGCTTAATAAACTTTTTAGAGAAGCTATAACTTCGGCTAAAAAGATAAAAAGTGAATTGAAAATTTCTGAAACTCCAATATCTATGGTTTATATTGCAATAAAACTATTAGAAAAAAATATTGGAACATTAAAAGGCAAAAAAGCATGCATAATAGGAGCAGGAGATATGGGAAGACTTGCTCTAAAGCATTTAATTAATGAAGAATTAGAGGAGATATTTGTTGCTAATAGAACTTATAACAATGTTATTGATTTATTAAAAGAGTTTCCTAAAATAAAACTTATAGATTATGAAAAAAAATATGAGATTTTAGATAATGTAGATATATTAATAACAGCAACAGCTGCACCTCATTTAATTATTAAAAAGGAACAATTACAAAATATAAAGCAAGAATTATATATTATGGATTTAGCCCTTCCAAGAGATGTAGAAAAAAGTGCTGGAGATATAGAAAATATTCATTTGTATGATGTTGATGATTTTAAAAACATTTCAGATAGTAACAAGATTAAAAGAGAAGAACTATCTTTGATTGCTAAAGATAGTATTGATTCATATGTTAATGAGTTTAATCAGTGGATGAAGTCTTTAAAAGTAGATAATACTATAAAAGATTTGAATAATAGATGCAGGGATATAAAAGATGAATACTTAGGGTATATAACTAAAAAAATTGATTTAAATGAAAGAGATAAGGAAATATTAGAAAAAATGCTATTTGGAGCTTTGAAAAAAGTTGTTAAAGAGCCTATTTTAAATCTTAAAGAGCTAAAAGATGAAGATGAGATAAATAAATATATAAAAAGCGTAAATGAATTATTTAAATTTTAAAAGGGTGTTTAGTTATGTATTATCCTTTAATGATAAGTATAGATAATAAAAAGATTGTTGTAATAGGTGGAGGAAATGTATCCTTTAGAAAAACTAAAAAACTACTAGAGTTTGGAGCATATGTTACAGTTATTTCTCCTAATATATTAGAAAAGTTCGATAGTTTAAAAATTAAATTTAATGATAAATTAAAAATAATAGAAGACTATTTTAAAAGTACATATATTGAAGATGCTTATTTAGTAATTGGAGCTACATCAGATAAGAATATAAATAAGGAAATAAGTAATTATTGTAGGAATAAAAACATTCTTTGCAATATAGTTGATAATATAAAAGAGTCGGATTTTATAGTGCCATCATCTATAAAACGTGGTGACCTTGTAATTTCTGTATCTACCATGGGAAAAAGTCCTATGTTAGCTTCTAAAATAAGAAAAGAGTTAGAAGAAAAATATACAGATGAATATGAAGAATATATATTTCTTTTAGGAGAAGCTAGGAATATTATATTACAAAAATTTAATGATGAAGAAAAAAGACAAATGTTAAAATCAATAATAGATATGAATATAGATAAGCTTAAAGAGTTTATAGAGAATAATAAGTAAAGTATTAGCAAATAAAAATTAATATTCATGGAGGGTATTATGAAAATAGTAGTAGGTTCTAGAGGAAGCAAGCTTGCTCTTACTCAGACTAATTGGGTTATAGATAAAATTAAACAAAAATATCCACAAATACAATTTGAAGTAAAAATAATATCCACAAAAGGGGATAGAATTCAACATATAGCTCTGGATAAAATTGGTGACAAGGGATTATTCGTAAAGGAAATAGAGGAACAGTTAATAAGTGGTGATATTGATATGGCAGTTCACAGTATGAAGGATATGTCCACAGAAATGCCAGAGGAATTAAAATTTTCATATGTTCCTAAAAGAGAAGACTATAGAGATGTTTTAATTTTGAACAAAAAGTATAATTCTATAGATGAGTTACCTATGAACGCAAAAATAGGGACAGGTAGTAAGAGAAGAAAGTATCAACTTTTACAGTATAGAGATGATTTAAACATAGTGCCTATAAGAGGAAATGTTGAAACTAGAATAAATAAAATAGAAATGGAAAATTTACATGGAGTAGTTTTAGCTTCGGCAGGTATAAAAAGATTAAATATACAAGAGAAACTAGACTATAATATTTTTTATTTAAATGAAGATATAATGTTACCTTCTCCAGCACAAGGAATATTAGCTTTAGAGATAAGAAAAGATAGAGAAGATTTAGAAGAAATTTTAAAGTCTATAGAAGATAAAAATTCCTCAATTCAAGCAGTAGCTGAAAGAGCATTTTTAAAAGGGGTAAATGGAGGATGTCATGTTCCCATTGGAGCAATATGCAATATAAATAAAGACAATGTAGAACTTACAGGGCTTTTGGGAAAAGAAGATGGTTCTAAAATTATAAGAAAGTCTTTAGGTGGAAAGATTGAGGATGCAGAAAAAATAGGATATGAACTTGCAGAAATTGTACTGAAGGAGATAAATTAATATGAGTGGAAAAGTATTTTTAGTTGGTGCTGGTCCTGGAGATTATAAACTTATAACTTTAAAGGGAATGGAATGTATAAAAAAGGCTGATGTTATTGTATATGATAGACTAGCAAACGTTAGACTTTTAAAAAATGCTAAAGAAAATTGTGAATTTATATATGTGGGTAAGAAATCTAGTAATCATACAAAAACTCAAGATGAGATTAATGATATTATAGTGGATAAGGCTAAAGAAGGAAAAATTGTTACAAGATTAAAAGGTGGAGATCCTTATGTCTTTGGTAGAGGAGGAGAAGAAGGAGAATACCTAAAGAAAAATGGAGTTGATTTTGAGGTTGTACCGGGAATTACTTCAGCAATAGGTGGACTTTGCTATGCAGGAATACCAATAACTCATAGGGACTACGCATCTTCATTTCATGTTATAACTGGACATTTAAAAGAAGAAAATAAAGAACTTAATTGGAAATCAATAGCTTCACTAGAAGGAACATTAGTATTTTTGATGGGTATTTCTAATCTACAAAATATATGTACATCTTTAATTAAAGAAGGAAAAGATATAAATACTAAGGTTGCTATAATAAATTGGGCAAGTACAACAAAGCAAAGAGTTGTAGTTGGAACTCTTGAAAATATATATGAAAAGGCAATAGAAGAAAAAATAGAATCTCCAAGTCTTATTGTTGTGGGTGAAGTTGTATCTTTACGAGAAGAACTTAACTTTTTTGAAAAAAAACCTTTGTTTGGAAAAAACATTGTTGTAACAAGGGCAAGAGCTCAAAGTAGTACACTTGTGGATAAAATAGATTCACTAGGAGGAAATCCAATAGAGATTCCTTCAATAAAAATAGAAGAAATACTTGAACGTGATGAACTTATAGAGGAAATAAAAAATATTGAAAAATATAGTTACTTAATTTTTACTAGTAGAAATGCGGTTAATATATTTTTTGAAAATTTATTTAAACTAGGTTTTGATAGTAGAAAACTTGGAAACTTAAAAATTGTATCAATTGGAAATGGAACCTCTGAAGAACTTAAAAATAAAGGAATTGTTGCAGATATTGTGCCAAAGAGATTTGTGGCAGAATCTATAGTAGAATCCCTAAAGGACATTTTGAGTAAAGATGATAAAATATTAATACCAAGAGCTAAGGAATCTAGAGAGTATTTAACTCAAGAATTAAGTAAGCTTTGCAATGTTAAAGAAGTTAAAATTTATGAAACTATAAAAATGCAAAACAATAAAGAGTATGTATTAAATCTTTTAGATAGTGATGCTATAGACTATATAACATTTACAAGCTCATCTACAGTAAAAAACTTTATAGATATTATAGGAAAAGAAAATATAGATAAATTAAAAGGTACAAAATTGGTTTCAATAGGACCTATAACTTCAAGGACTATAGAAGATTTTAACCTTAAGGTTTATAATGAAGCAGAAGAATACACAATAGATGGAATTTTAAAGGTACTTCAAAAATAAATAGAATAGTTAAAAGTAAGGAGCGGTTTTATGAAGATTTTAAAAAGACCTAGACGTCTTAGAGCTAACACAGTAATAAGAGATTTAGTTAGAGAAACAACTTTAAGTACAGATGATTTTGTATATCCTTTATTTATAGTTGAAGGAAATAACATAAAAAAAGAAATATCATCATTAAAGGGACAATATCAACTTTCTATAGACATGTTAGAAGAAGAAATAAAGGAACTTGTAAGTCTTGGTATAAAATCTGTAATGTTATTTGGAATTCCAGATGTAAAAGATGAAGTTGGTTGTGGTGCTTACGATCACAATGGAATAGTGCAAAAGGCAACTAGAGAAATTAAAAGTAAATTTAAAGATATGTATGTAATAACTGACCTTTGCATGTGCGAATATACATCTCATGGTCATTGTGGAATATTAGATGAAGATGGATATGTAAATAATGATAAAACATTAGAGTATCTTGCAAAAATAGCAGTAAGTCAAGCAGAAGCAGGGGCAGATATGATAGCACCTTCTGATATGATGGATGGAAGAGTTGCAGTTATAAGAGAAGCACTTGATAAAGAAGGATTTTGTAATATTCCAATAATGGCCTATAGTGCAAAATATGCATCAGCTTTTTACGGTCCATTTAGAGATGCAGCAGATTCAGCGCCATCTTTTGGTGATAGAAAGTCATATCAAATGGATCCAGCTAATGTAAATGAAGGATTGAGAGAAGTAGCACTAGACATAGAAGAAGGAGCAGATATTGTTATGGTAAAACCTGCACTTCCATATTTGGATGTACTAAGAAAAGTAAAGGACAATTTTAATATGCCCATCGCCGCTTACAACGTTAGTGGAGAATATGCTATGGTTAGAAATGCTGTAGATGCAGGACTTTTAAATGAAAGTGCTATTTTAGAATCATTAATATCTATAAAAAGAGCAGGAGCGGATATAATAATTACTTATTTTGCAAAAGATGCAGCAAAAATGCTTAGGGGGTAGTTAAAATGAAAGAGTTAAAGCATACTAAATCAGAAGCTATGTTTAAAGAAGCAGTAAAGTATATACCAGGTGGAGTTAATAGTCCAGTTAGAGCATTTGGTTCAGTTGGATTAAACCCTATATTTATAGATAGAGCTAAGGGTTCAAAAATATATGATGTTGATGGAAATGAGTACATAGATTATATATGTTCTTGGGGACCGCTTATACTAGGACATAGTAACGAAAAGTTATATGAAGGAATAGAAGAAACTTTAAGACGTGGAACAAGCTACGGAGTTCCAACAGAAATAGAAGTTAAAATGGCAAAGTTAATTACAGAAGCATATCCATCAGTTGACATGGTAAGAATGGTTAACTCAGGTACAGAAGCTACAATGAGTGCATTAAGAGTTGCTAGAGGATATACAAGAAGAAACAAAATATTAAAATTTGAAGGATGTTATCATGGTCATTCTGATGCATTACTTGTAAAATCAGGTTCAGGAACTATAACTTTTGGTGTTCCAACAAGTCCTGGAGTGCCAGAAGGAACAGTAAAAGATACTTTGGTTTGTAGATATAATGACATAGAAGCTGTAAAGAGGATATTTCAAGAACAAGGAAATGAAATAGCAGCAGTTATAGTTGAACCAGTATCAGGTAATATGGGAGTTGTGCCAGGAAAACAAGAATTCTTACAGTTTTTAAGAGATATAACTAAGGAATATAAATCTGTTCTTATTTTTGATGAAGTTATAACAGGATTTAGACTTGCCTATGGTGGAGCTCAAGAAGTATACGGAATAGAAGCTGATATGACTTGCTTTGGAAAAATAATAGGAGCAGGGCTTCCTGTAGGAGCTTATGGTGGAAAGAGAGAAATAATGGAGTGTGTATCTCCAATGGGTCCAGTATATCAAGCAGGAACTTTATCCGGAAATCCTCTTGCCATGCATATGGGATATAAGAATTTAAATATTCTTAAAGAAAATAAAGACGTATATGAAAGACTTGAAGAAAAAGCTAAAAGATTAGAAGAAGGATTTAATAAAAATATAAAAGAATTAGGAATAAAGGCTACAGTGGTTAGATTTAAAGCAATGTTATGTTTATTCTTTGCAGAAGGACCACTAAATAATTATGATGAAGTTTCAAAATGTGATACAGAAATGTATGCTAAGTATTTTGGTGAAATGTTAAAAAGAGGAGTGCTTATAGCACCAG
This sequence comes from Clostridium novyi NT, assembly GCF_000014125.1. NCBI lineage: Bacteria > Bacillati > Bacillota > Clostridia > Eubacteriales > Clostridiaceae > Clostridium > Clostridium novyi. The sequence continues at coordinate 1,933,484 of NC_008593.1, read as the reverse complement.
CACAATTTGAAGCATTATTTTTATCAGATGCACATACAGATGAAGACATTGAATACACAATTAAGGCAAACTATGAGGCGCTTAAAGAGTTAAAATGTTAAATAAAGAACATATACTTATGATTCCTATGTTTCAAGGTTTAAAAAAGTCTACTTTAGATATGCTAGAACAGTCTGCTAATATCTGTACACTAAGTAAGGGTGAAATTTTATTTAGGGAAAGAGATAAAATAGATACAGTATATATAATTTTAAATGGAAAAGTAACGATGTATAGAAATAATGCAGAAGGTCATAAAAAAGTTGTGTATATTTTAGATAATGGTCAAATAATAAATGAAGTTATATTTGATGGCTTATCTGCATCTATTAACTGTGAAGCTTTTGAGAAAACAGAATTGCTGTGGTTTAATAGAGAAAAATTTTTAGATATAATGAGTAAAGATTTTGATTTAACGAAAAAAGTAATAGATATGATGGCAAAAAAGATAAGAAGATTATATAGACAACTTAAAAATACAGTTCCCATAAGAGTAGATAAAAAAGTAGCAGCAAAGTTGTGGAAACTTGCTAAAGATTATGGCACAGATGAAAACGGAGAAACAAAAATACAGTTAAAAATTACAGTAACTTCTCTTGCGGAAATGTTAGGGTCATCAAGGGAAACCATATCAAGAGCATTAAAACTATTAACAAAGGAAAACCTAATAAGGTATGAAAATAAAAAATTTATAGTTAATAAAAGTAAACTTGCAAAATATTTTAAGGGTGTGTGATGAAAATCACATACTCTTTTTTTTATATATTTTATTATTAACATAAAATATATATTTTTAAAAGTTCGGGAAAGGTGGTATTCATGTGGGTATTAAACTAAGTCGTGAGAAATTTGATGGTTACATAAATAAACTAAAACAAGATTATAAAATATATGCACCGGTTGTTATGAAAGGCAAAGGAGCATTTTCGGATACTGATGTTATAAGATACTCAGAAGTTAATAGCATAAATGAAATAGAGTTTGATAAAAAGTCTAATTTTTCTCCAAAGGAAATAATTAATCCAATTACTCAAACTTTATTTTACTTTACTGAAGATTCGTATATAGAACCTAAAGTAGATGAAAAAGGAGCTTTAGTGTTTCTAAGAAGTTGTGATATTCATGGAATAAAAAGATTAGATGAAATATATTTAAGAAATGGCAAAGAAGATTCTTATTACAAAAGGTTACGTGAAAAAGTTAAGTTTGTCCTTATAGGATGTAAGGAAAGTTTTGATAACTGTTTTTGTGTAACCATGGGAAGTAACAAGACAGAGGAATATGATATGTATGTAAAAACGGAAAATAATGAAATTTTCCTTGATATAAAAAATGAAGAATTAATATCTTTATTTGAAGGTGAAGAGATAAAAGTAACTATAGATTATGTAACGGAAAATAAAGTAAGTGTTAATATACCAGAAAATATTGATGAAAGAATATTTAAATCTAATATGTGGGATGAATATTCAACAAGATGTATTGCCTGTGGAAGATGTAATTTTGTATGTCCAACATGTACTTGCTTTACTATGCAAGATATTTTCTATAGAGATAATCGAAAAAACGGTGAAAGAAGAAGAGTGTGGGCATCTTGTCAAGTAGATGGATTTACTAATATGGCTGGTGGACATGGATTCCGTAAGGACAATGGTTCAAGAATGAGATTTAAGGTAATGCATAAAGTCTATGATTTTAATAAAAGATTTGGTTATCACATGTGTGTAGGATGTGGAAGATGTGATGATGTTTGTCCTGAATATATTTCCTTTTCAAACTGTATTAACAAACTAGAAAAAGCTATGGAAGGAGTACAAGAATAATGAGTAATATATATATGCCAATAAGATCAAAAATTTTAAGTATAACTCCACATACAGATATAGATTATACATTTAGAATGGAGTATATGGGTGATGCAAAACCAGGTCAGTTTTTTGAAGTATCCATTCCAAAGTACGGAGAAGCACCTATATCTATATGTGAAATAGGAGAAGGATATATAGACTTAACTATAAGAAGAGTTGGAGTTGTAACAGATGTAATTCATACATTTTTCCCGGGAGATAATCTATTTTTAAGAGGACCTTACGGAAATGGATTTGATGTGAATTTATATAAGAATACAGAAGTTATAGTTGCAGCAGGGGGAACGGGACTTGCTCCAGTTAAAGGAATAGTAGACTATTTTTCAGAGCATAGAGAAGAAGTAAAAGATTTTAATCTACTAGTAGGATTTAAGTCACCTGATGATATACTTTTTAGAAAAGATTTAAAAGAGTGGGAAAAAAGCATAGAAGTTACTGTAACTGTTGACTCAGCTCATGAAGATTACACAGGAAACATTGGATTAATAACTAAATATGTTGAAGGAATAAAAATAGAAAATATAGAAACGGCTAAAGTTGTAATTGTAGGACCTCCAATAATGATGAAGTTTACTGTAGCAGAATTCTTAAAAAGAGGAATAAAGGAAGAAAATATAACAGTATCTTATGAAAGAAAAATGTGCTGTGGTGTAGGAAAATGTGGTCATTGTAAAATGGATGATACTTATATTTGTTTAGAAGGTCCAGTATTTAATTATGCAAAAGCAAAGAACTTAATGGATTAGGGGGAAATGGTTATGGATATAAATACAAAAGCTTTGATGAAAAATGCTTATAGAGTAACAAAAGAAAAAGGAATAACAGCCCTAAGAGTGAGAATTCCAGGAGGTCATTTACCTGTAAAGTATTTTGATGTAATAAAGAAGATTGCTGAAGAATATGGTAATGGTGATGTTCACATGACTACAAGACAAGGGTTTGAAATAATGGGTATAGATATGAAGGATATACCTGAAATTAATAAACTAATACAACCTGTAATAGAAGGATTAGATATAAATCAAGAAGTTAAATATAAAGGATATTCAGCTGCGGGAACAAGAAATGTAGCAGCTTGTATTGGAAATAAAGTATGTAAGTTTGCCAATTACAACACAACTAAATTTGCAAAACGAATAGAGAAAGCAATATTTCCAAATAACTATCATGTAAAGATAGCCTTAACAGGATGTCCTAATGATTGTATAAAATCGAGAATGCATGACTTTGGTATAATAGGAATGACTATGCCAAACTATGAATCTTATAGATGCATATCATGTGGTGCATGTGTTAGAACATGTAAAAAGAAATCAGTAGGTGCATTGCATTTTGAAAATTTTAAAGTTGTTAGAAATCAAGAAAAATGTATTGGATGTGGAGAATGTGTTATCCAATGCCCAACTGGTGCGTGGACTAGAAGCCATGAGAAATATTATAAGTTAGCTATAATGGGTAGAACGGGAAGAAAAAATCCTAGAATAGCTAAAGATTTCATAAAGTGGATAGATGAAGATAGTATAATAAAAATTATCTTAAATACTTATGATTATATAGAAAAATTTATTTCTAAAGATGCTCCAAATGGAAAAGAACATATAGGGTATATTGTAGATAGAACAGGATTTAAGGTGTTTAAAGAATGGGTGCTAAGAGATCTTAATTTACCTGAAATAGCACAGGTTCAAGATAATATTTATTGGGATTAAGAGATATTAAAGTAAAATAAAAGGACTGTCATACATAGAATATTTCTAATGTAGATAGTCCTTTTAACTTTATATTATTTTCTCATAAAGAAAGCGAATTTTTCTTTTTTAGGTGTTGTAGAATCTATATTTCTTTTGTGATAAGTGTTTCCATACTCAGCAACTTGGCTATCTGATACATATGCATAGTCAGTTTTACCTTCTTGAACCCATCCCATAAATACATAAGTATGAGCAGGAGGACCACTAGATTTTGCTGATGTTGTAAAGCATATGTCGCCTTTTTTAAGTTGTTTATAATCAGAAATAATCTTCCAACCATCTTTTTGCAATGCTCGTACAAGACTTGCTGTGTTAATCACAGAATTGTCCATTTTATATCCATTGTCTCTTAAAACTTGAGCTATGTATATTGAAGCTAATCCTTTTTCACTTTTATTATTTAATTGTTTTGCTCTATAATAAGAAACTGCTCTTTTTTCTGATAACTTTAAGTAATTAAATAATCTATCATTTAATTGATTAACTGAAGCAGTAGCTGTTGGAACTGTTTTAGCAGCATTTGCATCAGATTTTGTATTAGCTTTAGCTAAATCTTTCTTTACATCAGTAGTATTAGTAGGATGTGATGTAGAAGCCACTTGTTTATTTTTAGATGAATGTACTGAAAATGAAATCATTTGTATTACTACAAATAATAATATTATAGCTATTGGAATTCCAATTGCTACAAAAGACATAAAGCTTCTTTTTTCATGTTTTTCAGCTAGATCATACATTTCTTTTACATACTTTTTCGTATTCTCGGAACTTTCAAGATTACTAAATTTATTATTAAATTTATTTTTAGCCATTAATTATCATACTCCTATTTTTAATTTGTAACCGTATTGATACCATTGAATTTATTTTAACAGATATTTTGATCATAGTAAACTATTGTAATTTGAACAAAATGAAAACTTTTTACAAAGAGGGTGTTTTAAATAACAAATCTGTTGCCTGGTGTATCTATATTATAAAATAAGAGAAAAGAATAGAAATATAAAGAAAAGAAAATATAAATTTATATTTTAGGTTAATATAAATTTATATAAAATCTTTTTTATGATAAGATACTACATGTCGTCACAAGAGGCGACAAGAAATCAGAAAAACAACTAAAAAACAAAATAATTTTTAGATGAAAATTTAAAATTAAAAAGTTAAAAAAAGTTGTTGACAAAGAGATTTCAAATTGATATAATAAATAAGCTGCCAAGAGATGGCGAAAGAAAATGGTCTTTGAAAATTAAACAGAATATAGGTAATAAACCAGTCAATAAATTTGAGTAAGATTAAACTTTTAAATTGAGAGTTTGATCCTGGCTCAGGACGAACGCTGGCGGCGTGCCTAACACATGCAAGTCGAGCGATGAAGCTTCCTTCGGGAAGTGGATTAGCGGCGGACGGGTGAGTAACACGTGGGTAACCTGCCTCAAAGAGTGAGATAGCCTCCCGAAAGGGAGATTAATACCGCATAACATTATTTTACGGCATCGTAGAATAATCAAAGGAGCAATCCGCTTTGAGATGGACCCGCGGCGCATTAGCTAGTTGGTGAGGTAACGGCTCACCAAGGCAACGATGCGTAGCCGACCTGAGAGGGTGATCGGCCACATTGGAACTGAGACACGGTCCAGACTCCTACGGGAGGCAGCAGTGGGGAATATTGCGCAATGGGGGAAACCCTGACGCAGCAACGCCGCGTGAGTGATGAAGGTTTTCGGATCGTAAAACTCTGTCATTAGGGACGATAATGACGGTACCTAATGAGGAAGCCACGGCTAACTACGTGCCAGCAGCCGCGGTAATACGTAGGTGGCAAGCGTTGTCCGGATTTACTGGGCGTAAAGAGTATGTAGGTGGGCATTTAAGTCAGATGTGAAATTCCCGGGCTTAACCTGGGAGCTGCATTTGATACTGGGTGTCTAGAGTGCAGGAGAGGAAAGTGGAATTCCTAGTGTAGCGGTGAAATGCGTAGAGATTAGGAAGAACACCAGTGGCGAAGGCGACTTTCTGGACTGTAACTGACACTGAGATACGAAAGCGTGGGTAGCAAACAGGATTAGATACCCTGGTAGTCCACGCCGTAAACGATGAATACTAGGTGTCGGGGGGTACCACCCTCGGTGCCGCAGCAAACGCATTAAGTATTCCGCCTGGGGAGTACGGTCGCAAGATTAAAACTCAAAGGAATTGACGGGGACCCGCACAAGCAGCGGAGCATGTGGTTTAATTCGAAGCAACGCGAAGAACCTTACCTAGACTTGACATCTCCTGAATTACTCGTAACTGAGGAAGTCCCTTCGGGGACAGGAAGACAGGTGGTGCATGGTTGTCGTCAGCTCGTGTCGTGAGATGTTGGGTTAAGTCCCGCAACGAGCGCAACCCTTATTGTTAGTTGCTACTATTAAGTTAAGCACTCTAACGAGACTGCCGCGGTTAACGTGGAGGAAGGTGGGGATGACGTCAAATCATCATGCCCCTTATGTCTAGGGCTACACACGTGCTACAATGGCTGGTACAACGAGCAGCAATCCCGCGAGGGGGAGCAAAACTTGAAAGCCAGTCCCAGTTCGGATTGTAGGCTGAAACTCGCCTACATGAAGTTGGAGTTGCTAGTAATCGCGAATCAGCATGTCGCGGTGAATACGTTCCCGGGTCTTGTACACACCGCCCGTCACACCATGAGAGCCGGTAACACCCGAAGCCCGTGAGGTAACCGTAAGGAGCCAGCGGTCGAAGGTGGGATTGGTGATTGGGGTGAAGTCGTAACAAGGTAGCCGTAGGAGAACCTGCGGCTGGATCACCTCCTTTCTAGGGAGAATGGAAGCAAAGCTTCCAGACTGGAAACCTGATTCTGTTTAATTTTGAAAGACTAAGTCTTTCAAAAAATTGTTCTTTGAAAATTGCACAGTGATAAAGAAACGAATTAATAAGATTAGAAATAATCTAAACCTAGACACTAATGAAAATTAGTAGATGATGATAGATCAAGCTACAAAGGGCGCACGGTGAATGCCCTGGCACTAGGAGCCGATGAAGGACGCGATAAGCTGCGATAAGCTACATGTAGGCGCACATAGCCTGTGATATGTAGATTTCCGAATGGGGAAACCCATCTAGCTTTGCTAGATACTGTATACTGAATACATAGGTATATGGAGGTACACCTGGGGAACTGAAACATCTAAGTACCCAGAGGAAGAGAAAGAAAATTCGATTCCCTAAGTAGCGGCGAGCGAAAGGGGAAGAGCCCAAACCAGGAACTTGTTCCTGGGGTTGTGGATAGATCACAACGCTTTGATTTCTTTAGTTGAAGAGAGCTGGAAGGCTCCGCCATAGAAGGTAATAGCCCTGTAAGCGAAAAGGAAAGAAAAGTAGATCTACTCCAGAGTACCACGAGACACGTGAAACCTTGTGGGAAGCTGGGAGGACCATCTCCCAAGGCTAAATACTACCTAGTGACCGATAGTGAAGCAGTACCGTGAGGGAAAGGTGAAAAGAACCCCGGGAGGGGAGTGAAATAGAATCTGAAACCGTGTGCCTACAATCGGTCGGAGCACATTAAAGTGTGACGGCGTACTTTTTGTAGAACGGGCCAGCGAGTTACGATGTGCAGCAAGGTTAAGCACTTATGGTGTGGAGCCGAAGGGAAACCGAGTCTGAACAGGGCAACTAGTTGCATATTGTAGACCCGAAACCGGGTGACCTATCCATGGCCAGGATGAAGCGGAAGTAAAATTCCGTGGAGGTCCGAACCACGTTGGCGTTGAAAAGCCATGGGATGAGCTGTGGATAGCGGAGAAATTCCAATCGAACTCGGAGATAGCTGGTTCTCCTCGAAATAGCTTTAGGGCTAGCGTCGGGTAATTAAGTAGTGGAGGTAGAGCACTGAATGGGCTAGGGGCTGACAACAGTTACTGAACCCTATCAAACTCCGAATGCCATATACTTGTACCCCGGCAGTCAGACTACGAATGATAAGATCCGTGGTCAAAAGGGAAACAGCCCAGACCATCAGCTAAGGTCCCAAAGTGTAAGTTAAGTGGGAAAGGATGTGGGATTTCTAAGACAACTAGGATGTTGGCTTAGAAGCAGCCACTCATTTAAAGAGTGCGTAATAGCTCACTAGTCGAGAGATCCTGCGCCGAAGATGTAACGGGGCTCAAACTTACCACCGAAGCTATGGATGTATACTTTGTATACGTGGTAGAGGAGCTTTCTGTACAGGTTGAAGCCATACCGTAAGGAGTGGTGGACAGTACAGAAGTGAGAATGCTGGCATAAGTAGCGAAAAACAAGTGAGAATCTTGTTGACCGAATATCTAAGGTTTCCTGGGGAAGGCTCGTCCTCCCAGGGTTAGTCGGGACCTAAGCCAAGGCCGAAAGGCGTAGGTGATGGACAACTGGTTGATATTCCAGTACCACCATAATGCGTTTGACAAATGGGATGACGCAGGAGGATAGGATGTGCGCACTATTGGATGTGCGTCTAAGCACTTAGGGTGTTAAGTAGGCAAATCCGCTTAACATTAAGCCTGAGGTGTGATGGGGAGTCATTTTTGACGAAGTATCTGATTCCACGCTGCCAAGAAAAGTCTCTATGGAGCAAAATGGTGCCCGTACCGCAAACCGACACAGGTAGATGAGGAGAGAATCCTAAGGTCGTCGGAAGAATTACTGCTAAGGAACTCGGCAAATTGACCCCGTAACTTAGGGAAAAGGGGTGCCTACGAGAGTAGGCCGCAGTGAATAGGCTCAAGCAACTGTTTATCAAAAACACAGGTCTCTGCTAAAGCGTAAGCTGATGTATAGGGGCTGACGCCTGCCCGGTGCTGGAAGGTTAAGGGGAATAGTTAGCGCAAGCGAAGCTATGAACTTAAGCCCCAGTAAACGGCGGCCGTAACTATAACGGTCCTAAGGTAGCGAAATTCCTTGTCGGGTAAGTTCCGACCCGCACGAATGGCGTAATGATTTGAGCACTGTCTCGGCAGTAAATCCGGTGAAATTGTAGTGCAAGTGAAGATGCTTGCTACCCGCGGTTGGACGGAAAGACCCCGTAGAGCTTTACTGTAGCTTAGCATTGAATTTCGGTATTGTCTGTACAGGATAGGTGGGAGACTTAGAAGCCAGGGCGTCAGCTTTGGTGGAGTCATCCTTGGGATACCACCCTGATAGTACTGGAATTCTAACTGGAGGCCATGAATCTGGTCACAGGACATTGCTAGGTGGGCAGTTTGACTGGGGCGGTCGCCTCCTAAAAGGTAACGGAGGCGCCCAAAGGTTCCCTCAGCGCGGTCGGAAATCGCGCGTAGAGTGCAAAGGCAGAAGGGAGCCTGACTGCGACACATACAGGTGGAGCAGGGACGAAAGTCGGGCTTAGTGATCCGGTGGTTCTGTATGGAAGGGCCATCGCTCAACGGATAAAAGCTACCTCGGGGATAACAGGCTGATCTCCCCCAAGAGTCCACATCGACGGGGAGGTTTGGCACCTCGATGTCGGCTCGTCGCATCCTGGGGCTGTAGTCGGTCCCAAGGGTTGGGCTGTTCGCCCATTAAAGCGGCACGCGAGCTGGGTTCAGAACGTCGTGAGACAGTTCGGTCCCTATCCGCCGTGGGCGTAGGAAATTTGAGAGGAGCTGTCCTTAGTACGAGAGGACCGGGATGGACCAACCTCTGGTGCACCAGTTGTTCCGCCAGGAGCACAGCTGGGTAGCTATGTTGGGAAGGGATAAACGCTGAAAGCATCTAAGCGTGAAGCCCACCTCAAGATTAGATTTCCCATAGCGTAAGCTAGTAAGACCCCTGAAAGACTATCAGGTTGATAGGTTGGAGGTGTAAGTACAGTAATGTATTCAGCTGACCAATACTAATAGGTCGAGGGCTTGATCAAATAATTATTATCACTGTGCAATTTTGAAAGAACAATCTGGTGATTATGGCTTGAAGGTAACACCCGTTCCCATACCGAACACGATGGTTAAGCTTCAAAGCGCCGATGGTACTGCACTGGAGACGGTGTGGAAGAGTAGGTCGTCGCCAGGTAACTTAAAGCACTAAGCTAATTTGCTTAGTGCTTTTTTATCGTATTATTTTTAATTTCTTATTCTCTCAAAAATTTGCTATATTAAAAAGTTGTTAATCTTAAATATTAAATACAAGAATTTAAATAAAAATTACTATGAGTATTGTAATGCATAAAATTTACCTTAGAATAATATATAATTATAGGAGGTGAATTTTATGAAGATAGAATTCTTTTATAAATGTAAGGATGGAAGAGTTATAGGAAAAGAAGCTGAATGCAAAGATAAGTACGAAGAAGAAGTTGAAGAAATCAAAAAATATACTAAAACTATGGAAGACAATAGCTATAAAAAAGAATCGGTATTAGAAATAGATGATGAATAAAAAATAGCTAATGGACATTAATTTTAATCCATTAGCTATTAAACATATATTAAATATTTGCTAAAGTTTTAGATGCACCTTGTATATCATCATTTTTTAAAATAGCAGATATAACAGAAATGCCATCTACACCAGTTGCTAAAACTGATTTGGCATTTTCTTTATTTATTCCTCCTATAGCTACTGAAGGAATAGTTATTTTTTCAGTGATTTCTTTTAAACCAGCAAGTCCTATTGGTTCATCAATATCTTTTTTAGTTCCTGTAAAAAATACTGTTCCAAGTCCTACATAATCTGCTCCAGCTTTTTCAGCTTCAATGGCTTCTTTAACATTACCGGCAGAAATTCCTATAACTTTATCATCTCCAAGAATTTTTCTTGCAAGTTCTATTGGCATATCACTTTGACCAAGATGAACTCCATCTGCATTTATGGCAAGTGCTATATCAATTCTATCATTTATTAAAAGAGGAACATTGTATTTAGTTGTAACCTCTTGTACTTCTCTTGCTATATTATAAAAGTCACGAGTAGATATATTTTTTTCTCTAACTTGAACAAGAGTTGCACCACCTTTTATAGCATCTTCAACACATTCTGCTAAAGAGCGTCCATTTAAAAAGCTTCTATCTGTAATTAAATATAATTTATAGTTTATATCCATTTAATTTTACCTTCTTTCCTTAAATGATTTTCCTTTAATAAATAAATATTGTCTATAAGTTTAACTTTAAAGCTACCAGGTCCAATAACCTCTTTTTCAGTATGCTCTGCTGCTATATTCATAGATAATATGGATGTGATTGTAGCAATAAATTTGTCATCTTCAACTCCAGCAGTTGCAGCAGTTAAAGCTCCAACCATACATCCAGCACCAGTAATTAAAGTTAACATTTTAGATCCATTTTCAATTAATGCTGTTCTTTTTCCATCTGTTACTATATCTTTAACCCCAGTTGCAGCTACTATGCATTTATATTTTTTAGCTAGAGAAATACAAGCATCTATAGAATCATTGCCATTATCTATGGAGTCAACTCCTCGTGTTTTAGCATTATATCCTGCAAGAGATTTAATTTCGCCTATATTTCCTTTTATAATGTCAATTCTTCCTATTTCAAAAAGCTTTTCTATAAGAGCTATTTTATGTGGAACTGCACCACAGGCAACAGGGTCAAGTACAACAGGAATATTATTATTCTTAGCTGATATACATACCATTAAAATTGATTGTTCTTGTTCTCGTGTTAATGTGCCTAAGTTTATATAGATACAAGAAGCTAGTTTAGCAAAATCATAACTTTCATCAAATGATTCTACCATAGCAGGGGAAGCTCCATAAGCTAATAACATATTGGCACAATCATTTATAGTTACATAGTTTGTTATAGAATGTACTAATGGAGTTTTCTCTTTAACTTTTTTAAAGTTAATACAAATATTTTCTAACATTTAATATCCTCCTATTTAAATAATAAAACTATTTATAGTTTAAATTAGCTCTTTCATATAGGTCTATAAAGTGTCCAACAGGACCAACTCCATGTCCAATTGGAAAAGAGTTTTTAATTGCTACAGTAATATATTCTTTAGAAAGCTTTACTGAATCTTCTATACTGTAGCCTTTAGCTATGTAACTTGCAATGGCTGAAGAAAGGGTACATCCAGTACCATGTGTATTTTTAGTTGCTATTCTTTTTCCTTCTAATGTTATAAATTTTTTATCATAATAAAGAATGTCTGTTGAGTCATTACATCTATGTCCACCTTTAACCAGTACGTTTTTAGCACCTAATTTATTTATTTTTAATGCAGCTTCCATCATTTCTTCTTGGCAAGTAATTTTCATGTTAGAAAGCTCTTCAGCTTCAGGTATATTTGGTGTCACTATGTCTACAATTTTAATTAGCTCTTTTAATTCTTCAATAGCTTCTGGCTTTAAAAGATAATATCCACTTTTAGATATCATTACAGGGTCTAATACTATATTTGTTACTTTATATTCTATTAAAAGTTCTTTTATTGTTTTTATAATTTCTGAATTAGATACCATACCTATTTTTACAGAGTCAACTTTAATATCATCAAATATAGCTCTAATTTGAGCTTCTACTATTTCTTTTGTGATTTCTTGAACAGCAATAACTCCTTTAGTATTTTGGGCTGTTACAGCTGATATTACACTCATTCCATATACTCCAAGAGCACTCATGGTTTTTAAATCAGCTTGTATACCAGCACCGCCACAACTATCGGAACCGGCAATAGTTAATACATTTTTCATAGATTATTCCTCCTAATATAATAGACACAAATTTTTAATGTTATGTAGTAATCCTGCATTTTTAGGGATACCTTGTAATAATTAATTAACTAACGGAACCTAAGTTTATAACTTAATTAATAAAAAAGCGCTCATATGTAAAACATTATGAGCGCATAAAAGCAATAATAAAAATATGAAACTATATTGCTTCCTCCGCTAGAATTACCTAGTTTCAGGTTCTAAGGGTTAGAAAAATTTCTTCTCAGCCTAAGTTAGGCACCCCTGCAACTTAATGTTTGATTTTATTATAATTATAGCATAATTACATATTTTTTGCATTTTATTTAAATGAAGTAATTAATAAAGTTTATTTATTTCATCATAATTTGTGGAAATGTATATAATTTGTATGTAACTTATAATGATATGAAGAATATTATAAAGTGAATGAATATATTTAGGAGTTATTATGAAAATTGATGCTGTATTTGAAGGTGGAGGAGTAAAAGGAATTGGTTTAGTTGGAGCTGTAGCGTGTTTAGAGGATAAAGGCTGTATAATAGAGAATGTTGCAGGAACATCGGCTGGAGCGATGATAGCTGCATTAGTAGCGGTAGGATATACTAGCAAAGAACTAAGAGAAATTATTATAAACATAGATTATAGTAAATTTTTAGATGAAAAGTTTTTATATAATTTTAAGCCTACAGAGTTTATAAGTAAGGGCGTCTCTTTGATAAAAAATAAGGGGATATATTCTGGAGATGCTATAGAAAAGTTTATGAGAATGTTACTTATTGCAAAGGGAAAAACAAAGTTTAAGGATGTAAGTAAAAATGGAAAAAGTCGTTTAAAAATAATTGCTTCGGATATAACTAGAGGAGATATGCTTATTTTACCTGATGATATAAAAAAATATGGCATTAATCCAATGGAAATGGATATTGCAAGAGCTGTTAGAATGAGCATAAGCATCCCCCTTTATTTTAAACCAGTTAAGCTTAAATACAAAAATAAAGTAAGCTTTATAGTTGATGGAGGAATACTTAGCAATTATCCTATATGGATATTTGATGTAGATGGAATACCTAAATGGCCTACCATAGGAATGAAACTTATATCTAATAGTAGTAGTTTTACATCTAAGGGAGAGGATGATTTTATTCATTTTGTAATGGATATAAATAAAGCTATGTTAAATAAAAATGAAGAGGTATATGTTACTAATAAAAATTGGGTAAGGACAATACCAATACCTACATTAGGTGTTAATACAACAGATTTTGATATAGATAAAAAAACTAGCTTAAAGCTTTTTAAAGCAGGGTATAAAAGTGCAGAAAGGTTTTTGAGTAAGTGGGATTTTAATGAGTATAAAAAGAGATATAGAAGTCAGAATAAAAATTGATTGCAAAGTAGTAATTGCAATCAATTTTTTTATTTTGAAAAAATGGGGTTTACAAACTTAAGTAATAGCATTATACTAATAGTGTACTAAGTGTACTAGTTAAATTAATACACTTAGTACACTTAATACACTTCATATATTTAAATGTATTTTATTAAATTCAATGTGGCGTATGTTAAGTAGATTTTTATTTGGGAGGTGAAAGAAATTTGATAAAAATCGATAGTAGAAATAGTCGGCCTATATACGAGCAAATAATAGATTCAATAAAAGAGAATATTTTAAAGGGGATACTAAGACCTGGAGATAAGCTTCCGTCAGTTAGAGAAATGTCATCCATGATTACTGCTAATCCTAATACTGTTAGTAGAGCATATATGGAACTTGAAAGACAAGGAGTTACTGAAACTCTAAGAGGAAAAGGTACATTTGTATCTTCTAATTATAAACCTAAAGTGGAGGAAGAAAGCATGGAAAAGTTAAAGGATGATATTAAAAAAATTATAGTAGAAGCATATTATATGGGAATTGAAAAGGAAGATATGATAGAAATTATAGAGGATCTTTATAAAGAGGTGAAAAAGAAATGATAAAGGTTACTGATGTTTCAAAAACATTAGGTGATAAGAAAGTTTTAAACAATATAAGTTTTGAAGTGAAAAAGGGAAGTATTTTTGGACTTATAGGACCTAATGGAGCAGGTAAAACAACTATTATAAAGCATCTAGTGGGAATTTATGATGTGGATAATGGAAAAATAACAGTAAATGACGAGCCAATTTATGAAAATCCTAAAATAAAGAAAACTATTGGATATATAACTGATGATAATAATTTTATTAATACGTTTAACTTAAAAACTATTGCTAAGTTTTATAAGTTATCTTATGAAAATTTCGATATAGAAAAATTTTTTAAATTAAATGAGATATTTAAGTTACCTGTAAAAAAGTCCATAAGAAAATTTTCAAAAGGTATGAAAATGAGAGTTTCAATAATGATTAATTTAAGTATTATGCCAGATATATTAGTTTTAGACGAGCCTACAAATGGACTTGATCCTATAGTTAAGAAGAAGTTTTTTAAGATTTTACTAGAAGAAGTGGTAGATAGGGGAACAACAATTATAATATCATCACACAATTTAAATGAACTTGAAAGAATTTGTGATAGTATTGCAATAATCAATGGAGGTGAGATTAAATATTTAAATTCCATAGAAAATATGAAACAGTCTATTAGAAAAATACAGGTAGTATTTAGAGAAAATCCTCCAAAAGATTTAGAAAAATGGGACGATGTGATTAATGTTGAGAAAATAGGAAGAGTGCATAATATAGTTACAAAAAATTATGGAGAAGAATTTTTAAATAAATTAGATAGCTGTGGAATTATGTTTAGAGAGGAAATAGATTTAAGTCTTGAAGATATGTTTATATACTCTGTTGGGGAGGAGGTAAATTATGAAGAATTATTTTAATAAAGCTCTGTTTTATAAAGAATGGAGAAATATAAGAGCAATAGCAATAATATTTTATTTGCAAGTGTTATCAATGATTATAATGCCATTTATAAATACAATTGATTCTATAAAGGAATGCAGAAATTATGGAGATATGTCTCAATCACAAATATTTGCAATGAACAAACAGTCATTATTTAGGCATTTAGAAAATAGAGATACGTTTGTTCTTATGGCTATTTTAATTATAGCTATTGCTACATGTGTTGTTGGATATGACTTAATTGGGAGAAAATATGATATTTTAAGTTCCATGCCATTTAAAAAGAAAGAAATTATATTTACAAAATGGCTTTCTATATTTATAACAATGATAGTTCCTTTAGCCATAGGATATTTTATCATATATGCAGTGTATCTTATGAATATAAACTTGCTTGGAAGTTATGTTACTTCTAGAATGATTTTAACTTGGATTTGTATGAATTTATTGGTTAGTATATTTATTCTTACATTTATAATGCTTATACAATGTTTAAGTGGAATATGTGGTTTAGGTGGAATAGTAGGAGCAATATTTTTAATATTACCAATTGGATTATCAATGCTTGTAAATGAAATTATATCATTATATGGATTTAGTAAGGATTCTACATACTTTCAGGGTATACAAGATAAAATAGTTGATATATGTTCTTCATTAACGCCTTCATCTTATTGTTTTAGAATTGTATACGAGATACCTGACCATAATGAATCTTACAATTATTATACTAACATGTATTACTCTAATAGGTATTGTATACCCAATAAATTTAAAATTTTAATATTAATAATTGCTACTATAATTACATTTGCATTGATGATTTATGCATTCAATAGGTTTAAACTTGAAAAGATAGGGAATATTATTGCCTTTAAGCCACTAGAACCTATATTTAAAATCGGAGTATCTGTATGCTTTGGGTTACTTGGAGCGGCTTTTACATCTTCAATAACATCTTCACATTATGATTTATGGAAGTTAAGAGAAATAAATGCTCCAGAATTAGTAACTTTAAGTAATAAAGCATTTACAATTACAATTCTTATGGGAATACTTTGTGGATGTTTGGTTTATGTTATAACAAATAAAATTCTTGAAGCAAATAAAAAATAAAAGGGAGGCAATATGATGAATGTTCTTGAAGTTAAGAATGTACGAAAACGTCTTGGTAAAAGAGATATTATAAAAGGAATAGATTTTGAAGTCAAAGAAGGAGAAATTTTTGGATTTTTAGGTCCAAATGGAGCTGGAAAAACTACTACTATAAGGATGCTTGTAGGACTTATTGCTCCAAACTCTGGTAACATAATTATAAATGGACATGATATTTCAAAAGAAAGAGAATTAGCATTAAGTGCAGTTGGAGCGGTTGTTGAAAATCCTGAACTTTATACTTATTTATCAGGAAGAGAAAATTTAATGCAAATTGCAAGAGTAAGAAAGATTGAAAAAAGCTATGTGGAGAAAATTATTGAACTTGTTGGATTAAAAGAAAGAATAAATGATAAAGTAAGAAAGTATTCTCTTGGTATGAAACAAAGATTAGGACTTGCGGCATCATTAATAACAAAACCAAAACTTTTAATATTAGACGAACCAACCAATGGACTTGATCCTACTGGAATTATTGAGTTTAGAAAGATTGTGAAGAAGGTAGCGAAAGAAACAAATGCAGCAATTTTTATATCTTCTCATATATTAAGTGAAATTCAAGTTATGTGCCATAAGGTAGCTTTTATAAATAATGGAGTTATTCAATCTATTGAAAGTATACATGGTGATGTTATAAATAATGAGTTTGAAAATATAGTTTTATCAGTTAAGAATAAAGAAAAATGTAAGGATATATTAGCTACATTAGAGTTTATAAGTGATATAAAGTTAAAAGAAGGATTATTCAAAATGCATGTAAAGAAGGGCTTTGTACCTAAGATTGTATTTGAGCTTGCAAAACGTGATATTGAAATAGAAGAAATATATAAGAGTCACGCAGAACTTGAAGATAGGTATATAGAACTTGTAGAAGGAGGTAAGAACTAATGATATTTACACTTATAAAAAATGAATTTATAAAGATTATGAGTAGAAAAAAAACTTATGTAGTTATTATGGCATTTATTTTATTATTGGGATTTATAGGATTTGGGGTTTACAATTCAGCAAAGAATATGAAAAAAAATAATAAACCAGAAAATAGAATAGCAAGACAGCATGAACAAATAAAAAGTCTAAATGAGATGAAAAATGATCCTAAGATTTCTAAAGAAGATAAAAAACAATTTGATAATGAAATAACTGAAGCATATAAAAGAATAGATGAGATAAAAGAGGAAGTAAAAAAAGGAAAAGTTGATTGGAGAGTTACATTAAAGAAGGAAATTAAAGATACAGAGGAGCAATTAAAACAATCTAAAATTGAAGATGAAGAAAAGGAAAGATTAACTTTAGATTTACAACAAAAAAAGTATTTATTAAGTCATGATATTGAGCCTAATGAAAATAATTTTGATGTAAGAGCCATAGATTATTTACAACAATTATTTATGTTACTTGGAGCTATATTTTTAGTTGTTGGAGTTATAGTGTTTGGTTCTGATATGGTATCAGGTGAATATACACCACCTACAATGAAATTTTTATTAACAGAGCCTGTTTCAAGGGGCAAAATATTATTTTCAAAATTTGTAACATTAGTAGTTTCATCAACTGTATTTATAGTAGGAATTGAGCTTGTAGCTTTTCTAGTAATGGGGCTTATATTTAAATTTGGAGATTTTAATTACCCAGTACAAGTTGGAACAAAATTTGTATATAATTTAGCAGCAAAACCTGAAATGGGTCAGTCTGCTGTAAAGGCAATAGCTGGAACTACATTTATAATTCCTATGTGGAAACATATAATCAACATGTTTTTATTACAAGCATTATTTATAGTTGCTTGTACAGCATTTACTTTTATGCTATCTACTGTATTAAAAAGTAGTATGGTATCAATGGCATTAAGTATAGTTTTAGTAATAGTATTTAATATATTCTCAGAATTCCCTGCATTAAAAAAGTTAGCACAATATTTATTTGTTAGCTTTGGAAATCCAGAAAATGTTTTAACAGGGCAACTTGTATATAAATTTTCAAATATTAATCTGACTCCAACATTTTCAATTACTGTATTGTTGGTTTGGACAGCTATATGTTATATAATCTCTCACGTTATATTTGTTAAAAAGGATATATTAATCTAATTAATTAATATTTAGAGATAAGTTATAGTTGATAAAGTGCGTATAATAAGGTAAAAACTATAAGGATTATTAAAATATGTAATCAAATTAGATTATAAAAATAAATATATAAAATAAAAAGGTAGATGTTACATTATATAACATCTACCTTAATCTATATGATCAGAAGTTAAAATTTACTCAGCTATTGATTTATTAATAGCTATTTTTATAAATAAGTATTAATAAATTTATCAATAGCAATTAAAAATTCCCAACGGAAACACCTCCAAGTAATTTACAAAGTAATCTTACTATAAGGTACTCTTTAAAAATTTTTAATGCTTTCGTAAAACTTAATTCCTTCTGACAATATATATGATACCCATTTAAAAAGAATATATGTAAAAATTTTTGATATAATATTTTTAAAACACATAATTATAATATTTAGTTGAGGTGATAAATATGGAAGACAAATTAATGTACAATGGATGGCTAAAGGTTTATGGTAGAGAGATTGAAGGAAGAAAATATGATATATTAAAAAATTATGATGCGGTAGCTGCAATCGTATTAAATGAATTTAATGAAATTTTACTTGTAAAGCAATTTAGACCAGCTGTTATGGAAGAAACTTTAGAAATACCAGCAGGTTGCCTAGATATAGAAGGAGAAAGAAAAGAAACTTGTTTAGTTAGAGAATTAAGAGAAGAAACAAATTTAGAAATAAAGGAAGAGGATGTAGAAAAGGTATTAGAATATAAACCAATTATGGGATTTAGTAATAGTACCATGAGTATATTTGAAGTTCGTGTAAAGAAAGATCAAGTAAAAAGTAAAAGTATTTTAAATGATGAGGATGTTACTGAAATTACATGGATTCCTTTAAAAGAATTTGAAGAACAAATTAAAGAAGGAAAAATATTTGATGGTAAAACATTTATGTCATATTTTTATTTAAAATCTAAATCACAAAATTTTAAATAGTAAGAAAATTTTAAGCTTAAGAATATTAATATTCTTAAGCTTAAAATAAATAATGTATGATTCCTAAATAAATCTAATTAAAATACTATGAATAATTAAAAATTAAAACCAAAGCTTAATTTCTTTTTCAGCATTATCAGGACTGTCAGAAGAGTGTACTGAATTTTCAGTCTTTGATATGCCAAAAGTTCCTCTTATAGTATCTTTATCAGCTTTTGAAGGATCGGTATTACCATTAGTTTTTCTAACTGTAGCAATAGCATCTTCTCCTTCAACAACCATAGCGCATAATGGGCTACGAGTTATAAATTCTATAAGTTCCTCATAGTAAGGTTTACCCTTATGTTCAGCGTAATGTTGTTCTGCAATTTCTCTTGTTGCTTTAAGTAATTTTAATGCTGTTATTTTTAAATTCTGTCTTTCGTAAAAAGATATGATTTCCCCAATAATGTTTCTTTCTACTGCATCTGGTTTGATTAATACAAGACTTTTTTCCATATGTATCCCCGCCTTTTTCAGAATTTTAAAAAAATGCTTAAATTTATTATATAACATTTAAGGAATAAAATACAGTAGGAACTAAAAATATACATAGAGTTATATTAGTATCTTATAATATGCATAATAGGAAAATAGTTCATAAAGTGATATAATTATAGTATTAAATGGAAAAATAATACTGAAAAAGTAAGGAAGTGAGTTTGTGGAGCTAATTAACAACAAGTATAAAATTATAAAAAAAATTGAGCAAAATAGGAAGAGTTCATCATATGCTGTACAAGATATTGTAGATAATAAAATAAGAAAATTAATAATAATTAACTCCGATTATTTGTCAAAAACTTTAATTAACTTTCTTATAAACAATTTTACTGACTTATCAAATGTTGAAACAGAAGGAATTTTAAAAGTTTTTAACTTTGGATTAGTAAGTTCAATTGATAATAAAAGATTAGCATATAAACAGTACTATTATACAAGTGAGTATCTAAAGGACTATTACAAAGCAAATGATTTAATAGAAAATCTATCATATAAAGAAATAATTGATGTATATGTTCAAGTATGTATGGCGATAAATTATCTTAATTTAAGGGGAATAAAGTATGAAGAAATAAATCTTGAAAATATTTTATTATATAAGAAAGACAACAAATTAAAAGTTAAACTTATGGATTTAGTTACCTTAGAGGTAGAAAGTTCATACTTAAAAGGGGAAATAAAAGGAGGTCTAATATTTAAGGCGCCAGAAATATTAAATGGTGACAATCCAACTATTGAAAGTGAGATATATTCTTTAGGGGTGTTGGCGGTTATATTATTTTTTATAAAAAATAATATAAAAGTTGATTTTAAAACAGACGTATATTCAACAATTAATGATAATCTATTAGAGTTTGATCAATTATATTTAAATGAAAAAATAAAAAAAATAATAAAAATAATAAAAAAAATGATTAGCAATAATCCAAAGGATCGTTATCACAATATAAATAAAATGGTTCATGATATGAATAAGGTATTAGGAACTAATTATGCGCCATATAATATTAGCGAAATAGAAAAAATTAATGTTAATACTCCAGTGGTAGATAGAGAGTATGAATTAAAAACAATCATATCAGAATATAGATTTATGAAAGAAAAACATGGGGAAAATAAATGTATATTTGTTCATGGAGAAACTGGAATAGGAAAGACTAAAATACTAAAAGAAGTTGAAAGAATTCTAAGTTTAGATGGAGTAAGTGTATATTCAACTTTTCCATCATCTAATAACGGAAGAAATAAAAATCTTATTGAGTTTTGTAAGAAAATTATTTATTCTTGCAGAGAGAGTATTGGAGAAACATACAAAGAGGAGTTTGAAAAGTTTATACCGCAGACAGAAGAAGATAAAAACTTTATATCATTAGAATCTATGTGTTCATTCCATGAAAAGGTAAGGTTATTTAAGATATCTGAAAATTTTATTAAAGAGGTATTCAAAGAAAAATCTAGTGTCATTATTATAGATAATATAAGTGTGTTTAAAAAGATTTCATTAGAAGCATTAGAATATGTTTATAATTCTGAGTCCATTAAAAATTTAATTATAATTTTATCTTATAATGAAGAAGATTTACTAGAACCAGGGTTTTTCAATTTTATAAATAGAATGAACAAAAACAATTCAACAATAAACATTCCGCTAAAAGGATTATCATTTGAAGGTACAGCTTGCTTAATAGAAAAATTATTAGGACTTTCAGAATATCCTATAAAGTTTTCTAAAAAAATATATTCGGAGACTTATGGCAATCCTTTATTCATAGAAGAAACTATTAAAAATCTTTTATTAAATGAAATAATATATGTTGAAGAGGAAACGGGCAAATGGGATATTGCTTATAATGGAGATTATGATTCACTACCTATGCCAAAGTCCATAGAACAAGCTTTTGTTAGTGAATTGAATAAAATAGGGGCAGAGTCTTACTTTATACTTGAATTTATATCTATATTTACAGATGGAGTATCTCAAAAAATAATAGAAGAATTCATGAAAAAAGATGGATTAAATTATGATGATATTATAGAGGACTTAACTTCTAAAGGTATACTATGTAGAAAAATAGAGGATGCGGGCTTTGTTTATGATTTTTGTAGTAAGATTTTAAAAGATTTGGTTTATGAAAAAATAGATGAAAAAGTGGAAATGCATAGAGAAGCTGGAGAACTTCTGATAAAATGTGGAGAAAATAATATAGAAAATAGGGAAGAAGTTATATATCATCTGGAAAGATCAAATCAAAATATAAGAGCGGTTGAGTATTACATTGAAAATGCAAGTAAAATGATCTTATTAAGAAATCATAGAGAAGCGTTGTTTAATTTAAAGAAAGCATCTCAATTGTTACCTTATAGATATAATGATGAGAAAACAAGGATATTGTTAAAAATGGCAGATATATATATGGATTTATTTAAATTCAAATCTGCTAAAAAGATATTACAGTCAGCAAAAAATATAGTTTTAGAAACAAAAAATAAAAAGGATGAAATAGATGTATTAAACAGAGAGGGAAATATATATCTAAACGAAAATAATTATATTATGGCCTTTGAAAAGATTAATTTAGTTGATGAAATATTAAAGGAAATAGAGTATAAAAAGGGATTTATAGATAGTAGGATAATTTTAGCCAATATATATTACAAAAAAGATGAATATGATAAGGTTGTTGAT